>NZ_JACBZJ010000001.1:2433036-3041295 GCF_013409305.1 Cellulomonas soli | reverse complement strand
CACGAGCGTCGTGAACGGGTAGTCGGCGATCTTGGGCCGGGCCGCGGAGATCGCGGCGACCAGGCTCGACTTGCCCGCGCTCGGGTACCCGACGAGCGCGACGTCCGCGATCGTCTTGAGCTCCAGGACGACGTCCTGCGACTCCCCCGGCTCGCCCAGCAGCGCGAAGCCAGGCGCCTTGCGCCGCTGGGAGGCGAGCGCGGCGTTGCCCAGGCCACCACGGCCGCCCGGGGCGGCCACGTACTCGGCGCCCACCCCGACCAGGTCGGCCAGCACGTTCCCGTCGGGGTCCTTCACGACCGTGCCGTCGGGCACGCCCAGCACGAGGTCCTGCCCGATCGCACCCTGCCGGTGGTCGCCCATGCCCTGCGAGCCCGAGGGCGCGTGCCGGTGCGGCAGGTGGTGGAACTCCAGCAGCGTGGTCACCTGCGGGTCGACCCGCAGGATCACGGAGCCGCCGTTGCCACCGTTTCCACCGTCGGGACCCGCCAGGGGCTTGAACTTCTCGCGGTGGATGGACGCACAGCCGTGCCCACCGTCACCGCCGGCCGCATGCACCACGACCCGGTCGACGAATGTCGCCACGACTGCCTCCTTGTGTTCTTGCGATCTTCACACGACGAAGGGGCGCACCGCACGGGTGCGCCCCTTCGTCGACGAGTGCGTCCGCCGCGTCAGCGCCGCGGACGACGGGGAGGTCTCAGACCTCGGCCGCCACGATGTCGATGACCTTGCGGCCACGACGGGTACCGAACTCGACCGAGCCGGCGGTCAGCGCGAACAGCGTGTCGTCGCCCCCGCGGCCCACGTTGATCCCGGGGTGGAAGTGGGTGCCGCGCTGGCGGACGATGATCTCGCCGGCCTTGACGACCTGGCCACCGAAGCGCTTGACGCCCAGGCGCTGGGCGTTGGAGTCGCGACCGTTGCGCGAGGAGCTCGCGCCCTTCTTGTGTGCCATGACGAACCTGCTTTCGTGCTGCTCAGAACGGGGGCTGCAGCCGCGACGTGGTCACGTCGCGGAGCGAGATCACTTGATGCCGGTGACCTTCAGGCGGGTCAGCTGCTGACGGTGACCCTGGCGCTTGCGGTAACCGGTCTTGTTCTTGTACTTGAGGATGTCGATCTTGGGGCCCTTCTCGTCCCGCACGACCTCCGCCGTCACCTTCACCTTGGCCAGGACCGAGGCGTCGGTGGTGACCTTCTCGCCGTCGACGAGCAGGAGCGCGGGCAGCTCGACCGTCGCACCGGCCTGCGCGGCGAGGCGGTCGACGACGACGACGTCGCCGACGGCGACCTTCTCCTGGCGGCCGCCAGCCTTCACGATCGCGTACACCACGTTGATGCTCATCTCTGCTCGTCGAACTGCTTGTCTCGAAGAACTGCTTGTCTCGCGTCTGCTGGATGTGTCGCCCGCGTCCGCGCACCACCCGACCTACCCAGGCTCCGGGGGTTCGCGTCGCAGCAGACCTCGTCGGCCAGTGGAACATGCCGTTCCGGCGACACACGCTGTCGACACACACTGCCCGTCGGCACGGCTTGCCTGCCCACGAGCACAGTCGGCACGCACACGACGCACCGACGCTCCAGGTTACGGACCCGGCGGCCAGGGGTCAAACCTGGCCGCCGACCGACGGCCGGTCGAACCCCTGTCCGGCCGTTCCGACCTGGGGTCCCCGCCTTACTCCCGCACGTCGGGCTCGGTTCCCTGCGCGATGTTGCCGCCGGTCGCACCGTCGCTGACGTCGGCGTCCTCGGCCTCGTCGTCCACGTCGAACAGCTCCGGGGCCACGGGGGTGAGCTCGAGGTGCTCGTCGGGCTCGGGTGCGGCCTCCGGCAGGTCGACGTCGTCGACCTGGACCCGGTCACGGCCCGCCGCCACCGAGGCGAGCTCGGCGAAGACATCCAGGACGGGCGCGTGCGCCACGTCGCCCACCTCGACGACCACGGGGGCAGGGGCGGGCGACTCGGCGGCGACCTCGACCTCGGGTGTCTCCTCGGGCGTGACCGCACCGGCGACGGCCTCGTCGTGCTCGTGCTCGTGCTCGTGCTCGTGGGCGTGGGCGGCCGCAGCGGCGATCGTCGCGAGCGTGGCCTTGACGGCCTCGCGCGCCTCCGGCAGGACCGGCACGCCTGCGTGCGGTGCGGGGGCCACGTCCTTGGCTCCGCCCCGCTTGCGGCGCGCGCGCTTCGACTCGCCCTCGGCGGCCGGCTGCGGCGCGGGCGCGGCCAGGTCGGGGCGCGGCCCCTTCTCCACCGGCTCGTCCTGCACGATGAAGCCACGACCGTGGCAGTGCTCGCAGGTCACCGAGAACGCCTCGACGAGGCCCTGGCCCACGCGCTTGCGGGTCATCTGCACCAGCCCGAGCGAGGTGACCTCGGCGACCTGGTGCTTCGTGCGGTCCCGACCCAGGCACTCGACGAGCCGGCGCAGCACCAGGTCACGGTTCGACTCGAGCACCATGTCGATGAAGTCGATGACGATGATGCCGCCGATGTCGCGCAGCCGCAGCTGGCGGACGATCTCCTCGGCCGCCTCGATGTTGTTACGGGTGACCGTCTCCTCGAGCGTGCCGCCCGAGCCGGTGAACTTGCCGGTGTTGACGTCGATGACGGTCATCGCCTCGGTGCGGTCGATGACCAGCGAACCACCCGAGGGCAGCCAGACCTTGCGGTCCATCCCCTTGGCGAGCTGCTCGTCGATGCGGTGCACGGAGAACACGTCGGCGGTACCCGTCCACTGGGAGATCTTGCCCGCCAGGTCGGGAGCGAGCTCGCCGATGTAGCCGGAGATCGTCGACCACGCCTCGTCGCCCTGCACGACCAGCGAGTTGAAGTCGTCGTTGAAGATGTCGCGCACGACGCGGATCGCCATGTCCGGCTCGCCCTGCAGGAGCGCGGGCGACGAGGCCGTCTTCGCCTTGGCGGAGATCGCCTCCCACTGGGACTGCAGACGCTCGATGTCGGCCCGCAGCTCGTCCTCCGAGGCGCCCTCCGCGGCGGTCCGCACGATGACGCCCGCGGACTCCGGGACGACCTCGCGCAGGATCTTCTTCAGGCGGGCACGCTCGGTGTCGGGCAGCTTGCGGCTGATGCCGGTCATGCCGCCGCCGGGCACGTAGACCAGGTACCGGCCGGCCAGCGTGACCTGCGAGGTCAGCCGCGCGCCCTTGTGACCGATCGGGTCCTTCGTGACCTGCACGAGCACCGAGTCGCCGGACTTCAGCGCCTGCTCGATCCGACGCGACTGGCCGCCCTCGAGCCCGGCCGCGTCCCAGTTGACCTCACCGGCGTACAGCACCGCGTTGCGGCCCTTGCCGACGTCGACGAAGGCGGCCTCCATGCTCGGCAGCACGTTCTGCACGCGGCCGAGGTACACGTTGCCGACCATCGAGGCCTGCGCCTGGATGGACACGTAGTGCTCGACGAGCACGTCGTCCTCGAGCACGGCGATCTGCGTGCGTCCGTCGCGCTCGCGCACGATCATCGCGCGGTCGACCGACTCGCGGCGGGCGAGGAACTCGGACTCGCTGATGATCTGGCGGCGCCGTCCGGCGTCGCGCCCCTCGCGGCGGCGCTGACGCTTGGCCTCCAGGCGCGTCGAGCCACGCAGCGCGGTGACCTCGTCGCCGGCCGGTCGCGGTCGGGTGCGCCCCTGCTGCTCGCCTTCGCTGCTCTCAGAGCGCGAACCACGGCGACGACGGCGACGACGGCGGCTCGTGCCGGAGCCGTCCTCACCCGCGTCGGCCTCGTCCTCCGCCTCCGCGTCGGTCTCGGGCTCGTCGGCCTCGTCACCGGTCGGCTCGTCGCCACCCTGCTCGTCGGACGCGTCGTCCGTGCGGCCACGGCGACCCCGACCGCCACGGCGACGGCGACGGCGCGGGGCGCCGCTCTCGTCGACGCCCTCGAGCTCGACCTCCTGCGGCTGCGCGTCCTCGTCCTGGTCGGCCTCGTCCTCGACGGGCTCGCCGAGGGGCGCCTCCTCGTCGGGCGTCGCCTCCACCACGGGCTCGCCGCCACGGCGACGGCCGCCGCGACGACGCGAGGGGCGGGTCGTCGACGTCTCGGCCACGGGCTGCGCGTCGTCCTGGACCGACGTGGCGAGCTCGACGGCAGCTGCCTCGGCCTCCTCGGTCGCCGCCGCCTCGGCACGACGGGCCGCCTCCGAGATCTCCTCGGGCGAGCCCGCCTGCACCTGCGCCCGGCGACGGCGCGGGCGGGCCGCGGGGTCGGGCGCCTGGAAGAGCAGAGCAGTGGTCGCCAGCCGCGGGGCGGCGGTGCGCGGTGCGTCAGCAGCGGCGGCGGGGGCCGACGGGGCGGAGGCGGCGAGCTCGGCGAGCACGTCCAGACCGGGTGCGTTGACCCGGGCGGCGGGTGCCTGGACGCCGGCCTCGTCGAGGGCGTCCTCCTCGGCGTCCTCGACGGCCGGGTCGAGCGGCGCAACGACCGGGTTCTCGGTCGGCGACTCGGTCGGGGTGGCGGCGGCGTCCGGGCTGGCTGCGGGCCGCGACGCGGCACGGCGACGCCGCGGGGCCTTCGCGGGCTTGTCGTCGACCGTCGGCTCGGGCGTGGCGGTAGCCGGGGTGTCCGACCCGTGGCTCGCCTCGGGTGCGGTCGTCGTCGCCGTGCCGTCCCCGGCCGGCGTGGTCACGACGCCCTCGGAGGCGGGACGGGTGGCGCGACGTGAGCGGCGGGCCTTGGGCGCTGCGGGCTCCGCGGCGTCGGGGGTCTCGGCGGCGGGCTGCGCACCAGCGGCCTGGGAGTCCGTGACCCCCGCACGAGCGGCATCCGTGGACGACCCCTCGCTCGGCGTCGCCTGCTCGGCGACCGCTGGGGCCGCGACGGTACGCGTCGCCCGACGGCGACGCGTGGGTGCCGGTGCTGCCTCACCCCCGGTGGTCGTCGCGTCCGCTGCGAGGTCAGGGGTGTTGTCGTGGGTCACGCGGGGTGCTCCTGGGTGCCAGGGACGCCGCCCACACGTGCAGCGCCCGGAGGCGGTAGTCGTCACGTGCGCCCCTCGGGCGCCGCGACGGAAGTCGGCGGTCGTGGCTGCTGCTCGAGGATCGGGGCCATCGCCTGCCGGGCGACCGATGCGGCCCTGGCGGGGCCGTGCGGTGCCTGGCGGCGGCTGGCGCGCGCGACGCAGGGGCGGCGAGCTCAAGGATTCGTGGCGGTGTGGGCGCCGGTGAACCGTGACGAGTATCGCACAGGGACCCCCGACCGGCCTGCGAGGCGCCCGCGACGGGCTTCGGCGCGCCACTTCTCCGCACCGTCGACGCACGCTCCGGCTCACCGTCCGACGCACCGTTCGACGCGCCGTCGACGCACCGTCGGCGCAGACGTGAGGGACACGACACACTGTCAGCACCCGGGACCAACGTCCCGGGGTGAGACTAGGACCTGAGCCCTAGCGTTCCGACCATCCCTGCGGGTAGCAGGGCCGGTCAGAGGGCCTACGCCCGAGGTCGGTCCGGCGTCCGCAGGCCCGGACCGACGACCGCCCCGCACCCCCGATGGAGAGTGACCCGCGTGGACGCCCTCGACCTCGCCCGCTGGCAGTTCGGCATCACGACCGTCTACCACTTCATCTTCGTGCCGCTGACGATCGGCCTCGCGCCGCTCGTCGCGATCATGCAGACGATCTGGGTGCGGACCGGTCACGAGCGCTGGCTGCGGCTGACCAAGTTCTTCGGCAAGCTCCTGCTCATCAACTTCGCGATCGGTGTCGCCACCGGCATCGTGCAGGAGTTCCAGTTCGGCATGGCGTGGTCGGAGTACTCACGCTTCGTCGGCGACGTCTTCGGCGCCCCGCTGGCGATGGAGGCGCTCGCCGCGTTCTTCGTCGAGTCGACGTTCCTGGGCCTGTGGATCTTCGGCTGGGACAAGCTGCCCAAGAAGATCCATCTCGCGTGCATCTGGGCCGTCGCGATCGCCACGAACCTGTCCGCGTTCTTCATCCTCGCGGCCAACTCCTGGATGCAGCACCCCGTCGGTGCGGTCTTCAACATGGAGACCGGGCGCGCGGAGATGGTCGACATCGGCAAGGTGCTCAGCAACCCCACCGTTCTCGCGGCGTTCCCGCACACGATCTCGGCGGCCTTCCTCACGGCGGGCACGTTCGTCGCCGGCATCGCCGCGTGGTGGATGGTCAAGCTCGTCCGCGCCGGTCAGGCCGACAAGGCACGCGACGTCTACCGCCCCGCGGTGATCCTCGGCCTGGTGGCCATGCTCGTCTCGGGCGTCGGCGTCGCTGTCACCGGTGACTGGCAGGCCAAGCTCATGTTCGACCAGCAGCCCATGAAGATGGCCGCGGCCGAGGGGCTGTGCGAGTCGACCGACGGTGCCTCGTTCTCGATCCTGGCGATCGGCGACCTGAACAACGACTGCGCGGGCGTGCGCCACCTCATCGAGATCCCCGGCCTGACCTCGTTCCTCGCGACCGGGGACTTCTCCGCGCCGATCAAGGGCGTCGACGACCTGCAGGCCCAGTACGAGGAGAAGTTCGGCTTCACCGACGAGGCCGGCAACCCCGCCAGCTACTCCCCCAACCTGGCCGTCACCTACTGGTCCTTCCGACTGATGATCGGCTTCGGCGTCGGCTCGGCCGCCCTGGCGCTGCTCGCGCTGTGGTTCACCCGCAAGGGACGCGTCACCGACAACCCGTGGTTCGCACGCGTGGGCGTCTGGGCCCTCGCCACGCCGTTCCTCGCCTCGGCGTTCGGCTGGATCTTCACCGAGATGGGCCGTCAGCCGTGGGTCGTCGCACCCAACCCGAACCCCTCGGGCGTCGACGGCGTGTGGCTGTTCACCGCACGGGGCGTCTCCGAGGTCGTGACGCCGACGACCGTGATCATCTCGCTGGTCGGCTTCACGCTGCTCTACGGCGTGCTCGCGGTCTTCTGGTACCGCCTCATGCACCGGTACGCGATCGAGGGCGTCGCCGACACCGAGCACGACCCCAGCCCCGACAACCGACCTGACGAACCGGACGCGACCGACCGTCCGCTGTCGTTCGCCTACTGAGCCGGAAGGGACGATCACCATGGAGCTCTCGACCGTCTGGTTCCTGCTCATCGCGGTCCTGTGGACCGGTTACCTCGTGCTCGAGGGGTTCGACTTCGGCGTGGGCATGCTGCTCGGCCTGCTCGGACGCCGCGGCGGCCGTGACGCCGCCGCGGTCGAGAAGGACCGCCGCGTCATGATCAACACCATCGGCCCCGTCTGGGACGGCAACGAGGTGTGGCTGCTCACCGCCGGTGGCGCCACCTTCGCGGCGTTCCCGGAGTGGTACGCGACGCTGTTCTCCGGGTTCTACCTGCCGCTGTTCCTCATCCTCGTCGCCCTCATCGTCCGGATCGTCGCGTTCGAGTGGCGCGGCAAGATCAACGACGACAAGTGGCGTGCCCTGGCCGACCGGGCGATCATGTTCGGCTCCTGGCTCCCGTCGGTGCTGTGGGGCGTGGCCTTCGCCAACATCGTGCGCGGCGTCGAGCTCGACGTGAACCACCAGTACGTCGGCGGGTTCTGGGCGCTCCTCAACCCGTTCGCCCTGCTCGGCGGCGCGACCACCGCACTGCTGTTCCTCACCCACGGCGCCGTCTTCCTCGCGCTGAAGTCGGACGGCGACATCCGGGCACGCGCCGGGGCCGCCGCCGAGCGCCTCGCCCCGATCACGCTCGTCGTGGCCGCCGCCTGGGCGATCTGGGCCCAGCTGGCCTACTCCGACGCCGCCTGGACCTGGGCAGCGGTCGCCGTCGCGGCCGTCGCGCTCGCGGTGCTCGTCGTCACCACCCGCGCACGCCGCGAGGGGCAGGCGTTCATCGCCTCCGCCGTGACGATCCTCGCCGCGGTCGTCCTGATCTTCGGGTCGCTGTACCCCGACGTGATGCCCGCGTTCGACCCGGCCAACTCCCTCAACGTCACCAACGCCTCGTCGACCGACTACACGTTGACCGTCATGACCTGGGTCGCCGTGATCCTCACGCCCCTCGTCCTGGTGTACCAGGGCTGGACGTACTGGGTGTTCCGCAAGCGCATCAGCGCCGCGCAGATCCCCGACCCGGTCGGCCTGACGTTCGAGCAGTCGGGGGCCAAGTGACCGGTCGGTCGGCGTGAAGCCGCTCGACCCCCGGCTCCTCCAGCACGCCCGGGCCGCCCGGGGCTACCTCGCCCTGACGGTCGCGCTCGGGCTCGTCACCACCGCGCTCATCGTCGCCCAGGCGCTGCTGCTCGCCCGAGCCCTCGGGCGAGCAGTGGCGCACGGCGCGGACCTCGGCGAGATCCTGCCGGCGGTCGTCGCGCTCGTCGGCGTCGTCCTCGCCCGGACGCTCGTCACGGCTGTCCAGGAGCGCTACGCCCACCGCGCCGCCACCCGAGCCGTCGCCGAGCTGCGCGAGTCCGTCGTCGCGCACGCCGTCGCCCGTGGGCCCCGCCTGCTCGCGGGAGGCGAAGGCCCCGCCGTGGTCACGCTGGCGACCCGCGGGCTCGACGCGCTCGAGCCGTACTTCGTGCGGTACCTGCCCCAGCTCGTGCTCGCCGCGACCGTGACGCCCGCGACCGTGCTCGTCGTGCTCGGTCTGGACTGGGTGTCGGCCGCGATCGTCGTCGGCACGATCCCGCTCGTCCCGGTCTTCATGATCCTGGTCGGTCGGCTGACCCAGGGCCGGTCCGAGCAGGGTCTGCGCACGATGCAGCGGCTGTCCGCGCAGGTGCTCGACCTGCTGGCCGGCCTGCCGACGCTGCGTGCCTTCGGACGCGAACGCGGCCCGGCGGCCCGCGTGCAGGCCCTCGGCGACGCGCACCGGCGCGCCACGATGGGCACCCTGCGCATCGCGTTCCTGTCCGGCATGGTGCTCGAGCTGCTCACGACGCTCTCCGTGGCGCTCGTCGCGGTCGGCATCGGACTGCGCCTCGTCGACGGACAGCTCGACCTGGTCACCGGACTCGCGGTCCTGATCCTGGCGCCCGAGGTCTTCGCCCCCCTGCGCCAGGTCGGCGCGCACTTCCACGCCTCGACCGACGGGGTCGCGGCGGCCGAGCAGGCGTTCGCCGTGCTCGAGACCCCGCTGCCGACGGTCGGGGCGACGCCCGCGCCCGACCTGCGGAGCACGACCCTGCGCCTGCGGGGGGTGTCGGTCCGTGCACGCGACCACGCGGCACCGGCGGCACTCGACCTCGAGGTGACCCCCGGTCGCGTGCTGGCGCTCGTCGGCCCGAGCGGGGCCGGCAAGTCGACGACCGTCGAGGTCCTCCTCGGGCTCCTCCGGCCGGATGCCGGCGCGGTGACGCTCGTCCCGCAGACCGGTCCGGCGATCGATCTCGCCGACGTGGACCTGACCGGGTTCTGGGCGCAGATCACCTGGCTCCCCCAGCGGCCCGTCCTCGAGCCCGGCACGGTCGCCGACGTCGTCGGTGGCACGGACGCAGCGGCGCGGGACGTCGCCGCGTCGCTCACGGGTCTCGACCTGGTGCTCGCCGGGCTGCCCGACGCCTGGGACACCGTGCTCGGTCGGGGGGGCGCGGGCCTGAGCGTCGGACAACGCCAGCGCGTCGCCCTGACCCGCGCCCTGCTCGCCGACGCCCCGCTCGTGGTGCTGGACGAGCCGACCGCGCACCTCGACGCCCTCGGCGAGCAGGTCGTGCTGGACACCGTCCACGCGATGCGCGCCGCCGGTCGCACCGTCGTGCTCGTCGCCCACCGCGCGACGCTCGCCGCGACGGCCGACGACGTGGTGACTGTCCGCCCCGGCCCGCTGCCCGACGGCGCGGCCGACGCCGGGGCCGGACGTGAGGACGTGCCCGACGCGCTCGCCGGCGCTCCGACCGGACCGGAGGTCCGCGCATGACCACGGCCCCGAGCGCAGGTGTCGCCCCGGCAGACCCGGGCGCGAACCCCCAGTGCAGCCAGGCGCGGCATGGAAACCTCCGGCGCGCGGTGCGGCTGCTCGACATCGACCCGCGCCGGACGGCCCTCGCCGTCCTGCTGGGCACGCTCGCCCTGGGCTGCGCCGTCGCGCTCGCCGCGGTGTCGGCCTGGCTCATCGCCCGCGCCTCGCAGATGCCCCCGGTCCTCGCCCTGTCGGTCGCCACCGTCGCCGTGCGCGCCTTCGGCATCGGGCGCGGCGTGCTGCGCTACACCGAGCGTCTCGTCTCGCACGACCTCGCGCTGCGCGGCATGGCCACGCTACGCACCACCGTCTACGAACGGCTCGCCGCCGGGACCACCGGGGCGCTCGTCACGCTGCGCCGCGGGGACCTGCTCACCCGTGTCGGAGCGGACGTCGACGCCGTCGGTGACGTGGTCGTGCGGGGGCTGCTGCCCGCGGCCGTCGCCACCACCCTCGGCACGGGTACCGTCGCCGCGATGGCCGCGTTCTGGCCGCCCGCGGCTGCCGCCCTCGCCCTCGCCCTGCTGGCCGCGGGCCTCCTCGCGCCGTCCCTCGCAGCCCGTGCCGCACGGACGACGGAGGCGCAGGCCGCCTCGGCGCGGTCGGACATGACCGCCACCGCGCTCGGGCTGCTCGACGACGCCGGACCGCTCACCGTCTCCGGCCGGGTCGCCCGCGAGCTGGACTCGTTGCGGGCCGCCGACGCGGGCATCGCCCGGGCGACCGACGCCGGCGCCCGTGCGGCCGCGTTCGCCGCCGCCGTCGGACCGCTGGCCACCGGGTTGGCCGTCCTCGCCGCGTTGGTCACCGGGGTGCCGGCCGTCCGCAGCGGGCAGCTCGCTCCGGTCGAGCTCGCGGTGATCGTGCTGACCCCGCTGGCCGCCTTCGAGGCGACGTCGCTGCTGCCCGCCGCCGCGGTCCAGGTGCAGCGCTCCCGGGCCGCGGCTGCGCGGGTGCTGGCGCTGCTCGACGACGCCGGTCCCTTCGACACGACGACCGGCTCCGCTCAGCCTGCTCAGCCCGGAACCTCCCTGGCGAGCGCGCCTGCAGCGCCCGTCGACGGGCCTCGCCTCGTCGCCTCGGGCCTGGTCTGCGGCTGGCCCGGCAGGGCACCGGTCCTCGACGGTCTCGACCTCGACGTGCGCCCGGGACGGTCCGTCGCGGTCGTCGGCGCGAGCGGTGCCGGCAAGACGACGACCCTGCTGACGCTCGCGGGGCTCCTCCCCCGGGTCGGCGGCCGGCTCACGCTCGACGGCACCGACGTCGCCGAGCCCGGGTCGGACGACCTCGCCCGGGGCGTCGTCGTGACCACCGAGGACGCGCACGTGTTCGGCACCACCGTGCTGGAGAACCTCCGGGTGGCCCGCGGCGACGTGAGCGTCGAGGAGGCCCGGCAGGTGCTGACGACCGTCGGCCTGGGGCCGTGGCTGGAGCTGCTGCCCGACGGGCTCGACACCCTGCTCGGCCCGGACGCCCGGACCGTGTCGGGGGGTGAGCGCCGCCGCCTCCTGCTCGCCCGTGCGCTGCTCGCCCCGGCCCGCCTGCTGCTGGTGGACGAACCCGCCGAGCACCTGGACCCGCAGGCCGCCGACGCCCTCGTGCGGGTGCTGCTCGCCGACACCCGTGCCGAGGGCCGCGGGGTCGTCGTGGTCACCCACCGGCTCAGCGCGCTGGACGCCGCCGACGAGGTCGTCCTGCTCGAGGGCGGGAGGGTCACGGCACGCGGGACGCACGCGCACCTGCTGGCCACGGTCGAGGACTACCGTGAGGCGCACGACCGCGAGCAGACGACCGCACGCACGGGCGCGTAGCACCACGTGAGAGCCCGGGAGACCCGACCGGGCACCGCGGCACCCCTGACGGACCGAGACGGAGACACCCCAGTGCACAGCCCGGACCGCGACGCCCTCCACGAGGAGCAGCTCCGTGACGGCAGCGGCCCGGGCCGCTCGCGCGGAGGGATCCGCACCGGCGGCGTGCTGACCGAGGTCGACGGCCCGACGGTCGACCTCACCGGCGACGGCCTCACCGACCTCATGCAGGCGATCCTGACGGTCGCCAGCGAGCTGGACCTGCCCGCCGTGCTCAACCAGTTCGTGCGGGTCTCCGCCGAGCTCACGGGCGCCCGGTACGGCGCGATCAACGTCCTCGACCCGCACGGGGTGTCGACGACCTTCGTGTACACCGGCATGCCGACCGCGCTGGCCCGCATGCTGCAGTCCGCGCCGCACGCCCAGGGCGTGCTCGGCCAGATCCCCGCCGAGGGTGCCCTGCGCCTGTCGGACCTGCGCCACCATCCGGCCTTCCGCGGCTTCCCCGCGAACCACCCGCCGATGGGCTCCTTCCTCGGTGCCTCGGTCAGGGTCGGCGACCACGTGTACGGGCAGCTGTACCTGTCCGAGAAGGACGGCGGCTTCACGCAGGCCGACGAGCAGGTGGTGGTCGCCCTGGCTGCCGCCGCGGGCGTCGCCGTCGCCAACGCCCAGCTGTACGCCGAGGCCGCGCGCCGTGAGCACTGGCTGCGCGCCGGGCAGGACATCACCACGATGCTGCTCGAGGGCATCGACGAGGAGGAGGCCCTCGAGCACATCGCCCGCACGGCCCGGGAGGTCGCCGGCGCGGACATCTCGGCGCTCGCACTGCCCGGGATGGGTGGCGACCTGTTCATCGAGCTGGCCGTGGGCGACGGCGCCGACGCCCTGCTGGGCACGGTGATGCCGCGGGGCGGGCGGGCCTGGACGGTGATGACCGAGGGGCGCGGGCTGCTCACGCCGTCGCTGTCCCGCTCACGCACGGTCCGGGTGCCCGTCATGCGTTCCTTCGGGCCCGCGATGTTCGCCCCGTTGCAGACCTCCGGCCGCGGTGTCGGCGTGCTCATCCTGCTGCGACGGGTCGGCCGGGAGCCGTTCGAGGATGGCGACCTGACGACCGCGGAGTCGTTCGCCGCCCAGGCCGCGCTCGCCTACGTCCTGGCGGAGGCGCGGCACGCCCAGGACGTCGCGGCCCTGCTCGACGAGCGCGAGCGCATCGCCCGTGACCTGCACGACCTGGCGATCCAGCAGCTGTTCGCCACGGGCATGCAGCTCGAGACGGTACGGAGGCGGGCCGCGCGCGGGGTCGACCCGAGCGAGCTGCTGTCGATCGTGGAGGAGGCGCTGGACAACGTCGACGGGTCCGTCCGCCAGATCCGCGAGATCGTCTACGCGCTGCGCGACCCCGATGCGGCGACGGGCCTGACGGAACGGTTGCGGCGCGAGTCCTCGTTGGCGCGCACGGGCCTCGGGTTCGCGCCGGGGGTCGTGCTCACGCTCGACGGCAGGGACCTGGGCACGGACCACGACATCGACGAGGACCAGCTCGACGAGCGGATCAGCGCCGAGCTGACCGACGATGTCGTCGCGGTCGTGCGCGAGGGCCTGGCGAACGCGGCCCGGCACGCGCACGCCTCGTCGGTCACCGTCCGGGTGACCGTCCGTGGCGTCGGTCCCACGGGTTCGGTGCTCGTCGAGGTCGAGGACGACGGCGCGGGCCTGCCCGACCGCCGCGACCGCCGCTCGGGGACGGGCAACCTGGCCTCACGCGCCCGTCAGCACGGCGGCACGTTCAGCCTCGGGTCCGCACCCGACGGGCGCGGCACCTTGCTGGTGTGGCAGGCCCCGCTGGACTGACCGGCTTGGACTGGCCGGGGCCATCGGCCCGGCCCGGGGTCAGTGCCCCGGCTCGGCCCGCCAGCCGGAGTGCTTGCGGGACGCGACCCACGCGGCCACCTGGGTGCGGCGCTGCAGGCCCATCTTCGCCAGCAGCGACGTGATGTGGTTCTTCACGGTCTTCTCCGCGACGCCGAGCCGTTCGGCGATCTCCCGGTTCGACAGGCCGTCACCGATGAGGTCGAGCACGCGCAGCTCGCTCGGGGTGAGGTTCTCCGTCGGGTCCTCGTGGCCTGCCTTGCGTCGGGTCACGGTGCGCTCGTCGAGCAGGGTGCGCCCCGCCGCGACCGCGCGGATGACGTCGGTGATCTCCGCACCGCGCACGCTCTTGAGCAGGTAGGCCGCCGCGCCCGCGTCGAGCGCCGCGGCGAGCGCGTCGTCGTCGTCGAAGGACGTCAGGACGATGGCACGTACGTCCGGCTGGGTCTCCTTGACCTGCTTCATCAGGTCGATCCCGGTGCCGTCCGGAAGCTGCAGGTCGACCAGCAGCACCTGCGGGTGCACGAGCAGCGCACGCCGCACGCCGTCGGAGACGGAGCCTGCCTCGGCGACGACCGTCATGCCGTCGGTGCGCTCGACGACCTCCGCGATGCCACGGCGCACGACCTCGTGGTCGTCGATGATCATCACGGTGATCTGGTGGTGCCGGTCGGTCGCGGGCACTGCACTGGTGGGAGACACGCAGGCATCGTACCGAGCCTCGGGCGCACCCCCGGGTGCGTACACGCGGGGGTTATTCACGGCCGCGGTCGCCGTGGCCGTGGTTGGCACGAGGGACAGGTGTAGGCGGACCGGTTCATGAACGCGTCGCGTCGCACGAGGGTCCCGCAGCGCGGGCACGGACGCCCCTCCTGGCCGTACACCGCCAGGGACCGGTCGAAGTAGCCCGACTGCCCGTTGACGTTCACGTAGAGGGCGTCGAAGCTCGTGCCACCCTGCGCGAGCGCCTCGGCCATCACCTCACGGGCCCCGTCGAGCGCCCGCCCGACCTCGGCCCGGGTGAGCGCGGCGGTGGGCCGGTCGAAGTGCAGCCGGGCGCGCCACAGCCCCTCGTCGGCGTAGATGTTCCCGACGCCCGAGACCGTCGTCTGGTCCAGCAGCGCACGCTTGATCCCGGTGCGCCGCGCCCGCACGGCCGCCACGAGCGCACCTCGGTCCAGCGCCGGGTCGAGCAGGTCGCGGGCGATGTGCGCGACCGGTCCGGGCACCGCGGCGAGCGGGGAGCCGGCGCCGCCTGCCGCGCCGTCGGGCGTCGCCACGAGCTCGTGCACGCTCAGGTGGCCGAACGTGCGCTGGTCGACGAAGTCGAGCACCGACCCGTCGTCCAGACCGATCCGCACCCGCAGGTGCGGGTGACCGGCGGCCTGCTCGACCGCCGCCTCGTGCCGGACGAGCAGCTGCCCGCTCATCCCCAGGTGCACGAGCAGGGCGTCGCCGCCCTCCTCGGGCTCGTCGAGCAGCAGCCACAGGAACTTCCCGCGTCGCGCCGCCGCGGTCAGGGTGCGTCCACGCAGCCGTCCGACCAGGTCGAGCGGGCCCGCCTCGTGCCGGCGCACCGAGTACGCCCGGCGCACGTCGACCGCGGTCACACCGCGCCCCAGCACGTGGCGCTCGAGCCCGTCACGGACGGTCTCGACCTCGGGCAGCTCAGGCACGGGAGACCCTCACACGGTGCGGCAACGGCAGGTCGTTCAGGAACGTGCCGGTGCGGACTCGGCCCGGAGCGCCTCGAGGCCACGGTAGGCAGCCGCGGCTGCGTCCTGCTCCGCGAGCTTCTTGGCCGGGCCGGTCCCCGACCCGCGCACCTGGCCGCCGACGACGGCGTGCGCAGTGAACGTGCGCGCATGGTCGGGGCCCTCGCCCACGACGTCGTAGCTGGGTGCACCCAGGCCCAGCTGGGCGGAGAGCTCCTGCAAGGAGGTCTTCCAGTCCAGGCCGGCACCCAGGTCCGCCGCCGCGAGCAACGTCGGCCCGACGAGCCCGCTCACGAGCGTGCGCGCCTGCTCCAGGCCGTGCGCGAGGTACACCGCGCCGAAGACCGCCTCGAGCGTGTCGGACAGGATCGAGTCCTTGTCCCGCCCACCCGTGGCCAGCTCGCCCTTGCCGAGCAGCACGTAGGAGCCCAGGTCCAGCTCGCGGGCCACCTGTGCGAGCGCACGCTGCGACACGGTCGCGGCACGCATCTTCGCCAGGTCGCCCTCGGACTGCGCCGGGTACGTCCGGTACAGCGCCTCGGTCACGACGAGGCCGAGCACGGTGTCCCCCAGGAACTCCAGACGCTCGTTCGTGGGGATCCCGCCGGCCTCGTGCGCGAACGAACGATGGGTCAGGGCGAGCACGAGAAGCTCGGGGTCCAGGCGGACCCCGAGCTTCTCGACAAGTCGATCGGCCGCGGCACTCATGCCGGTCCTCCGGTCACGTGGTGCTTCACGGCGGATGCTGACGGTGTCAGCGTGCCTCGTGCTCGCTGCGCACGGCCTCGGCGTAGCGGCGGCCGTTGTACGCACCGCACGAAGGGCAGGCCGTGTGGGGCTGCTTGTTCGCGTGGCACTGGGGGCAGGCCGTGAGGGTCGTGGCAGTGGTCTTCCACTGCGAGCGACGCGCACGGGTGTTGCTGCGCGACATCTTGCGCTTCGGAACAGCCACGGCTAGCTCTCTTTCGTCTCGTCATTGCTCAGCAGGCCGCCGAGGGCGGACCACCGAGGGTCTAGCGTCTCATGCCCGTGGTCGGGCTCGTCCGCCAGGCGCGCCCCGCACTCCGGGCACAGGCCCGGGCAGTCGGGACGGCACAGCGGCCGGAACGGCAGTGCTGGCACCACCGCGTCACGCAGCGCGGGCTCGATGTCGACCAGGTCGCCCTCGAGCTCGCGCACGTCCTCCTCGTCGTCGCCGTCCTGCAGGGCGACCGCCGCGCGCTCGGGATAGACGTAGAGCTCCGTGAGCGAGACGTCGACATCGTCGACGACCTCGCCCAGGCAGCGCACGCACTCCCCGACCGCCCGGCCCCGGATGGTTCCGGTGACCAGGACCCCTTCCATGACCGCCTCGAGCCTCAGGTCCAGCTCGACGTCGGTCCCGGGAGGGACGCCGATCACGTCGGTACCGAGATCGGCCGGGGCCGTGACGGTGCGCTGCACCGTCCTCGTCGATCCCGGACGTCGACCGAGCTCGTGTGTCTCGAGCACGAAGGGCGAGCGGGGATCGAGGTGAACAGGGCGCTGCACGGTCCGGTCCCCTCGTCGATCTCGGTCCACGCCATGACCGGCAGGACCAACGGATAACCCTACGGCACCGGCGGGTCCGCCCCAAAATCGTGGCGCGCGATCCGGTGCTCTCCCAGCCGCTCGCTCAGCCGAGCGTGTCGTCCCCCAGCCGCCCGGCGAGCTTCGCTCGACCCGCCTGCACCTGGCTGAGCACCTTGCCCAGGTCGATCTCGAAGTCGGCCAGCCGGCGGTCGCAGTAGTCGTCGGCGTCCCTGCGCAGCTGCGCCGCGGTCTCCTCCGCCTCGGCCACGACCTGCGCCGCACGCTCGTGCGCGGCCCGGACCACGGCCTCGTCCTCGACCAGCGCGGCGGCCCTCGCCCGTGCACGCTCGAGGATCCCGTCGGCCTCCGCCTGGGCGGCGGCCCGGGCGGCGTCGGCGTCCGCAAGCACCTCGTCGGCGCGTGCCAGCTGCGACGGCAGCACCTCGTGCGCCTGGTCGACCAGGTCGAGAAGCTCGGCACGGTTCACCAGCACCGAGGACGACATCGGCATCGCTCGCGCCTGCTCCACGGCCGACGCGATCGCGTCCAGCACACCGGTCAGGCCCTCCGGCCGCGTCGTGGGGTCCTCGTGGTCGCTCATCGTGCCTCTCCTCCCGGCGCGGGCAGACCCAGCGCCTCCCGGACCGCCGCGGCGACGCCGGGCGGAACCAGGTCCTCGATCGGGCCGCCGAACCGTGCCACGTCCTTGACCAGCGACGACGCGACGTGCGCGAGTGCGGGGTCACCCACCACGAACACCGTCTCGACACCGGACAGGTGCCGGTTCATCAACGCCATGGGTACCTCGGCATCGAAGTCCGCGCCACCGCGCAGGCCCTTGACGACCGCCTGCGCACCCACCGTACGCACGAAGTCCGCGAGCAGTCCGTCCACGGCCTCCACGCGCACGCCGTCGACGTCGGCGAGCGCTGCACGAGCCAGCTCGACGCGACGCTCGGCCGGCAGGAGCGCCGATTTCGAGGAGTTGCGCGCCACGGCGACCACGACCTCGTCGAACATCGACCGCGCCCGCAGGACCACGTCGAGGTGACCTCGCGTGATCGGGTCGAACGAACCCGGGCAGACCGCCAGAGTCATGAGCCGGACCTCGTCGCACGCACGTTCATGGGTCCCAACCTAGGTGAGGGCGTCGGACGCTACCGTCAGACATGCCCACGCTGCGCGACGCCGAGACCCGCGACCTGCCGGCGATCCGCACCGTCCTGGCCCGGGCGTACCACCCGAACCCGCTGATGACCTGGGTGTTCCCCGACGCCGCCACCCGCGACGAGGCGTGCGCGGCCTGGCTCGCACCCTCCCTCGAGCGCTACCTGTCCGACGGCGTGGTGCACGTCGTCGAGACCGGTGGCACCGTCGTCGCGGTCGCGGCGTGGATTCGTGCGGGCGCCTCGTCGACACCCCGACCGGCCACGCTGCCGACCTCGGCGGGCGTGCTGGCCGCTCTGGTCGGCCAGGATCGCGCCGTCCAGGTCCGCTCCGCGCTCAGGTCGTCCGCACCGCTGTTCCCGAGCGGACCGAGCGCGTACCTGAACTACCTGGGGGTCGATCCCGGTCTTCAGGGCACGGGCCTCGGAGCGAGGCTCGTGCGGCACGGGCTCGCCGTGCTCACCGACGCCGGGAACGGCGCGCACCTGGGGACCACCGATCCCGGGAACGTCGGCTTCTACACGGCGCTGGGGTTCACCTCGGCGGGCACCGTGCTGCTCGACGAGCCCGGACCCTCACTGGAGATCCTCGTGCGCGCGCCTGCGCAGCCCGTCGCTCAGCGACCGGACGGCGACCCGGAGGCCGGCTCGGCGGGCTCGGCGAACCACACCCGCGTCTCGCCGTAGCCACGGTCGTCGAACCGCACGAGCCCGTCCGGCCACGTCGGCTCGGGCGTGCGCGTGGACCGTTCGACCATGACGACCGCACCCTCCCGCAGGCCGGGCAGCACCGCGCGCAGCACGTCGCCCAGGAGCTCCTCCGACAGGTCGTACGGCGGGTCCACGAGCACGAGGTCCCAGGGCTCGACGGGCACGCGCTGCACGAAACGCTCGACCCGGTCGAGGACCACCGACACCCGTCCGCCCAGGCCCGTGGCGGCCACGTTGCGTCGGCACACCTCCGCTGCGGGTCGCGCCCCCTCGACGAGGGTCACCGCGCGGGCACCACGGCTCGCCGCCTCCAGGCCGAGCGCGCCCGAACCGGCGAACAGGTCCAGCACGACGGCGTCGTCGACCACGTCGAGGTGCTCCAGCCGCGAGAACAGGGCCTCGCGCACGCGCTCGCTCGTCGGGCGGGTGCCCTTGGGCGGGACCTGCAGCGCACGACCGCCGGCGACGCCCGCGACTATCCTCGTCACCGCTTGGTGTCCGTCGGTCGACCCGCCTGCTCCCCCGAGGCGTCCATCATCCGTTCCAGGAGCCCGCCCTTGTGGATCGAGGAGGCGACCATCACCGCGATCAACGCGCACGTGATCTGCGCGCCGAGCATCACCGGTGTCACGGTCCGCACCAGCAGCGCGATCCACACCGGCAGCAGGCCCAGCACGACGACGTCGGGGCCACGCGCGATGACCGAGCCGACGCCCGACGGCAGCGCACCCATCGGCGTCGAGACCAGCGGGGCACCCCAGTCCGGAGAGGCCCGGTACGCCGAGCGCACGGCTGCGGCCGCCCACACGGGAGTCGCCGCCAGGCCGAGCGCCATCCAGCCCGCCACGTCCCCCGCCCACCGGCCCACGGCGGCGAACACGACGAGCGACCACAGCGCCATCACGGCGGCCGGCACCACCATCCGCAGCCGACGCACCGTGCGGGCCTCCAACGGCAGGAGCCGGTCGAGCGCCGGAACCATCTCGGCCCGCCGGGCGCCCTCGCCCGTGGCGCTCTGCGCGACGTATCCCGCGACCAGGAGCGAGAGCAGGACCCCCGCCGTGCTCGCCAGCTGCGGCACCGTCGAGACCAGCACGGGGATCAGCGCCGTGACGACCAGCTGCACGACGTGCCGTGTGGACCTGCGCAGCACCACCAGGTCGGTCGTGACGAGCGCCGACGCCGGCCCCCGAGCCGTCCGCAGCCGCGACAGCCGCCGCCGGGTCGCGCGCGCCGTGCCGTCGCTGAGGGCCCGACCGAGCTCACGCGAGTCGAGCGACACCATCGCCCCGACCGCCTGGCTGGCCACGGACCCGCTCTCCCGCAGCGTCCGCGCCGGCACCCGGTCGAGCCGCCGGTCGACGACCACCGCGAGCGCAGCCACACCGACGCCCAGCACGACCACGAAGGGCCACGCGAGCGTCGGCACGCGCTCAAGGTGCACGGCGGCCAGCGCGCTGCCCAGCGCGGCGAACGGCGCCGCGACGAGCACGAGGTCGCCCGCGAGCGCTGTCGAGCGTCGGGCCACGCCCAGCGACTGTGCGAGCCCGGCCAGCAGCACGACGGCGGCCGCCACGAGCCCGGAGGTCACGGCGACCTGGACGACGCGTGCCGGGGAGTCGGCGAGCAGTCCCGCGTCGAGGAGTGCCACCAGCACCGCGCCGACCAGGGCCGCGAGCGCGGGAAGCCGCCTCGCGGCGGGACGCAGCAGGCCGCGTCGGTCCACCGGCAGGCCGAGCCACCAGGTGGCCTCCGCACCGCCGGCCCCGATCGGGCCGAGCCGGCCCGCGAGCGACAGCAGCACCCCGACGAGCCCGACGATCACGACGGTGACGAGGGTGGGCAGGCTCAGCCCCCGCGGAGCGACCACGTCCGGGGCGGGCGGCAGCGAGACCCGCAGCTGCTGCGCGAGGCCGAGGGCGATCGCGACGCTGATGGCGAGCGTGATGATCGCGTAGTAGACGTCCTGGAGCACCGTGCCGAGCTGCGCTCCGCTGCGGGCGTTGGCCGCGCCGGTGGTGTAGCGCCGGATCGAGCGCGCGGCGGGGATCTGGCCGACCTCGTCGGGGCCGACCAGGTCGACATCGGCGGTCACGACGGGTTCCGTCCGATCATGTCCACGGCCTCGGCGACCGAGACCAGCCGCGAGCTCTCGTCCGAGAGCAGGACGGCCCGGTCGGCCACGGCGCGCAGCAGGTCGGCGTCGTGCGTGGCCAGCAGGACCGCACCGCCGTGCGTGCGCTCGTCGTTCAGGCGCTGCGCGAGCCGCGTCTTCATGTCGCGGTCGAGCCGCTGCTCGGGCTCGTCGAGCACGAGCAGCGCCCTCGGCCGGGCGAAGCCGGCGGCCAGCAGCAGGCGGCGGCGCTGACCGGAGGACAGCGCGACCGGGAGCGAACGCGCGTGCTCGGTGAGGCCGAACTCGGCCAGCAGCTCCTCGACCACGTCGTCGGCACCGAGCACCCCGTGCCCGCGTGCGGTCAGGTACAGGTGCTCCGAGACCGTCAGCGCCGGGAAGTACGCGTCGTCGTCCAGGACGCTCGACACCCGGGTGCGGAACGTCACGTCCCGTTCGTCGACCGCGCTCCCGAACACCTGCAAGGAGCCGCCGGACGGCTCGAGCAGCCCGATCACCGATCGCAGGACCGTCGACTTGCCCGAACCGTTGGCCCCGACGAGCGCGAGGACCTTGCCCGGCGCGAGCGTGAACGACACGGGGGCGCACACCGGTGCACCGCCGTATCCGACGAGCAGGTCCTGGGCGCGCACGACGGGCTTCGACACGACCGCCAGGGTAGCCGTGCCTGCGCCGTGCACCGCGGGTCACCCGTCCCACGCCGACCTGCCGGACGACGAGCGTCGGTGCCGGTGCCGGTGCCGGTGCCGTCGGCTCAGGCGCGGTCGAGAAACTCCTCGCGCTCCCCCGCGAGCCGTTCGTCGATCGCGGCGCGCAGCGCGGGCCACGTCGCGAGCGACACGTCACGGTCCACCAGCGCGCGGGCGTCGGCGCGTGCCTTCTCGATCACGTCGCCGTCGCGGGTCACCCGCAGGAAGCGCAACGAGCTGGACGTCCCCGACTGCGCAGCCCCCAGCACGTCGCCCTCGCGGCGCAGCTCCAGGTCGAGCGCCGCGAGCTCGAAGCCGTCCGAGGTCCGGGCGAGCGTGTCGAGCCTGATCGCCGCAGGCGTGCCGGCCACGACGTCGGCGACGAGCAGGCACAGGCCCGGTGCCGTGCCGCGCCCGACCCGCCCCCGCAGCTGGTGCAGCTGGGAGACCCCGAACCGGTCGGCGTCGAGGACCACCATCGTGGTGGCCTGCGGGACGTCGACCCCGACCTCGACGACCGTGGTGGACACCAGGACGGGTGTGCGCCCGACCGCGAAGTCGTCCAGCGCACGCTCCTTCTCCTCCGGGGCCATGCGGCCGTGCAGCGTGCCGACGTGCACCCCGGCGAGCACGTCCATGCCGGCCAGCTCGGCCGCGACCTCGACGACGGCGCGCAACGGCGCACGGGCGGGCTCGGGCCGGCCCGTCGGGTCGGGCTCGGTGACGGAGAGGTCGTCGGGCTCCTCGCCGGTGGCCGTGGCCTCGCCGTCGCCGTCGATGCGCGCGCACACCACGTACGCGCGACCGCCGCCGTCGACCTCCTCGCGGACCCTGGCCCAGGTGCGGGCGGTCCACACCGGGTTGCTCGCGGGCACCACGTGCGTGGTGACCCCGCTTCGCCCGGCGGGCAGCTCGCGCAGCACGGAGGTCTCCAGGTCGCCGAACACGGTCATGGCGACGGTGCGCGGGATGGGTGTGGCCGTCATCACGAGCAGGTGCGGGGTCGAGGCAGCCTTGGCCCGCAGGGTGTCGCGCTGCTCGACGCCGAACCGGTGCTGCTCGTCGACCACGACGAGCCCGAGGTCGGCGAACTGCACGACGTCGGACAGCAGCGCATGCGTGCCCACCACGATCCCGGCGCGTCCGCTCGCCGCGTCCAGCAGGCTCGCACGGCGCGCCGCGGTCGGCTGCGAGCCGGTCAGCAGCGCGACCCGGGTGCCCACGTCGGCGCCACCGAGGTAGCCGGCCTCCGCGAGGTCGCCGAGAAGAGCCCGGAGCGACCGTGCATGCTGGGCCGCGAGCACCTCCGTCGGCGCCAGCAGCGCCGCCTGCCCCCCGGCGTCGACGACCTGCAGCATGGCGCGCAGCGCGACGACGGTCTTGCCGGAGCCGACCTCGCCCTGCAGCAGCCGCTGCATCGGGGTCGGCAGCGCCAGCTCGTCGGCGATCTGCTCACCGACCTCGCGCTGGCCCGCCGTGAGCGTGAAGGGCAGCCGGGCGTCGAACGCCTCGAGCACCCCGCCGGTCGTGCGCGCGCGGGCCGTCGCCTGCTGGGCGGCCGTCAGCGCGCGGCGACGGGCCAGCTCGGCCTGCAGCACGAACGCCTCCTCGTACCGCAGCCGGTCACGGCCACGCTGCCAGTCGGCCTCGGTGCGCGGCACGTGCACGTCGAGCAGCGCCTCGTGCCACGACGGCAGCCCGTGCCGTTCGCGCACGTCCTGCGGGAGCGGGTCGGGCAGGTCGGCGGGCGTCAGCGGGTCCAGCACGGTGCGCACGGCCTTCGCGATCTGCCAGGAGGCGATCGACGCCGACGCCGGGTAGAGCGGGATCGGACGGCCTGCCTCGTCGAGCGCCTCGTTCTCGTCGTCGACGTCCAGCCCGAAGATCGTGTAGTCCGGGTGGGTGAACTGCCGTTGCCCGCGGTACTCGCCCACGTCGCCGGTGAAGAGCCCTCGCCGACCCGGTACCAGCCGCATCTCGTGGTAGCCGAGCGCGCGCGTGCTGCGACCGAAGAACGTCAGGGCGAGCGTGTGCTGCCCGTCGGTCACGACCGCCTGCAGCAGCCCCTTGCCGGTCGAGGTCGGACGGACGGTGACCTGCCGGACCTCGGCGACGACCGTGGCGTGCTCGCCGGGTGCGAGCGTGGCCAGGTCGGTCAGCGTGCCGGGCTCGGCGTAGCGGCGCGGGTAGTGCCGCAGGAGGTCGCCGACGGTGTGCAGGCCCAGCGTGCCTAGCGCCGTGGCCGAGCGCGGCCCGACGGCCTTCTTGAGCGGGTCGTCGAGCATGGTCAGTCCAGTCCTGCGCGCAGGCCGTCGATCCCGGCGGCGGGCCCGAGCACGAGCAGCTCCAGCATCGGGTGGCGGGTCGCGAGCACGGCCTCCAGCCGGGTGGCGATCTCCTGCAGGTCGTCCGGCGCGAGCTGTTCACCGTGCAGGAGCGTCAGGTGCTCGGCGGGTGCGGCGTCGGAGGGCCACCCTGCCTCGAGGGCGTCGACGGCCTCGAGCACGTCGGCCACGGCGCGCCCCGCCACCCCATCAGGTCCGGCATCAGGTCCGGCACCAGGCCCTGTACCGGACGCGCCGTCCGGCGCTCCCGGTCCGGGCCGACCGAGCGCGGTGCTGCGCAGCCGCTGCACCGCTGCCCTGGCCCCGCTCCAGGCGTGCCCGTCCGGCGCGGAGCCCGTCAGCGCGAGCAGCGCGACCGTCGCCCCGAGCTCGTCCCCCGTCTCGACGACCTGCACGCCCTGCAGCCGCTCGCCCCAGGGCCCGGGCACGGCGGCGAGGTCCGCGAGGACCTCCTTCTCGACGACCCCGCCGGTGAGCACCGTCACCGCTCCCGTCCCCGCGTCGACAACCGCCCGCCCCAGGTGACGCGCCCCGAGCGGTGTCTCGGGGCATCGCAGCACGACGACCGCACCGAGCGCGGCGTACCAGGCGGCCAGCCCCGGCGACGCGGTGCACACCACGACCCCCGAGGGCGCGTGCTCGTCGAGCGTGCCGACCGTCCCGGCGTGGCCGGCAGCCACCAGCCGCACCACGACCTGCTCGCGTGCACCCACGGCGCAGGCCGCCACGACCTCGGCCGGGGCGTCCGTGTGCACGTGCACGTGCCACCACCCGTCGGCCCCGACGACCGCGACGGAGTCGCCCAGCATCGGCAGGCGCTCGCGGAGCAGGGCACCCGGCCCGGAGCCGTCGTCCAGGGCGGGCGATCCGGTGTCGCCCGAGGTGCGCACCAGGAGCATCACCTCGAACGCACCGCCGCCCTCGATCCCGTGCGCCGCCACGCCGGCGACCGGCAACCATGCGAGATCGGCGTCGGACGGCGGACCCTCGCCGCGGACCACGCGGGCGAGCGAGTCGAGCACGACGAGCAGCGCGCAGGCACCGGCGTCGAGCACGTGCGCGGCCCGCAGCACGGGGTGCTGAGAGCTGATCCGGGCGAGCGAGCGGTGGGCGTCCGCGAGCACGCCGTCGAGCAGCGTCCCGAGGTCGGCCCCCGCGTCCGCGGCCACCTGCGCCCCGTCGGCGACGTCGCGCGCGACGGTGAGCACGGTGCCCTCCTGCGGGTCGGTGACGGCCGCCCGGGCGCTGCGGGAGGCCGAGCCGAAGGCCGTGGCGAGGGCGGTGGCGTCCGCGACGGCGGGCAGCCCTCGGGCGAGGCCCGCCAGGTACTGGCTGAGGATCACCCCGGAGTTGCCCCGCGCGGCCAGCAGCGCGCCGTGGGCGAAGGCGTGCGCGACCTCGCCCGCGCCGGCGTCCTGCGGGACCACGTCGAGCGCCTGGCGTCCGCCGGTGACCGTGAGCAGGACGTTCGTGCCGGTGTCGGCGTCCGCGACCGGGAACACGTTGACCGCGTCGATCCGCTCGTGCGCGACGACGAGCGCCTCGTGGGCCGCATGCGCCCACCTGCGCAGGAGCCTGCCGTCGAGCCCGTCCACCGTGCCTCCGTCCGTCCGTACCCGTCGACGCCCCACCGGCGCACGCCCGACGGGCGCTGCGCGCGCGGCGTGCCCGCCCACCCTGCCGCATCCGGCCCACATTTGGGCGCCCCCGGCTCATGGGCTAGTCTTGAGCGGTTGTCCGGCCGAGCCGGGCACTGGTGGCGCCTGAGCGCCCCGGACCACAGGACTCCGCCGCTCACCAGCGGCGTGCACGAAACCGAACCAGGAGAAGATCGTGGCTGCTAACTGCGACGTCTGCGCCAAGGGCCCGAGCTTCGGGCACAGCGTCTCGCACTCGAACGTCCGCACGAAGCGCCGCTGGAACCCGAACATCCAGCGCGTGCGTGCCGTGGTCGCCGGGACGCCCAAGCGTCTCAACGTCTGCACCTCGTGCCTCAAGGCCGGCAAGGTGCAGCGCGCGGTCTGAGGCCGCCCAGCACGTCGTCGAGAGCCCGCGGGGATCGTTCCCCGCGGGCTCTTGCGTTCCCGGACCCGGGCGAGCACGCAGCGCGAGCCCGCGCACGGGCGGTGAGGGCACCGCTGCGACCGCCCGTGCGGACGACGCACCGGGTCCGTACCCGAAATCCGCCCGATTCCTGGGCCGGCCCGGTCCCCGTGTGGCAGGGTGAGCGCCATGGTCGAGCAGCTCGACGAGGTGACGATCCGTATCGCCGACGAGGACGACGCGGCGGCCATCGCGCGCGTGCACGTGCGCAGCTGGCAGGAGGCCTACGCGGGCATCGTGCCGGCCGGCTACCTCGACGCCCTCGACGTCGACCAGCGGTCCCAGAGCTGGAGCGGCTACCTGCGCCGCGGCCCGAAGGAGCACGTCCGCACCTGGGTCGCCCAGACCCCGTCGGGCATCGTGGGCTTCCTCACGCTCGGTCCCTGCCGCGACGAGGACGCACGTCGGGGCGAGCGGGAGATCTACTCCGTCTACCTCGACCCCGGCACGTGGGGGCACGGCGTGGCGCGCGACCTGCTGCGCACCGCCCTCGCCGACCTCGGCAGCTCGACACGTGTGTCGCTGTGGGTCCTCGCGGACAACGAGCGGGCCCGGCACTTCTACCGTCGGCACGGGTTCCAGCCCGACGGCGTCGAGCGGCTCGACGAGCTCGGTGGCGTCGACCTGCTCGAGGTCCGCTACCGGCGCGGTTGACCCGGGATCACGCGCGGAAGTGGTCCCACCCGGTGCCGCGGGTCCCGGGTTCATGCCCCCCGACGAGCACGTCCGGACCCTCACCGGCGTCGAGCACGCGCCCGACACGTCGGAACGGCGCCGGCAGCGGCCCGTCAGCGGGGAACGTGGCGAGCAGCCCGTGGTCCTCGCCACCGGTGAGCACCCACTCCGTCGCGTCGGCACCCAGCAGCCGTGCAGCGTGCTCGAGCCGCTCGAGGTCGTCGGCGAAGGCGGACCGAGGCTCGTCCAGGTCCAGCCGCACACCGCTGGACCGTGCGATCCGCCCGGCGTCGCGCAGGAGCCCGTCCGACACGTCGAGCATCGCGGTCGCACCCGCGTCAGCAGCCCTGGGCCCGGCCTCGAGCGGTGACGTCGGCCGCAGGTACGCCTCGACGAGCCCGGCGTCGTCACCGCCCCGGCCCGCGTCCAGCAGCGCCAGACCGGCCGCGGACCAGCCTCGCCGTCCCGCGTGGGCGACGACGTCGCCGGGGCGCGCACCCGAGCGCAGGACGGGCGCGCGCCCTGCCAGGTCGCCGTGCGCGGTCACCGCGACCACGACGTGCTCGCCGCCCGACAGGTCGCCCCCGACCACGCCGACGTCGAGCGGTGCGCACACCTGCCCGAGCCCGCGCGCCAGCCCCTCGACCCAGTCGACGGGCAGGTCGCCGGGCGCCACCAGGGCGACGACCAGGCTCGTGGGACGTGCACCCATCGCTGCCACGTCGGCGAGGTTCTGCACGGCGGCCCGGTGACCCACGTCCTCCCCTGTCGACCACCGGCGCCGGAAGTGGCGGTCCTCGACGAGCACGTCGGTCGTCACGACGACCCGGCCGTCCGGTGCGGCGACGACCGCGGCGTCGTCGCCGGGCGGCACGCTCGTGCCGGTGCCGGCCGGCAGGTGCGGGAAGATCAGGGCGAGCAGCGCGTCCTCGTCGACGTCGCGCACGAGCAGGTGGTCGGTCACGTCCGCCACCGTAGACGGCCCGGCCCCGGGCCCCTGCACCGGGACGTCGCCGCCGGTGTGTGACACGCGCCGCACGACGCGCTGTCCGACGAGGCCAGGCGCACCCGGAGGAACGGTCGGACGCTACGGTGACGGGGTGCCCCTGACGCCGTCCACGCCCGCTGCCCGCGCGGACGGCACGTCGGTCCCGGCCTCCTCCCGTCCCCGCAGGAAGGCGAGCGGAAGCAGGGGCGGGGCCCGATCCGTCGCCCTCGTCAGCGCCGCGTGCGCCACGCTGCTGGTCTCGTCCTGCGCCTCGGCGGTCCCCGTCGAGGTGGCCCCGTACGCCACGGACCCGGTGTGCGCCGAGATCGTGCTCGCGCTCCCCGACGACCTCGGCGACGACCTGCCGGGCCTGGACACGACCGCTCAGGCCACCGCGGCCTGGGGCACGGCCGCGGCACCCGTCGTGCTGCGGTGCGGTGTCGAGCCGCTCGGCCCGACCACCGACCGCTGCGTGAGCGTCGAGACCCCCGGCGGCCCGAGCGTGGACTGGGTCGTGGTCGCCGGCGACGGCAGCGACGCCACGCAAGGCAGCACGACCGACGGCACCGGCACGCCTGCCACCGACTGGACGTTCACGACCTACGGTCGCGAGCCCGCGATCGAGGTGCACGTCCCGGCGCAGGTGGCCGGCGAACGGTCGACGTCGTTCCTCGACCTGCTCGGCCCGGCGGTGCAGCACGCCGAGCAGGTCCGCTCGTGCCTGTGAGCGACGGGCCCGGACGAGCGAGCGCCGCCCGGCCCGGCGGCGCTCGCCTCAGCGCAGCCCGGTCGGCCGTTCGAGGGCCAGTTGCAGCAGCTCGTCGACCAGCTCGGGGTAGGCGATCCCCGACGCCTCCCACATGCGCGGGTACATCGAGTAGGGCGTGAAGCCGGGCATCGTGTTGATCTCGTTGACGACCACCTCGCCGTCCGGCGTGACGAACACGTCGACCCGGGCCAGACCCTCGCAGCCGACGGCCTCGAACGTGCGCACGGCAGCCTCCTGCACGCGGGCGATCACCTCGGGCGGCAGGTCCGCCGGGCACGAGAGCCGCACGCCGGCCTCGTCGAGGTACTTGGCCTCGAAGTCGTAGAACGTGTGCCGCTCGTCGGTGACGACGATCTCGCCGGGCAGCGAGGCACGCGGGCGCACCCCGCCCCGTCCGCCGAGCACGCCGCACTCGACCTCCCGCCCGACGATCGTGGCCTCGATGACGACCTTCGGGTCGTGCCGCTGGGCCTCGGCGACTGCGGCGTCCACGTCGGCGAGGTCGTCCACCCGGGAGATGCCCAGGCTCGACCCGGCGCGGGCGGGCTTGACGAACACGGGCAGCCCCAGCTCGGCGGCCGCCTTCGCCGCCAGCTGCGGGTCCCGCGCGAGATCGCCCGGCAGCAGCACCCGGAACGGCCCGACGGGGAGCCCGTGACCGGCCAGCACGAGCTTCATCATGTGCTTGTCCATGCCGACCGCGGACGCGAGGACACCCGCCCCCACGTACCGGACGTCCGCGAGCTCGAGCAGGCCCTGCAGGGTCCCGTCCTCGCCGAAGGGCCCGTGCAGCAGCGGGAAGACCACGTCGACGTCCCCGAGGTCGCGAGGCAGCTGGTCGGCCTCGAGCACGCGCACGGCGCGGTCCTGCACGTCCTGCGGGAGGAGCACGTGGGCGGCCGTGTCCTCGACCTGCGGCAGACGTCCCTCGGTGATGGCCCACCGGTCCGGGTCGTCGTCGGCGAGAACCCAACGCCCCGTGGGGGTGATCCCGACCGCCAGCACGTCGTAGCGGTCCCGGTCGAGCGCGCGCAGCACACCACCCGCCGTGGCGCAGCTGATGGCGTGCTCTCCGGAGCGACCGCCGAACAGGACCATGACCCGGGCACGACGGGAGGGCGCACCGGCGTCGGAGGGGTTCGTCGGGTCGTCCGCGGGGGCGGGTGCGACGGACGGGAGTGACTGGGGGGCGGACGTCGGTTCCATCGGGCCCGACCCTACCCGCCGAGCCGCACCTTTCGGACGCGCTCGAGCCTCTCGTGCGGCCGCAGCCGGACCCGTGCGGGCACGACGCACCGCCACCTGGGACGCCGGTCGGACGCGATCGCGCCGCCGGTAGCCTGCCGGGGTGAGCGCCGCACCCGAACCCGCCTCGTCCACGCACCACGGACTGCCCTCTGCGCTGTCGCCCGCGACGCTCGCCGTCGCCGCCGGACGCCCCCCGCGCGTGCAGGGTGGGCCGGTGAATCCCCCGGTCGTCCTGTCGTCCACCTATGTCTCGCAGGGCGAGGTGCCGCCCGGTCAGCTGTTCTACGCCCGGGCGGGGACCGAGACGTGGCATCCGTTCGAGGAGGCGCTCGGCGCCCTCGAGCGGTCGGTGCACCCGGCGCTCGTCTTCGGCTCCGGCATGGCCGCGATCGCCGCCGCGATGTCCCTCGTGCCGCCGGGCGGTCGGATCGTCCTGCCACGCCACGCGTACAACGTGGCCACCTCCTACGCCCAGGACCTGGGCCGACGCAGCCAGGTCACCACGACTTTCGTGGACGTCGCCGACACCGAGGCCGTGCTGGCGGCCGTCCGCGGCAAGGGTGCCCCGGGTGGGACCCCGGCGTCGATGCTGTGGATCGAGTCGCCGACCAACCCGATGCTGGAGGTCGCCGACGTGCCCGCGCTCGTCGCCGGCGCCCACGCGGCCGGGGCCCTGGTCGCGGTCGACAACACGTTCGCGACCCCGCTCGGGCAGCGACCGCTGGGCTGGGGCGCGGACGTGGTCGTGCACTCCGTGACGAAGTACCTCGCCGGTCACTCCGACGTGGTGCTCGGCGCGGCGCTCACCGACGACCCCGAGCTGCACGCACGCCTGCACGGGTACCGCACGCTGCACGGAGCCATCGCGGGGCCCACCGAGGTGTGGCTCGCCCTGCGCGGCCTGCGCACCCTCGCGCTGCGGGTCGAACGCTCCCAGACGAACGCCGCCGAGCTGGCCCGACGGCTCGTCGACCACCCCGCCGTCGCGGCGGTGCGCCACCCCGGCCTTCCCGACGACCCGGGGCACGCGCGAGCCGCCGCGTCCATGGACGGCTTCGGCTCGATCGTGGGCCTGCGACCGCTCGGCGGCGCCGCGGGTGCCGACGCCGTCGTCGCGGCCGTGCGCCTGTGGGTCCCGGCGACCAGCCTCGGTGGCGTGGAGTCCTCGCTCGAGCGGCGGCGCAGGTTCCCCGGCGAGCCCACGAGCGTCCCCGAGGACCTCCTTCGCCTGTCGGTCGGCATCGAGGACGTCGAGGACCTGTGGGCCGACCTGAGCGCGGCGCTCGTGCACGCCCAGGGCGCCGGGGAGCCGCGCACGAGCTGAGCCTCCCGGCAGGCGTGCCGCAGGGCACCGGACCTACGCTGGACGTGATCGAGGAGCGTGGTCACGATGCAGCTCCGGCACCGCCCGTGGAGCATCGTCGTCGTTCTCACCGCGTCGGTCGCGCTCGGCGTGGCCTCCTGCTCCGCAGGTGGCTCCGGGGACGGCGAGCCGTCGCCCATCACCCCCGAGCCCACGTCGAGCAGCGCCCGGTCCGAGGAGCCGACGGCATCGCCGGACGTCTCCGCCTCCCCGACCGGCACGTCCGCACCGGGCAGCACCGACGAGGACGGCACGGCGAGCGCACCGGCGTTCCCGGCGGACACCTCCCCCGACGCCGGCGACGCGGCCGGCGGTGACGTCGGCACCCTGAGCGACCTGCGCCTCGGGGCGCACGAGGGGTACGACCGTGTCGTCTTCGAGCTGGACGGCCCGGGAACGCCGGACTGGCAGGTGCGCTACGTCGACGCGGCGGTCGGCGACCCGAGCGGGCTGCCGGTCGAGGTGACCGGTGAGACGGTGCTCGAGGTGACGCTCTTCCCCGTGGCGCTCCCCGACGACGGCACCGACCCGTACGACGGCCCGTCGACGATGCGGGCGGCCGGGACCACGTCGGTCACCGAGGTGGTGTGGAACAGCCTGTTCGAGGGCTACCTGCAGGCGTTCGTGGGCGTCGACGGCGGCCGGCAGCCGTTCCGCGCGTATGCGCTGAGCGATCCGGCCCGGATCGTCGTGGACGTCCGCTCGCCCTGACGGGACGTGCGTCCTTCCGGTCGTGACGAACGCGGGGCGTGGCCGACCCGGGTCAGACGCCCTCGGCCTTGCGAGGGCGGGCCAGGAGCAGTGCGGCGAGCTCGCCGACGGGCAGACCTTCGTAGAGCACCCGCACGACGGCGGCCGTGATCGGCATGTCCACGCCCAGCGACCCGGCCAGCTCGAGCACCGACCGGGAGGACTTCACGCCCTCGGCCGTGCCGCCCGTGGCCGCCACCGCCTCCTCGAGGCTCATCCCGCGACCGATGTGGCAGCCGAGCGTGTGGTTGCGCGAGTCCGGGGACGCGCAGGTCGCCATGAGGTCGCCCATCCCGGCCAGGCCGGGGAACGTCTCGGCGTCCGCACCGAGCGCGAGCCCGAGCCGGCTGATCTCGACGAGCCCGCGCGTGATGACCGTCGCCATCGTGTTGTAGCCCAGCCCGCGCCCCTGGGAGATGCCGACCGCGAGCGCGATGACGTTCTTCACCGCCCCGCACAGCTCGACCCCGACGACGTCCCGGTTCGTGTAGGGCCGGAAGTACGAGGACGCGCACGCCCGGGCGACGATCCGGGCCGTGTCCTCGCTCGTGGAGGCGACGACCGTCGCGGTGGGCTGTCGCTGCGCGATCTCCTTGGCCAGGTTCGGACCGGACACGACGGCCACGCGGGCGAGGTCGATGCCGAAGGACTCGGCCACGACCTCGCTCATCCGGCGGTCGGTGGACAGCTCGACGCCCTTCATCAACGAGACGACGACGGCGTGCGGCGCCAGGGCGTCGGCGAGCGGCGCGAGCGTGGCTCGGGCGCTCTGCGAGGGGACGGCGACCGCCACCACGTCCGCTCCCGCGAGGGCGGCCCGGGCGTCCGTCGTGGCGCCCACGGCGTCGGGCAGCGTGATGCCCGGCAGGTATCGCTCGTTGCGGTGCTCGTCGGCGATCTGGCGGCACACCTCCTCGTCGCGCCCCCAGACGGTGACGGCGCAGCCTGCGTCGGCGAGGACGGCGGCGAACGTGGTGCCCCACGAGCCGGCACCGAGCACCGCGGCGCGCAGCGGCCGCTCGCTCGGACCGTCTGCCGTGGACGCGGAGGTGTGCGTAGGCGCGCCGGTCACGACTGCGCGGCCCCGTCCGAGGGGGTGCCGTCGGACGGCGGGGCGGGCTTGGCGGTCCTGCGCATGTCGTGGCGGGTCGCCGGAGCCTGCTCGCCGCGGATGCCCTCGAGCAGCACCGTGATCGCGTCCATGACGCGATCGGTCGCCTCGCGCAGCGTCGCGGAGTCACGCGGACGGTCGTAGAGGTCGTCGAGGACGACGGGCGGACCGGCGACGATCGTGACGTCCTTGGGGGGGAAGGGCTTGAACAGCTTCTTGTACCGGCCGAGCACGTCCTGCGGGCCCCACTGGGCGACCGGGATCACGGGCGCCCGGGTCGCGAGCGCGAGGCGGGCGACGCCTGTCTTGGCGACCATCGGCCACAGGTCGGGGTCGCGGGTGAGCGTGCCCTCGGGGAAGACCGCGACGCACTCGCCCGCCTCGAGGGCGGCCATGGCCGCGTCGAGGGAGTCGTGCGCGGCGGCCGTGTTGCGGTGCACGGGGATCTGCCCGGTCCCGCGCAGCACGCCACGCAGCACGGGAACCGTGAACAACGAGGCCTTCGCCAGGATCTTGGGCGCGTGCCCGCTGTCGTACAGGTAGTGCGCGAACGTCAGCGGGTCGAAGTTCGTCATGTGGTTCGCCGCGGCGATGAACCCCTGGTCGGTCGGGAAGTTCTCCTGGCCGGACCAGTGACGACGGGTGATCGCGTACAGCAGCGGTCGCAGGATGCGGGCGACCACGCGGTAGGCGCGGTTGGAGCGTTCGGGATGACGCGGCACGGCAGCCGATGCTACCCGGCCGCCTGCACGCGCCCCCGCGTCGCCCGCGACCGGGTCACGCGCGGCTGAACTCCGCCCCGAGCGACTCGAGCTTCTCCGTGAAGTGCTCGTACCCCCGGTCGATGAGGCTGATGCCTCGCACCTGGGACGTGCCCTTGGCGGCCAGCGCGGCGATCAGGTGGCTGAACCCACCGCGCAGGTCCGGCACCTCGATGTCGGCCGCGGACAGCGGCGTCGGGCCCGAGATGACCGCCGAGTGGTAGAAGTTGCGCTGCCCGAAGCGGCAGGGACGCCCGCCGAGGCACTCCTTGTAGACCTGGATGGTGGCGCCCATGCCGCGCAGCGCGTCGGTGAAGCCGAAGCGGTTCTCGTAGACCGTCTCGTGCACGATGGACAGGCCCTTGGCCTGCGTGAGCGCGACGACGAGCGGCTGCTGCCAGTCGGTCATGAACCCGGGGTGCACGTCCGTCTCGAGCGTGATCGAGCTGAGGTCGCCGCCCGGGTGGAAGAACCGGATGCCGGCGTCGTCGATCTCGAACTCGCCACCGACCTTGCGGAACGTGTTGAGGAACGTGGTCATCTCCGGCTGCGTGGCCCCCCGCACGTACACGTCGCCGCTGGTCGCGAGGGCGGCCGAGGCCCAGGACGCGGCCTCGATGCGGTCGGCGAGCGCGGTGTGCTGGTACCCGACGAGCCGGGCGACGCCCTCGATGCGGATGACCCGGTCGGTGTCGACCGAGATGATCGCGCCCATCTTCTGCAGGACATTGATGAGGTCCATGATCTCGGGCTCGATGGCCGCGTTGGACAGCTCGGTGATGCCCTCGGCGCGCACGGCCGTGAGCAGCAGCTGCTCGGTGGCGCCGACGCTCGGGTACGGCAGCGCGATCTTGGTGCCCTGGAGCCCGAACGGGGCCCGGATGTGGATGCCGTTCTCGCGCTTGTCCACCACGGCGCCGAACTGCCGCAGGATGTCGAGGTGGTAGTTGATCGGCCGGTCGCCGATCCGGCAGCCCCCCAGGTCGGGGATGAACGCCTCGCCGAGCCGGTGCAGCAGCGGGCCGCAGAAGAGGATCGGGATGCGGCTGGAGCCGGCGTGCGCGTCGATGTCGGCGACGTGCGCGGACTCGACGTCCGTGGGGTCCAGGCGCAGGGTGCCGGCGGCGTCGTCGGAGACGACCTTCACGCCGTGCAGCTCGAGCAGGCCGGTGACGACGCCGACGTCGCGGATCCGCGGCACGTTGCGCAGCACGCTGGGCGTCTCGCCGAGCAGGGAGGCGACCATCGCCTTGGAGACGAAGTTCTTGGCACCGCGGACGGTGATCTCACCCTTCAAAGGGTTGCCACCGTTGACGTACAGCAGATCCTTCATGGTCCCATCGTGCCCTGCCCGGCGGCATGGTTCGCACCAGTCCGGACGGCGTGGTGGACGTGGGCGCGAAACCTTCACACATCGGACGAGCGGCCTCGGCACGGACGACGACGGGCGGCACCCCGTGCGAGGTGCCGCCCGTGCGAGCGGACGCGGGTCAGAGCGTGCGCGTGGCGCCCAGCTCGACGGGCACCGCGACCGGGCGGGCTGCCTCGATCTCGACCGTCGGGAGGTGCTTGGCAGGCAGCGTGCGGGGGCGCCAGGCCTCGCGGGTGGCCTCGAACTGCGTGATCTCGGCCTCGTGCTGCAGGGTCAGGCCGATGTCGTCCAGGCCCTCCATGAGGCGCCAGCGCGTGTAGTCGTCCACCTGGAACGGGACGACCACGTCGTCGCACGTCACGGTGCGCGCCCCGAGGTCGACGGTCACCTCGGTGCCGGGCCTGGTCTCGAGGACCTTCCAGATGAGCTCGATGTCCTCCTGGGCGACCTGCGCGGCGAGCAGACCCTGCTTGCCGGAGTTGCCGCGGAAGATGTCGGCGAACCGGGCCGAGACCACGACGCGGAACCCGTAGTCCTTCAGCGCCCAGACGGCGTGCTCGCGTGAGGAGCCCGTGCCGAAGTCCGGTCCGGCGACGAGCACCGAGCCGGCCTTGTACGCGTCCTGGTTGAGCAGGAACTCGGGGTCGCCACGCCAGGCGGCGAAGAGCGCGTCCTCGAACCCCGTGCGCGTGACGCGCTTGAGGTAGACGGCCGGGATGATCTGGTCGGTGTCGACGTTGCTGCGGCGCAGCGGCACACCGACGCCGGTGTGGGTCGTGAACTTCTCCATGGCGGGTCTCGCTCCTGGTCGGGCGGGGCCGCGGCGGTCAGGCGCGGCCGGTGGCTGGTGGGTGTGCGGGCTCAGGCCTGGACGAGGAGGTCCGGGTCGAGCGGCGCCAGCGGCGTGCCGTCGAACGTGGTCAGGTCGACGTCCGCACCCAGGTCGAGGTCCGCGAGCGAGGACAGCGTGCCGCGGATCGCCGTGGCCGCGGCGACGAGCGGGGACACCAGGTGCGTGCGACCGCCCTTGCCCTGGCGGCCCTCGAAGTTGCGGTTCGACGTCGATGCCGACCGCTCCCCCGGGGTCAGCTGGTCCGGGTTCATGCCCAGGCACATCGAGCAGCCGGCGTTGCGCCACTCGGCACCGAAGTCGAGGAAGATCTTGTCGAGCCCCTCCGCTTCGGCCTGCAGCCGCACGCGGGCGGACGCAGGTACGACCAGCACGCGCACCGACTCGGCCTTGGTCCGGCCCTGGACGACCTTGGCGACCGAGCGCAGGTCCTCGATACGACCGTTGGTGCACGAGCCGATGAAGACCGTGTCGACCGCGATCTCGCGCAGCGGGCGGCCGGGCGTCAGGCCCATGTACTCGATGGCGCGCTCGGCGGCCACGCGCTCGTTGGCGTCGGCGATCTGCTCGGGCACCGGCACGGTGGCCGACAGGGGCAGGCCCTGGCCGGGGTTGGTGCCCCAGGTGACGAAGGGCTCCAGGTCGGCGGCCTCGAGCACGACCTCCTCGTCGAACACCGCGTCGTCGTCCGAGCGCAGCGTCGACCAGTAGGCGACGGCCTCGTCCCAGTCGGCGCCCTCGGGGGCGTGCGGGCGGCCCTGGAGGTAGTCGAACGTGGTCTGGTCGGGCGCGATCATGCCGGCGCGGGCACCGGCCTCGATCGACATGTTGCAGACCGTCATGCGCGCTTCCATGGTCAGCGACGCGATGGCCTCGCCGCGGTACTCGAGCACGTAGCCCTGACCGCCGCCGGTGCCGATCTTGGCGATGACCGCGAGGATGATGTCCTTGCTGGTGGCGCCGGGGGGCAGCTGGCCGTTGACGGTGATCGCCATGGTCTTGAACGGCGCGAGCGGCAGCGTCTGGGTGGCGAGCACGTGCTCGACCTCGGAGGTGCCGATGCCGAACGCGAGGGCACCGAAGGCCCCGTGCGTCGAGGTGTGCGAGTCGCCGCAGACGACCGTCAGACCGGGCTGCGTCAGGCCGAGCTGGGGCCCGACCTGGTGGACGATGCCCTGGTCGGCGTCGCCGAGCGAGTGGATCCGCACGCCGAACTCCGCCGCGTTGGAGCGCAGGGTGTCGATCTGGGTGCGGCTCGTCAGGTCGGCGATCGGCCGGTCGATGTCGAGCGTGGGGGTGTTGTGGTCCTCGGTCGCGATCGTCAGGTCGGGGCGGCGCACCGGACGTCCGGCCAGGCGCAGGCCCTCGAACGCCTGCGGGCTGGTGACCTCGTGCACCAGGTGCAGGTCGATGTAGAGGAGGTCGGGCGCACCGTCCGTGCCACGACGCACGACGTGCGCGTCCCACACCTTCTCCGCCAACGTGCCGGCCATGTCCTGGGTCCTGTTCTCTCGTCCGGGTGGGGGTGTTCCCGGGTTCGTCGGCCGACTCGACTTGCGTCTCAGCCTGCGAGACGGCAATATCGGCCTATGGACAACTCTAGCGGAGTCGGCGTTCTGGACAAGGCCGCGTCCGTCCTCAGCGCCCTCGAGGCCGGTCCCGCCACGCTCGCGCAGCTCGTCACTGCCACCCATCTTGCTCGCCCCACGGCGCATCGGCTGGCCGTGGCCCTCGAGCACCACCGCCTCGTGGCCCGTGACATGCAGGGCCGCTTCGTGCTCGGCCCCCGCCTGTCCGAGCTGTCGACGGCCGCCGGCGAGGACCGGCTGCTGGCCGCCGCCGGACCTGTGCTGGCCGCACTGCGCGACCACACGGGCGAGAGCGCCCAGCTCTACCGGCGCCAGGGCGACATGCGCATCTGCGTCGCCGCCGCCGAGCGGCCCATCGGGCTGCGCGACTCGATCCCGGTCGGCGCCACGCTGACGATGCAGGCCGGGTCCGCCGCGCAGATCCTGCTCGCCTGGGAGGAGCCCGACCGGCTGCACCGCGGACTGCAGGGCTCGAAGTTCACCGCCACGATCCTGTCCGGCGTGCGCCGCCGCGGCTGGGCGCAGTCGGTCTCCGAGCGCGAGATCGGCGTCGCGTCCGTCTCGGCGCCCGTCCGCGGTCCGTCCGGACGCGTGGTCGCCGCGGTGTCGGTCTCCGGGCCGCTCGAGCGCCTGTCCCGTCAGCCGGGCCGGCTGCACGCCGCGGCCGTGGTCTCGGCCGCGAACCGGCTGACCGAGGTCCTGCGCCGCACCGCCGACTGACGGGCCCGACCCACCGCTCACCGAGAACGCCCGCACCTCCCTGCCGAGGTGCGGGCGTTCTCGTCGTGAACGACGAGACCTCGAGATCGTGACCCCGAGCACGACGAAGGCCCGGTCACATGGTGACCGGGCCTTGACGTACCCCCGACCGGATTCGAACCGGCGCTACCGCCGTGAGAGGGCGGCGTGCTAGGCCGCTACACAACGGGGGCCTATCGCCTGCAGCACCCGGAGGCGCTGCCGAACGAGTGAGAACTCTACCCGATGCTCCGAGTGACTCGGACCAACGGCCAGCGGTCTCGCGCTGGGGTACCAGGACTCGAACCTAGACTAACTGGACCAGAACCAGTCGTGCTGCCAATTACACCATACCCCATGGGGTATGACTTCCGGGGGTCGCAGACCGCTCCCCCGGGGGGCAGCGGAGCCGCCGTTTCCGGACGTCCTACCGCCGGAGAACACTACCCGAGCGGTGGCGTGCGGGTCCAACTGGCACCCGCCGACCGGCTCCCGTCCGCCTGCGGGACGGCCCCAGGACGGGGATGACCAGGGCCGACACCGCCGTTCGTGACCAACGACACGTCCGCCAGGCGCGACCCTTGACCCGCGTGGCACCGTGGAGGCATGGACGCCGACCGCACCGCACGCGCCGCGTCCTTCGAACGCGGTGCAGCCGTCTACCAGGCCACCCGACCGACCTACCCGGCCGAGGCCGTCCGGTGGTGCGTGCCGCCCGGCGCGCGCGACGCCGTGGACCTCGCCGCGGGCACCGGCAAGCTCACCGCACGGCTCGCCGAGCTGGGCCTGCACGTCACCGCCCTCGAGCCCTCCGACGCGATGCGTGGAGAGCTGCTCGCTGCCGTCCCCGGCGTCGAGGCACGCCCCGGCTCGGCCGAGCGGACCGGGCTGCCCGACGGCGTGGCCGACGTGGTCACCGTCGCCCAGGCCTGGCACTGGTTCGACGAGACGGCCGCCTCCGCCGAGATCGCGCGCGTGCTGCGGCCGGGAGGGACCCTGGCGGTGCTGTGGAACGTCCGCGACCCCGACGTCGACTGGGTCGCCGCGTTCACCGAGATCATCCACCGCGGCGACGACCTCGAACCCAGCCACCGCAGCCCCTCGCTCGGGCCGCAGTTCGAGCCCACCGAGCACACCACGATCCGGTGGCACGACGAGATCGCCCCCGCCGCGCTGCGCGCGCTCGCAGCGAGCCGCTCGCACCTGCTGACGCTGCCCGACGCCGACCGTGACGCCCTGCTGGACGCGGTCGACGAGCTCGTCGCCACGCATCCGCACCTGCGTGGGCGCGAGCGCGTCGAGCTGCCTTACCTGACACGCTGCTGGCGTGCCCGGACACGCCGCTGAGGCACGTCGGCGGGCTCAGGACGCGTCGCGTCCGGAAGGTTCAGACGCCGAGCGCGTCACCGAGGTCGGTGAGCGAGCCGACCACCAGGACGCCCGAGGCGCGTGCGTCGTCCGGGTCCTCGGGGTGCGCGCCGCCGCGCCGCTCCCCCGGCCGGTCCAGCCACGCACCGATCAGGCCCGCGTCGCGTGCACCCCGGGCGTCGACGTCGAGCTCGTCGCCGACGTACACCGTGCGGGCCGGGTCCGTGCCGAGCAGGCGGCACGCCTCGAGGAACACCCGGGGGTCGGGCTTGCCGAAGCCCAGGGTGTCGACGCCGACGAGCATCGGCACGCGCAGCAGGTCCGCACGGGCCAGCTTGGAGGTCTGCAGCGTCGTGGAGGCGTTCGAGAGGGCACCGACGGCGATCCCGGCGGCCTCGAGCCGGTCGAGCAGCCCGGGCGCGTCCCCGTGCCCCTGCCAGCCCTCCTCGAAGGCCGACCAGAACACCGACAGCCACGCCCGGTAGCCCGCCTCGTCGAGCGCGTCGCCACCGAACCGCGCCTGCAGCTGGTTCGCCCGGCGCATGCGCTGCTCGTCGAACGTCAGCTCGCCACGCGTGTACGCCCGGTAGTACCCGTCCGGGTCCTCCCGCCACAGCGCCAGCACGGCCGGGCGGGCCTCGGGCGGCACGTGCGGCAGGTACTGCACCGCCACCGCGTCGATGGCCCTCGCGAACGCGTCACGCGTGGTCACGAGCGTGTCGTCGACGTCGAACAGCACCCCGTCGACGAGCCCGGCGAGCACGCCTCGGTGCCCCGTCGCCCCGGCCCCCGGGTCCAGCGGTGCCGTCACAGGGTCGACCGCAGCGCCGCGATGCGGGCGAGCGTGGCGTCCTTGCCGAGGATCTCCATGGACTCGAACAGGGGCGGCGACACCCGACGACCCGTCAGCGCGACGCGCAGGGGCGTGTAGGCGAACCGCGGCTTGATGCCCAGGCCGTCGGGGCCGTCGACCAGCGCGGCCTGCAGGACCTCCTGCGTGGCCGCCGTCGTGAAGCCGTCGGCAGGGAGCGCACCGAGAGCGACGAGGGAGGCGTCGAGCACCGCGGGCGACTCCTCGCGCAGAGCACCGCGCGCGTCCTCGGCGACCTCGACCGCGTCGTCGGCGACGAACAGGAAGCCGAGCATGCCGACCGCCTCACCGAGCAAGGTCATGCGCTCCTGCACCAGCGGGGCCGCGGCGTCCAGCAGCGCGCGCTGCTGCGCCGGCAGGTCGGCGTAGGAGTCGACGAGCACGAGACCGCCGGCGTGCAGGTACGGCACGAGGCGGTCGCGGAACTCCTCGGGCGCCAGCAGCCGCAGGTGCGCGGCGTTGATCGCCTCGGCCTTCTTCAGGTCGAACCGGGCCGGGTTCGGGTTGACGTCGGCGACGTCGAAGGCGCCGACCATCTCCTCGACGGAGAAGACGTCACGGTCCGGCGCGATGGACCAGCCCAGCAGCGCCAGGTAGTTCAGCAGGCCCTCGGGCGTGAAGCCGCGCTGGCGGTGCAGGAACAGGTTGGACTCGGGGTCGCGCTTCGAGAGCTTCTTGTTGCCCTCGCCCATGACGTACGGCAGGTGCCCGAACACGGGCAGCACGGTGGCGACGCCGAGCTCGAGCAGCGCACGGTAGAGCACGACCTGGCGGGGGGTCGAGGAGAGCAGGTCCTCGCCGCGCAGCACGTGCGTGATGCCCATGAGGGCGTCGTCGATGGGGTTGACCAGCGTGTACAGCGGGAAGCCGTTGCCGCGGACGATGACGTAGTCGGGCACCGAGCCGGCCTTGAAGGTGACGTCGCCGCGCACCAGGTCGGTGAAGGTGACGTCCTCGTCGGGCATGCGCAGGCGCAGCACGGGCTCGCGGCCCTCAGCCAGGTAGGCGGCCTTCTGCTCGGCGGTCAGGTCGCGGTCGAAGCCGTCGTAGCCGAGCTTGGGGTCGCGCCCCGCGGCACGGTGACGGGCCTCGATCTCCTCCGGCGTCGAGAACGACTCGTAGGCGTATCCACCCTCGAGCAGCCGGCGCGCGACATCGCGGTACAGGTCCATGCGCTGCGACTGCCGGTACGGCTCGTGCGGGCCACCGACCTCGACACCCTCGTCCCAGTCCATGCCGAGCCAGCGCAGCGCCTCGAGCAGCTGCTGGTAGCTCTCCTCGGAGTCGCGCGCCGGGTCGGTGTCCTCGATGCGGAACACGAACGTGCCGCCGACGTGCCGCGCGTACGCCCAGTTGAACAGCGCGGTGCGGATGAGGCCGACGTGCGGGGTGCCCGTCGGCGACGGGCAGAAGCGGACGCGGACCGGGGACGAGCCAGGGGTGGTGGAGGTCACCGGCCAAGCCTAGTTGCGGTGCACGGCGCCGACCGTCAGGCACGACCCTCGGCGCGGGCCGCCGCGCTCCCGGCGCGCGCGCCCCGGACGGTGCTGCGACAGTGGCCGGATGGCACTCCACGACCGCGCACCGCGTCCTGGGGACGCGAACGACTCGCTCTTCGCCGAGGCCGGGCTCGCCCGGACCCTGCCGAAGTACGCCTTCCCCGAAGGCACCATGCCGCCCGCCGCGGCCTACCAGGCGGTGCACGACGAGCTCATGCTCGACGGCAACGCCCGGCAGAACCTCGCGACGTTCTGCCAGACCTGGGAGGAGCCCGAGGTCAAGGCGCTCATGGCGCTGTGCATCGACAAGAACCTCATCGACAAGGACGAGTACCCGATGACGGCCGAGCTCGAGCGCCGCTGCGTGCACATGCTCGCCGACCTGTGGCACGCGCCGGCGTCGCAGACGACGATCGGCACCTCCGGCATCGGCTCGTCGGAGGCCTGCATGCTCGCCGGCATGGCCGCCAAGTGGCGCTGGCGGGCCCGGCGTCAGGCCGGGGGCAAGCCGACCGATCGGCCCAACATGGTGTGCGGGCCCGTCCAGGTGGTGTGGCACAAGTTCGCCCGGTACTGGGACGTCGAGATCCGCGAGGTGCCGATGTCCGAGGGGCACTACGAGATGACGCCCGAGGACATGCTCGAGCGCGTCGACGAGAACACGATCGTCGTGGTCCCCACGCTCGGCGTGACGTACACGGGCAGCTACGAACCCGTCGCCGCGCTCGCCGCCGCACTGGACGACCTGCAGGCGCGCACCGGGCTCGACGTCGACCTGCACGTGGACGCCGCCAGCGGCGGGTTCCTCGCCCCGTTCTGCGCCCCCGACCTGGTGTGGGACTTCCGGCTGCCGCGCGTGAAGTCGATCAGCACGTCGGGGCACAAGTTCGGGCTCGCACCCCTCGGCGTGGGCTGGGTGGTCTGGCGCGACGTCGCCGAGCTGCCCGACGACCTGATCTTCCACGTCAGCTACCTGGGCGGGGACATGCCCGTGTTCCAGGTGAACTTCTCCCGCCCGGCAGGGCAGATCGTCGCGCAGTACTACGACTTCGTGCGCCTCGGGCGGACCGGCTATCGCGACCTGCACCAGGCCGCCTACGACAACTGCACGGTCCTCGCCGACGCGATCCCCCGCCTGGGCCCGTTCGACCTGGTCTGCGCCGGCGACCAGCAGTCGGCCATCCCCGCCGTCGCGTGGCGCATCCGGGAGGGCGTCGACCCCGGCTTCACGCTGTACGACGTCGCAGACCGTCTGCGGACCAAGGGCTGGCAGGTGCCCGCGTACCCGCTCACCGGCGCGGTGAGCGGCATCGCGGTGCAGCGGGTCCTCGTCCGGCAGGACGTCAGCCGTGACCTCGTGGAGCTCCTGCTGGCGGACTTCGAGGAGGCCGTCGGGCACTTCAGCAGGCACCCCGTCACGGTGTCGATGACGCCCGAGGAGTCCAGCGGGTTCAGCCACCTGTAGGCGCGCACCGATGGACGCGGACGAGGGTCGCTCGCCGACGACGGGGGACGCCGCGCACGTCCGTGTGCGCTGGTGGACGCCGGGTCGCGCCGACTGGCAGGTGGCGGCGCTGTTCGCGCTGGGTTCCACGTGCTTCGTCCTCGGCGCGACACCCGGTTACGCCTCGCTCGTCGGTGTGCAGGCCGACTGCTGGACGTACGCGATCGGGTCGGTCTTCTTCACGCTCGCCGCCCTGCTGCAGGTGCTGATCTCGCTCGGCGTCGTGCGTGCCGAAGCCCGCCCGCTGGCCGCCGCGCGGTGGCGGCACCACGTGCGCGCGCTCGACCGTCCGGCGTGGTGGGCGGGCACGGTCCAGCTCGCGGGAACCGTGCTGTTCAACGTCTCCACGTTCGCCGCGCTCGACGCCTCGCTCACCCTCGACGAGGCGCAGCGACGCGTCTGGGCGCCCGACGCGCTGGGGTCGGTCGCGTTCCTCGTGGCGAGCGCGCTCGCGTTCGCCGACGTGGCCCGACCGTGGGTCGCGTGGCGGCCGCGCGACCTGACCTGGGCGGTCGCCACGCTCAACCTGGTCGGATCGGTCGCGTTCGGGGTCTCGGCCGTCGCTGCGAAGTACGTGCCGTCCGGGGAGCTGCGCGACGCCGCTCTGGCGAACCTCGGCACGTTCGTCGGCGGCGTCTGCTTCCTCGTCGGGGCCGTGCTGCTCGTGCCCGACCAGCAGGAGCAGCGCGCGCCGACCGGCTGACGGGCTCAGGAGCGGCGCAGCACCGGGTTGCGCAGCGTGCCGATGTCCTCGACCTCGACCTCGACGACGTCGCGCGCCACGATCGGGCTGACCCCGGCGGGCGTGCCGGTGAGGATCACGTCGCCGGGCAGCAGCGTGAACACCTCCGAGACGTACGAGATCAGGTAGGCGACGTCGAAGACCATCTGCGACGTGCGACCGTCCTGCGTGGTGACCCCGTTGACCCGCGCACGCACGGCCAGGTCGTCGACGTCGAGCCCCGGCACGATCCACGGGCCGATCGGGCACGACGTGTCGAACCCCTTGGCCCGGGTCCACTGCAGGTCGGAGCGCTGGATGTCACGCGCGGTGACGTCGTTGGCGACCGTGAACCCGAAGACCTGGTCGAGCGCCTTGTCGGGGCGCACGTCCTTGGTGACCTTGCCGATCACGACGGCCAGCTCGGCCTCGTGCTCGACGTGCTCGGTCCAGTCGGGCAGCACGATCGGGTCGTCCGGGCCGATCACGGAGGTGTTCGGCTTGAGGAACAGCAGCGGCTGCGCGGGCACCTCGTGGCCGTGCTCGGCGGCGTGGTCGGCGTAGTTGCGGCCCACGCCGATGATCTTCGAGCGCGGGATCACGGGCGCCAGCAGGCGCACGCCGTCCTGGTCGAGGCGGAGCCGTTCGCCGGTCGGCTGGACCGGGGTGTAGATGGGGTCGCCGCTGATGACGACGAGCTCCTCGGACCCGGGTTCGCCCTCGACGAGGGCGTAGCGGGGGTCGTTGCCGGTGGTGAACCTCGCGATGCGCACGTGACCAGGGTAGTCAGACGCGCGCGACGACCTCGCCGTGCAGGATCGCGAACCACGCGTCGGGCTGGTGGCCCCACTCGCGCCAGGCGTCGGCGAGCAGCTCGAGCCCGACCTCGTCGGCCAGCCCGTGCGCGAGCGCCTGGGCGGCGAACGTCGACTGCACGATGCGGTCCGCCCACAGTCCGGCCCACCAGGTGCGGTCCTCCGGGCTGGCGTAGCACCAGGCGCCGGCCCCGGGCGTGATGCCCTCGGGGTCGTAGCCGGCCTCGCGGACCCAGGACAGCAGGTGACGGCCGGCGTCGGCCTCGTGCCCGTTGGCCTCGGTGACCTCGTGGTAGAGCTCGCGCCACTCGTCGAGGCCGTGCGACGGCGGGAACCAGGTCATGCCGGCGTAGTCGGCGTCGCGCACGGCCACGATGCCGCCGGGGCGGGTGACGCGGCGCATCTCGCGCAGCGCGAGGACGGGGTCGGCCAGGTGCTGGAGGACCTGGTGGGCGTGCACGACGTCGAACGTGCCGTCGGCGAACGGCAGCTCGTAGACGTCGGCGACCTCGAACCGCACGTGCGGCTCGTCGGCGTTCTCGGCCTGGGCGAGCTCGATGACGGCGCCGGAGGCGTCGACCCCGACGACCTCACCCGGAGCGATGCGACGCGCGAGGTCGACGGTGAGGTTCCCGGGCCCGCAGCCCACGTCGAGCAGGCTCTGACCTGGCCGCAAGGACGGCAGCAGGTAGGCGGCGGAGTTCTCGGCGGTGCGCCAGCGGTGCGAGCGCAGCACGCTCTCGTGGTGACCGTGCGTGTAGACGCCGGGGCGGGACGGGGAGTTCACACGACACTGTAAGCAGGTGAGGGGCCTCGGGTCCAAGGGTCGGACCCTCGGTGACCGCGATGCGAGACGCACGGGTGTGCGCCGAATCACCCCCGCCGCACGCCCCGCTCCGTAGCATGTCCGCCATGCGCCGGATCGAGGGGGTCGACGTCGCCCGCGGGATCGCCGTGCTGGGCATGGTCACCGCGCACGTCGGCCCGGACGACCACGGGCCGATCCCGCCCGGCGGGTTCTCCCAGCTGGCGGACGGACGGTCCGCCGCCCTGTTCGTCGTGCTCGCCGGCGTCGGGCTCGGGCTGCTGTCCGGCGGGACCGACCCGGTGCAGGGCACCCGGCTCGTGCAGGCCCGGCTGCGGATCCTCGTGCGCGGCGGGCTGCTGCTCGCCCTCGGCCAGGCGCTCGTGCTGCTCGACGTGCCCATCGCGATCATCCTCACGTCCTACGCCGTCTACTTCGCGCTCGGCGTCGTCGCCCTCACCTGGTCACGGTCGGCGCTCGTCACCGCGGCCGCCGTGGTCGCGCTCCTCGGACCGCTCGTCGTCCAGTGGGCCCAGCCGCGGCTGCCGGAGCTGTCAGCAGGGTCCCCGCAGACCCTTGCCGACGTCGTCGTCGGGCACTACTACCCGGCCGCCGTGTGGATGGCGTACGTGCTCGCCGGGCTCGCGATCGGCCGGTCCGACCTGCGCTCCACCCGGCTGCGCCGCGCCGGTGCGGTGCTCGGCCTGGGTCTCGTCGTGCTCGGGCACGGCGGGTCGTGGGTCGCGCTGCACGTCCTCGGGCTGCCGACGCCGCTGGCCACGAGCGAGCCGCACAGTTCGACGACGTTCGAGGTCGTGGGCAACACCGGTGTCGCGCTGCTCGTGCTCGCCGCCGCGCTCGTCGCCGCCGACCGCTGGCCCCGGACCCTGTCCCCGCTGGCCGCCACCGGTGCGCTCGCGCTCACCGCCTACACCGCGCACCTGGTCGCCATCGCCGTCGTCGGGCCGTGGATCGTCTGGGACACCTCGCTCGGCTGGTGGCTGTGGTTCGTCGGCGTCATCGTCCTCGGGTGCTGGGCGTGGCGTCGTCGGCTCGGCCGGGGACCGCTCGAGCGGGCGCTGCACGCGGCCTCGACCTGGGCGGCCGACCTCGCCCCCGACGCGCTGCCCGAACGGCCCGGCCGCCTACCCTGACCCCATGACCTCCCCCGCCGCGACACCCGGGGTCGCGGCCGTGCTCGACCCCGCGACCTGGCAGGCCCGGGCCGCCGCGCACGCCGCCCGGGCCGACGCGCTGACCGCCGGTCACCGCGAGCGCCGCTCGCGCCACGAACGGCACGCGATCGAGGACTTCCTCTACGAGTACTACCCGACCAAGCCCGCCCAGCTGCGCCGCTGGCACCCCGGAGCCGGGACCGCGCTCGCGCCCGGGGCGGACGGCCCGGCCCCGCACGCCGGGTGGCGCTGGTACCGCACCGCACCGGACGGTGCCGTGACCCTCGACGTCGACTCCTACCTCGCGGCGCGCGGCGACACCGTCCGGTTCGTCCGCACGCTGCTCACCGCCACCGCCGCCCGCCCGGCCTTCACCGGGTGCTTCGGGCTGCACGAGTGGGCCATGGTCTACCGCGAGCCCGACGGCGAGCACCGGCACCCGCTCCCCCTGCGCCTGGGTGCGGCTGGCACCGACGCGGTCGTCGAGCAGCACCGGATCCGCTGCTCGCACGTCGACGCCTTCCGGTTCTTCACCCCCGAGGCCGTCGCACGCAACTCGCTGCAACCCACGCGGCAGACGCAGGTCGCCGACGAGCAGCCGGGGTGCCTGCACGCCACCATGGACCTCTACAAGTGGGCGCTCAAGCTCGGCCCGCTGGTTCCCGGCGCGCTGCTCCTCGACTGCTTCGAGCTCGCGGGGCGGATCCGTAGGACCGACATGCAGGCGTCGCCCTACGACGTGACGTCGTACGGGCTCGAGCCCATCGCGATCGAGACCCCGACCGGCAAGGCCGAGTACGTGCGCCTGCAGCGCGAGTACGCCGCCCGCTCGAACCCGCTCCGGGCGCGACTGCTGGCCTCCTGCGACGACATCGCGACCTCACCGGTCCTCAGCCCCTGACCCCGGGCCGCGGGCCGGGCCTGCGTCCGCCTGACCGGGCGGCCCGAGCAGGCCCAGCTCCCAAGCCCGGCGCACCGCCTCGTGCCGGCGCGCGACGTCCAGCTTGCGCAGGATGTTCCTGACGTGGGTCCGCACCGTGTTCACCGAGACGTACATCGTGTCGGCGATCTCGGCGGTCGTCAGGAGGCGGCCGAGGTGCTCGAGCACCTGGAGCTCCTTGGCCGTCAGGTGCTCCGGCGCAGGTCGACGTCCTGACGGCGGCCCCCAGGACCCGGTACGCACCGCGACCGGGCGACCCAGCGCCTCCCGACGCAGGTGCTGCGACCCCGGACGACGCACGCCCTGCCCGCCGAGGTCGGCCGGGTGCCCGCGGGTCCCGGCGTCGGTGCGCCCGGCCGGGACCGCGAGCCAGGCCGTCGGCGCCGAGGTCCGGACCGGGAGCATCCGCCGCACCGTGGCGGGGGCCTCGAGGAAGGGGCGACGGATCAGCTCCGGCTCGGCGAGCCGAAGCGCCCGGTCGAGCAGCAGCCGCGCGCGGTCCCGGTCGCCCGCCCTCTCGGCCCGTTCGGCCCGCCGCACCAGGAGATCCAGCCGCGCGTCGAGCGTGAGGACCGCCACCACGGGCGGTTCTCCGGCCGGTCCTCCCGTGCGACGCCCCGGCGCACCCCATCTGGCCTGCGCTGCCACGAGTCGGTCCTCCCACGGCGCCGGGAGCGTTCGGCTCCCACGTCCGGAGCGTGCGAGGCGGACGTGCTGCTGCGCCGCGCAGTCGTCACCGCGCGCGTGGACCACGCGACCGCGGACCAGCGCGAGCACGACGGCGCAGACCGCGTCGCCCTCGGCGCCGAGGCGCGACGCCTCGGCGGCGAGCGTCCCGGCGCCGTCGAGGTCGTACTCCTCGGTCGCGACCCAGGCCAGCGCGAGGAGCGCACGCACGCTCGCCCACCGGTCGTCGCCGGGGCGGGCGTCGAGCGCCAGACGGGCCGCGGCGGCGGCGCGGCGCAGCTGCCCGGTCAGCGACCAGCTCAGAGCTGCCGCCGCACGGGCTCGGCGTCGGAGCGCGGTGGCCTGCCCCTGGGGCACCCGCTCGAGATCGGCCGCGGCCACCGCGACGTCGGCCAGCTCGCACCGGAGCAGGTCGAGCTCGCACCGCTGCACGGCCAGCAGGCGCCCTACCGCCGACCGGTGTCCCGGCGTCCCCCCGCTGGTGCGGCGGAGCCGCCGCTCGGCCGTGGAGAGGGCTGCCGCCGCGCCGTGCCCGTCGCCTGCCCGCGTCGCCTGCTCGGCCTCCAGCAGCGCGAGGGTGAGCAGGCTCGCGTCGAACCGACGCTCCTCCGGCACCCGGACACCCGCGCGGGCCCGACGCAGCTCGCGCGCCACCAGCTCCCCGTCGTCCGCCAGCCGCGCCGCCGTGGCCCGCACCAGGGCGGATTCCGCGCCCCGCACGTCGTCGGGCAGCCCGTCCAGGAGCACGCGCAGGTGCGGCTCGACGCGGCCGGCGAGCGCGGCCGCCGCGTCGAGCCCGTCCACGGCGACCGCAGCGGCAAGGTCCCAGGCACCGGCACGCACGGCGTGGCTGATCGCGGCACCCGAGCGTCCCTGTGCCGCGAACCACTGCGCGGCGCGTCGATGACCGGTCGCGACCGTCTCCGGGCTCTCCTCCGAGAGCTGTGCACGGAGCAGGTCACGCAGCTGCGGCTGGAACCGGAAGCTCCCTCGCCGGTCCGGGTCGGCGTCCAGCAACGCGCCCGAGGCGGTCAGCCGGTCGATCACCTGTTGCCCGTGCGCCCCGTCGACGAGTGCGTCGACCAGTCCCGCCTCGAGGACGTCGACGACACCGCAGCGCAGCATCGCCTCCCGCAGCTCGGCCGGCTGCGCGTCGAGGACCTCGGCCCGCAGGTAGGCCGTCAGAGCACCGTCCGTCGGCTCGTCGTCGCGGACGCCAACCCCGACCTCGGCCTCGACTCCGCCGGACTCGCTCGTGGACGCACCCGGCCCGGCGTGGCCCGACCCGACGCGCGGACGCCCGGCGAGCTCCCGTGCGGCGAACCGCACCCCCGCGACCCACCCGTGCGTGCGCTCCATCAGGTCGGTCAGCTCGACCTGCGCCAGGTCGACCTGTGCGGCCTCCAGGAGGGCGACGGCCTCGTGGTCCGTGAGAGCGAGGTCGGCCTGACGGATCTCGGTGACGTCGCCGTCGAGCCGGTACCGGTGCAGAGGCAGGCACGGCTCGGTGCGGGTGAGCAGCACCACGTGAAGGTGTTCCCCGCTGTGGCGCAGGAGGTACCCGAGGCCGTCGCCGAGCGCGCGGTCCGCCAGGTACTCCGCGTCGTCCAGCACCAGGACCGTCCGCCCGCCCGCGTCGGTCAGCCACCAGGCGAGCATGTCGAGCACGGCCCGGTCGGCCGGCCCGGGCGGAGCGGTCGTACCGGTCGCACCGGCTGGGCCCGGCAGGTCGGGCAGCGGCAGCCCGGAGAGAGCGGCGTCCCCGACGGTCAGACCTCGCGCGAGCGAGGACCAGAAGGCGTCGGGGTGCTCGTCACCCTCCTGGAGCCTCATCCACACCAGCGGTCCGGGGATCGCGCGGTCGGCGGCCCACGAGGCCAGCAGGCTCGTCTTGCCGCTGCCCGCCGCCGCGCTGACGAGGGTCAGCGGTCCCTGCACCCCGGACGACACCCGGTGCAGGAGCCGCTCGCGACGCACGAGGCCGTCAGGGACGGTCGGGACCTGGAAGCGGGACGGCGGGTACGCGTCACGGGGACGCGAGGGGCGCGCTGCTGCGGTGCCGGGCGCTGCGGGCGCGGCCTGCTCGACCACCTGCCGCATGGCACCCCCCGGTGACCCCCGACCGTGGCCGGGCGTCACTCACCCCGGCCACGCCACGGTATCCCCGAGGGTCACGGTCGGCCATCGGGTGGGTCCGACGCGGGCAGGGCGCCGGGGTCCGCTCAGACGTCGACCCGCCTCATCTCCCGCCCGTGCACCATGACGGCCCAGATGACCAGGATGGCGACCGCGATCATCAGCACCGACCAGATGGGGTAGGCCGCCAGGAACGCGACGCTCGCCAGGGCGCTGAGGAACGCGAGCAGCACGGCGACGACCCGCGCCCACATCTGCCCGACGAGCAGCGCGAGCCCGGCACCTGCGACCACGATGCCGAGGACCAGGTGGATCCAGCCCCACTGGGAGTAGTCGATGCTGATCGCCAGCCCGCTCGGGGCGACGAGGAAGTACTCGTCGCGGAACAGCGCGACCAGGCCCTGGATGGCGTGGAACAGGCCCAGCATGATCATCATGGCACCGGCGAACGCGATCCAGCCCACCCACGCGGTCGGTCCCGGTTCGGTCGTCCACGACGTGTTCTCGACGACGGCGCCCGGCGCCCGGTGCTTCTCGGTCATGTCGCTCCTCCGTCGGACGGCTGGCCCGACCAGACTCGCAGCGCCCGGGTCGCGGCGTCCTCATCCGGGGCGGATGACACGAGCCGTCGGGTCGGGTCGGGTCAGATCGGCTCGCATCAGGGCCAGGTGCGGCTGCGGGCGTCGAGCTGGCGGTCGAGCGTGATCGCCGCGTCGATCAACGCCAGGTGCGTGAACGCCTGCGGGAAGTTGCCGATCTGCTCGCCGGTCAGGGCGATCTCCTCGGAGTAGAGCCCGACGTGGTTGGCATACGTCAGCATCTTCTCGAAGACGACCCTGGCGAGGTCGAGACGCCCGGCGCGGGCGAGGGAGTCGACGTACGCGAACGTGCACAACGAGAACGTGCCCTCGGTCCCGCGCAGCCCGTCGGGCGAGGCTGCGGGGTCGTAGCGGTACACCAGGCTGTCCGTGACGAGCTCGCGGTCCATCGCCGCCAGCGTGGACAGCCACATCGGGTCGCTGGGGGTGACGAAGCCGACGGTCGACATCCGCAGCAGGGAGGCGTCGAGCACCTCGGTGCCGTAGTGCTGCACGAACGCACCCCGCCGGCTGCTCCACCCTCGGGACATGATCTGGTCGTAGACGGCGTCGCGCTCGTGCTGCCAACGGGCCAGCGGAGCCGGTCGGCCGTGGGTCGTGGCCAGACGGATGCCCCGGTCGAAGGCCACCCAGCTCATCAGCCGGGCGTAGGTGAAGTCCTGACGGCCGCCCCGGGTCTCCCAGATGCCCTCGTCGGGCTGGTCCCAGCTGTCGGCGAGCCACTGCAGCATCTCGACGATCTTCTGCCAGCCGCGGTGACCCACGTGCAGTCCGCGCTGGTCGGCGAAGTAGATGCTGTCCATCGCCTCGCCGTAGATGTCCAGCTGGAGCTGGTCGGCGGCGCCGTTGCCGATACGGACGGGACGCGAGCCCCGGTACCCCTCCCAGTGCGCCAGCTCCTCCTCCACCAGGTCGCTCGAGCCGTCGACGCGGTACATGATCTTCAGCGGCGTGCCTCGCCCGGCGCTCTCGTCCACGCGGTCGCGCAGCCAGCCCATCAGCGCGGTGGCCTCGTCCGTGAGCCCGAGGCCGAGCAGGGCGTAGACGGAGAACGACGCGTCGCGCACCCAGGTGTACCGGTAGTCCCAGTTGCGCTCCCCGCCGACCTGCTCGGGCAACGACGCGGTCGGTGCGGCGACCAGCCCGCCGCTGGGCGCGTACGTCATCAGCTTGAGCGTGATCGCGGACCGTCGCAGCTGCTCGCGCCAGCGGCCGACGTAGGTCGAGCGAGCGAGCCACCGCTCCCAGAAGCTCGTCGTCTGCGCCAGGAGCTCCTCGACCTCAGCCACCCGGTACTGCCGGGCGGGTCCGGTGGTCCCCGTCTCCAGGACGGCCCCGCGCACCTGCCCCGCGCGGAGCGTCAGCTCGGCGTGCAGGTCCCCGCGCTCGTCGACGTGCAGCTGGGCCAGCCTCGCGTCCTGCGGCTCACGCACGAGATGGACGACCATCGCCGAGCGGCTGCCGCGCACGACGACACCGTCGTCCGTGACCTCGACGGTGTGCGCGTCACGCCCGTAGTCCAGGCGGGGCGCGAGGTCGAGGGCGAACGTCATCTGACCCCGCACGCACCTGACCAGGCGCACGATGCGATGGCGGTCGGTGGCGACCGCCCCGGCGACCGGCATGAAGTCGACGACCTCGCCGACGCCGGCCTCGGTCATGAACCGGGTGACCAGCACGGCCGTGTCGGGCAGGTAGAGCTGCTTGCCCGTGAAGGTGGGGATCGTCGGGCGCACGCGGAAGCGCCCGCCCTCCGCGTGGTCGAGCAGGGCCGCGAACACGCTCGGCGAGTCGAACCGGGGGGCGCAGAACCAGTCGACGGAGCCGTCGGTGGCCACGAGCGCCGCGGTCTGCAGGTCGCCGATCATCCCGTGGTCCGCGATCAGCGGGTAGTCGTCCATGGTGGTCGGACCTCTCGTGGTCGGGACTGGCCCTGCTCCCCCGTTGGTATCGCCGGGTTCACGCGGGCGCCTCATCCCGCCCGGGTGATGACGCGGGGCACCGTCGGCCGTGTGATGCACCCAGGGGCTCGCCCGCACCGGGTGCGGTCCTCGGTGGCGGAGGGGGTGTCCGGTGATCCGACGGATGGTCCTGTTCGGAGCCTCGGGCGACCTCGCCCGACGCCTGCTGCTGCCCGCCGTCGCCCAGCTGGTGGCCGCGGGAGCCCTCCCGCCGGGCCTGAGCATCGTCGGCTCGGCCGACACCGACTGGACGACCGAGACGTTCCGCGAGCACGTCGCCTCCGCGCTGCGGGCGCACTCGACGGCGTCCGCAGAGGCCCACGACCAGCTGCTGCAGATGCTCACCTTCCGGCCTGCGGACGTCACCCGCGCCGCCGACGTCGCCGCCGTCCTGGGAGAGGGCCACGCGGCGACGCTCGTGTACCTCGCCCTGCCGCCGGCGCTGCTGCACGACGTCCTGCCCGCGCTGGCCGCCGCCGGCCTGGGCGCCGCCGACGCCGTGGCGATCGAGAAGCCGTTCGGCACCGACCTGGCCTCGGCACGCGAGCTCAACGAGCTGCTGCGCCTGCGCCTGCCTGCGCCGACCGTGTTCCGGGTCGACCACTTCCTCTCGAGCGAGCTGGTGCGCAGGGTCGTGACGTTGCGCTTCCTCAACCGGGTCTTCTCGCCGGCCTGGCACGCGGAGCACGTCGAGCGCATCGACATCAGCTGGTTGGAGGACCTGACGCTGGAGGGCCGCGCGTCGTACTACGACCGTGCCGGCGCCCTCAAGGACATGCTGCAGAACCATCTGATGGAGGTCATGGCCCTGGTCCTCATGGAGCAGCCGGCGCGCATGGACGCGCACTCGTTCCGTGCGATGCGGGTCGAGGCGCTGCGGGCGGTCGCCACCCCCGACCCCGCGCGCGTCCGCGCGAGCACCGTCCGGGCGCGCTACACCGCGGGGACGATCGGGAGCCGGGCCGTGCCCTCGTATGTCGACGAGCCCGGTGTGGATCCCGCTCTCCGTACCGAGACGTACGCGGCGCTGACCCTGGAGGTCGACAGCCCGCGCTGGTCCGGCGTGCCGGTGACGATCCGTTCCGGCAAGGCCCTCGCGGCTTCCTCGGCGGAGATCGCCGTGCACTTCCGTCCCGTCCCGCGCTACCTCACCGAGCAGTGGCCGGGCGTCGAGCCGAACGTGCTGCGCCTCGGGCTCACCGAGCCGTACGTGCACCTGTCGACGACCCTCAACGGCCCCGACCGCACCGCCGAGCCGCGCAGGCTCGAGACGGTCTCGAGCCCGCCGCCGCTGTCGCCCTACGCGAACCTGGTCCGGGAGATGCTGCAGGGCGACCCGATGCTCTTCATCCGTGGGGACGAGGCGGAGGAGGCCTGGCGCATCGTCGACCCCGTGGTGCGGGCCTGGTCGGCGCAGGCGGTCCCGCTGCAGGAGTACCGCGCCGGTGGCACCCCGCCCGGCCCGGTCGCGTGAGCGTCACCTGTCCCCGTCACCGTCTCCGTCCCCGTCTCCCCGCCGCACACCTCTTCCCCAGGTCCGCCCCGGCGGGCTAGCGTCGGCGGCGGGTCGAGGCCGGAGGGGGTCCCATGAGGTTCGACGACATCCCGGTCCGCACCCTGCACGGGGAGGAGACCACGTTCGGCGGCCTGGTGGGCGACCGGCTCACCCTGGTCGTCAACGTCGCGTCGCGGTGCGGCCTCGCCCCGCAGTACGAGCAGCTCGAGGCCCTGCACCGCACGTACGGACCTCGTGGCTTCACCGTCGTCGGCGTCCCGAGCAACCAGTTCCTGCAGGAGCTCGGGTCGGCGGACGCGATCGAGGAGTACTGCTCGACGACCTGGGGCACCACGTTCCCCATGCTGGAGAAGACCCCCGTCAACGGGCGGCACGCGCACGCCCTGTACCGCGAGCTGACGCGGTTCCCGGACGACGACGGCAAGGCCGGGCGCATCACCTGGAACTTCGAGAAGTTCCTCGTCTCGCCCGACGGTCGGGTGCGCCGGTTCAGGCCCCGCGTGCGGCCCGACGCCCCCGAGGTGGTCGGAGCACTGGAAGCGATGCTGGATCGCACCCCGACCGTGTCCTGAGCAGGCGGACCACCGGCCGTCAGGCCAGCGCGCGCCGGACCGCTGCCTCCTCCCGGCGGTACCCGACGCACTCGTGGCCGACCACGACCACCGCCGGCGAGCCGCCCGTGATGCCACACTGCGGGGTGGCCACACCCGATCAGGAAGCACGCACCCGCCGGACGAGCCTGCTGTTCGCGGTGGTCTCCACCGGCTCCCTGGTCGGCTACGGGATCGCCGAGGGATGGTCGGTGGTGCAGACGGGTGTCGTCGCAGGGGTCACGGGCCTGACGGCCTTCGTCGCGAACACGGCGGTTGCCCGACGGCAGGGGCGCTGACCGCCCAACGGACCCGGCAGCGGCGGATGCCGTCCGCGTCGGTGGGCGGCATCATGGCGCGCATGGCACTGACCTTCAGCGGAGTCGTGGTGGACAGCACCGACCCGGCCACCGTGGCGGACTTCTGGGCTCGGGCCCTCGGGTGGAGCGGGCGCGAGGACGGAGCACGCGGCGAGGTGATCCTGCACCCGCAGCAGGGCGAGACCCTCTACGGTCCGCCGAGCATCGTGTTCCAGCCGGTGCCCGAGCGGCGCAGCGCGAAGAATCGGGTGCACCTGGACTTCTCCTCCTCCGACCAGGCGGGCGACGTGGCGCGACTCGAGGGCCTCGGTGCGCGCCGCGTGGACGTGGGCCAGGGGGACGACTCGACGTTCGTGGTGCTGGCGGACGTGGAGGGCAACGAGTTCTGCGTCCTCGACGAGGCCTGAGGCTGGGCACCGCGCGGCTGGTGGCCGCCGCTGCGGCGACGGCGGTGCTGCTCGTGGCGTGCGGGGGCACGTCCACGGGTGGGCCGTCCGCCGCGCCGAGAGCCGCCCACCCTGCTGCGCCCGTGCCGGCCGCCGTGCTGGAGGGGCTGTCCGTGGCCCTCTCGCAGAGCCGGTCGGACTGGGCCGACCGGGTAGTGCAGGTCGACGTCACCGACGACGGCGCGAGCGCGGTGGAGGTGGTCGGGGTCACGCTGACCGCGCCGACGTTCTCGGGGCAGGCGGTGGGCGAGCGGGGACGGACGGTGCGCCCGGGCACCACGCGCGCCGTATCGGTGGCCCTGGGCGCTCCGGTGTGCGCGACGGCAGCCGCTTCCGAACCCGCGGCGGCCGCGTCGGTCACGCTGCTGGTGCGTGACGAGCAGGGGCGCGAGTCTCGGCTGACCCTCGAGCCGCAGGACCCGCGCGGGCACCTGGCGCGCATCCACGGTGAGGACTGCGCCGCCGCGTCGGTGGCACGCGGGGCCCGACTGACGGTCGACGACGCGCTCGATGTGCAGCAGTCGGACGGTCGGCTGGTGGCGGCGCTGACGGTGCGGCTGCTGCCGGTCGAGGGAGGCCCCGCGGTGCGGGTCGAGCAGATCGACGGGTCCGTCCTGCTCGCACCGCCCGACGGACCTGCGTGGTCGCCGTCCGACCTGGCCACTGACCTGGCCACTGACCTGGCCGATGACCCGGGCAGTACGGCGGACGAGCGGACGGCGGTGCTCACGTTCGAACCGGCACGCTGCGACGCGCACGCGGTGGCCGAGGACAAGCGCGGCACGTTCCTCGGCGTGCACGCGACCGTCGACGGGGTGCCGGTGCCCGTGTTCTACCTGCCGGTCACCACGCAGGTCCGCGGGCAGATCCACGAGTACATCGGGCAGGCCTGCGGCTGGGCGTGAGGGGCCTCGCCTCGCGGGCCACGGGCGGCCCGCCCTCGCCTCGGAGGACGGGCCGCCCGCGCCTGCCGGCGCACGGGGCGCCGGTGAGAGCTACGACGCGACGAACGCCAGCAGCACCTCGTTGACCTCGGCGCCGTGCGTCCAGAGCAGGCCGTGGGGTGCACCCTCGATCTCGACATAGGTGGCTGACGGCAGCAGCTGGGCGAAGCGGCGTCCGGTGACGTCGATCGGCAGGATCCGGTCGCCGGTGCCGTGCACGATCAGCGTGGGGACGTCGATCGTGGGGATGTCGGCCCGGAAGTCGGTCAGCCAGGTCGGCTGCGCCGCGACGGACGCGAACGGCGAGGCGCCCGCGGCGGTGTCCCACGAGGCCTGCAGCGCCTCCTGCGAGAGCCGGTTGCCGAGGAACTGGTCGGTGTTGAAGAAGTCGTTGAAGAACTGCGTGAAGAACGCGTACCGGTCGGCGGTGGCCGCGGCCTTGAGCCCGTCGAAAACGTCCTGCGGGACGCCCTCGGGGTTGTCGTCGGTCTGCAGCAGGAACGGTTCGAGCGAGCCGAGGAACGCGGCCTTGGCCACGCGCGCGGAGCCGTAGGTGCCCAGGTAGCGGCCCACCTCGCCGGTGCCCATGGAGAAGCCGACGAGGATCGCGTCGTGCAGGTCGAGGTGCGTCAGCAGCGTGTCGAGGTCGGCGGCGAACGTGTCGTAGTCGTACCCGGTGGTGGGTCGGCTGGAGCGGCCGAACCCGCGGCGGTCGTAGGTGATGACGCGCTTGCCCGCGGCGAGCAGGGCGACGGTCTGCTTCTCCCACGAGTCGCCGTCGAGCGGGTACCCGTGGATGAGCACGACCGGCTGCCCGGTGCCGTGGTCCTCGTAGTAGAGCTCGATGGCGGTGGAGTTCTCGGTACCGACGGTGACGAAGGCCATGATGAGTCCTTTCCCCGATGACGAGAACGGTCGTTCTCTGTCGGATCTCACCCTAGAGAACGTCCGTTCTCGGCGCAAGTACACTGGGCCCGTGAGTGACACCGAGATCCGCGAGCGCATCGTCGAGGCCGCCGACCGCCTCTACTACGGCAAGGGCATCCAGGCCGTCGGCATGGACGAGCTGCGCACGGCCGCCGACGTCTCGCTCAAGCGCCTCTACACGCTGTTCGCCTCGAAGGAGCAGATCGTCCTCGCCGTCCTGCAGCGCCGGCACGAGCAGTGGACGCACGGCGTCGCCGACAAGGTCGCCCAGGTCAGCGACCCACGCGAGCGACTCCTGGCCATCTACGACTACCTGGCCGACTGGTTCGCCGACGAGAACTTCCGCGGCTGCGGGTTCATCAACGCGTTCGGCGAGATCGGCGCCACCTCCCCCGCCGTCGCCGAGCAGGCCCGGCGGCACAAGGAGTCGTTCCAGGCCTTCGTCGCCGACCTCGTCGCCGAGGCCGGGTGCACCGACGAGCTCGCCGCCCAGCTCGCCCTGCTGGCCGAGGGAGCCCAGACGACGGCCGCCATCGCCGGGAACGGCGAGGCGGCCGTGCACGCGAGGCGCGCGGCCCAGGTGCTCATCGCCGCCTGCTGAAGCCGGCCCGACGCGGCCTCACGCGCGTGCCCGCTGGGCCACCGCCACGCACGCGACCGTCAGCACGCCGGCCACCACGAGCGAGACCGGCACCGACTCCCCGAGCAGCACCGACGACCACGCGATCGCCAGCAGCGGCTGGACGAGCTGCAGCTGGCTGATCCGGGCCACGCCGCCCGTGCGCAGCGCGTGGTACCAGGCGACGAAGCCGCCGATCATCCCGACGAACGCCATCCACAGCAGCGCCGCCCACGCCGAGGCGGGCGCGTGCGGCCCGGTGACGAGCAGGTCGGCCAGCACGATCGGGCCGAGCACCGGCAACGCGAGGGCCAGCGCCCAGCACGTGACCTGCCAGCTGCCCAGGTGCGGCGTCACGACGGACCCCTCGGCGTAGGACAGCGCACCGCAGAGCATCGCGCCGACGAGCAGCAGGTCCGCCCCGTGCACGCCGTCGAACCCGCGCGCCAGCACGGCGTAGACCATGACGACCAGGGCGCCCGCGCTCGCGGCGACCCAGAAGAGTCGGCCCGGGCGCTCGCGGGTGTGCCGCAGCGACAGGATCGCGGTGGCTACCGGCAGCAGTGCGAGGAACACCGCACCGTGGCTGGCCGGGACGCGCGCGAGCGCCCACGAGCTCAGCAGCGGGAATCCGACGGTGATGCACGCGGCGACGACGGCGATGTGCCGCCACTGGGCGCGCGTGGGCCTGGGTTGACGCGTGAGCAGCAGGAGCGGCAGCGCGAGCAGCCCCGCGATCGCACTGCGTCCCAGCGCGACGACGAGCGGGTCGAAGCCGACGAGCGCGGCCCGGGTCAGCGGCAGGGTGAGCGAGAACGTCAGGACGCCGACCGAGCCCCACAGCAGCGGCGCCACCGACCGTCGAGTGGTGGGCGACCCCGTCCCGGCGACCGGTAGCACTTCGGGCAGTTCCACAGTAGCGCTATTGTCTAGGTTCATGAACGACGATAGCAGCGCACGACGCCTCGCGGACACGCTGCGAGCCGTCGTGCGCGCCGCACCCGCCGGGGCACGCCTGCCGTCCTCCCGCACGCTCGCCGCCGAGCACGGCGTCGGACCGGTCACCGTCGCCGCCGCGCTGCGCCTGCTCGCCGCCGAAGGACTCGTCGAGACCCGACCCGGCGAGGGCACGTTCGCCCGCCGCCAGACCGCCGGGCCCGGCGGTGACACCGCATGGCAGCTCACGGCGATGGGACCCGCGGCGGTGCAGGCCACGGCACTCGGCGCCCTGCTTCACCCCTCACGACCCGGCACGATCGCGCTGTCCAGCGGGTACCTGGCCCCTGAGCAGCAGCCGCACCACCTCGTCTCCCAGGCGCTCGCCCGCGCGGCCCGCCGCCCCGCCGCGCTCGGTCGCGTCGACCCGACCGGCCTGCCCGAGCTGCGCGCCTGGTTCGCCACCGAGGCCGGCGCCCAGGCCGACGACGTCCTGGTCTGCGCGGGCACGCAGGCAGCGCTCGCGACGATCTTCACCAGCCTGTGCCGGCCCGGGGACGCCGTCGTCATGGAGTCCCCCACCTACCTCGGCGCCCTGGCCGCCGCGCACGCGGCGGGGCTCACGATCGTGCCCGTGCACCGCGGACCCGACGGCGCACCCGACCCGCTCGACCTCGACCGGGCGTTGCAGGCCAGCGGGGCCCGCGTGGTGTACGCCCAGCCGCACGGCGCGAACCCGACGGGGACCAGCTGGCCCGCCCGCACGCACCGCGAGCTCGTGGCCGTCGCCCGTCGGCACGGGTGCTTCCTCGTCGAGGACGACTGGGCGCACGACTTCGTGCTCGCCGGCACCCCCCGAACGCTCGCCGCCGACGACCCCGACGGCACCGTGCTGCACCTGCGCTCGCTGACCAAGTCGACCGTGCCCGCGCTCCGGGTGGCGGCCGTGGTCGGTCGCGGGCCGGTCGTGGCGCGCCTCGCGGCCGGGCGCACCGCCGCCGACCTGTACGTGTCCGGGGTGCTGCAGCACGCCGCGCTCGACGTCGTCACCGGGCCCGGCTGGCGGCGGCACGTGCGCGCCGCGCGGACGACGCTGATCGAGCGGCGCGACTCGCTGGCCGCCGCGGTCGTTCGGCACCTGGGCGCCGAGTCGCTCGCGCTCGTGCCCGACCAGGGCCTGCACCTGTGGGTGCGGCTGCCCGACGGCACCGACGACGTCGCGCTTGCCGCCGCAGCGGCCGGCGCAGGTGTCGACGTGTCGGCAGGCTCGCCGTGGTGGGTCACCGAGCCAGTCGGCCCCTACCTGCGGATCAGCTACTCCGCGGCGACCCCGGCCGAGGCTGCGCACGGCGTCGAGGTGCTCGCCGGTCTGCTACCCGACCTGCCTGGGACCCGCTGACCCGCCGTCACGCGGGTCAGGCGGCCGCGGTCATCGCCCGCTGCAGCACGTGCGAACGCGCGTGCTCCAACGCCGGTTCGAGCTCGTCGAACACGTGCGACTCGTGCCGCAGCTCGTCGAGCACGCCCACGCTCGTCAGCAGCGCCAGGTGCGCGGGCTGCACGCCCTTGACCAGCACGACGATCCCCGCACGCTCCAGGTCGGCGACCAGCTCGCCGAGCGCGTGCGCCCCGGTCGCGTCGACGAACCGCAGGTGCGAGAGCCGCAGCACGACCACCCACGCATCCCGGTTGCGCGCGATCAACGCCTGGATCCGGTCGGAGGCGCCGAAGAACATCGCCCCGTCGAGCCGGTAGAGCGCGATGTGCTCGTCGCCCTCGTGCGCCGGTCCGGGCAGCGGCTGACGGTGCACGCTGGCCGCCCGGGACACCGAGCGCAGCGCGAAGAATGCCGCGACGACCAGCCCGACCTGCACGGCCTCGATGAGGTCCACCGCGAGGGTGATGACCGCCGTCACGGCGAACACGAGCGCGTCGGCCTTGGTCGAGCGCACCACGGACCGCACCGTCGCCAGCGAGACCATCTTGGTCGCGGTGACCATGAGGACCCCGGCGAGGGCGGCCAGCGGGATCGTCGAGACCGGGCCGGTGGCCAGGTAGATCACCGCGAGGATGACCACCGCGTGCACCACGGCCGCCAGTCGCGTGCGGGCACCCGCACGGACGTTGACCGCGGTGCGCGCGATCGCGCCGGTCGCCGGCATGCCGCCGAACGCCCCCGCCGCGAGCGAGGCCAGTCCCTGCCCGACCAGCTCACGGTCCGGGTCGTACCGGCGGGCGTCGTCGGGCACACCGGGCATGGACGCGGCCACGCGGGCCGACAGCAGCGACTCGATGGCCGCCAGCGCCGCGACCGCCACGGCCGGGCTGGCCAGCTCGCGCAGCAGCCCGAGACTCAGACCCGGCAGCCCGGGAGCGGGCAGCGACGCGGGCAGCTCGCCGATGCGAGCCACCGGTGCGCCCAGCAGCTCCGCGCCGATCGTGACGACCGCGACGGCGACGAGCGAGCCGGGCACCTGCGGCGCCCAGCGCGCGAACGCCAGCATGATGAGCACGACCACCGCGACGATGCCCAGGGTCCACAGCGCCGTCGACCCGGCGTCGGCGAGCGAGGTCAGCGCCGTGACCAGCGGGTTCCCGCCGACCGGCTCGGTGACGCCGACGGCCGCGGGCACCTGCTGCAGGAAGATGATCGTGGCGATGCCGAGGGTGAACCCCTCGACGACCGGCCACGGGATGTACGTGACGACGCGCCCCAGCCGCGCGACGCCCGCGAGCAGCACGATCGCCCCGCCCATGAGCGCGACGACCGGCACGGCCTTGACCCCGTGCTCGGCGACGATCGGCGCGAGCACCACGGCCATCGCCCCCGTCGGCCCCGACACCTGCACGCGCGACCCGCCGAACAGCGCCGCCATGATGCCCGCGACGACCGCCGTGACGAGCCCCGCGGCCGGCCCGACACCCGAGCTGACCCCGAACGCGAGCGCGAGCGGCAGCGCGACGACCCCGACCGTGACCCCGGCGAGCAGGTCCGAGCGCATGACGGCCGGCCGCAGCTCGAAGTCGTCCCGCCGCGGCAGCAGCCCTCGCAACGTCACCCGACGCCACATCGACCCGGTCACCGTTCCTCCCCGGGCAGCGGCGGCAGGTCGTGCGTGGCGGCCAGCCGGTCGCTGGAGTCGGCGAGCGTCGACTGCAGGAACGCCCGCGCCACCACGAGCAGCTGGGCGACCAAAGGCTGGCTGAGCCGGTACTCGACCGCGTTCCCGGACCGCGAGGACGTGACCACACCGGCCTTCTTCAGCACCGCCAGGTGCTGAGAGAGCTGCGAGGCCTCGGCCCCGGTCGCGGTCAGCAGGTCGGTCACGGGCGCCGCGAGGTCGGGCGCGGCGGCCAGGACCTCGAGGGCACGGATGCGCGTGGGGTGCGCGAGGGACTTGAACAACTCGGCCTTGATCGCGTACAGCGGAGCGGTCGCGGCGGCCGTGGGCGGGGCGGTGGGCACGGTGACCTCCTTCTGGATTGAGGAGTTTATCAATCCATCAAGAGCAGACATGGGACGTCCGACCTGCCGTCCAGATCTGGGCGCGACGCGAATCCGCCCTCACCTACCCGGTGGCGGGTGCGGCGCGGCCGCATGCGGTGACGTCGGTCGCGAGTAGTGGTCCGGCGGGTTCGAGCGAGTCGTCGTACGGGTATGACGCGGTGGGGAACACGACGTCGCGGGCGGTGGCTGGGGAGCAGTCGCAGTCGTTGTCGTGGGATGCGCAGGGTCGTCTGGCGTCGGTGACGGCGGACGGTGAGACGGCGTCGTATGTGTATGCGGCGGATGGGTCGCGGTTGGTGCGTCGTCAGGGTGGGACGAGCACGGTGTATCTGCCCGGTGGGCAGGAGGTGACGCTGTCTCACCGTCCTGAGTCACCGACGCCAGACGGCCCTGCGCATTGAGAACGTCTGGAAGGTGTTCACTGCCTTTTGGCGGACCCAAGGCGTTGCGGGGTCCTTCACGTCAACAACCGTGGCCGCACGGCCCATCCCTGTGGATGTTCGAGGGCAGCCCGACACCCGCGACAGGCGCCTCGATCACTTTCTGGCATTCGCCTTTGGCGGCGACCAGAATTGTTCACACGCGCCGCCAGTGGCGCCCTCAACTCTGATGAGTCATCGTTGCGCGCAGGAGGATCAAATCGACGGCGAGTTCCACGCGTGCCTCAATCGGATCCTCTCCGAAGCGCCTCGCCAAGCCCTGCCTTAGCACGCCATCTAGACGCTGTCTGCCGATATGAGAGAGATCGGCGTTCTCTTGAGCTAGAAGCACCAGCACCTCAAGCACGACGTCGCTATACTCGTGCGGGTTTCCTGGGTACACAATGTCCAGCGGATCGGCCTCATCCAGGCATTCATCAAGTGCTTCGAAGGCGTCTGGAAATCGCTGCCTGAGCACCCGTGTCACGGCTTGCGAATCATGCGAGTTGTCTATTCTCCAGAAGGGCTGCTCCCGCGGCTCCTCCTCGCCAGATAGTTCAGTCACCACATCCCCCATTCACCCTCTAGCCGTGAGAATCGTCTTGAACACTGCATTACCGTTGGGCTTGATTTGGTAGACCGCATACCCGTTCTCCCCCATCGGCGCAAGGACGCGATCTGCATGCGCCGAATCTGCAATCGTACCCTCCGGGAAGCCATTCGTCTCGATCGATCTACCAAGTTTCCTCACGGCTACTTGCGCGCTGCGGACGTCCTCGAATCCGGCACGTGCTGCACGTTCGAGATCGATGTGTCCCATGTTGGAGTTCACGACCTTCGTCGGAGAGTCTCCGACCCCTGGAAGATCTCGGCCGCCCTCTCCGCTGCCACTTGAGGCCTCGCTGTCGCGGGTCATGACTTCGACGCGACTATCGCCGTTAGCGTGGGCGAGCAGGTCGAGGGTACCGCTCGCAGCCATGCCGGCGCCGATCGAGATGACACCGACACCGAGGATGTTGATGGGAATCCCGACCGCTGCGCCGACTCCGGTCGCATCGAGGGCCACGCCGCCGACCTCCATGCCGGCGCCCCAACACATAGTCGCTGCCCCGAGCCCCCACATCACCAAGTCCTCAGGGTGCTGCGCCATCGCGTTCACGACGGAAGCGCCACCGTTGACGGCCCCGACGTACGCGCCCTGCAGGGAGTTCTTCAGGCGCGTGCTGAACGAGTCGTGATGAACCGGTGGATGCACCGTCGTGGTCGGGGCCGCGGGGGTGTTCGCCCGTGCCGGTGTGTACCGGGAGGGGCCCTTACCCCAGTCGCCGACGGGTGCCAGCAGCCCCGTCGGGTCGCAGTAGGTGACGGGGTTGTTGTTCGCGTAGGAGTACGCCGCCCACTGCTGAGGGTTGGACAGATCCATCACCGGGTCCACCGAGACGAACCTGCCCACCGACGCCTCGTAGTAGCGCGCCCCCACCGCACTCAGACCCGACCCATCGACCGGCTTACCCAAGAACCCGTGATCACCCGTCCACGACGAGGCCGACCCACGAACCACACCGAACGGATCCAGACGCTGCTCGCTCAACACCCCCGACCCGTTCGCGATCTGCAGCTGAGCACTCCCATGCGGGTCATTGACCAGGCTCGACACACTCGAACCCGCCATACCCGTGCGCACCGCCACCGTCTGACCCGCGAACGAGTAGTACCGCACCGCCGAGACCGTCCCCGACGCCGCCGACAGCGTCACCTCCTGCCCACCGGGCAGATACACCGTGCTCGTCCCACCCTGACGACGCACCAACCGCGACCCATCCGCCGCATACACATACGACGCCGTCTCACCGTCCGCCGTCACCGACGCCAGACGACCCTGCGCATCCCACGACAACGACTGCGACTGCTCCCCAGCCACCGCCCGCGACGTCGTGTTCCCCACCGCGTCATAACCGTACGACGACTCGCTCGAACCCGCCGGACCACTACTCGCGACCGACGTCACCGCATGCGGCCGCGCCGCACCCGCCACCGGGTAGGTGTACGTACTCGTCGTGTCACCCGCCACCGCATGCGAGACCTCACCGACCCGGTTCCCCGCCGCGTCGAAGGAGTACTGCGACCAGTACGGCGCCGGGCCACCCAGGCTCGCCACCGTCACCGGGCCCACGCACGACCCGTTCGCCGGCGTCCACGCCGACGCCAACCGGTCCAGACCGTCATACCCGTAGCACTGGGCGTCAACCGGCTCGTCCGTCGGCGAGTTCGCCGCCGACGTCGGGTTGCCCGCGGCATCGTAGGTGTAGGAGATGTCCAGGTCGTTGCCCGTCACCCCCCGACGCACCAACCATGTGCGCGCCAACCGCTGCGTGCCCTGCTCGTAGTCGTAGTTGACGTAGTCCGCCGTCGTGTTGCCCAGGTCCATCTGCAACAGCTGGCCGTACGAGGAGTACGTGGAGCCGGCGACGTACATGCCCCAGCCGCCACCGCCCGTCACCCACTGCGGCATGTTGGCGGCGTCATAGGAGGTCGTCACCGTCTCCGAGATGAGGCTGCCCGCCGCGGGGAGCTTGGTCGTCTTGACCTGCCCGTCGACCGTGTAGGTGTACGACGTGGTGTACGTCGCCGCGAGCGCGCCTTCCGACGCCGGGATCGTGACCGACTGCCCCAGCGGGCGGTAGCCCGCGTCGTACCCGGTCACCGCCGTGACGTAGGCGTCCGAGCCCTGGTACCGCGTGGACGACGTCAGCTGCCCCTTGGCCAGCGTGTCGTACGTCCAGCGCGCCAGCACCGTCCCGGTGACCGAGCCGGACCGCTCGGTCGTCTTGCGCCCCAACGCGTCGTACGTGTACGCGAGCGTCGTACTGCGCGCATCCGTCGTGGTGACGACCTGGCCGCCGTTGTCGTACGTGCTCGACGTCGTGCCCTTGTCAGGGTCTGAGGATGCCGTCTGCCGACCGAGCAGGTCGTAGGTGTACGTCCACGCGTTGCCGGCCGCGTCCTTGACGTTCGTCAAGTTGCCGGCCTTGTCGTAGCCGTAGGTCGTGGCCTGGTACGTGCCGGTCGGCGCGCCACCCGTGTACTGCCGCAGCTCGGTCGTCCGGCCGCGCGCGTCGGTGATCGTCGTCTGGGCGACGCCGCCGGTGGGCGGGTCGGTCGAGACCCGGTCACCGTCGTAGCTCGTCGTCGTCCGCCACTGCTCCGCATCGGCGACATCGGCGATCTGCGCCACCTGGCGTCCGGCACCGTCGTAGACGTACCGGGCTCTCGAGGGCACGGCCTCGGTCGGAGCGACCATCGTCGACGAAGGGTCGCCCGAGGTGAACCACGAACCGTTGGTGAGCACCACAAGTCCACGACTGTCGTAGACGGTGTCCGTCACAACGCGACCTGCCGTGTCTCGCGCGAGCGAGGGAGACTGCGTCTGCCGCGAGCGCTCCAGACCGTCGAACAGTTCGACGGTCGTCTGGTACGTCTCCAGAGCGCCCAGGGTCTTCGTCGTGATCGCATCCGGCGCGGTCGAGGACACCGTGTACTCGTAGGTCGCACTCGCGCTCTGCGTGGCCTGAGCGCGCCCAGGCAGCCAGACTGCGGTGCGCCGACCCAGAGCGTCGTACATCACCGTCGTGATCTTGCCGTTCGCGTCCGTCTCCGACGTGGACGCACCCCATGCCGGGTTCACGACGGTCGTGGTCGCCAGCGCGGTCGCCGGACCGGTGCCGTCAGGGTCCGGTGATGTCACGACGGTCTTGGTCAGCGGACCGCTCGCAGCCGGGGTGTACGCCGTCGTCGTGGTCCGTCCGAGGGCGTCAGCCACAGTGAGGACTCGGCCCAGTGCGTCGTAGGTGCTCGAGGACTGCGTCAGGTACGTCGGCGTCGCACCGGCGAACCCGGACGCGACCTGCGTCGTGGTCGCCAGGCCGCGTGTGGGCGCTGCGCCGTAAGCTCCGCCGTCGTAGAGGATGCGCTGGTCCGACACCACGTCGCCGGGCCGCGCCGGGGTCATCCCGCACCCGACAGCGACCGTCTCGGTGCGCATCACAGTCGAGACGATGAACGCGGTCGTGCTGCGTGCATACTCCAGGCGAGTGCACCGGTCGTCGGTCGCGGTCGAGGTGTCGCCCTGGTCGTCGACCTGGGTCGGCAGCCCGTACACGGCGTCGTAAGTCGTCAGCGTGCGCGTCACGCGCAGCCCCCCGGGAAGCTGCGAGGCGGCGGTCCGCTGCTCGCTCGCGCCGACGGCCAGCAGTGAGGCTGTCGTCCCGTTCGCAGCAGTCGCAGTCGCAGCCGAGATCCATGGCGTACTGACCTGCGACGACACCACCGCGCCGCCGACACCGTCGTAGGTGACCTGCTCACGGACGAATCCGTTGAGCCGCTCCTGGTCGGCGAGGCCGTCGACGGTGACGCTACGACCCTCCCCGGAGGCCAGGTGGTCCCCGTCCATACCGCGGAAGTAGCGGTACCGCACCTGGGACCGTTGGGGCGCGCTGGGCGCTCCGGTGATCACGTCGACCGTGTCGTAGCCCCGGAACTGGGACCAAGTCCGGTACGAGGCCGGCACCACTGGGTTGTCGTCGTAGTGCCACGCCGGGTCGCCGACGTAGGAGTAATGCGTCTCAGTGGCCTCTGAGACGGAGTCGCCGGCGTCTGCCACCACCGAGTCGACCAGGTACTTGTGGAAGTACTCCGTGATCGGACCCCCAGTGCCTTCCGGGACCCAGGTCACCGGGAAGCAGCGGCGCGTGTTGGAATCGGGCGACGGCGGCAGCGAGCCGGGGGTGCAGTCCTGCGGGGTGTAGTTGACGGAGATCGTCGCACCGGACTCAGTGTGGACAGCGTTGACCCGGAATCGGTTCATCGGCGGACCGGCATCACCGGTCAGGTCCACCCGGTTGGCCATCTGGACACCGCTGAACTCGACCTTCGGCAGCGCGATCGCCGCACCCACGAGACCCGAGTGGCTGATGGACGACAGCCACAATGCCGCGTTCGTCGAGTCACCGGGATCCGGGAAGGTGTGCGCCAGCGTCCAGGAGTCCACGCTCTGGTAGGCCGTGCCCGACAGTACCTTGGTGGTCACGGTCGTCAGCCGCTTGCGCGTGAAGAAGGATGGCGAAGTCTGGGCTGGGCACGACGTCGTCGAGGTGCAGATCAGGTCGAAGGGCACGTCGGGCCACGAGGCGGCACTTGCCGCGGTGAGCTGAGCAGGATCACAGGTGACCGACCCCGACGGCAGGCACCGCTCAGCCACGGTGAACTCGACCCGGTCAGGCGCGCTCGAAGCCGTCTCGGAACCCACGCGCTGCCCGTACTCGACGCGCGTCAGGTAGCCGCCGCGCACGTAGTTGGACACTGCCTGGTTCAGGTTGCGTCCGTAAGAGTTCGTCTCGGTGTCGTAGAAGTACGTCAGCGAGTTGCCCGACGTGTCGACGACGTACTCCAGGTTCCACCGCCAGGCCTGCGTGCAGTAAGCGGAGGCGAAGGAGGCGCTATAGCAGGGCTCGCCTGCCTGGTTGCCGAACACCGGGACGGTCCAGGCCGAGTTGAGCGCTGTCGTGTCGGTCGCGGAGCGCCGACCCCGGCCGAAGAAGTACTGGGTACCGTCGAGCGTCGTGACCTTCCAGAACTCCCCGTCGTTGTCGGTGTTCCAACCCCCGGTGAGGTGCTCGATCTTGGTCCCGTCATCGGACTTCACGTGCCAGGCCCCGGTCGCGGCGTCCTTGACCAGTTCGCCGGATGCCCCGCCGAGCACGAGCGTCGCGTTGTCGGTCGACCAGCACAGGTCACCCGTCGCCCGGCTTGCGTTGTTGCCGCCGGCCATGTCCTGCGAGCACGGAACGTAGCTGCGTTCGACGTACCCGGCAGTCATGTCCCAGCCGTCACCGATCCACGACGTCTGGTTGTTGGTGGAGGCGACCCTGCCATCCAACGAACCGGCGGAGTACGACACCGACAGGTCAGGGCTCGGCCCTGCCGCCACGGGTGGCACCCGGAAGGGGTATGACCACGTGAAGTCACCGGTCTGAGCCGAGACCTGCCACGCCGCCGAGGGAGACAACGGCGTCGCTGACCAGTTGCCCGTCGAACCCGAGGCAGCCGCGGTCACCGCCAGCACGCCGAACGAGGCCGCCGCCACGGTCGCGGTGACCGTGCTCGACTCGACGTCGTTCGACGACGCGACGGGAATCTGCTCGCGGCATGCTGCCTTCTCCGGCGTGGTCAGCGCGCAGTCCGGCAAGGTGACCAGGTGGAGCCGCGAAGCCCAGTCACCGCCGTAGGCGCCAGCGAATCCGGAGTAGTCGAGCGCCAGCTCGACCCCGCCGGCACCGGATGTCGTGGGGTCCGCCGACCGAGCCTCGGCGTCCGTCGAAGGCTCCCCGACCTGCAGCACGACTCCGGCGACGCCAGCGGCTCTGGCGGCCTTCTGGTCGAGGACTGCGAGGTCCACATCCGATGGCGCCCGCTCGCCCGCTGCAGGGAGCAGGCCGTCCTGCGTGACGAGCGGGTCCGAGGGCCGCGCAAGGACGACCCCGTCCGCGGCCTCGGACCAGGCGAGCCCGTCGACCGGCGTCATGTCCACCTGGACGCCCGACCCGTCCGGCCAGCTCACCTCGGCAGGTTTCTCCGAGATGAGCTGGACGGACGCACCGGACTCGTCCCCGATCTCGGTGGAGCCGATCGCCTCCGTCCGCTCCACCTCGGGGGCGAACTTCAGGCTCTGCGCTAGGCGTTCAGCGTCACTCGGCAAGGCAGGAGCCGACTCACCAGCCACCGCCGGCCCGCCGACCGCCACCGATGCCATGACAGCCGCCATGGCGACGCCCCGGATCCACCATGACGTCCGTGTCATCAGGCGCACCTCTCGCTCGTCGTTCGGCCCGGTCGTCCGCCTCACTCCGTGCCCGCCGTGCCGCTCGCTGCCGGGCTGCACGCACGGCGAATGGCGCTCTCGTCCACCGTGCCTGCCAAGAGCTGCACGTCAGCGACGTCGCCGGGCCAGGCTGCGACGGGTGCTCCTGCAGACAGTGCACCACCGACGCGGAGGGGCCCCGAGGCCCGCCAGGTCGACGCATATGGCGCGGTGACAAGAGCTGACGGAGTCGGATCGCCGAAGGGGGTGCACACAGAGAGTTCCACCAGCCCCGTGCTTGCATCGTGCATCGCCACGAGGCTGACCCACTCCCCGGCGACCGTTGCGGCCGGTGAAGCCACCTGGACGGCGCCTCCCGCCGTGTCCGCGGTCCGCATCGAGAAGTACCAGCAGGACGACATTCCGCCCGCACAGGTCGCATCCGCGCGGTATCCGAGCTCGAACCCGCTGAAGTCACGACCGTCCTGGCCTACGGCGGTGGCCGTGGCGGCCGGCAGCGAGTCCAGCCGCACCGTGGCCAGCACCGCGAAGCTCCCCGCGGTCGAGACGACCGGGCCGGCCGTGACCGCCCGATCGGCGAGCGCGCCGAAGTGCAGAGCCCTGTCGTCCACCGCGCCGAACGGGACGAGCGGTCCGTCGACCCAGGATGTCGCGCCGGCCAGGTTGAGCAGGGGGCTGCCGTCAGCTGCCACCGAACTCCTCGCGACCGTGCCGCTGCCCTCGTCCAACGACCACTGCGCCGACGTGACCGGGAAGTCGACGTTGAAGGTGTAGAGGCTGACCGGGCTGACGTTGCCGGCACGGTCGACCGCCTGCACGCGCAGGGTCTGCGGGCCGACTTGGTCGGGGCTGAAGGTCAGCGTCGCTGCGGAACCGGAGACAGAGCTCGACAATGCGGTGTTGTTGAAGGAGTACTTGTAGGACAGGACGTCGGTCGACGTGCCCGCGGAGACGGCGAAGCCACCGACTTGGTGGAGCCCGCCAGCCCACGCGCCCTCGACGTACTTGACCGGATAGCTGGTCGCCGTCGCCGGTGCGATCACCGGAGCGACGGGTGCGACGGTGTCGATCCCGAACTGGCAGAACGAGGCTCCGCCCAGGAGACCACCGGAGTCCAGGGCGACGACGCGGAACTGGTAGCCGTCACCGTCGCTCAGGCTGCCCGAAGGCACAGCCTGAGTGTGGACAGAGCCGGCTGCCTTCGCAGTCGTCAGTCCCGGGGTGTACACGGCACCCGAAGTACTGAACACATCGAAGTACGCCTGCAGGTTGCCGCCGTCCGGGTCGTCCACCGTGGCACTCAACGTCGGCGTCCTGCTGTTGATCCAGGATCCGCAGCTCTTGACCGCTGCCCCGACCGTCAACGACAGGCCAGTCGGCGTCGACGGCGGACGGTTGTAGGTGATCGAGAACGTCGCGTCGTTCCGGAACCGCTTCCAGTACGCCATGCTCGACTCGTCGACCGCCAGGCCCAAGGAGCCCTGCGCGGTGTTCGCGTCCGCGATCGCCCTTGCCTGCGCGGTCGCGTCGAACTCGATCCATCGCACCGGCTGGCCCGCGCAGGAAGACTTGGCCACGAACGTCACCGTGCTCATCGCCTCCCAGAGCGTGCCACCGGGCCACGGTGTCGAGGAGTTGAAGTCGCCGACTCTGTAGAGCGTGACGGGGCGCGGGGTGCAGTCGTAGGCGTTCGTGCCGACAGCAGCGAACGTCGCCGAGACAATCTGGTTCGAGGTCAGTGCGCCGATCTCGCCCAGACCCGTGAACGTCCACAGCAACCTGCTCTTGAACGTGGCCGAGCATGAGGTCGTCGTCGCACGGCTGCACAGGCCGACTCCTTGGTCCGGGTCGAACCCGTAGTCCTGCCCAAACACGTCGCGCACGGCGGTCCACATGTTGCGTGAGCCGCTGATGGAGGGATCGATGTAGACCGGCCACGTCGTCTCGGGATCGGCGAGCAGCTGCGCGTCTGGCGTGATGGTGACCGCGTCGGTGGACACCTTCGCGGGCATCCAGGCGACGTTCTCCCCACCGATCGGTGCCACCGCGCGGTCACCACCCGCGGCCGGCGCCTCTGCGGCCACCGGTGTGGGGCCCACCGTGGCGAGCTGAGCACCGACACGTCCGAGCCCCAGCAGGGCGAGCGGTTGCGCGGTCCGGGTGGTCGCCTGCGTCGAGTCCCACATCGCGGGGGTCGGGCTCGAGAACACCCTCTCGCCGGCCCCGTCCAGCGCGACGAACCCTCCTCCGGCACCCTCGAGATCCAGGTCTGAGGTCGTCGTGACCGGGAAGGTCAGCTCGGCGAGGCGCGGGTCGGCCGCTGCGTGCGCGTCCTCCACCCGCAGAACCTCGGAGAACCCCGTCGCATCGGCGTTCACGGTCACGAGGAGATCCACGCCCGGCAGCACGTCCGTGTAGGTCAGCCGAGGTCCGTCCACCGTCGGCGCGGGCAGGTCGAGCGACACGTCGAAGGTCATGGAATGACCGTCACGCTGCAGGCTCACGAGAGGGATGCCCGGGGCGCCGTCACTGAAGGTCATCGCCGTCACGGGGGCCGCGACCTCGAAACCGCTGCCCGAGGCGACGAGCGTGTTGTCCACGGGGGCCCATTGGTCGTCGAGCAACGTCCGGACCGCAGTGGCCGAGGCGTCCCAACGCATCGTTCCGTCCGGCTGCGCGTACAGCGTGTCCCACTCGGTTCGCGATGAGGTGACCTCGACATCGGCCCCGCACGCTGCCGCGAGATCCACGGCCTCCGCTTCGAGCGCGGTCGACTCTCGGCACGCCGACGACGGCGCAGACACGTCGTCGGCAGCGGCAGCAGGCGGCGGGCATACAGCGCTCACCACACTCAGGGCGCCCACCGCGACCAGCACGAAGGAGCGCAGCCCCCGTCGCATCCCAACCGCCTCGTGCAGAGCCATGTCTCCCCCGTCGCTCGCGGACAACCTCGTCCTGTCGCAGGAACGTACTGCGTGTCCGTGCAGGCAGGACGCCGTTTTCCGAGCAACTGAGACTCACCTGTGTGACGCTTGTCACGTTGACATCGACTGTCGCTCGGCGCCAATAGGCACGCGACACGGGCACCCCCTGAACGACTGCGGCCGGGGCCTTTCTGCGCCCACGATGAGAGACTCGCCCCCGTGCCCTCCCCCACCCCGACCCTCGCCGATCGCGTCCCGGCCGACCCGCACGACGCCGACGCGCTGTACGCGGCGTTCACGGGCTGGGCTGCCGACCAGGGCCTGTCGCTGTACCCACACCAGGAGGAGTCGCTCCTGGAGCTGGTGACAGGCGCGCACGTCATCGTCTCGACGCCCACCGGCTCGGGGAAGTCGCTGATCGCGGCGGCCGCGCACTTCGTGGCGTTCGCGCAGGGTCGGCGCACGTACTACACGGCGCCGCTCAAGGCGCTGGTCAGCGAGAAGTTCTTCGCCCTGGTCGAGGCGTTCGGCTCGGCGAACGTCGGCATGATGACCGGCGACTCGGCGGTCAACCCGACGGCCCCGATCATCTGCTGCACCGCGGAGATCCTGGCGAACCTGGCGTTGCGCGACGGCGACGCAGCCGACGTCGGGCAGGTCGTCATGGACGAGTTCCACTTCTACTCCGACCCGCAGCGCGGTTGGGCGTGGCAGGTGCCGCTGCTCGAGCTGCAGCACGCGCAGCTGGTGCTCATGTCGGCCACGCTCGGTGACGTCTCGTTCTTCCGGGACGACCTGCAGCGCCGGACCAGCACCCCGGTGGCCGTCGTCGCCGACGCGGAGCGGCCGGTGCCGCTGACGTTCGCCTACGCGATCGAGCCGCTGCACGAGCTGCTCGACGAGCTCGTGCGCACCCGCCGCGCACCCGTCTACGTCGTGCACTTCACGCAGAAGGAGGCCGTGGAGCGCGCGCAGTCGCTGCTCTCGACACCGCTGGCCAGCCGGGAGCAGCGGGACCGGATCGCCGACGAGCTGGGCGCGTTCCGGTTCGGGCCCGGGTTCGGCCGCACGCTCTCGCGCCTGCTGCGGCACGGCGTGGGCGTGCACCACGCCGGGATGCTGCCCAAGTACCGCCGCGTCGTCGAGCGCCTCACCCAGAAGGGTCTGCTGCCGGTCGTGTGCGGCACCGACACCCTGGGCGTGGGCATCAACGTGCCGATCCGCACCGTGCTGCTGACGTCGCTGGTCAAGTACGACGGCGTGCGCATGCGGCACCTGACGGCCCGCGAGTTCCACCAGATCGCCGGCCGCGCGGGCCGCGCCGGCTTCGACACCGTCGGCGAGGTCATCGTGCTCGCCCCCGAGCACGTCATCGAGAACCGCAAGCTGCTGGAGAAGGCGGGCGACGACCCGCGCAAGCTGAAGAAGATCGTCCGCAAGAAGGCCCCCGAGGGCCTCGTCAACTGGACGGACAAGACGTTCGAGCGCCTGCGCGACGCCCCGCCGGAGCCCCTGACGTCCTCGTTCTCGGTCAGCCACGCGATGGTGCTGCACGTGCTGGCCCGCCCGGGCGACCCGATCGCCGCCATGACCCACCTGCTGATGGACAACCACGAGCCGGAGAGCGCGCGCGGTCGGCACGTGCGCCGGGCGATCGCGGTCTACCGCTCGCTGCGCGCGTCCGGCGTCGTGGAGCGTCCCTGGGTCGAGGACACCACCGCCCCGCACGGGCGCCGCCGCACCGTCCGGCTCACGCACGACCTGCCGTCGAACTTCGCGCTGAACCAGGCGCTCTCGCCGTTCGCCTACGCCGCGCTCGACCTGCTCGACCGCGACGACCCGGCCTACGCGCACGACGTCGTCTCCGTGCTGGAGGCCACGCTCGACGACCCGCGCCAGGTGCTGGCCGCGCAGGAGAACCGGGCCCGCGGCGAGGCCGTGGCGGCCATGAAGGCCGAGGGCCTGGACTACGACCAGCGGATGGCCCTGCTGGAGGACGTCACCTACCCTCGCCCGCTGGCCGAGCTGCTCGAGGCGGCGTTCGTCACCTACCGCCAGACGAACCCGTGGGTCGCCGACCTGGCCCTGTCCCCCAAGTCGGTCGTGCGCGAGATGCACGAGAAGGCCATGACCTTCGCCGAGTACGTCTCGGTGTACCAGCTGGACCGCACCGAGGGCGTGCTGCTGCGCTACCTCGCCGATGCCTACCGGGCGTTGCGCCAGACCGTGCCCGACGAGCGCCGCACCGAGGAACTGTGGGAGCTGATCGAGTGGCTCGGCGACCTGGTGCGGCGCACCGACTCGAGCCTGCTCGACGAGTGGGAACGCCTGGCCAACCCGCTCGACGAGCACGGCGCCGACGCCCCCGGCGGTACCGACGAGGACACCCCGGAGCCCATCACCGCCAACCCCCGGGTGTTCCGCGCCCTGGTCCGCGGCGCGCTGTTCCGCCGCGTGGAGATGGCAGCGCGCGAGCAGTACGGCGCGCTGGCCGCGCTCGGCGACACCGACGTCGACGGCGTGGCCTGGGACAACGACCGCTGGGCGCAGGCGCTCGACCCGTTCTACGACGACCACGACGAGATCCTCACCGGCCCCGCCGCGCGCGGACCGGGTCTGTTCCAGGTCTCGACGGGCACCGGCACGTGGCGCGTGCGCCAGCTGCTGGACGATCCCGAGGGCGATCACGACTGGCGGATCGACGTCGTGGTGGACCTCGTCGCGTCCGACGAGGCAGGCGAGGTCCGCCTGCGCGTGGAGGCCGTCGGCGCCCTCTGACGGGGGCTCGCGAGGGGCTCGTAGGCAAGGGCAGGATGCCCTCCTGAAGGCAAGGCACGCCTGCGTCTGTGCAGGTCAGGGCAGGCTTTGCTGTGATGACAGCCCGTCGGATCCCGCCTACCGTCGTCCCTATGACCTCTCTCAGCAGCAGCGTGATGGGCCTGTCCGACGTCCTGAAGACGGGCTCCACGCCGACCGCCCGCAGCCTCAACTGGCTGCGCGCCGGCGTGCTCGGCGCCAACGACGGGGTCGTCTCGATCGCCGCGACCGTCGTCGGTGTGGCGGGCGCCTCCACGGCCGTCTCGTCCATCGCGGTCGCCGGTGTCGCCGCCCTCGTGGCCGGCGCCCTGTCGATGGCCGCCGGTGAGTACGTGTCGGTGAGCAGCCAGCGCGACGCCGAGCAGACCGCCCTGGCCCGCGGCCAGGTCATCCCCTCGGTCGTCGAGCGCGAGCACGAGGCCGAGCTGACCAACCCGTGGCACGCGGCCATCGCCTCGTTCATCGCGTTCCTGCTCGGCGGTGTCGTGCCGCTGGTCGTCGTCCTGCTCCCCTGGGGCGGGCTGCGCGTCCCGGCCACGTTCGCCGCCGTCGCGGTGGCGCTCGTCGCGACCGGCATGATCTCCGCCCGGTTCAGCGGTGCCCGTGTGCAGCGGTCGGTGCTGCGCAACGTCATCGGCGGGTCGATCGCGATGGCCGTCACCTACAGCGTCGGCGCGCTCGTCGGCATGGCCGTCTGACGCATCGGGCGACCACCCGCACGACTTCCGACGGTTCCCGTCGCACGACGCCCGTCAGGTGCCACCCGGCAACCTGGCGGGCGTTCGAGCACCTATCGTGGGCCCGTGGTCAGGAAGGACGCCAAGCACTCCCCCAGCGGGACCCCGGCACTCGTCGCGCTCAGCGCGGCCGGCGTGCCGCACACGGCGCACGCGTACGAGCACGACCCGGGCAGCGACGTCGGGTACGGGCTCGAGGCCGCCCAGGTGCTGGGCGTCCCGCCGGAGCAGGTGTTCAAGACGCTCATGACCAGCGTCGACGGGACGCTCACGGTCGCGGTCGTGCCGGTCACCGGCCAGCTCGACCTGAAGGCGCTCGCCACGGCCGTCGGCGGCAAGAAGGCCGCCATGGCCCCGCGCCCCGACGCCGAACGCGCCACCGGGTACGTCGCCGGCGGCATCTCCCCGCTCGGGCAGAAGAACGCGCACCCCACAGTCGTCGACGAGACCGCGTGGCTGTTCGACACGGTGTACGTCTCGGGCGGTCGGCGCGGGCTCGACGTCGAGCTCGCCCCGGACGATCTCGTCCGGCTCACCTCGGCAACCGTCGCGGCGATCGCACGCGACCGATGACCGCCCCCGCCGTCGACCTCGACGGATCGATCGACGACCGCCTCGCCGCCGTCCGAGCCCGGTTGGCCGCGGCATGCGATGCCACGGGCCGGCCGCGCCCCGCCGTCCGGCTCCTGCTGGCGTCCAAGACGATGCCCGCCGAGCGGGTGCGGGAGGCCCTCGTCGCCGACGCCCGGGCCCGCGCCCTCGACCCGACACTGGTACCGGTCCTGCTCGGGGAGAACCGCGTCCAGGAGCTCGTCGAGAAGGCACCCGCGCTGGCCGACCTGGCACCCGACTGGCACGTCATCGGACCGCTGCAGTCGAACAAGGTCAACGCCGCCCTGCGCTGGGCCGGAACCGTCGAGTCGGTCGCGACCCTCGACCTGGCCCGACGACTGTCCGAACGCTCGCGCGATCGACCGGCGCCGCTCGCGGTGCACGTGCAGGTGAACGTCTCCGGCGAGGCGAGCAAGCACGGCGTGCACCCGCACGACGCGCACGGGCTCGCCCTGGCCGTGGCCGCCCTGCCGGGCCTGCGGCTGACCGGGTTCATGACCGTCGGGGCCAACTCGCCCGACGACACGGTGGTCCGCGCGGGCTACGCGCTCCTGCGCACGCTGCGCGACGAGGTCCTCGCCTCGGGCGCACCGGGGACGGCGTCGGCCGTCGAGCTGTCAATGGGCATGAGCCGGGACCTGGAGGCCGCGGTCGCCGAAGGGGCGACGGTCGTGCGGATCGGTTCGGCGGTCTTCGGCGCGCGCACCCGGTGAGGCGAGGCGACACTCGCCCGCGCGGACGAGGCGCCACCCCTCAGGACGACCGCCAGCGCGGCGCGTGACTGGGCTGCCGGGGACAGCCCTCGACGGGTCGCGGCGACCTCGCGCTCGTGCAGCACCGCCATGCGGCGCAGCTCGCGGTCCAGCGCGCCTCCGCCGTCCACCCTGTCCGTCGTCTGTTCGTCGGCCGCTCTCGTGTGCGTGACCGTCGTGCGTGCGGTGCTGCGGTGCGTGCTGCGCGCCACGGCGCCCTCCCCTCGTCCGCCGCGTCGCCGCGGCTCTCACGGGGGCAAGGAGCAACGAGCACCGCGGCAGATACCCGCGGCGAGGACGGCGGCCGAGACCGTGTCAGACGATGTCGACGACCGAACCGGCCAGCGCCGACTGGATCGCGACCACGTTCCACACCGTCACCGCGATCTTCAGCAGGCCGCAGCCCGCGAGCGCGATCCACAGCACGCGCGACGGCGCCGAACGGGGCGGTAGCGCAAGCAGGCTCAGCACCCCGACCAGCGGGAGCGTGACCAGGACCATGAACAGGGGCACCGAGCCCACCCAGGCCTGGCCCGCGGCGGAGACGGGGTTCACCTCGACGAGCCCGCCGACGTGCGGCAGCAGGCTCGTGGTCACGGCGTCGCCGACCGCGCCGAGCATGGCCCACACGGCGAACCTGCGGCGCCAGCCGGGCACGCTCCAGGCACGGGCGGCGCCCGTGAACCAGTCGCCCTGCTCGGCCATGACCGTCCTTCCGTGGTGTGCGTCCCTCGACATCATCGACCGGCGGGAACCGTTCGTGACCTGCTCTGCGGGCGATCTCACCCGGGTGCAACCGGCGACGCGCCGGAGCCGCGCAGGACTCGCCGGATCGGCGAGGATGGGTGACATGGCGCGCGACCGCTTCCCCCGCTGGGTGTACGGCACCGGCACCGATCCCGACGCACGCTTCTCGCTGGCGAACGAGCGCACGTTCCTCGCCTGGGTCCGCACCGGGCTGGCCCTGCTCGCCGGCGGCGTGGCGCTCGAGGCCCTCTCGGTGCCGCTCGAGCCACGGTTGCGAACCGTCGCCTCCGTCGTGCTCGTCGTGCTCGGCATCCTCGGGCCGGTGCTGGCCTGGATCGGCTGGGCGCGCGCCGAACGGGCGATGCGCGAGGACCGACCGCTGCCGGCGCCGTCGGCCTTCGGGGTGCTGGTCGTCGGCGTGCTCCTCGCCGGCGTGCTGGTGCTGGCAGGGATGCTGCTGCGGTGAGCCTCCCCGACGGGCGGCCGAACCGGCCGGTGCGACCCGGGCTCGCGGTCGAACGCACCGCCCTCGCCTGGCGGCGGACCGGCCTGGCTCTCGCGACCGGTGCGCTCGCCGGGGGTCGCCTGCTCGAGCAGACGTTCGGCCCGGTCGCGTGGCTGATCACCGCGGCGGCGCTGCTGGCAGCCGGTGTCGTCACGTTCTCGGCGCACACCCGCTCACGGGCGGCTCACGGCGTCGTGCCGCCGTCGCAGCGCGAGACGACCGGGAGCCTGGTGGGCCGTACCGGCGGGCGTCTCGTGACCGCCTGCGCCGCCGGGGCCGCGGTGCTCGGCCTCATCGGGCTGGCGATCGTCCTCCGTCTCGGCTGACGCGGCGCGCTCCGTGCGGGCTGGGGCGACGCGCGATCAGACCCCGTACGCGGCGAACGCGCGGTCGGTCGTGACGATCTGCTTGCCGAGCGGCATGAGCGAGACCGGGATCATCTTGAGGTTCGCGATGCCCAGCGGGATGCCGATGATCGACACGAAGAGCGGGATCGCGGTCGTGATGTGCCCGATGGCCAGCCAGACCCCCGCGACGAGGACCCAGACGACGTTGCCCAGCGTCGACCACGCACCCGCCGTGGGGACGTCGACGACCGTGCGACCGAACGGCCACAGCGCGTAGCTGGCGATCCGGAACGAGGCGATGCCGAACGGGATCGTGACGATCAGCAGGCAGCACACGAGGCCGGCGAGCACGTAGCCGAGCGCGAGCCACAGCCCGGCGAACACCAGCCAGATGAGGTTGAGCAGCGTCTTCACGGCCTCACCGTCGCACGCCGAGCGCCCCTCGGGCATCGGGGACGACCCCGAGACGACCCTGAACCGTGCCTCACGGCACGCGGGCGGTCCACGTCGGGTCGGTGAACTTCGTCTCCATCAGGTGCGCGGCCTGCTGCAGCTCCTCTGCGCGCAGCTCGCCGTCGACCGTGGCGTACCGGGACCGGAAGTGCGCCTTGAACGCCTCGATCACGGCCTCGCGCGGCAGGTGGGTCTGCGAGCGCACCGGGTCGACCCGCTTGACCGCGCTCGTCGTGCCCTTGTCGGACAGCTTCTCGCGGCCGATGCGCAGCACCTCGAGCATCTTGGCCGCGTCGATGTCGTAGGACATCGTCACGTGGTGCAGCACGGCGCCGCCCACGACCCGCTTCTGCGCCGACCCGGCGAGCTTGCCGTCCGGTGAGGCGATGTCGTTGAGGCCGGCCAGGAAGGCGTGCACGCCGACGTCCTCGAGCGCCCCGAGCACCCACTGGTTGAGGAACCCGTAGGACTCCTCGAAGCTCATCCCGTCGACCAGCGAGGTCGGCACGACCAGCGAGAACGTGATGCAGTTGCCGGCCTCCATGAACATCGCCCCACCGCCGGAGATGCGCCGCACGACCGTGACGTCGTACCGCTCGGCGGCCTCGAGGTCGACCTCGTTGCGCAACGACTGGAACGAGCCGATGACGACGGCCGGCTCGACCCACTCCCAGAAGCGCAGCGTCGGGCCGCGTCGACCGGCGGCGAGCTCGTCGGTGAGCACCTGGTCGAGCGCGGTGTGCATCGCGGGCGGCAGCGGACCGGGGTGGATCAGCTCGAACGTGTGGTCCGCCCAGGCGGTCGAGAATCCGAGCGCCCGGCGCGTGGCGACCGCCACGGCGTGCGCGTCGAACCCGACCATCGCGACCGGGCCCGGCAGCGTCCCGTCGGCCTGCGCCCGCTCGAGCCTGGAGCCGATCGCCTCGACGAGGCGGCTCACCGCGGCGTCGTGCGGCAGCCCGACGAGCGCCTCGGCGACCAGGGGCAGCGCCTCGTCCGGTTCGAGGAAGAAGTCGCCGGAGACGACGACCTCGGTCAGGGTGCCGTCGTCGACCTCGAGGTCGACCACGACGAGCTTGCCACCGGGAACCTTGTACTCACCGTGCACGGCTCCACCCTAGGCGCGGACCGGTGCGGACCGGCGCGGGCCCGACACCCCCGGCGTCGCCCGGGTCCGTCGGGGCGCCCTCAGCGCGGCGGCACGCCGAGACGACGCAGCCCCCAGATGGCCGAGTCCGTCAGCGCCTCCCACGACGCCTCGAGCAGGTTGGGGCCCACACCGACCGTGCTCCACGCCGTGCCGCCGTCCGTGGTCTCGATGAGCACGCGCGTGACCGCGTCCGTGCCGTGCATCGCGTCGAGGATGCGCACCTTGAAGTCGATGAGCTCGAACGTCTCCAGCTCGGGGTAGACGCGCACGAGCGCCTGCCGCAGCGCGTGGTCCAGCGCGTTGACCGGACCGTTGCCCTCCCCGGTGCTGACGATGCGCTCGCCGCCGGCCGAGAGCTTGACGGTCGCCTCGGCCACCGCGAGGGTGCCGCGCCCGCCGGACCGTTCGACGATCGTGCGCCAAGACTCGACCGTGAAGTACTGCGGGCGTCGACCCTCGACCTCCTCGACGAGCAGCAGCTCGAAGGAGGCGTCGGCCGCCTCGTAGGTGTAGCCGTTGGCCTCGGCGTCCTTGACCCGGTCGGTGACCCGACCGAGCACGTCGGGCCGCCCGGACAGGTCGAAGCCCAGCTCGCGACCCTTGAGCTCGATCGAGGCCCGACCGGCCATGTCCGAGACGAGCATCCTCATGTCGTTGCCGACCTCGAGCGGGTCGATGTGCTGGTAGAGGTCCGGGTCGACGCGGATCGCGCTGGCGTGCAGCCCGGCCTTGTGCGCGAAGGCGCTCGCCCCGACGTACGGCTGGCGGGCGAACGGGGAGATGTTCGTGATCTCGCTGATGGCGTGCGCGATGCGCGTCATCTCGGGCAGCCCGCCCAGGCCACCGGCACCCGCGCCGCCGTCGGCCGCCCCCAGCACCGGCCGGCCGAGCTTGAGCTCGAGGTTCGCCACGACGGCCAGCAGGTCCGCGTTACCCGTGCGCTCGCCGTAGCCGTTGACCGTGCCCTGCACGTGCGCGCAGCCGGCCTCGACGGCGGCGATCGTGTTCGCGACCGCGCAGCCCGAGTCGTTGTGGGCGTGGATCCCCAGGATCGGCACCGGGCCGACCGCGGCGCGCACGTCCTGCACGATCCCGGTGACGAACCGCGGGAGCATCCCGCCGTTCGTGTCGCACAGGCAGACGACCTCGGCGCCCGCCTCGAAGGCCGTCAGCACCGCGGCGCGCGCGTAGCGCGGGTCGAACCGGAAGCCGTCGAAGAAGTGCTCGACGTCGACGACCACGCGGCGGCCCTCGCGGACCAGCAGCTCGACGGTGTCGGTGATCATCGCGAGGTTCTCCTCGCCGGTGGTCCGCAGCGCACGTTCGACGTGGCGCAGGTCGCTCTTCGCGACGAGCGTGACGACGGGCGCCTCGGAGTCGATCAGCGCGCGCACCTGCGTGTCGTCGACGGCCCGCGTCCCGGGCTTGCGTGTCGCACCGAACGCCGCGAGCTCGGCGTTGCGCAGGTCGAGCTCCTTGGCCGCACGCTTGAAGAACTCGGTGTCCTTGGGCACCGCACCCGGCCACCCGCCCTCGATGTACCCGACCCCGAGCTCGTCGAGCAGCGGGGCGATCGCGAGCTTGTCGGAGACCGACAGGTTCATCCCCTCCTGCTGGGCGCCGTCGCGCAGGGTCGTGTCGTACACGTGGAACGGGGTGCTACCGGTCACGAGTCGCTCTCTTCGGTAGGGGTGGCGTGCGTCGATGCCGCTGCTGTCGAGTGTGGACCGCAGGGCGGGGGTGTGCCGTGCGCGGGATCGACGTGTCGGACGGGCGGGGGTGGTGCCCGACCAACAAAAAGACCCCCCGAGATCGGGAGGTCTGCGCGTCTGCCGGTGAGGTGGCGGACGCGCTACACGATGATGAGGGTGAGGGTGGTCACACCGCCATGGTGGCACACGGTCCCGGCGGGCGGCAGCCCGTCCGGCCCGTGGACACCCCGCTCAGGTCGGCGGGGCGCCCACGGCGCAGGAACAGGCGGGGACGGACGATCCGGGGACGTCAGACGAGGCGGTGCAGCCAGCCGTGCCGGTCGGTCGCCCGCCCGTACTGGATGTCGGTCAGCTCCGAGCGCACGCGGCTCGTGACGGCACCGGCCTGCCCGTCACCGACCGCAAGGTCGAAGTCGGTGCCGGCGAGGCGACCGATGGGCGTCACGACGGCGGCCGTGCCGCAGGCGAACACCTCGGCGACCGAGCCGTCCTCCAGCCCGGCGCGCAACGCTGCCAGCGGCAGCGGACGCTCGTCGACCTCGTGACCGGCGTCGGTCAGCAGCTGGATGATCGACGACCGCGTGACGCCTTCCAGGATCGTGCCGGACAGCTCGGGCGTGGACACGCGGCCGTCGGCGTGCACGACGAACACGTTCATCCCGCCGAGCTCCTCGAGCAAGGTGCTCGTCGCGGCGTCGAGGAAGCACACCTGCTCGCAGCCCTGGGCGTACGCCTCCTGCTGCGGGAGCAGGCTCGCGGCGTAGTTGCCGCCGCACTTGGCTGCACCGGTGCCGCCGGGGCCGGCGCGGTGGTAGTCCTGCGCGACCCAGATCGAGACGGGCTTGACCCCTCCGGCGAAGTACGGGCCGACCGGGGAGGCGATCACGAGGAACTCGGCCTCGAGCGAGGGCCGCACGCCGAGGAAGTTCTCCGAGGCGTACATGAACGGTCGCAGGTAGAGGGACTTCTCCTCGCCGGACGGCACCCACGCCGCGTCCGTGGCGACGAGCGCCTCGACGGCGCCGAGGAAGTCCGCCTCGGACAGCTCGGGCAGCGCCAGCCGGCGGGCCGACGCGGCGAACCGCGCGGCGTTGGCCTGCGGCCGGAACGTCCACACCGACCCGTCGGCGTGCCGGTAGGCCTTCATGCCCTCGAAGATCTCCTGCGCGTAGTGCAGGACCGCGCAGGCGGGGTCGAGCAGCAGCGGGCCGTACTTCTCGACGCGCCGGTCGTGCCAGCCGCCCGCCTGGGACCAGGTGACCCGGGCCATGTGGTCGGTGAAGACGGTGCCGAACTTGGGGGCGGCGAGCGCGGCGTCGCGCTCGGCCTGGGGACGCGGGGTGTCGCTGCGCCGGATCTCGAAGAGGTCGGCGGACGACGACGTGAGGGTGCTCATCGGGGGGCCTTTCACCAGGGTCAGGAACGACGGTACCGGTGAGGACGGCCGGGTGGAACGACTCGGCGGACCTCGACGCGGACGTGCCGCGGCGAGGTGCTCGCGCAGGATCAGCCGGCGACGCGCGCCGCGAGGTCCTTGCCCACCTCGGCCGTCGACCGTACTCGCCCGCCGCGCTCGGCCAGGTCGGCCGCGACGGCCGCCTCGACCCGCGCGGCCGCGTCGACGTGCCCGAGGTGGTCGAGCAGCAGCGCGACCGAGAGGATCGTCGCGGTCGGGTCGGCCTTGCCCTGACCGGCGATGTCGGGGGCGGACCCGTGCACGGGCTCGAACATGCTCGGAGCCGTGCGGTCCGGGTTGATGTTCGCCGAGGCCGCCAGGCCGATGCCGCCGGTGATGGCGGCTGCGAGGTCCGTGAGGATGTCGCCGAACAGGTTGTCGGTCACGATCACGTCGAACCGGGACGGGTTCGTCACCAGGAAGATCGTGGCGGCGTCGACGTGCAGGTAGTCCACGGTGACGTCCGGGAACTCGGCGTTGACGGCCTCGACCGTACGGCGCCACAGGTGACCGGCGTGCACGAGCACGTTGTGCTTGTGCACGAGCGTGAGCTTCTTGCGGGGACGCGCGGCGGCCCGGGCGAACGCGTCGCGCACGACCCGCTCGACGCCGAAGGCCGTGTTGACGGAGACCTCGTTGGCGACCTCGTGCGGCGTGCCGACGCGGATCGCGCCGCCGTTGCCGACGTACGGCCCCTCCGTGCCCTCGCGCACGACGACGAAGTCGATCTCGCCGGGGTTCGCGAGCGGACCGGTCACACCGGCGAACAGCTTGGACGGGCGCAGGTTGACGTAGTGGTCGAGCGCGAACCGCAGCTTGAGCAGCAGGCCCCGCTCGAGGACGCCGGAAGGGACGGACGGGTCGCCGATCGCGCCGAGCAGGATCGCGTCGTGCGTGCGGATCGCGTCGAGGTCGGTGTCCGTGAGCGTCTCGCCGGTCGCGTGCCAGCGACGGGCGCCGAAGTCGAAGTCGGTGGTCGAGACGGTCGTGCCGCTGCCGGCGAGCGCCGCGTCGAGGACCAGGAGGCCCTGCTCGACGACCTCGGTGCCGATGCCGTCACCAGCGACGACGGCGAGGTTGATGTCCCGGGCAGGCGCGTTGTCGACCATGCTCGCAGGCTACTCCTCGTCCCACCCGTCGGGACGGGCGTCTCACCTGGCGGATCGTCGCGCGGACGCTCAGAGCGAGGTCCGCGGGTAGACGACCTCGAACCGCTCCTGCACCACCGGCAGGTCGACCGAGAACCGGTCGTCACCCAGAACTCGCCGCCAGTACCGCTCGTGCTCCGCGCGCCACGACCCCAACGACCCGTCGTCCTCGCCCTCGGCCGAGGCGAAGTCCTCACCCACCTGGTCGAAGGGTGCCACCTCCACCTGCGTGGTCCGCAGCAGAGCACGCGGCTCCCCCGCACCGTCCAGCACGATCGACAGGTCGCCCTCACGAGGGACGGACTCGCCCGCCTCCTCCAGCTCGAGCAGCGTCGTCGCCGTGGCCGTCTTACGGCCCTCGAGGACGAGAGCGAGCAACGCGTCCGCCAGCACCACGTCGTCCCCGAAGGACCACGTCGGCGGTGCGACCACGTCGGCAGGCTGCGTGCCGACCACGAACTCGAGCTTGCCGAGGCCGAGATGCCCGCGAGCCGCCTCCCAGAACGCCGCGATCCGCTGGTCCTGGTCGTCTGCGCTCATGGCCGTGCTCCGCTCGTCAGTGACGGCCGCATCCACGCGGTCCGCCGCCATGGTGCCGGACACGGCAGGTGGGAGCCACCCCGAACGTGTCGGGGCGACTCCCACCTACGCCTCAGCGCGGTCCGCAGAGAACCTCACCCGCCCGCTGTCCTCGTGGTCGGGTTCGGCTCTGCGCCGACCTGCGGCGGCGGCCGCCCTACGGGCGACCGCCACCTCCGCCTCAGCGCGCCGCCGAACCCTCCGTGTAGTCGGAGTCCGCGGGCTTGACCCAGGCGAACAGCTTGCGCAGCTCGCGGCCGACCGGCTCGATCGGGTGGTTCTGGCCCTTCTCGCGCAGCTCCTTGAACTCCGGCGCGCCGGCGTCCTGGTCGTCGATGAAGCGCTTGGCGAAGGCGCCGTTCTGGATGTCCCCGAGGACGGCCTTCATGTTCTCCTTCACGTCGGGCGTGATGACCCGCGGGCCGGAGACGTAGTCGCCGTACTCGGCCGTGTCGGAGACCGACCAGCGCTGCTTGGTGATGCCGCCCTCCCAGATGAGGTCGACGATCAGCTTGAGCTCGTGCAGCACCTCGAAGTACGCGACCTCGGGCTGGTAGCCGGCCTCGGTCAGCGTCTCGAAGCCGTACTGGATGAGCTGCGACACGCCACCGCACAGGACGGCCTGCTCGCCGAACAGGTCGGTCTCGGTCTCCTCGGTGAAGGTCGTCTTGATGCCTGCGGCCCGCAGACCGCCGATGGCCTTCGCGTACGACAGCGCCAGGTCCCAGGCCGCACCCGAGGCGTCCTGCTCGACGGCGACGATGACCGGCACGCCACGGCCGTCGACGTACTCGCGACGGACCAGGTGACCGGGACCCTTGGGGGCGACCATGAACACGTCGTGGCCGGCCTCGGGCTTGATGTAGCCGAAACGGATGTTGAAGCCGTGGCCGAAGACCAGCGCCGCACCCTCGTTGAGGTTCGGGGCGATGTCGTCGCGGTACAGGTGACGCTGCACCTGGTCCGGCGCGAGGATCACGACGACGTCGGCCTCCTTGACCGCCTCGGCGACGGGCAGCACGCGCAGGCCCTGGTTCTCGGCCTTGGCCTGCGAGGCCGAGCCGGGACGCAGGCCGACGCGCACGTCGACGCCGGAGTCGCGCAGGTTCAGGGCGTGGGCGTGCCCCTGGCTGCCGTAGCCGATGACGGCGACCTTCTTGGAAGCGATGACAGACAGGTCGGCGTCGTCGTCGTAGAACAGCTCAGCCACGATGGCTCTCCTTGGGTGTGGGTGTGTGACGGGAAGCGGTAGGGGTCAGGCCGAACGGCTGACGCGCTCGAGAGCGCGGTCCGTGATGGAGCGTGAGCCACGGCCGATGGCGACGGTGCCTGACTGCACGATCTCACGGATGCCGAAGGGCTCCAGGGCGGTGAGCAGGGCCTCGAGCTTGCCCGGGCCACCGGTCGCCTCGACGACGACCGTGTCCGGGACGACGTCGACGACGTGCGCACGGAACAGCTGGACGACCTCGAGCACGTGCGTGCGCTGCGCCGTGTCGGCCTTGACCTTCACCAGCAGCAGCTCGCGCTGCACAGAGGCGGCGTCCTCGAGCTCGACGATCTTGATGACGTTGATCAGCTTGTTCAGCTGCTTGGTCACCTGCTCGAGCGGCAGCTCGTCGACGTCGACGACGACCGTGATGCGCGAGATCTCCTCGTGCTCGGTCGGGCCCACCGCGAGGGAGTGGATGTTGAACGAGCGGCGCGCGAAGAGCCCCGCGACGCGCGTGAGCACGCCGGGCTTGTTCTCGACGAGCACCGACAGCGTGTGACGGCTCATGCCTCAGTCCTCCCGGTCCCACGCCGGGCTGATGCCCCGGGCGTACTGGATGTCGTCGTTGCTGACCCCGGCGGCGACCATCGGCCACACCATCGCGTCACGCGAGACGGTGAAGTCGACGACGACCGGCTGGTCGTCGATCTCGAGCGCCCGCTTGATCGTGGCGTCCACGTCGGCCTTCGTCTCGCAGCGCAGGCCGACCGCACCGTAGGCGTCGGCCAGCTTGACGAAGTCGGGGATGCGCACGGTGCCGTGACCGGTGTGCAGGTCGGTGTTGGAGTAGCGCGACTCGTAGAACAGCGTCTGCCACTGCCGGACCATGCCGAGCGAGGAGTTGTTGATGATCGCGACCTTGATCGGGATGTCGTTGATCGTGCAGGTCGCGAGCTCCTGGTTGGTCATCTGGAAGCAGCCGTCGCCGTCGATCGCCCAGACCGTGCGGTCCGGCTGGCCGACCTTGGCGCCCATGGCCGCCGGCACCGAGAAGCCCATGGTGCCCAGGCCGCCGGAGTTGAGCCACGCGTTCGGCCGCTGGTAGCGGATGAACTGCGCGGCCCACATCTGGTGCTGGCCGACGCCCGCGGCGAAGATCGCCTCGGGCCCGGACAGCTCGCCGATCCGACCGATGACGTACTGCGGCGCGAGGTGGCCGTCCTCGGGCTCGTCGTAGCCGAGGGGGAACGTCTCGCGCCAGTCGTCCAGCTGCTTCCACCAGGCGGCCAGGTCGGGCTTGCCGTGCACGCCGTGCTCACGGGCGAGCTCGGGCAGCAGGTCCGCCAGGACCTCCTTGAGGTCACCGACGATCGGCACGTCGGCCGTGCGGTTCTTGCCGATCTCGGCCGGGTCGATGTCCGCGTGCACGATCGTGGCGTGCGGCGCGAAGCTCGACAGCTTGCCGGTGACGCGGTCGTCGAACCGCGCGCCCAGGGCCACGATCAGGTCGGCCTTCTGCAGCGCCGCGACCGCGGCGACCGTGCCGTGCATGCCCGGCATGCCGAGGTTCTGCGGGTGGGAGTCGGGCAGCGCACCGCGCGCCATGAGCGTCGTGACGGCCGGTGCCCCCGAGGCGTCGACCAGGGCTCGCAGCTCGGCGGAGGCACCCGAACGGATCGTGCCGCCCCCCACGTACAGGACCGGACGACGAGAGGTCGCCAGGAGGCGGGCCGCCTCACGGATCTGCTTGGAGTGCGGCTTGGTGACCGGGTGGTAGCCGGGCAGGTCGAGCGCCTGCGGCCAGCTGAACATCGTCTGCGCCTGCTGCGCCGACTTGGCGACGTCGACGAGCACCGGCCCGGGCCGACCGGTCGAGGCGATGTGGAACGCCTCGGCGATCACGCGCGGGATGTCGTCCGCGTTCGTCACGAGGTAGTTGTGCTTGGTGACCGGCAGCGTCATGCCGACGATGTCGGCCTCCTGGAACGCGTCCGTCCCGATGAGGGAGGCGCCGACCTGACCGGTGATCGCCACGAGCGGGATCGAGTCCATGTTCGCGTCGGCGATCGCGGTGACGAGATTCGTCGCGCCGGGTCCGGAGGTCGCGATGCACACGCCGACCTTGCCGGTGGCCTGCGCGTAGCCCGTCGCGGCGTGGCCCGCGCCCTGCTCGTGGCGCACGAGGATGTGGCGCATCCGGGTGGAGTCCATGAGGGGGTCGTACGTCGGCAGGATCGCGCCGCCCGGGATGCCGAAGACGACCTCGGTGCCGGCCTCCTCGAGCGAACGGACGATCGACTTCGAGCCGAGGACCTTCTCGGGGCCGACGACGCCGACGACCCGCGTCGGTGCGGTGACGACGGCGGGCGCGGGCGCCGGGACTGCGGCGGGCGCGGCTGCTCGGGCGGGGGCCGCGGCGCCCGGAGCGCCATGGCTCGGTGTGCGCGGCGGGGCCGGATGGGGACCCTGGACCATCGATGTCTCCCTGGGTCGTGCTGGGACGTACCGGACGTTCGTGCTGGGTGCTGCTGGGTGTCGCTGGCCGGACATGAAAAGACCCCTCGGCCCGGAGCCGGGCTGTCGAGGGGTGAGCGCGCTGACGAGACCTGTGCGGTGTGGCCTAGCCGGCGCGCCCAGGAAGTACTACGAGGAAGATCGTCTGCACGCCAGCGACCCTACGCCTGTCCCCAGCGAGTGTCACGCCGTCTCACATCGTGGTTCACATGCCCAACTGCTGGACGCCCGGATGCCGCCGCAGCCTGCGGGACCGCCGCTCACGCGACGTCGCGGCGGCGGAACACCAGCAGGCCGAGTCCCACGAGAGCCACCGCCACGGCGACCAGCACGACCAGGCCCTGGGAGGCGCCCACCGTGTGCACGACCGTGGTGCACAGCTGCAGCGCAGGGTCCGCGGGGTCGGGCGCGCACTCGTCGACCGAGAAGCTCGCGATCCGCTCCACCCAGGCCTGCGCGTGCAGCACCAGGGTCGCCGAGCGGGCCCGCGGCAGCACGACGGGCAACGTGACCTCGACCGCGACGAACCACCACACGAGCACCCCCGTCACCGCGGCAGCGTGCCTCAGCGCGAACGCGAGCGCCGCACCCGCGACCGCGGCGAGCACGGCCAGCACCGTCTGACGCCCGGCGAGCACGGCCAGGTCCGACCAGAGCACCGCGTCGCCGAGCGGCAGACCCCGGACCAGGAAGACGCCCGCTCCCCCGAGCAGCACCGTCACCTGCGCGGCGACGAGCACCGGCACCACCCCGAGCGCCGCCGCGGCCGTCTTGCTCGCCAGGACCCGGCCGCGGCCCGGGACGAACGTCAGCCAGGTACCCATGGAACCGGTCGCGAACTCGGCGGCCACGAAGCTCACACCCATCGCCAGCGCCGCCACCGCGAGGGGGATCGTCATGCCGGCCAACGACTCGGGGATGACGTCCTCGAACGCCGCCTGCATCGGCAGGTAGTCCTCGAGCCGCGGCGCGGGCAGCCCGCTGCAGGCCAGGTCCACCGTCTCCGGGTCGCTCGTCGGGTCCTCGGTCAGCTCGGCGCACAGCTGCGCCGCCTGCTCGCTGGCCCGCTCCCAGCCGTCCACCACGCTCTGGTAGCTCGCGTGCCCCGCGGCCACGTCCGCGGGCCCCGGGGGCGCCGACCTGTCCACGGCCAGGATCACGTAGCCGACGGCCGTCAGCAGCAGCAGACCGGTGACCAACCACAGCACGGCGCGGCAACGGAAACGTTCCAGCTCGGTCCGCAGCAGCCTCATGCGTCGACCCCTGCACCCACGGCAGGCCCGGGCCGCGCGCCCCGCGCTCCAGCCTCCCTCGGGTGCCCCTCGCGAGGGCCGCCTGTCAACTCGAGGAAGACCTGCTCGAGGTCGGCGCGCACCGGGACGAGCTCGCGTGGGTAGATCCGGGCCGCCGCGAGAGCGCGCGCGACCTCCGACGCATCCCCGGGCCCGTCCACCAGCAGGTGCTCGCCGTCACGCACGACCGTCCAGCCGCACGCGACGAGGGCGTCGGCAGCGGGACCGGGCTCGGCCACCCCCACACGCACCGAGGACGTCGCACGGGACCCGACCAGGTCGGCGACCCTCCCGTCGGCGACCAACCGGCCGCGGACCACGATCGAGACCGTGTCCGCCACCTGCTCGACCTCGGCGAGCACGTGGCTCGAGACCAGCACGGTGCGTCCCTGCTCGGCGAGCGAGCGCATCGTCGCGCGCACGTCGTGGATGCCCGCCGGGTCGAGGCCGTTCGTGGGCTCGTCGAAGATCACGAGCTCGGGGTCCTTCAGCAGGGTGGCGGCGACGGCGAGCCGCTGCTTCATGCCCAGGGAGTACGTGCGGAACCGGTCGCGCGCCCGCTCGGACAGCCCGACGTGCTCGAGCACCTCGTCGACCCGCCGCTCGTCGACACCGGCGCCCCGGGCGAGCAACGCCAGGTTGCGCCGGCCCGAGAACGTCGGGAAGAACTTCGGTTGCTCGACGACGGCCCCGACCCGTGTGACGGCTGCCTCGAGCCCGCCCGGCAGGTCGTGCCCGAGCACCTGGATCGTGCCGGCGTCCGGCCGCACGAGACCGAGCAGCATGCGGATCGTGGTCGTCTTGCCCGCGCCGTTCGGGCCGAGGAACGCGTGCACGCCGCCGACGGGCACCTCGAGGTCCAGCCCCTCGACGGCCACCACCTGACGCAACGTGAACGACCGGTACGTCTTGCGCAGCCCCCGGGTACGGATCGCCGGTGCGCCTGGTTCCACCACGAGTCCCCCTGCTCGTCGCGCGGGCCGTGCGGCACGACCCCTGACCAGGTCATCGGCACGTCGGCACGCCACCTCAAGGCCCGTCCCCGGGGCTCGGGCGGAGGCAGGGCGAGGCCCGTGCGGCTCAGGTCAGGACGGCGCCCCGCGACGCGGAGCCGACCAGCTTCTGGTACTTGCCCAGCACACCGCGGGTGTAGCGCGGCGGCAGCGGCGCCCAGCCCTCGGCGCGCGCCGCGAGCTCGGCGGGCTCGACCAGGAGGTCGAGCGTCTCGTGCGCCATGTCGAGCCGGATCCGGTCACCGTCCACGATGAAAGCGATCGGACCGGCGTCGACCGCCTCGGGTGCGATGTGACCCACGCACAGCCCGGTCGTGCCGCCCGAGAACCGGCCGTCGGTGATGAGCAGGACGTCCTTGCCGAGCCCGGCACCCTTGATCGCCCCGGTGATCGCGAGCATCTCGCGCATCCCCGGCCCGCCCTTGGGGCCCTCGTAGCGGATCACCACGACGTCGCCCGCCTGGATCGTGCCGTCCTCGAGCGCGTCCATCGCGGCGCGCTCGCGGTCGAACACGCGCGCGGTGCCCTCGAAGACGTCGGAGTCGAAGCCCGCGGACTTCACCACGGCACCCTCGGGCGCGAGCGAGCCGTGCAGGATCGTGATGCCGCCCGTGCGGTGGATCGGGTTGTCCAGCGCGCGCAGGATCTTGCCGTCCGGGTCGGGCGGGGCGATGTCGGCCAGGTTCTCCGCGACCGTGCGGCCGGTGACCGTGAGGCAGTCGCCGTGCAGCAGCCCGGCGTCCAGCAGCGCCTTCATGACCACGGGGACGCCGCCGATGCGGTCGACGTCGTTCATCACGTAGCGACCGAACGGCTTCAGGTCACCCAGATGCGGCACGCGTGCGGCGACGCGCGAGAAGTCGGCGAGCGTGAGGTCGACCTCGGCCTCGTGCGCGATCGCGAGCAGGTGCAGCACCGCGTTCGTCGAGCCGCCGAACGCCATGACCACGGCGATCGCGTTCTCGAACGCCTCCTTGGTCATGATCTGCCGCGCTGTGATCCCGCGGCGCAGCAGCTCGACGACGGCCTCCCCCGAGCGGTGCGCGAACGCGTCGCGCCGACGGTCGGCCGAGGGCGGCGCCGCCGAGCCGGGCAACGACATGCCGATCGCCTCGGCCACCGAGGCCATCGTGTTGGCGGTGTACATGCCCCCGCACGCACCCTCGCCGGGGCACACGGCACGTTCGATGCGACCCACGTCCTCGCGGCTCATCAGTCCACGGGCGCACGCGCCCACGGCCTCGAAGGCGTCGATGAGGGTGACGTCCTTCTCCGTGCCGTCCTCGAGCTTGACCCAGCCCGGCGCGATCGTCCCGGCGTAGAGGAACACGCTCGCCAGGTCCAGGCGCGCGGCCGCCATGAGCATCCCCGGCAGCGACTTGTCGCAGCCCGCGAGGAGCACGGAGCCGTCGAGCCGCTCGGCCTGCATCACGGTCTCGACCGAGTCGGCGATGATGTCGCGGCTCACGAGCGAGAAGTGCATGCCCTCGTGGCCCATCGAGATGCCGTCCGAGACGGAGATGGTGCCGAACTCCAGCGGGTAGCCGCCGGCCGCGTGCACGCCTCCCTTGGCCGCCTTGGCGAGCCGGTCCAGCGAGAGGTTGCACGGCGTGATCTCGTTCCACGAGCTCGCGACGCCGATCTGGGGCTTCGCGAAGTCCTCGTCGCCGAGGCCCACGGCACGCAGCATGCCGCGCGAGGCGGTGGCCTCCAGGCCGTCGGTGACCCGGCGGGACCGGGGCTTGATGTCGATGGCCGAACCTTCCGGGCCGGGGTCGTTCGCGCTGGCGGCGTCGGGCGTGGGGGTCATGATCGCGAGTGTATGACCGCGATCGAGGCAAGGCCCGGAGGGTCACGTGGCGGTCGACCACGATGCGGACACCCGGACGCGGGCCGGCTCAGGCGTCGGTGCGGCCCTGCCACGTCGAGACGCAGGCCTCGTTGCCCTCGGCGTCGGCCAGGACCCACCACGCGGGGGCGTGCTCGTCCGTCACGAGGTGCCCGCCTGCGGCGAGCGCCGCCTCGATCCGAGCCTGAGCCTCCTCGACGCCCACCGAGACGTCCACGTGGATCCGGTTCCGTTGCGGCCGCGGCGCCGCCATCTGCTGGAACCAGTACGACGGCCCCAGCCCGGCCGGGTCGACCAGGTCCCCGTCCGCGTCGTCGTAGGCCAGCACGGCGCGCCAGAACGGTCGCACGGCGCTCGCGTCGATCGCGTCGATCGCGACCTCCTGGGCCGCGACCAGGTCCGGACGCCCCACCGCGCCGAGCTCGTCGGCGATCCGGCTCACGGCCGTGGCGAGCGCGATGTCCCGGGAGGTGAGGGCGCCGACGTCGTGCGAGGTCGTGGTCACCACCACCCGGCCGTACCGCAGCAGCACGTCGGGGTGGTGGTCGAGCCCGTCGGCGACGGCGGCCACCTGTGCGACGAGCAGGGCGCCGCGCGCGAAGTCGCCCGTGTCGAGCACGGCGCGCAGCCGGCCGAGCACGACCCGCCAGTGCCGGCCGTCCACGGCCGCCGTCGCGGCCTCGGCGGTCAGCGGGCGTGTCGGCTGCTCGGGGCCTGAGGTGGGTGCCATCAGCCCAGGGTGCCACCGGGCACCGACCCGTGCAGGCGGGCACGGGCGGGCACGGGACGGCGCCGGCCGGCCGCGCAGAACCGCTCACACCGGCGCACATCCGGCAGGTCACGGTTTGGATAACGCTATCGACAACGATTGACATCGCACGAGGAGGCCTGCCAAAGTCCGTGTGTCACCGGGTCGACGAGGAGTCGGCGACACGGTGACGACACCAACCCGGACCGCGGTCCAGCACCACGCCGGGCCGGGCCGGTGGACCGACGACGGACGTCGGCCCACCGCGGGGGCCAGCCCCTGCACACCATCTGCTGCTCAACGAAGAGGACAGAGCTGATGAAGACACGCAAGATCCTGGCGGCGTCAGCCGTCATGATGGTCGGGATCGCGGGCCTGAGCGCCTGCGGCGGTGGCAGCGATGACGGAGCGAGCAGCGACGGCTCGGTGTCGATGACGTTCTGGCACAACTCCACGACCGGCGACGGCAAGGCCTACTGGGAGTCGACGGTCGCCGACTTCGAGAAGGCCAACCCGGGCGTCACGATCGAGATCCAGGCCATCCAGAACGAGGACATGGACGGCAAGCTGCAGACCGCCCTCAACTCCGGCGACGCGCCCGACATCTTCATGGCGCGCGGCGGCGGCAAGCTCGCCGCGGTCGTCGAGGCCGGCCAGGCGCAGGACCTGACCGCCACCATCGACGACTCCACCAAGACCGCGGTCGGCGACGCCGCGTTCAGCGCCTTCACGATCGACGGCAAGGTCTACGGCATGCCGATGTCGGTGCTGCCCGGCGGCATCTACTACAGCAAGGACCTGTTCGCACAGGCCGGCATCACCGAGACGCCCACCACGATCGACGAGCTCGAGGCGGACGTCGAGCTGCTCAAGGCCGCCGGCATCGCGCCGATCGCCCTCGGCGCCAAGGACGCCTGGCCCGCCGCACACTGGTACTACTTCTTCGCGCTGCGCGAGTGCTCGCAGGACACCATGGCCCAGGCGGCCAAGGACATGACCTTCGACGACCCGTGCTGGACGACGGCCGGTGAGGACCTGCAGGCCTTCGCCGCCACCGAGCCGTTCAACGAGGGCTACCTCACCACGACCGCCCAGCAGGGCGCCGGCTCGTCCGCGGGCCTGCTCGCCAACCACCAGGCCGCCATGGAGCTCATGGGCGCCTGGGAGCCGGGCGTGGTCGCCTCGCTGACCCCCGAGGGCACCGCCCTGGAGGACCTCGGCTGGTTCCCCTTCCCGGCGACCGACTCGGGCAAGGGCGGTGACGGCGCCATGATGGGCGGCGTCGACGGCTTCTCCTGCTCGGCCGAGGCCCCGCCGGAGTGCGCGAAGTTCCTCAACTTCGCGATGCAGAAGCAGTACCAGGAGGGCTACGCGACCGCGTTCCAGACGCTGCCCGCCAGCCAGGAGGCCCAGGGCGTCGTCACCGACCCCGCCCTGCTCGACGTGCTCGCCGCCTACAACGACGCGCCCTACGTCTCGGTCTGGCTGGACACGCTGTTCGGCGCCAACGTCGGCAACGCGCTCAACACCGGCGTGGTCAACATGCTCGCCGGCCAGGGCTCCGCGGACGACATCGTCACCGCGGTGAACGACGCCGCGGCCAAGGAGTAGCAGACACCCATGAGCGACACCGAGGGCGAGAGCTCGTTGACCATCATGACGTCGCCTGAGGGTCCCTCAGCGGCTGGGGACGGCGCCCGCGCGGCGTCGTCCCCGGCCCCCCGGGCGCGGCGGGGAGGACGCGTCGACTGGCGCAAGCACCTCGAGATCGCGGTGCTGTCGGGACCCGCCATCGTCATCTTCGTCGCGTTCGTGATCTTCCCCGTCGTGATGGCGGCGTACTACGGCTTCTTCAAGTGGAAGGGCTACGGGCCGCCCACCGAGTTCGTCGGCCTGGAGAACTACGTCACGATCTTCCAGGACGCCACGTTCATCGACGCGCTGCGGCACAACGGCTTCATCCTCGTGATGTCCCTGGTCATCCAGGGGCCGTTCGCGGTCGGTCTCGCGCTGCTGCTCAACCAGAAGATGCGCGGACGCTCGCTGATCCGGGTGCTCATCTTCGTGCCGTACGTGATCTCCGAGGTCATCGTCGGCACCGGCTGGAGCCTCATGCTCCAGACCAACGGCGCGGTGAACGACCTGCTGATCAAGCTGGGCCTCGAGAGCTGGACCGTGGACTGGCTGTCCAACCCGGACGTCGCCATCTGGTCCCTGATGGTCATCATCTCGTGGAAGTACATCGGCTTCGCCGTGATCCTGTTCCTCGCGGGCCTGCAGTCGATCCCCGAGGAGCTGTTCGAAGCCGCGTCGATCGACGGCGCCTCCTACTGGCAGATCCAGCGGCGCATCACGCTCCCGCTGCTCGGCCCCACGATCCGGATCTGGGCGTTCCTGTCGATCATCGGCTCGCTGCAGCTGTTCGACCTCGTCTACATCGTCTGGGGCCAGTACGTCGCCGCCACCGCGGGGACCTCGACGATGGCGACCTACATGGTCGTCAACGGGCGCAACGCCGGGAACTACGGCTTCGGCAACGCCGTCGCGGTCGTCCTGTTCATCATCTCGCTGGTCATCGCCCTGACCTACCAGCGCTTCGTGCTCCGGCGTGACACCGAGGGTGCGCTCACGGAAGGGAAGAAGTGATGGCCGCCATCACCGCACCGCTGCCCACGCGGGCCGCCCCCGCACGCCGGCGCCGCACCGGCGGCCGCGCCAGCTGGGTCACGTACCTCGTGGCGTTCGCCTTCGTCGGCATCTGCGTCGCCCCGGTGCTCTACATCATCATCGGCGGTTTCCGCACGAACTCGGAGATCACCACCGACCCCTCGGGGTTCCCGAGCACGTGGCACCTGAGCAACTACCTCGACGTGCTGGAGAGCTCGATCTTCTGGCGGCAGGTCGGCAACTCGGCCATCGCCGGGCTCTCGACGACCGTCGGCGTGGTGGTCCTCGGCGTGGCGGCCAGCTTCGTGCTGGCCCGCTACCGGTTCAACGCCCGCGGCGCGCTGTACGCGCTGTTCGCCGCGGGCCTGATGTTCCCGATGACGGTGGCGATCACCCCGCTGTACATCCTCATCAAGAACCTCGGGCTGATGAACAGCCTCGCGGGGATCGTCCTGCCGCAGATCGCCTTCGCCCTGCCGACCACGATCATCATCCTGGTCCCGTTCCTGCAGGCGATCCCCAAGGAGATCGAGGAGGCCGCCTCGATCGACGGCGCGAGCCGGCTCGGGTTCTTCTTCCGGATGGTCGTCCCGCTGTCGGTGCCCGGTGTCGTGACGGTCGGCATCCTGGCGTTCATCGCGAGCTGGAACAGCTACATGCTGCCGCTGTTCGTGCTCAACGACGAGACCTCGTACACCCTGCCGCTCGGCGTGCAGGCGTTCGCCTCGCAGTACTCGGTCGACACCGCCCGCGTGCTGGCGTTCACGTCGCTGTCGATGATCCCGGCCCTGGTGTTCTTCAGCCTCTTCGAGCGTCGCATCGTCGGCGGACTGACCGGAGCCGTCAAGGGCTGAGCCCGACCGACCGCTCACCCGCAACGGCGCACGCCGGTGGTCCCGCCCCCGCACCGGGCGCGGGACCACCACCCCACCCACGTTCGAAGGAGACAGGTCCCGTGACCGTCGTTCCTGCCATGCCCACGGTGTCCGACCGCGTGCGCTCGCTGCACGCCCGCATGACGCTCGAGGAGAAGCTCGCCCAGCTCGTCGGCTTCTGGGTCGACCAGGGCGGCGAGGTCGTCGCCCCCATGCAGGGCGAGATGGCCTCGTCCGGTCGGCTCGAGGAGGCCACCGAGCACGGCCTGGGCCACCTGACCCGCGTGTACGGCACCCGGCCCGTCGACCCCGTGGAGCGGGCCGCGTGGCTCTGGGCGGAGCAGCGGCGCCTGCGCACGCAGACCCGGCTGGGCATCCCCGCGCTCGTGCACGAGGAGTGCCTCACGGGGCTGGCCGCGTGGCAGGCGGCGACCTTCCCGACGCCGCTGGCCTGGGGCGCCGCGTTCGATCCCGAGCTCGTGCAGGAGATGGGGGCGCTGATCGGCACGTCGATGCGTGAGCTCGGCGTCCACCAGGGCCTGGCCCCCGTGCTCGACGTCGTGCGCGACCCGCGCTGGGGACGCGTCGACGAGTGCATCGGCGAGGACCCGTACCTGGTCGGCACGGTCGGCACCGCGTACGTGCGCGGCCTGCAGTCCACCGGCGTGCACGCCACGCTCAAGCACTTCGTCGGCTACTCCGCCTCCCGCGCGGGGCGCAACCACGCCCCTGTCAGCGCCGGGCCGCGCGAGCTCGCCGACGTGCTCCTGCCCCCGTTCGAGATGGCCGTGCTCGACGGCGGGGTCCGCTCCGTCATGAACTCCTACGCGGAGGTCGACGGCGTGCCGATGGCGGCCGACCCGACGTACCTGACCGACCTGCTGCGCGAGCGGTGGGGCTTCGACGGTGTCGTCGTGGCCGACTACTTCGCGGTGGCGTTCCTGCACGTGATGCACGCGGTCGCCGCCGACCTCGGCGAGGCTGCGGCACTGTCGCTCACCGCCGGCATCGACATCGAGCTGCCGACCGGCGAGGCGTACCTGGCACCGCTCGCCGAGCGGGTCCGCGCGGGTCTCGTCGACGAGGCGTTCGTCGACCGCGCCGTGCTGCGCGCCCTGGCGCAGAAGGAGGAGCTCGGCCTGCTCGACGCCACGTTCGAGGAGGAGCCGCCGACCCGCATCGACCTCGACTCCCCCGCGCACCGTGCGGTCGCGCTGCGGCTCGCCGAGGAGTCGGTCGTGCTGCTCACGAACGACGGCACCCTGCCGCTGAGCGCGTCCGCCAGGGTGGCCGTGCTGGGTCCGAACGCGGACCGTGCCGAGGCCCTCATGGGCTGCTACTCGTTCGCGAACCACGTGCTGGCGCACCACCCCGAGGTCCCGATGGGCTTCGCCATCCCCACGGTCCTCGAGGCCGTGCGCGCGCAGCTGCCGGACGCCGACGTGCGGTACGCGCAGGGCTGCACCGTCGAGGACGAGGACCGCTCCGGCTTCGCGGAGGCCGTCGCGGTCGCCTCGCAGGCGGACGTGGCCGTCGTCGTGGTCGGCGACCACGCGGGGCTGTTCGGCCGCGGCACGGTCGGCGAGGGCAACGACACCGAGACGCTCGAGCTGCCGGGCGTGCAGCGCGAGCTCGTCGACGCCGTCCTGGCGACCGGGACGCCGGTCGTCCTCGTCCTGCTGACCGGACGCCCGTACGCGATCGCCTGGGCGGTCGAGGGTCCGCACGCGCCGGCGGCCGTGCTGCAGTCGTTCTTCCCTGGCGAGGAGGGCGGTGCCGCGATCGCGCGGGTCCTCCTCGGCCTCACCAACCCGTCGGGCCACCTGCCGGTGTCCATGCCCCGGTCGGCCGGCGCGCAGCCGTACTCCTACCTGCACCCGACGCTCGGCGGTCCGTCCGAGATCACGAGCGCGGACAGCACCCCGGTGCTGCCGTTCGGGCACGGCCTGTCGTACACGACGTTCGAGCGCACCGGCCTCGTCCTCGAGCCGCAGGTCGCCGCCGGTGGCACGTTCGAGGTGCAGGTCACGGTGCGCAACACCGGCACGGTCGCGGGCACCGACCTCGTCCAGCTGTACGCGCACGACGTGTGGGCGAGCGTCACGCGGCCGCAGGCCCAGCTGCTCGGCTACCAGCGGGTCGGGCTCGCCCCCGGCGAGCACGCGACGGTGCGGTTCTCCGTGCCCACGACCCGCCTGGCGTTCTCGGACCGCTCGATGACCCGGGTCGTCGAGCCGGGGACGGTCGAGCTGTGGGTGGGACCCTCGTGCGCCGAGAAGGAGACGACCGCGAAGTTCGAGATCCTCGGGCCGGTGCACGTCGTGACGAGCGCCGATCCTCGGGTGGTGACCGCCGAGGTCCTGCGTGACGTCCCCGGGACGCCGGGCGCCGCCGCCCACGAGCAGGAGCGGCCGGTCTCGGTGCCCTGAGCGCCCGGGACCTGAATCGATATCGATACCGTTTAGTCCACGATAGGGTCGGGCCGTGGAGCCCAGGGGCAGAGTCACCATCACCGACGTCGCGCGCGCCGCGGGTGTCTCCGTCGCCACGGTCTCCAAGGTGATCAACGACCGGTACGGCGTCGCCGCCTCCACCGCCGAGCACGTGCGCAGCGTCATCGCCGACATGAGCTACGAGTCCTCGCTGGTGGCGCGGAGCCTGCGCTCGCAGCGTACGGGCGTGATCGGCATCCTGCTCGCCGAGTTCGAGCCGTTCAGCACCGAGCTGCTCAAGGGCCTGGCCGCCGCGACCGCGGGGTCCGGCTACGAGCTGCTCGCCTGGTCCGGCGGCGGGGGCCCGGACGGGCACGTGGGCTGGGAGCGTCGGTCGCTCGCGCAGCTGTCCGGCACGCTCATCGACGGCGCGGTGCTCATCACGCCGACCCTCGTCGTCCCCGACGCGGGGATCCCGGTCGTCGCGATCGACCCGCACGCCGGGTCCGAGTCCAACCCGTCGGTCGACTCCGACAACCTGGCCGGAGCTGCGAGCGCCGTCGAGCACCTGATCGCCCTCGGGCACCGGCGGATCGGGTTCCTCGGCGGCCGCCCCGACCTGGAGTCCGCCCGGCTGCGCGAGGAGGGGTACCGGCGCACACTCGCCGCCGCGGGCATCGCGCTCGACCCCGACCTCGTCCGCGTCGGCGGGTACCGCCCCGAGACGGCCGACGCGCCCGCGCACGAGCTGCTCACCCTGCCCGACCCGCCGACCGCGATCTTCGCGACGAACGACCTGTCGGCCATCCGCACCATGCAGGTCGCCCAGTCCCTCGGGCTGCGCGTCCCGGAGGACCTCTCGGTGGTCGGGTTCGACAACGTGCCCGAGTCCGCGCTGTGCACGCCGCAGCTGACCACCGTCAGCCAGCCGTTGCACCGCATCGGCCGGGAGGCCATGGAGATGCTCCTCACGCTGCTGCGCGGCGAGGCACCCGCCGAGACGCACCGACGGCTGCCGACCGAGCTCGTGGTGCGCGCCTCGACACGCGCGCTGTGAGCGACCCGACCCCGGCCGAAGCCCTCTGAGGCCCCGAGCCACGGCCGGCACCACCGTCGGGTGGTAGACGGGCGCCGCCGCGATGCGGGCGACGGATGCAGCGGCGGAGCGGCGGATGTGCCCCGAGGCCGTCCTCGGGCTACCGTCACGCCGGTGACGACGGTCTGCTGGTTCCGCCGCGACCTGCGGCTGACGGACCACCCCGCGCTCCTGTCCGCCCTCGAGGCGGCGCGCGCCGGGGGTCTCCCGGGCGAGCGCCTGCGCGCCGGCGCACGGACCGACGAGGTCGTCGCGCTCTACGTGCTCGACCCGACGCTGTGGCGCACGGCCGGCAGCCCCCGGCTCGCCTACCTCGCGGCGTCCCTGCGCGCGCTCGACGCCCGGACCGGCGGACGGCTCGTCGTCCGGCTCGGCGACCCGGCCGTCGTGGTGCCCGAGGTCGTGCGCACGGTCGCAGCGACGAGCGTGCACGTCAGCGCCGCGACCGAGCCCTTCGGCCGTCGACGCGACGCAGCCGTGGACGCAGCCCTGCGCGCGGCAGGGTCGAGCGCACGCCTGGTGGCCACCGGCTCGCCGTACGCCGTGGCACCCGGTCGTCTCACCACCCGTGGCGGCACCCCGTTCCAGGTGTTCACGCCCTACCGCACCGCCTGGCTCGAGCACGGCTGGCACTCCCCCGCACCAGCACCCGGGGACGTGCCGTGGGCCGACCTGTCCTCCGAGCCGATCCGGGACGTCGCGCCCACCGTGGCACTGCCCCCCGCAGGCGAGGAGGCGGCGCTCGACCGCTGGGCCGCGTTCGTCTCCGACGGCCTTGCCGACTACGCCACCGAACGCGACCGCCCCGACCACGACGGCACCTCGGCGCTGTCGGCCGCGCTGCGCTGGGGCGAGGTGCACCCGCGCACGCTGCTCGCCGACCTCGCCGCCGCGGAGCGCACGGGTCACGGCGGACCCGGCGCCACGACCTTCCGCTCCCAGCTCGCCTGGCGCGACTTCCACGCGGATACGCTCTGGCACCACCCCGACGCCCGCACACGTTCGCTGCGCGATGTCGTGCTCGACGACGCCTGGGCGAGCGGACCCGGTGCGGACGCTGCGTTCGACGCCTGGGCGCGCGGCCGCACCGGCTACCCGTTCGTCGACGCCGGCATGCGCCAGCTCGCCTCGACCGGGTGGATGCACAACCGGGTGCGCATGGTCACGGCGTCGTTCCTGGTCAAGGACCTGCACCTGCCGTGGCAGCGGGGCGCCGCGCACTTCCTCGACCGGCTGGTCGACGCCGACATCGCGCAGAACCAGCTCAACTGGCAGTGGGTCGCCGGGACGGGCCGGGACGCAGCGCCGTTCTTCCGCATCTTCCACCCGGTCACCCAGGGCCGACGGTTCGACCCCGACGGGGCGTACGTGCGCCGCTGGGTCCCCGAGCTGCGCGACGTCCCGGGCGGCGCGGTGCACGAGCCGTGGCTGCTGGGGCTGCAGGCACCCGCGAACTACCCCGAGCGCATGGTCGACCACGCCGTCGAACGCACGGTCGCCCTCGCGGACGCGGCGGCCGCGCGCGCCGCCCGTGCCACTGAGGCGACCTGAGGCGTCCAGCATCCAGAAGTGGACAAACTGGACACGAACTCCCGCTAGGCTCCACGCGATGGAACGCTGGGGAGCAGATCTGTACGGTCAGCCGTGCACCACGTGCGGCTTCGACTGGTCCATGGACCCGACCACCGCGCGCGCCCTCGTGCTCACGCTGCCGGACCGCCTCGCGCAGGTCACGGCCGGGCGTGCCGGCACCGAGCGGCACGCCGACCTGGGGTGGGATGTCACGGAGTACGTGTGCCACGTGGGCGACAACCTGCGCTCGTGGGCCGAGCGGCTCGCCGCGGGCTGGCTGGCCGGTCGCCGTGACGTGACCGGCTACGACCCGGACGCGCTCGCGCAGGCACGCGGGTACTCCGCGCTCCCCCTCGCGGTGGCCCTGTGGTCGCTGCAGGCCTCGGTCATCCTCTGGGTCGCCTCGGTGGACCGCGCGCTCGCTGCGGACGTCACGCTCGAGCACGCGACCCGCGGGCCGCAGCGCGCGCTGGACGTCGCCCGGAACAACGCGCACGACGCCGTGCACCACGAGCACGAGATCGCCCGGATCCTCGCCGGCTGACCCCGCCGAGGGCGCTCGCGAGCCGCTCAGTCGAGCTGGCCCGCCCGGAACTCGTCCTCGAGCAGGCCCATCTGGATCGCGTCGCACCAGCGCTCGCCGTCACGGTAGGCATCCCGCAGACGCCCCTCGACCCGGAACCCCAGGTTCTCGTACATCGACAGCGCCCGGGTGTTGACCGAGAGCACGTCGAGCCCCACGCGGTGCAGGCCCAACCCGTCGAAGGCGAGGCCGAGCACCAGCTGGATCGCCTCGGTCCCGTACCCGCGTCCGCGGTACGCCGGGCGCATGGCGAGCCGCAGGTTCGCCGAACGCACGTCCTCGTCGATGTCGTTGAGGACGATCTCCCCCAGGTACTCGTCCGACCCGTGGATCGTCACCGCCAGGTCGATGCGACCCTCCCGCGCGGAGATCGAGGCGCACCACGCGTCGATCTCGGCACGGCTGAAGTCGTGGGTCGTGCCCGTCAGGCGGCGCCCCTCGGGGTCGCTGACCGCCTCCCAGACCTCGTCGGCGTCGTCCGCCCGGATCGGCCGCAGGACGATCATCTCGCCCTGCAGGGTCGGCTTCTCCACTGCGGTCTCCTCTCGTGCCCGGCAGGGCGTCGACCCTCGGTGGGGCCGCGGCGATGCTATGACCGGCGTGTCGCCGCGACGTTACCGCGATGACACCGGCCGATGTCGGGCGCCGCGCCAGCACGCCTCCGCCTGCCACAGGCGAGGGTCCATCGAGGGTCACACGACGATCCCGGCCGCGCCGCACGGCGACGGGCCGGGATCGTCCTGCGTGCGGCTCAGGCCTGCACGCGCTCCAGCACGAGCTCGCGCACACGGCCGGCGTCTGCCTGACCCCGGGTGGCCTTCATGACCGCACCGATGATCGCGCCGATCGGACCGAGGTTGCCCGAACGGATCTTCTCGACGATGTCCGGCTGCGCGGCGAGCACCTCGTCGATCGCGGTCAGCAGCGGGCCGTCGTCGGAGACCACGCCCAGGCCGCGGGCCTCGACGACCTGCTCCGGGTCGCCCTCGCCGGCGAGCACGCCCTCGAGGACCTGGCGGGCGAGCTTGTCGTTGATCCGACCGGAGTCGACGAGCGCCTGCAGCGCGCCGATCTGCTCGGGCGTGATCGCCAGCTCGGCTAGCTCGACGTCCTGCGTCTTGGCCGTGCGGGCCAGCTCGCCCATCCACCACTTGCGGGCCGCGGCCGGGCTCGCGCCTGCCGCCACCGTGGCCTCGATGAGCTCGACCGCACCGGCGTTGACCACGTCGCGCATCTCGGCGTCGGCGTAGCCCCACTCGCCCTGCAGGCGACGACGGTGCACTGCCGGCATCTCGGGCAGGGTCGCGCGGATCTCCTCGACCCAGGCCGGGTCGGGGGCGATCGGCACCAGGTCGGGCTCCGGGAAGTACCGGTAGTCCTCCGCGTCCGACTTCACGCGTCCGGCGGTCGTCGAGGACGTGTCCTCGTGCCAGTGCCGCGTCTCCTGCACGATCGAGCCGCCGGCGTCGAGCACCGCGGCCTGCCGCGAGATCTCGTACCGGACCGCCCGCTCGACCGACCGGAACGAGTTGACGTTCTTGGTCTCGGTGCGCGTGCCCAGCGGCGACTCGGGGGTCGCACGCAGCGAGACGTTGACGTCGGCGCGCACGTTGCCGCGCTCCATGCGGGCCTCGGAGACCTCGAGCGCACGGAACAGGTCGCGCAGGGTCTGCACGTACCGGCGGGCGACCTCGGGTGCCCGCTCCCCCGCGCCCGTGATCGGGCGCGTGACGATCTCGACCAGCGGGATGCCCGCACGGTTGTAGTCGACGAGCGAGTACTCCGCGCCGTGGATGCGACCCGTCGAGCCGCCCACGTGCGTGTTCTTGCCCGCGTCCTCCTCCATGTGCGCGCGTTCGACCTCGACGCGGAAGACCGTGCCGTCCTCGAGCTCGACGTCGACGTGCCCGTCGAACGCGATCGGCTCGTCGTACTGCGAGGTCTGGAAGTTCTTCGGGACGTCCGGGTAGAAGTAGTTCTTCCGCGCGAACCGGCACGAGGCCGCGATCTGGCAGTTCAGCGCCAGACCGATGCGGATGGCGTACTCCACGGCGGTGCCGTTGACCACGGGCAGCGCGCCGGGCAGGCCGAGCGAGACCGGGGTGACCGAGGTGTTCGGCTCCTCGCCGAACCCGGCCGGGGCGGCGTCGAACATCTTGGTGCGCGTGCCCAGCTCGACGTGCACCTCGATGCCGATGACCGGGTCGAAGCGCGCGATCGCGTCGTCGTAGTCGACGAGCGTGTCGGTGACGGTGCTCACTTGGCGACCTCCAGCTCGGGGGCCTGCGCCAGCAGCGGGCCGCCCCACGTCTTCTCCAGCAGCGCCTCGAGCGCCGCACCCACCCGGTACAGCCGGTCGTCGGCCTTCGCCGGGGCGAGCACCTGGAACCCGACGGGCAGACCGTCGTCCGACAGACCGTTCGGCACCGACAGACCCGGCACGCCGGCCAGGTTCGCCGGGATCGTCGCGACGTCGTTGAGGTACATCGCCAGCGGGTCGTCGAGCTTCTCGCCGAGCTTGAACGCGGTGGTCGGCGCCGTCGGGGAGACCAGCACGTCGGCCTGCGCGAACGCCGCGGCGAAGTCGCGCTGGATCAGCGTGCGGACCTTCTGCGCCGACCCGTAGTACGCGTCGTAGTACCCGGCCGACAGTGCGTACGTGCCCAGGATGATCCGGCGCTTGACCTCGTCGCCGAAGCCCTGGCCGCGCGTGGCCGCCATGACCCGCTCGGCCGTGACCGGGCCGTCCGTGGGCTCGACGCGCAGGCCGAAGCGCATGCCGTCGAACTTGGCCAGGTTGCTGGAGGCCTCGCTCGGCATGATCAGGTAGTACGCACCCAGCGCGTACTCGAAGTGCGGGCAGGAGACCTCGACGATCTCGGCGCCCGCGGCCTGCAGGAGAGCGAGCGACTCGGCGAAGCGGGCGCTGACGCCCTCCTGGTAGCCCTCGCCCGACAGCTCCTTGACGACACCGACGCGCACGCCGGTGAGGTCGCCGCTCGCGCCTCGCCGGGCGGCGCCGACCAGGTCGGGCAACGACTCGGGGATCGAGGTCGAGTCACGCGGGTCGTGGCCGCCGATGAGCTCGTGCAGCAGTGCCGAGTCGAGGACCGTGCGGGTCACCGGGCCCGCCTGGTCGAGCGAGGACGCCATGGCGATGAGGCCGTAGCGCGACACCGAGCCGTACGTCGGCTTCACACCGACGGTGCCGGTCACCGCGCCGGGCTGGCGGATCGAGCCACCGGTGTCCGTGCCGATCGCCAGCGGCGCCTCGTACGCGGCGACCGCCGCGGCAGAGCCACCGCCCGAGCCGCCGGGGATGCGCGTCAGGTCCCACGGGTTGTGCGTGTTGCCGTACGCCGAGTGCTCCGTGGAGGAGCCCATGGCGAACTCGTCCATGTTCGTCTTGCCCAGGATCGGCAGGCCGGCCGCCTTGATCCGCTCGACGAGCGTCGCGTCGTACGGAGGCACCCAGCCCTCGAGGATCTTCGAGCCGGCCGTCGTCGGCAGGCCCTTGGTCACCACGACGTCCTTGACGGCGATCGGCACACCGGCCAACGGGTGCAGCGCCTCACCGGCGGCACGTCGCGCATCGACGTCGGCCGCGACGGCGAGCGCCTCCTCACCGCTGACGTGCAGGAACGCGTGCACCGCGGGCTCGACGGCCGCGATGCGGTCCAGGTGCGCCTGGGTCGCCTCGACGCTGGTCACCTCGCCCGCGGTCAGCTTCTCGGCCAGGCTCGCGGCGGACAGCCGCGTCAGGTCGGCGCTCACGCGTCCTCCCCCAGGATCTGCGGGACCAGGAACTTGCCGTCCTCCGCCGCGGGAGCCGCGGCCAGGACCAGGTCACGGTCCAGCGGCGCCTCGGGCACGTCCGGCCGGAACACGTTCGTCATCGGCAGCGGGTGGCTCGTGGCGGGTACGTCGGCGGTCGCGATCTCGGACACGCTGGCGACGGCATCGACGATGACCTCGAGCTCGCCCGCGAGGCGGTCGATCTCGGTGGGGGTCAGCTCGATCCGGGCCAGGCCTGCCACGCGCGCGACCTCGTCGCGGGAAAGGGAGGACATGGCGGGCAGTCTAGTCGGTGCGACCTGCCCGACCTGGGCCCCGTGGCAGCCCGTCCGCCGGCGGGTCGCGTCAGGGCAGGCGGTCCAGCGCCAGGGCCACCAGCTCGACGAGCGCGTCGGCGTACGCGTCCTCGGCGGTGTCCGCGGTGAACGAGCGTTCCGGCCGACCGGGCGCCTCGACGACCACCTGGTAGGTGCCGTCCACCGCCCGGGCGAGCGAGCGGAACGTGCCCCCGAGCAGCTCGCGCAGCTGGTCCTCGCGAGGCAGCCACACGGCGTCGTCCTGCGCGACGGAGTCCAGCGCCCACTCGGTCGTGCCGTTGAACCCCAGCACCGTGCCGGTCGGGTAGTCGTGCGCCTGGATCGTCATCTCGGAGATGGTGAACACCTCCGCGTCCAGCTCCGGCTGCAGCACCGCGAACCGGTCCCCGGACCGGGGGTGCCACCGCAGCCCGTCGAGCCTCAGGCGCAGCGCACGCTCGAGCGAGATCACCCGCCCAGTATCACCGCGCGTCCGCGCCCGCGCCCGGCGGACCGGCCGTGAGCGCCCGCTCGCGGTAGTGGTACCGCTCGGCCGGGCGGAAACCCAGGTCGGCGTACAGCCGCGCGGCGGCCGAGTTCGAGACCTCCACCTGAAGGAAGGCACGCCGGGCGCCGAGCTCTGCCGCCCGCGCCAACGCCTCCAGCGTGAGCGTCCGGGCCAGGCCACGGCGTCGTGCAGCCGGGACGACCACGAGGCTCGACAGTCCGACCCAGTCCTCGGCGAAGGCAGCGCGCAGCACGCCGAGCGGCTCGCCGTTCTCGACCGCGGTCAGGTACAAGGCCTGCGAACCCTCGAGCACGCCGCGAGCCACCGCCGGGTCTGCCTGACCCTTGACCCCGAGCCACGTGGCCAACCAGTCCTCGTCGGGCTCGTGCGCGGCCGGCACACGGACCGGCCCGCCGGCGCCGGGTCGCGTGGTCGCGGACGGCCGACGGACGCCACCGGGCGGCTCGTCGAGCCCGCGGACGAGCACGTCGGTGCTGGCCTCGACCCGGTACCCGCGAGCGTCGAGCAGCGTGTCCAGGCCCGCCGGTCGGGCGGCGCGGCACACCCGGAACGTCGCGGGCCTGCCGGCACGCGCGTAGACCGACTCGACGGCGCTCAGCGCTGCCGTCACGTCGGCGGGCGCACCCACCGGCAGCACACTGTTGGCTCGTCGCGTCAGACCCTCCGAGAGCCCGAGCCGCCACCCGTCCACGTCGAGCGTGCGCAACGGCCGCCACGTGGCCGACTCCACCAGGGCGCCCGGCGCGGCAGGCGGTGTCCACGTCCGCACCCGCAGGTGCACGCCCTCGTGGCTCCAGTCCCGCTCGGGTGCGGAGGCGAAACCGAGCCGGTCGTAGAGCCGATGGGCCACCACCATGCTGTCCAGGGTCGAGAGCACGACCCGGTCGGCACCGCTGCCGACCGCCTCGCGCAGCGCCTCCACCATGAGCATCTCGGCGATGCCCCGGCCGCGCGCCTCGGGTGCGACCGCGAGCATCCGCAGCTCGACCTCGCCGGGCCCGGCGACCTCGGCGTACGACGACCCGTACGGCGCGAGCGTCAGGCTGCCCACGACGACCTCGCCGTCACCGAGCGGCATGGGCGTGGTCGCCACGAGCAGGACGGCCTCGCGGGCACGGCGTTCGGCGTCCCGGAGCTCGGCCTCGTACGCCTCACCCGGTCCCAGCAGCCGGTCGGCGAGGTACGCCTCCGCCGTGAGCGCCCCCGCGTCGGCCACGTCGTGCGGCAGCGCGACCCGGACGGCCGGGCCGTGGTGGGCGACGGCTGCCATCAGGCGTCCGACCCGTCGGGGACGCCGTCCACCCCGGCCGGCCCCTGCGCGAGGAGCCGCTCGAAGCCGTCCTCGTCGAGGATCCGCAGGCCGAGCTCGCGCGCCTTCGTCTCCTTGCTCCCGGCGTTCTCCCCGACGACGACGAAGTCGGTGCGCTTGGACACGCTGCCCGCCGACTTGCCGCCCGCCGCCAGGATCGCCTCCTTCGCCCCGTCACGCGTGAACCGCTCCAGACCGCCTGTGACCACGACCGTCAGACCGGCGAGCGGACCGCCCGCCGGGGTGAGCGCGCCCGGCCCGGGATGTCCCGGCGTCTCCAGCCGCACCCCGTCGCGCCGCCACTGCTCGACGATCTCGCGGTGCCAGTCGACGGCGAACCACTCCAAGAGCTCCTGGGCGATCACCGGGCCGACGCCCTCGACCGCGGCCAGCTCCTCGACGCCGGCCGACCGGATCGCGTCGAGGGAGCCGAACCACTCGGCCAGCGCCCGTGCCGCCACCGGGCCGACGTGCCGGATGTTCAGGCTGACGATCACCCGCCACAGATCCTTGGTGCGGGCGCGGTCGAGCTCGGCGAGCAGCTTGTGCGCAGCCTCGGACGGCTCGGAGTCGGGCAGCTCACGCCCCTCGGCGGCCGCTCGGTCGCGCTCGGTCTTGCGGTACGTGATCCGCCGCCTGAACGGGGTCCGCAGCCGCACGGACCCGTCCTCCTCGACCTTCGGCAGGCCGGTCTCACCGTCCTTGACCACGACCTCGATGGGGACCAGGTCCTCCAGCCGCAGCCCGAACAGACCCGCCTCGGTGACCAGCGGCGGCGTGGACGGCACGGTCGGCTGGGTGAGCGCGGCCGCGGTGACCTCGCCGAGCACCTCGATGTCGAGCCCGCCGCGCGAGCCGATGTGCTCCACCCGGCCGCGCACCTGCGCCGGGCACGTCTGCGCGTTCGGGCACCGCAGGTCGACGTCGCCCTCCTTCATTGGTCGCAGCGGCGTGCCGCACTCGGGGCATCGCTCCGGCATGACGAACGCCCGCAGCTCGTCCTCGCGTCCCGCCCGCAGCTCCTCGACCGGGGCGACGATCTCCGGGATGACGTCTCCGGCCTTGCGCAGCACGACCACGTCGCCGATGAGCACGCCCTTGCGCCGCACGACGTCCTGGTTGTGCAGCGTCGCCTGCCGTACGACGCTCCCGGCGACGAAGACCGGCTCCATCACCGCGTACGGCGTGGCGCGCCCCGTGCGACCGACGCCGACGACCACGTCGAGCAGCCGCGTGTTGACCTCCTCCGGCGGGTACTTGTAGGCGATGGCCCACCGGGGCGCGCGGCTCGTGGCACCGAGCCGACCCTGCAGCGCGATCTCGTCGACCTTGACGACGATGCCGTCGATCTCGTGCTCGACGTCGTGCCGGTGCTCGCCGTAGTAGGCGATCATCTCCTGCACGCCCGCGAGCCCCTCGACGACCCGCGAGTGACCCGAGACCGGCACGCCCCAGGACGCGAGCAGCTCGTAGACCTGCGACTGCCGGGTCACGTCCGCGAGCGGCTCACCGGCCCACTGCAACGCGCCGATGCCGTGCGCGTACATGCGCAGCGGACGCGAGGCGGTCACCTTCGGGTCCTTCTGACGCAACGAGCCCGCAGCCGCGTTGCGCGGGTTCGCGAACGGGCTGCGACCCGCCTCGACCTGCGCGGCGTTGAGCCGGACGAACGCCTCCACCGGCAGGAAGACCTCGCCGCGCACCTCGATGCGCTCGGGGTGCGTGGCCGGGTCGCCGCCGAGCACGTCCGGGATGGTCGAGATGGTCCGCACGTTCAGCGTGACGTCCTCGCCCGTGCGGCCGTCGCCGCGCGTCGCGGCGCGCACGAGCCGTCCGCGTTCGTACAGCAGCGCGATGGCCAGGCCATCGATCTTGAGCTCGCAGAGGTAGTGCACCAGGGCGTCCTGGTCGAGGTCGCGGTGCACCCGGTCGGCCCAGGCGGCGATGTCCTCGGCGGAGAAGGCGTTGTCGAGCGAGAGCATCCGCTCGACGTGGTCGACCGAGCGGAACTCGGTCGAGAAGGTGCCGCCGACCCGTTGCGTCGGCGAGTCGGGCGTGCGCAGACCGTGGTGCGCGGCCTCGAGCGCCTCCAGCTCGCGCATCCGGGCGTCGTACTCGGCGTCCGAGACCGTCGGGGCATCGCGCACGTAGTAGGCGAACTGGTCGGCCTGGACGAGCTCGACGAGCTCCGACCAGCGATGGCGCGCCTGCGCGGGGACCGCGTGATCACCCCCGGCGGCAGCACCCGTCACCGGGTGGGCGGCGTCGGTCGCGGGGGCGTCGATCGCGTCGGTCACGAGGCCCATCATCCCAGGCGACGCCGACATCGCCTGCGGCCGTCACCCGGGTCCGGGACCGCGGGCGCCTCAGCGCTGGCGCTGCGTGACGACCCAGAGCGCCACCCCGCCGACGCCGCAGAGCACCGCCGCGGCCGCACCCGCCGTGATCGCCGTCGGCACCTGCGCGACCACGACGTCCTCCTGCCGGCCGTCGACCGTCCACGTGCACACGCCCTGCGGCGGCAGCACCGTGTAGTGCAGGTCGGCGTCCCCCGTCCCCTCGCCGTACGCCGCGAGGCACCCGGACGCGTCTGGGGACTCGGCGGCGCTCATCGTGCGCGTACCGACCACCAGCCAGGAGACCGCGAGCACGACCAGGCCGACGATGCCGACGCCTGTGAGCACGAACGCCCCGAGCGCCACCCGCCTGCTCGTCGTCGGTCGGCGCGCCGCGGGCGCCGCGTCGGGCGTCCGCGTGCCGTCGTTCGTCATGCTCGTCCTCTCCTCGATCATCCGACTGCTCGTCCCACTGCTCGTCAGGCCTCCCGGCCGGACGCTCGCGTCGCTGCCACCGTTCACGCCTCGGCCCGCTCCGCCACCAGCAGGGCGGTGCGCACGAGTCCGGCCAGCGTCCCGCGCGCGCCGTCGGGGCTCGCACCCGGCGGCGGGTCACCGGCGAGCAGGACGACCTCCGCCAGGTCGCTCGCCGGCAGCCCGACCCGTCTCCAGGGGACCGTCAGGACGTCGGCCTGCCCGGTGACGTCCGGACCCGCGCACGACGACGACGCCTGCGCGGGCAGCTGCGCCCACAGGCGCACCCCGCCCTCGACCGTCTCGGCCAGACGCTCCCAGGCCCGCTCGTCGAACCCCGCCACGGCCAGCGCGAGAGCGTCGGCCCCCGCCGCACGGACCGCGGCGATCGGCGTCCACGACGAACCCGCGTGCACGGCGACCTGGGTCACCCCGGCGCCGTGGAGCGCATCCACCACCACCCCGAGCCGCTCGCCGGCCACCGGCCCCGGGACCGCGCGCAACGACGCGTACCCGGAGAACGTCGGCAGCACCCCGGCGAGGACCGCGGCGAGCTGCGGCTCGTGCACCAGCACCCGCACCGACGCGCCCGGCACCGCCCGTCGCACGGCGGCCACGTGCTCGACCAGCCCGACGGCCAGCGACTCGGCGAGGTCCCGGACCGCCCCGACGTCCGCGAGCACGCGGTCGCCGCGGGCCAGGTAGAGCGTCGCGGCCAGCGACAGCGGACCGAGGACCGGGACGACCAGCGGACCGTCGTACCCGTGCGCGGCGACCGCGAGCGCGTCGAGGTCCTCCCTCAGCAGGGCCTGCACACGAGCCAGGTCCCGGCCGGGCCGGTCCGCCAGCTTCCATCCGTGCACACCCAGCTCGACGGGAAGGTCCTCCAGCATCCCGGCCGTCCGCGCGAGGGGGGCCGCGGCGGCACCGCGCGCGGGCAGCGTCGTGACGAACGGCAGGCCCTGCACCCCTTCGGGGACGTCCGCAAGGTCGCCGACCACGGTGCTCTGCGCGTCCAGCACGTCGAGGCCGGGCCACGGCCCGGTGCCCGAGACCCCCGTCACGGGTGGACGTCCGTGCGCGGGCCGCAGGCCATGGCGGCCGGCTGTGCTGCGCCGACCGGTCGGGTCCAGGTGACGGTCGCCTGCCCCAGCACGCGGCTGCCGTCGTACACGACGACGGACTGCCCCGGCGCGACCCCCCGCAGGTCCGCGTCGTCGTCGATCACCGCCTCGACGGCGCCGTCCGCCGAGGCGCGCACCCGTGCGCCGACGGGGGCGCCGTGGGCGCGCACCTGCACGTGGCACGCGACCTCGCCGACCGGGGCGTCGAACCACACGGCCTCGTCGCCGACGATCGCGCCGACCCGCAGCTCCTCGGCGGAGCCGACGACGACCGTCCGGCGCACAGGCTCCACCGACAGCACGTACCTCGGCCGACCGTCGGGTGCGGGCCGGCCCAGCGCGAGCCCGCGACGCTGCCCGACCGTGTAGGCGTACGCCCCGTCGTGCGTGCCGACGACCTCGCCCGCGGTGTCCACGACCGGACCGGGCTGCGACCCGAGCCGCTCGCGCAGGAACCCCTGGGTGTCCCCGTCCGCGACGAAGCAGATGTCGTAGGAGTCGGGCTTGGTCGACACCGACAGCCCGCGCGCGGCGGCCTCCGCCCGGGTGACGTCCTTGGACGACACGTCGCCCAGAGGGAACATCGCCCGGGCGAGCCGTTCCGGACCCATGACTGCGAGCACGTACGACTGGTCCTTGGCCGGGTCGGCCGCCCGGTGCAGCGCCCGGCTCCCGTCGGGCAGGGTCTCGATGCGCGCGTAGTGCCCGGTGCAGACCGCGTCGAAGCCCAGGGCGACGGCCTTGTCGAGCAGCGCGGCGAACTTGATGTGCTCGTTGCAGCGCACGCAGGGGTTGGGGGTGCGACCGGCCGCGTACTCGGTGAGGAAGTCCGCCACGACGGTCTCCTCGAACTGCTCGGACAGGTCCCAGACGTAGTACGGGATGCCGAGCACATCGGCGGCCCTGCGCGCGTCCCCCGCGTCCTCGATCGAGCAGCAGCCGCGCGACCCGGTGCGGAACTGGTCGCGCGAGCGGGACAGCGCCATGTGCACGCCCACGACGTCGTGCCCGGCATCGACCGCTCGCGCGGCTGCGACCGCGGAGTCGACACCCCCGGACAGTGCCGCCAGGACGCGCATCAGCGGACCCCGGCCGGGCTCGTGCCGGACCTGCGCACGGCAGCCGGACGCGCCTCGGAGCGTCGACCGGCCAGGCCCGCCGCCCGGGCACGGTCGACCGCGGCGGGCAGCACCTCGAGCACACGGTCGACGTCGGCGGCCGTCGAGGAGCGCCCGAAGGTCAGCCGCAGCGCACCCCGTGCGTCGTCCTCGTCGACCCCCATGGCGAGCAGCACGTGGGAGGGCTGCGGCACGCCGGCTTGGCAGGCCGAGCCGGTCGACACCTCGACGCCCGCCGAGTCGAGCAGGTACAGCAGCGAGTCGCCCTCGCAGCCGGGGAACGTCAGGTGGGCGTTCGCGGGCAGGCGGCGCGTGGCATCCGCCGGTCCGCGCAGCACCGCGTCGGGCACCGCGGCCCGGATGCCCGCGACGAGCGCGTCACGCAGGCCGGACACGTGCGCGGCGTGCTCGACGCGGGTCGCCACCGAGTCCTCGACGGCCACCGAGAACGAGGCGAGCAGCGCGGCGTCGAGCGTGCCCGACCGCACGCCGCGCTCCTGGCCGCCGCCGTGCAGCACGGGCGTGAGCGCCAGCTCACGGCGGGCCAGCAGCGCCCCCACGCCTCCGGGTCCCCCGACCTTGTGACCGCTGACCGTCATCGCGTCCAGTCCCGACGCCGCGAAGTCCACCGGCACCTGCCCCACGGCCTGCACCGCATCGGCGTGCACCGGCACACCGTGCCGTCGGGCGAGGGCCACGACGTCCGCGAGCGGCTGCAGGGCGCCGACCTCGTTGTTCGCCCACATGACCGACAGCAGCGCGGCCTGCTCACCGTGCGCCTCGAGCTCGGCCCGCAGCGCGTCGAGCTCGATCACGCCGTCGGCGTCGACCGGCAGCAGGACCAGCTCGGCGCCGGCGTGCTCCGCCATCCAGAAGGCCGGGTCGAGCACCGCGTGGTGCTCGACGGCCGAGACGAGCAGCCGACGACGCTGCGCGTCCTGGGTCCGCCGCGCCCAGAAGAGCCCCTTGACCGCGAGGTTGTCCGCCTCGGTCCCGCCCGAGGTCCAGACGACCTCGCTGGGCCGGGCGCCGAGCGAGGCGGCGACGCGCTCACGGGACTCCTCGACGACCCTGCGCGCGGCCCGACCGGCCGTGTGCAGGGACGACGGGTTGCCCGTGCGGGACAGGTGCTCGACGAGCACGCGCTGCGCCGTGGGGAGCATCGGCGTGGTCGCCGCGTGGTCCAGGTAGACGCTCACCTGCACCAGTCTACGAACGCCCTCGGCACGCCCGGACGGGCGCCTGGCAAGATGTCGCCCGTGAGTGCCGACGAGGTCATCGCCCTACCAGCCGCGTTCAGCGGCCAGCGCCTGGACTGGCGCGACCTCCCGCGGCACGTCCGGGCGCAGATCGAGACGCTCGCGGGCGCCAAGGTCACCGCCGAGATCAGCGCGACGAGCGGGTTCAGCCCCGGGTTCGCGGCGGTGCTCGAGCTCGCCGACGGCAGCGGCGTGTTCGTCAAGGCCGTCTCCTCCGAGCAGAACCCGCACTCGCCGCAGCTGGCGCGCGCCGAGATCCGGGTGGCCCGGGCGCTGCCGCCGCACCTGCCGGCCCCGAAGCTGCTGTGGTCGGGCGACGACGGCGACTGGGTGCTGCTCGGCTTCGAGGTCGCGCACGGCCGCTCGCCCGAGCTGCCCTGGCGGCCCGAGGACCTCGCGCTCGTGCTGGACGCGCTGCAGCCGCTCGCCGACGCCGAGCCGTTGCCCGGTCACGAGCTGCCCCGGACCGACGACGTGCTGGCCCGGGACTTCACCGGCTGGCGTCGGCTGCTCGAGACGGACCGCGGCACCGTGGACGAGGCCGTGGAGCGGGGCGGCGACCTGGGCCGCTGGGTGCGCGAGAACCATGAGCACCTGGTCACCTGGGAGCAGGACGCGGTGCCGCTGCTCGTGGGCGACGCCCTCGTGCACGGCGACCTGCGGGCCGACAACCTGATGATCGAGCCCGAGCACGGCCGCGTGTGGATCATCGACTGGCCGCACGCGAGCGTCGGGGCACCGTGGCTCGACCTGGCGTTCATGCTGCCGAGCGTCACGCTCCAGGGCGGCGGCGACCCGCACACCCTCTTCCGCTCGCACTCGGTCTCTGAGGGCGTGCGCGACGACGAGCTGCGGGCCGCGCTGGCAGGGCTGGCCGGCTACTTCACGTGGAGCGCGCTGCAGCCGGCGCCGATCGGCATCCCCAACCTGCGTGCGTTCCAGCACGCGCAGGGCGTCGCGACGCTCGAGTGGCTGCGCTCGCTGGCCTGAGCCCGGACGGACCTGCGGCCGCAGGTCGGCGGCGGACCGTCAGCCCTGCAGCCGCCGCAACTCGGCGACGGCCTGCGGGAGCACCGTGAACAGGTCACCGACGATGCCGAGGTCGGCGATCTCGAAGATCGGGGCGTCCGCGTCGGAGTTGACCGCGACGATCGTGCCGGAGGCCTGCATCCCGCCACGGTGGTGCACGGCACCGGAGACCCCCGCCCCGACGTAGAGCCGGGGGGCGATCGTCACCCCGGTCTGCCCGATCTGCGCGTCGTGGCCGATCCAGCCCTCGTCGGTCGCCACGCGCGTGGCGCCGACGGCACCACCGAGGACGTCGGCGAGCTCCTCGACCGCGGAGAAGTCGCCGTTGGTCCCTCGTCCGCCCACGACGACGACGTGGGCCGAGCCCAGGTCGGGGCGCCCGGAGCCCGCACGCTCGGTGCGCTCGACGAGTGCGACCCGTCGGGCGCGGCCGCTCGCGGCGACCGTGTGCTCGACGACCTCGGGGCTGCTCGCGGTCTCGGCGTCGGCGGCCGTGACCGTGTTGGGCTTGACCGTCACGACAGCGACCGGCGCGGTGACCGCGCAGCGCGTCGTCCACGTGCCTGCGAAGACCGTCTTGCCGGCCACGACCTGCCCGCCCTCGACCACGAGCGCGTCGGCGTCGGTGACGACCCCGGCGCCGGTGGTCACGGCCAGCCGGGCCGCGACCTCCTTGTTCTCGAAGGAGGACACGAGCAGCACGAGCGGTGCGCCCACGGCGGAGCGGGCCTGCTCGACGGCCTCGGCGAGCACGGCGGTCAGGTGCGGGTCCGCGTCGGTGACGAGCCGGTGCACCCGGCGCACGCCGAGCCTGCCCAGGTCGTCGATCGCCGCGGCCGGCAGCTCCCCGGCCCAGGCGCCCTCGACCCCGGACTCGCCGGCCAGCGTGCGGGCCAGCGTGAGCAGCTCACGGACGGGTGTGCGCAGCACGCCCTCGGCGGTGTGGTCCAGGAGCACCAGGACGGGTCCGGCGGTGGTCTCAGCAGTCACGGGGTCCTCGCAGGTCTGGCGTGGTGTTCATGGTGGGCAGCGCGGGTGGCCGGGCGCGTCAGACGAGCTTGTGCTCGACGAGGTAGGCGGCCAGGCGCACCCCGGCGGTGCCGTCGTCGGTGATCAGCACCCGGTCCTCGCGCGGCGGGCGGGCCGCGGCCTCGAGCACCTGGGTGCGGGCACCCACGGAGCCGACCGTCGCCGGGTCGACACCCAGATCGGCGAGCGTGAGCGTGGTCACAGGCTTCTTGCGGGCCGCCATGATGCCCTTGAAGTTCGGGTACCGCGCCTCATTGGCCTGATCGGTGACCGACAGCAGCGCCGGCAGCTCGGCCCGCAGCACCTCGGACGCGTGGTCCAGGTCTCGACGGATCGTCACGGTCGTGCCGTCGATGTCGACCTCGCGCGCCAGGAGCAGGGCGGGCAGGTCGAGCAGCTCGGCGAGGGCCGTGGGGAGCACCGACGTGAGCCCGTCGAGGCCCGCCATGCCGGTCACGACGAGGTCGACCGGACCCTGCGCGGCGATGTGCCGCACGGCTGCGGCCAGCACGGTCGCGGTCCCGAGGACGTCGGAGCCGGCGATCTGCTCGTCCACGACGTGCACGGCCTGCTCGGCGCCCATCTGCAGGCCCTTGCGGACCGCGTCCACCGCGTCGTCGGGGCCGACCGTCAGCGCGACGACCTCGCCGCCGTGGGCCTCGACGAGGGTCAGGGCCGCTTCGAGCGCGTTCTCGTCGAGCTCGTTGAGGGTGCCGTCACCCCCGTCCCGCACGGTTCGCCCGTCCGCACCGAGGGTGCGGTCCGACTGGATGTCCGGCACGTGCTTGACGCAGACGACGATCCTCACGCCCGGAACGTTACCTTCCCGGGACGGCCGGGAGCCCCTGCGTCCCGCGGGCCGGAAGTGCTCGACATCTGCCGGACACTGACGATCGGCACAATGTGCACGTGACCATGTCCACCTCGCTCCGCCGGCCGGCGCGCCTCGGCGTGCACGTGACCGATGCCGGCATCGAGGTCGCCGTGCTCGCCTCGCACGCCCGGGCGGTCGACCTGTGCCTGTTCGACGAGGTGGAGCCGGGGACCGAACGTCCGGGCGACGTCCTGGAGCCGGCGAACGGCACGACCCCGTTCCGCGAGCGCCGCGTCCACCTGTCCGGTCCGGTGCACGGCGTGTTCAGCGGCTTCGTCCCGGCCGTCGGGCCCGGCCAGCGGTACGGCTTCCGCGTGCACGGCCCCTGGGAGCCGTCCGCCGGGCTGCGCCACAACCCGGCCAAGCTCCTGGTCGACCCGTACGCGCGCGGGCTGCTCGGCGAGCTCGACCACGGCCCGCACACGTACGGCCACGTGGTGGACGACGACCTGCTGGGCGATCCGGACGGCACCGCCGACGACCGCGACTCGGCCGGGCACGTGCCGCACTCGGTGGTCGTCGACACCCGCGACCTGACCGGACCCGACCCGGCGGGCAACCGCCCGTACACGCCGTGGGAGCGCACGGTCGTCTACGAGGCGCACGTGAAGGGTCTGACCACGCTGGCGCCGCTCGTGCCGCCCGAGCTGCGGGGCACCTACGCCGGGCTCGCGCACCGCTCGGTCGTGGACCACCTCCTGGGCCTCGGGGTGACGGCCGTCGAGCTGCTGCCCGTGCACGCGTTCGCCTCCGAACCCCACCTCGTCGCCAAGGGGCTGACGAACTACTGGGGCTACTCCACGCTCGGCTTCTTCGCCCCGCACGCCGCCTACGCGACGCAGGCCGCCCGCGACGCCGGGCCCGCGGCCGTGCTCGACGAGCTGCGCGCCACCGTGCACGCCCTGCACGAGGCCGGTCTCGAGGTGCTGCTCGACGTGGTCTACAACCACACGTGCGAGGGCGGCGCCCCGGGCCAGCACGTGTCCTGGCGCGGGCTGGACAACCCGCTCTACTACGCGCACGACGGTGGGGTGCCCGCGACCCTCGCCGACGTGACGGGCACGGGCAACACGCTCGACTTCCGTCGTTCCGAGGTGATCCGGATGACGATGGACTCCCTGCGCTACTGGGCGGACGTGGTCGGCGTCGACGGGTTCCGCTTCGACCTGGCCGTCACGCTCGGCCGCGGCCCGCGCGGCTTCATGCCCGACCACCCGTTCCTCGTGGCGCTGACCACCGACCCGCACCTGCACGGGCTCAAGCTCGTCGCCGAACCGTGGGACGTGGGGCCGGGCGGCTGGCGCACCGGGCAGTTCCCGCCGCCGATGGCCGAGTGGAACGACCGCTTCCGCAACGCCGTCCGCTCGTTCTGGCTGGCCGACCCCGGCCGGGCCTCGCACGGCCTTCCCGGGCACCGGGTGCGCGACCTGGCGACCCGCCTCGCCGGCTCCGTCGACCTGTTCGGGCACAGCGAGCCACCCCTGGTGCGTGGCCCTGTCGCCTCGATCAACTACGTGACGGCCCACGACGGCTTCACGCTGGCCGACCTGGTCGCCTACGAGCACAAGCACAACCTGGCCAACGGTGAGCAGAACCGGGACGGCACCGACGACAACCGGTCGTGGAACCACGGTCTGGAGGGACCGATCCGGTTCGACTCCGTCGGTGCGGACATCGCGCCGCTGCGCCGTCGGTCGATCCGCAACGTGTTCGCCACGCTCGTCCTGGCGGCCGGGACGCCCATGATCACCGCGGGCGACGAGATGGGCCGCACGCAGCGGGGCAACAACAACGCGTACTGCCAGGACGACGAGACGTCGTGGGTGCGCTGGGACCCCACACCCTGGCGCAAGGACCTGCTGGCCACCGCGAAGCTGCTCATGCGTCTGCGCCGCGAACGTCCGGCCCTGCGCGCGACCCGGTTCTACACCGGACGTCCGGTGGGCCTGCCCGACGGCCGACCCGACCTGGCCTGGTACGCGGCCGACGGCACGGCGTTCGACCACGACCGGTGGCACGACCCGTCGGTGCGCACCCTGCAGATGGTCCGCGCGGCCCCCGCACCGGACGACGACGTGGCGCTGCTGGTCGTCAACGGCGCGCTCGACGCGGTCGAGGTCACGCTCGCCGACGACTACGTGGCCCGCTGGCGGCTCGCCTGGGACTCGGTGTGGGAGCACCCGCGCGAGCAGCGCACGGCTGCGATCTCCGGTGCTCTGCACGCGGTGCCCGGTGACCGTGTGGTCCTCGAGCCGCTGAGCATGCGGCTGTACGTGTCGTCCTGACTGCTGGTCGGGCGTCCTGGCTGCTGGTCGGGCGTCCGACTCTCGACAGGTCCGCGGGCCGCCGCGCGCGTACCGTGCACCCATGACGCACTCCCACGACGTCGTGGTCGTCGGTGCAGGCCTCGCGGGCCTGGTCACCACCGCGCAGCTGGTCGGCGCCGGGCGCCGGGTCCTGCTGCTGGACGCCGAGCCGCCCGCGAGCCTGGGCGGGCAGGCGTTCTGGTCGTTCGGCGGGCTGTTCCTCGTGGACTCCCCCGAGCAGCGCCGCCTCGGGGTCAAGGACTCCGCCGAGCTCGCGCTCGCCGACTGGTTCGGCTCGGCCGCGTTCGAAGGGTCTCCGACGGACGGGCCCGACCGGTGGGGACGCGCCTGGGCGGAGGCGTTCGTCGACTTCGCCGCCGGACCGATGCGTCCGTGGCTGCACGCGCAGGGCGTGCGCTGGTTCCCGCTCGTGCAGTGGGCCGAGCGCGGCGGCTACCTGGCCGACGGTCACGGCAACTCGGTCCCACGGTTCCACGTCACGTGGGGCACCGGGCCGGGGATCCTCGAGCCGTTCGTCCGCACACTTCTCGACGCGCACGCCGCGGGCCTGGTCGACGTGCGGTTCCGGCACCGGGTGACGGGTCTGGTGACGACGGACGGCCGGGTGACCGGCGTGCGCGGGGACGTGCTGGCGCCGTCCCGTGCGGCCCGGGCGGTGCCGAGCTCGCGCGAGGTCGTCGGCCGGTTCGAGCTGGCGGCACCGGCCGTCGTGATCGCCTCCGGCGGCATCGGGGCCGACCACGAGCTGGTGCGCGCCTCCTGGCCCGCGAGCGCGGGACGCCTGCCCGACCGGATGCTGCAGGGCGTGCCCGACCACGTCGACGGGTCGGGCATCGTTGCCGCCCGCGGCGCCGGCGCCGCTCTCGTCCACGCCGATCGCATGTGGCACTACCCCGAGGGCGTGGCCGACCACACGCCGGTCTGGTCGCGGCACGGCATCCGGATCCTGCCGGGCCCGAGCTCGCTGTGGCTGGACGCGGACGGCGAGCGGCTGCCGGTCCCGCTGTTCCCCGGCTTCGACTCCCTCGGCGCCCTGCAGCACATCACGACGCGCGGCGACGACCACTCCTGGTTCGTGCTCGACCGTACGATCCTCGGCTCGGAGTTCGCGCTGTCCGGTTCCGAGCAGAACCCGGACCTGACCGGGCGTGACGTGCGCGGGCTGCTCGACCGGGTCCGTCCGGGGGCGGTCGGCCCCGTCGAGACGTTCGCCGAACGTTCGCAGGACTTCCTCTGGGCGGACACGCCCGCCGAGCTGGCCGCCCGGATGAACGCCCTGACGGGCACCGACCGCATCGACGCCGAGGCGCTCGAGCGCACGATCGTCGCCCGGGACCGTCAGGTGGCCAGCGGTCTGGGCAAGGACCTGCAGGTCACGGCGACGGCCATGGCCCGCCGGTACGTGGTCGACCGGCTGATCCGCGTCGCGCCGCCGCACCGGCTGCTGGACCCGGCGCACGGCCCGTTGCTCGCGGTGCGCCTGTCGGTGCTGACCCGCAAGACCCTCGGCGGCCTGCACACCGACCTGGAGGGCCGCGTGCTGCGACCCGACGGGCAGGTGCTGCCCGGGCTGTGGGCGGTCGGCGAGGCGGCCGGTTTCGGTGGCGGCGGGGTGCACGGTCACCGCGCGCTCGAGGGCACGTTCCTGGGCGGTTGCCTGTTCACCGGTCGCACCGCGGGGCGCGCGCTCGCCGCCGCGACCGCGTGACCCGAGCGCACGGCACCGAGCGTGCGCCGCGTGCGCGACAGGTGGCCGCCACGTGAGCGGCGGGTGAGCCACGAGTGAGCGCCGGGCGCGTCGGCGGTCACGGCATGGCTCGACCGTCGCCGGGCGGATAGGTTCGGGGGCGTGACGCGCACTCCCCCCACGTCCCCCCGTCGTCCGGTGGGCCGGATCCCGGTCCTGGACGTCTCCCCCGTCGCCGAAGAGGGTCGGTTCCCCGCCAAGGCCGTGGTCGGCGAGGCCGTCCCCGTGCAGGCCACGGTCTTCCGTGAGGGGCACGACGCCGTTGCGGCGACCGCCGTGCTGATCGCCCCGGACGGCACCGAGCACGCCCGGGCCCGGATGGTCGACATCGCGCCCGGTCTCGACCGCCTCGAGGCGCGCCTGGTCCCCGACGCGACCGGCACCTGGTCGTTCCGGGTCGAGGGCTGGTCGGACCCGTACGGCACGTGGTCCCACGACGCCGCCATCAAGGTGGCCGCCGGCATCGACGTCGAGCTCATGCTCGCCGAGGGTGCCCTGCTGCTCACGCGTGCCGCGGCCCGCAAGGGCGAGGAGGCGATGGCGCCGGAGGACACGGCCGCCGTGCGCGCCGCCGTCAGGGCGATGAAGAGCACCCGACGCCCACCGGCCGACCGGCTGGCCGCGGGTCTGTCCCCGGCCGTGCGCGACGCCCTGGGTCGCACGCCGCTGCGCGAGCACGTCACCACCTCGCCCGACTACCCGCTCGTCGTCGACCGCACGCTCGCCCTCGCCGGCTCCTGGTACGAGCTGTTCCCTCGCTCGCACGGCGCCGTCTTCGACACCCGACGGCACTCGTGGCGGTCGGGCACGCTCAAGACCGCGGCGAAGCAGCTCGACCGGATTGCGGCGATGGGCTTCGACGTCGTCTACCTGACCCCGATCCACCCGATCGGCACGACCTACCGCAAGGGCCGCAACAACTCGCTCGAGGCGCACCCCGGCGACCCGGGCTCGCCGTACGCGATCGGCTCGCCCGCGGGCGGCCACGACGCCATCGAGCCCAGCCTGGGCACGTTCAAGGACTTCGACGCGTTCGTGGCCCGCGCCCGCCGGCTCGGCATGGAGGTCGCCCTCGACCTGGCGCTGCAGTGCTCGCCCGACCACCCGTGGGTCAGCGAGCACCCGGAGTGGTTCACCACGCGTGCCGACGGCACGATCGCCTACGCGGAGAACCCGCCGAAGAAGTACCAGGACATCTACCCGCTGAACTTCGACAACGACCCCGAGGGCATCTACACCGAGATCCGCCGGGTCCTGCAGGTGTGGATCGACCACGGCGTCACTGCGTTCCGGGTGGACAACCCGCACACCAAGCCGCTCTCGTTCTGGGAGCGGCTGCTCGCCGACGTGCGGGCCGACCACCCCGACGTGCTCTTCCTGTCCGAGGCCTTCACCCGCCCGGCGATGATGCTCACGCTCGCGAAGATCGGCTTCCACCAGTCGTACACGTACTTCACCTGGCGCAACACGAAGGCCGAGGTCGAGGAGTACCTGGCCACGGTCGGCAGCGAGCAGGGTGCCTGGATGCGCCCGTCGTTCTGGCCGACGACCCACGACATCCTGCCGCCGTACCTGCAGCACTCCGGGGTCGCCGGCTGGGCGATCCGTGCGGTGCTCGCCGCGCTCGGGTCGCCGACCTGGGGCGTCTACTCCGGGTACGAGCTCGTCGAGGACGTCCCCCGACCGGGCGTGGACGAGCAGATCGACAACGAGAAGTACGAGTTCCGCCCCCGCGACTGGGAGGACGCCGGCCCGTTCGGCATCGCCCTGCTCCTCGGACGGCTCAACGAGATCCGCCGCGCGCACCCCGCGCTGCAGCAGCTGCGCAACGTGCGCGTGCACCCCACGACCGACGACCAGATCGTCTGCTTCTCCCGGCACCTCGACGCGGCCCACTCCCCGACCGGCAAGGCCGACACGGTCGTCGTGGTGGTCAACCTCGACCCGCACCAGGCGCGCGAGGGTGTGGTCCATCTCGACCTGGCGGCGCTCGGCCTCGACCCGGGGTGCGACCAGAGCGCGCACGACGTGCTCTCCGACGAGACGTACCGGTGGGGCTCCGAGGTCTTCGTCCGCCTGGACCCGCACGTCCGTTGCGCCCACGTGGTCCGTCTGGGCTCGGCATGAACGCGCCCGTCCCGCCGACCACGGGCGCCGTCCCGCTGACCACCGCGCAGATCCCGCTCCCCGGGAGGCGGCAGCCGGTCGTCCCCGCAGCGGTCGCGGGGGCGAACCGTCCGGGGCTGTCCGACGACCCGGACTGGTACCGGACGGCGATCTTCTACGAAGTGATGCTGCGCTCGTTCGCCGACTCCTCCGGGACCGGTTCGGGCGACCTGCGCGGCCTCATCGAGCGGCTCGACTACCTGCAGTGGCTGGGCATCGACTGCCTGTGGCTGCCGCCCTTCTACCCGTCCCCGTTGCGCGACGGCGGCTACGACGTCGCCGACTACACCGCGATCGCGTCGCAGTACGGGTCGATGGCCGACTTCGCCGAGCTCGTCGAGGAGTCGCACGCCCGCGGGATGCGGATCGTCGTCGACCTGGTGATGAACCACACGAGCGACCTGCACCCCTGGTTCCAGGCCTCGCGCTCCGACCCTGACGGGCCGTACGGCGACTTCTACGTCTGGTCCGACGACAGCACGCGCTACCAGGACGCGCGCATCATCTTCGTCGACACCGAGACGTCGAACTGGACGTTCGACCCCGTGCGACGGCAGTTCTTCTGGCACCGGTTCTTCAGCCACCAGCCGGACCTGAACTTCGAGAACCCACGCGTGGCAGAGGCGATGATCGACGTCGCCCGCTTCTGGCTGAACCTGGGCATCGACGGCTTCCGGCTCGACGCGGTCCCCTACCTGTTCGAGGCCGAAGGCACCAACTGCGAGAACCTGCCCGAGACCCATGCGTTCCTGCGCCGCGTGCGCGCGATGCTGGAGAGCGAGTTCCCCGGGCGGATCATGCTCGCCGAGGCGAACCAGTGGCCCGAGGACGTCGTGCACTACTTCGGCACGACCGAGGCGCCCGAGTGCCACATGTGCTTCCACTTCCCGGTGATGCCGCGCATCTACTACGCGTTGCGTGACCAGAAGGCGACGCAGATCGTCGACATCCTGGCCGACACCCCGCCGATCCCCGAGGGCGCGCAGTGGAGCACGTTCCTGCGCAACCACGACGAGCTGACGCTCGAGATGGTCTCCACCGAGGAGCGCGCCTCGATGTACGGGTGGTACGCGCCCGACTCGCGCATGCGCGCCAACGTCGGCATCCGCCGCAGGCTGGCTCCCCTGCTGGACAACTCCCGCAAGGAGATCGAGCTCGCGCACGCGCTGCTGCTGTCCCTGCCCGGCAGCCCCTGCCTGTACTACGGCGACGAGATCGGCATGGGCGACAACATCTGGCTGCCGGACCGCGACGCGGTGCGCACCCCGATGCAGTGGACGCCGGACCGCAACGCAGGGTTCTCGACGGCCGACCCCGGCAAGCTCTACCTGCCGGTCGTGCAGTCCCTCGTGCACCACTACGGCCACACGAACGTCGAGGCCCAGCTCGCCCAGCCGACGTCGTTGCTGCACTGGGTGCACGGCATGCTCACGGTCCGTCGCCGATACCCGGCGCTGGGGCGTGGCGAGTTCCGGGTCGCGGCCTGCGACAACGACTCGGTGCTGGCATTCGAGCGGGACACCGGCGACCAGGTGGTGCTCGTGGTGGCGAACCTCGCCGCGACCGCTCGCGCCACGACGATCACCCTGCCCGACCGGGCGGGGTGGTCGGTCAGGGACGTCTTCGGGGGTGCGCCGTTCGCACCCGTGGGGGCCGACGGGACGACGTCGTTCACGCTCGGCTCGCGCGACTTCTACTGGTTGGAGCTGTCGTTGCCGTGATCGTCGTCCCGCCGCCCGGGTCCCTCGACGAGCATCTGCTCCCGCTGCTGCGGGAGTGGCTGCCCGGCCGACGATGGTTCCCGGCGAAGGGTGTGGAGACCGCCACGAGCCTGGTCGGAGCAGTGCCGCTCCGGGAGCCCGGGCAGGACGGTCGGCACGACTCCGCCCGGATCCTGCTCGTACGGGTCCGCGCCGGCTCGATCGACGCGTTGCTCCAGGTCCCGGTCGTGCTGCTCCGGCGTGGACCCGGCACCGAGACCGAGACTCCCGAGGCCATCGGCGAGCTCACCACCGCGGACGGTACCTGGCGGGTCCTCGACGGTGCCGCGCACCCTGCGTTCGTGCGCGCCTGGCTCGCCGCGGCTGACGGTCCGGGCGGGCCGGGGCTCGACCCCAGCACCGCACGGACCGTGACGGGCGAGCAGTCGAACACCTCCGTGGTGCTCCGCGGTCCCGACCCGGGCTCCGGTGCGATCCTCAAGGTCCTGCGCGCCCTGGCCCCCGGCGAGAACCCTGACGTGGACGTGCCGCGGCACCTCGTCGACGTCGGCTGGACCTCCGTTCCCCGGCCCCTGGCGTGGCTCGAGGGTCTGTGGACCGACGACGGGACCGGCGAGCCCGTCCGCGGCTACCTGGGCGCGATGAGCGCGTTCGTCGCCGATGCCGAGGACGGGTTCGAGCTCGCGTGCGCCCGCGCCGGTCGCGGTGCCTCGTTCGTGGAGGAGGCCCGCCAGCTCGGTGAGGTGGTCGCCGGGATGCACGCGGCCCTCGTCGAGGCGTACGGCACCGACCCCGAGAAGGTGGGTGCACGGGGTCCGGAGGTGGTCGCCCGCTCGTTGTCGCAGCGCTACTCCTGGGCGCTGTCGGCGGTCCCGAGCCTGGCCGGGTACGGTCCGGGCGTCGAGCAGGTCGTCGCCCGGGTCCGAGACCTGCCGGCAGCGCCGCCGCGCCAGAGGGTGCACGGCGACCTGCACCTCGGTCAGGTGCTGCGCGCGCAGGGCCGCTGGTTCGTGACGGACTTCGAGGGCGAGCCGCTCGCTCCCATCGAGCAGCGCACCCGGCCCGACCTGGCCGTCCGGGACGTCGCCGGCCTGCTGCGCTCGATCGACTACGCCGCGGCCGTGGGCGGCCTGACCGGCGCAGACGCGGTCGGCTGGTCGGACGCGGCCCGGTCGGGACTCCTCGCCGGATATCGCGCGGCACGCGGTGAGGTGAGCCCGACGGCTGACGGCGGCGCCGTCGAGGAGACCCTCCTGCGCGCACTCGAGCTCGACAAGACCCTGTACGAGGTGGTGTACGAGTCGCGGAACCGCCCGACCTGGACCTCGATCCCGCTCGCGGGTCTGGATCGTCTCGTCGGTCGCCCGGGCGATCGTCGCGACGACATGCCGTGATCCACCGGCGCCGCCTCGTGCCACGTGGTTGGGTGGGCTCATGAGCCCGGCCGCCTTCCCCGTCCCCGTCGGTCCGGACACGTTGCGCGCGGTCGCGCAGGGTGTCTCGCACGATCCGCACGGGGTGCTCGGCCCGCACGTGGGGCCGGGCGGGGTCACCGTCCGGACGCTGCGCCCCCTGGCGGACGCCGTCGTCGTCGTCACTCCCGAGGGCCGCACACCGGCGCGCCACGAGCAGGACGGCATCTGGGTCGCTGCCTTCCCGGGAGAGCAGGTTCCGGACTACCGGCTCGAGGTCACCTACGGTGGCCGTCCCGCGCTCGTCGACGACCCGTACCGCTTCCTGCCGACCGTGCAGGAGCTGGACCGGCATCTCATCCACGAAGGTCGTCACGAGCAGCTGTGGACGGTCCTCGGCGCCAACGTGCACAGCTATCCGGGCGTGATGGGGCAGGTGCACGGCACGTCGTTCGCCGTCTGGGCGCCGAACGCCCGCGCGGTCCGTGTGGTCGGGGACTTCAACCACTGGCAGGGCGTCACGCATCCCCTGCGGTCGTTGGGCGAGAGCGGTGTCTGGGAGCTCTTCGTGCCCGGCGTCGTCGCCGGCGCCCGCTACAAGTTCGAGGTGCTCGGCGCCGACGGTTCGTGGCGGCAGAAGGCCGACCCGCTGGCCAAGGGCACAGAGGTGCCGCCGCAGACAGCCTCGGTCGTGGTCGAGTCGCGGCACGAGTGGTCCGACGCAGAGTGGTTGGCGCACCGCGCGGCGACGAACGTGCACCACGGGCCGATGAGCGTCTACGAGGTGCACCTGGGGTCCTGGCGCCAGGGCCTGTCCTACCGCGACCTGGCCGACCAGCTCACCGAGTACGTCCGCGAGCAGGGCTTCACGCACGTCGAGCTGCTCCCGGTCTCCGAGCACCCGTTCGGGGGCTCCTGGGGGTACCAGGTGTCGTCGTACTACGCCCCCACGTCCCGCTTCGGCCACCCGGACGACTTCCGTCATCTCGTCGACACGCTGCACCGGGCCGGCATCGGCGTGATCCTCGACTGGGTCCCGGCGCACTTCCCCAAGGACGAGTGGGCCCTGGCCCGCTTCGACGGCACACCGCTCTACGAGCACCCCGACCCGTTGCGCGGCGAGCAGCCCGACTGGGGCACGTACGTCTTCGACTTCGGTCGTCCCGAGGTCCGCAACTTCCTCGTCGCGAACGCCACGTACTGGCTCGAGGAGTTCCATGTCGACGGTCTGCGCGTCGACGCGGTCGCCTCGATGCTCTACCTGGACTACTCGCGCAAGGCCGGCCAGTGGCGACCCAACGTGCACGGCGGACGCGAGAACCTCGAGGCGATCGCCTTCCTCCAGGAGGCCAACGCCACGGCGTACCGGCGCAACCCCGGCATCGTGATGATCGCCGAGGAGTCGACGGCCTGGCCCGGTGTCACCGCACCCACCGACGCCGGCGGCCTGGGCTTCGGCCTGAAGTGGAACATGGGCTGGATGAACGACACCCTCCGCTACCTCGCGGAGGAACCTGTTCACCGCCGTTACCACCACGGCGAGATCACGTTCTCGATGGTCTACGCCTACTCCGAGCAGTTCGTGCTCCCCCTGAGCCACGACGAGGTCGTCCACGGCAAGGGTTCGCTCTACGGACGCATGCCCGGCGACCACTGGCAGAAGCTCGCCGGTGTGCGCAGCCTCCTCGCGTACGAGTGGACCCATCCGGGTAAGCAGCTGCTGTTCATGGGCGGTGAGATCGCGCAGCAGACCGAGTGGGCCGAGGGCTCCAGCCTGGACTGGCACGTGCTCGGCGACCCCGGCCACCGCGGGGTTCAGCAGATGGTCGCGGACCTCAACGCGCTCTACCGCGCGACGCCGGCGCTCTGGGAGCTCGACCACTCACCCGCCGGGTTCGAGTGGCTCACCTCGGACGACGCGGACCACAACGTCCTCGCCTACCTCCGCCGCGGCCACGACGGCGCGATGGCGGCGGTGGTCATCAACTTCGCCGGGGTGCCCCACGAGGGCTACCGCCTCGCGCTGCCCCAGGCCGGACCCTGGCGGGAGGCGCTCAACACCGACTCGGAGGCGTACGGCGGCTCAGGCGTCGGGAACCTCGGCCTGGTCCACGCCGAGGAACAGCCCCACCACGGACGTCCGGCCTCCGTCACCCTCCGTGTGCCGCCCCTCGGGGCACTCGTCCTGATCCCCGCCTGACGCGACCGGAAGCAGACCCCTGGCAACCGGGCGCGAGCGGTCAATGTCGGCACGCGATCACGACCCGCTCCTGCCCTACGTCGACCTGGTTGGCCCGCAGACGACTCACCGGGCCAGTTCCGGGTCCGTGGTCAGCGCGACGTTCAGCCACACCTCGTACGGAGTGTGACCGTCCAACCCGTCAGCCACCGCACGCCGAACTTCGTCCTCGTCCGCCACGTCCCTCGTGCCGTCCGCCACGACGAAGTCCACCTCGACATACAGCTTGCGTCCGAGCTTGGTGAGCCGAACCCGAGGCTCGCCGAGCCCATGTGCAGCCGTGACCCGATCGATGACCACCTGGACCGCCGCCTGAACCCCGGAAGACGGAGCCGCCTCGAGCAGCTCGTCCAACGACGCCCGGACCAGCCTCACCGGGTCTCTGACCAGGATCGCGCTGCACACCAGCACGAGCGCGGAATCCACATAGCGTGTCGCCACGCTCTCTCCCGTCGCGTCGAGCACCGCGACGACAAGGGCGCCACCGAGCACGAGCGCGCTGAACAGGGCACCCGCTCGCCACTGAACGGCCTCGGCCGCGAGCAGATCCGATGCCGGCCCGCGCCGCATGCGGTGCGCGAGAAGCGCAGCGGCACCCCCACTGACGACAGCGTAAGAGCCGAGCACCCACGGGTCCGCGGGCGCCCCACCGGCCAGAATCACCCGAACAGCCTCCACGCTCGCGTACGCCAAGGCACCCAGGAGGGCAACGCCCTGGACGCCCGTGACCAGCGGAACAACGGCCTCTCGCCCGAACGGGTACCGCGGGCTCGGACCCGATCCCGCGACACGTGCCGCGTACAGGGCCAGACCGGTCGTCGCCATCCCCAGCACCAGATACACGCCATCGAGCAGAATCACCTGGGAGCGCGCCAACAACCCCCAGACCACCGCCATCACGGCCAGCACCACACCGGCGCGGAGCGAGAGCCTCAGCGCACGCTCCTCGCGGGATCCGGGGTCCATCCTCGGACCCTAGCGACCTGGGCGCGAGCCCGCAGAAGTCGGCACTTCCCCCACCGGCTCCCCTTCCCGCGCGGGATGTTCGGGCGGTTCTGGGGAAACACGAAGAGCCACCCCTTTTCAGGGATGGCTCTTCGTGAATGGTGTCCGGCGGCGTCCTACTCTCCCACACCCTGGCGAGTGCAGTACCATCGGCGCTGAAGGGCTTAGCTTCCGGGTTCGGAATGGGACCGGGCGTTTCCCCTTCGCTATGACCGCCGTAACGTTGTCGAGTTATCAAACGGGTTCCCGTTCGTCTCTCGGGAACCGCACAGTGGACGCGTAGCAATGAATGAAGTGGTGAAGTTGTCGGCTTATTAGTACCGGTCAGCTGCGAAGGTCTTTCGTCCCTTCTTCCACATCCGGCCTATCTACCCAGTGGTCTAGCTGGGAGCCTCTCACCCCTCAAGGGGGCATGGAAACCTCATCTTGAAGCAGGCTTCCCGCTTAGATGCTTTCAGCGGTTATCCCTTCCGAACGTAGCTAACCAGCCGTGCTCCTGGCGGAACAACTGGCACACCAGAGGTTCGTCCGTCCCGGTCCTCTCGTACTAGGGACAGCCCTTCTCAAGTTTCCTGCGCGCGCAGCGGATAGGGACCGAACTGTCTCACGACGTTCTAAACCCAGCTCGCGTACCGCTTTAATGGGCGAACAGCCCAACCCTTGGGACCTACTCCAGCCCCAGGATGCGACGAGCCGACATCGAGGTGCCAAACCATGCCGTCGATATGGACTCTTGGGCAAGATCAGCCTGTTATCCCCGGGGTACCTTTTATCCGTTGAGCGACGGCGCTTCCACAAGCCACCGCCGGATCACTAGTTCCGACTTTCGTCCCTGCTCGACCTGTCAGTCTCACAGTCAAGCTCCCTTGTGCACTTGCACTCGCCACCTGATTGCCAACCAGGCTGAGGGAACCTTTGAGCGCCTCCGTTACATTTTAGGAGGCAACCGCCCCAGTTAAACTACCCACCAGGCACTGTCCCTGATCCGGATTACGGACCGAGGTTAGATGTCCAGAGCGACCAGAGTGGTATTTCAACGTTGACTCCACCGACACTGGCGTGCCGGCTTCACAGTCTCCCACCTATCCTACACAAGCCGCACCGAACACCAATACCAAGCTATAGTAAAGGTCCCGGGGTCTTTCCGTCCTGCTGCGCGTAACGAGCATCTTTACTCGTAGTGCAATTTCGCCGAGTTCGCGGTTGAGACAGCGGAGAAGTCGTTACGCCATTCGTGCAGGTCGGAACTTACCCGACAAGGAATTTCGCTACCTTAGGATGGTTATAGTTACCACCGCCGTTTACTGGGGCTTAAATTCTGAGCTTCGCCTTGCGGCTGACCCGTCCTCTTAACCTTCCAGCACCGGGCAGGCGTCAGTCCGTATACATCGTCTTGCGACTTCGCACGGACCTGTGTTTTTAGTAAACAGTCGCTTCTCCCTGGTCTCTGCGGCCCTTCACGCTTCCCCGGGCTAGCCGGTTCACGCTTCAGGCCCCCCTTCTCCCGAAGTTACGGGGGCATTTTGCCGAGTTCCTTAACCACGATTCTCTCGATCGCCTTGGTATTCTCTACCTGACCACCTGAGTCGGTTTGGGGTACGGGCGGCTAGAACCTCGCGTCGAGGCTTTTCTTGGCAGCATAGGATCACCCAATCATCCCGCATACACGGTCACCGTCGGTTCTCAGGCTTCACGAGAGGCGGATTTGCCTACCTCTCACCCTACGACCTTGGACGTGGACTACCATCGCCACGCTGGGCTACCTTCCTGCGTCACCCCTGTTAATACGCTTACCTACTACCGGTTCGGGTCCCGTGCTCCGGAGTGCGGTGTCCCCGAAGGGACGGTGCACACCATCGGACGGTTAGCATCACCGGGCTCGGTATGGGCGGTTCTTCGCCGGTACGGGAATATCAACCCGTTGTCCATCGACTACGCCTGTCGGCCTCGCCTTAGGTCCCGACTTACCCAGGGCGGATTAGCCTGGCCCTGGAACCCTTGGTCATTCGGCGGACGGGTTTCTCACCCGTCTTTCGCTACTCATGCCTGCATTCTCACTCGTGTGGCGTCCACCGCTGGGTTACCCCGCGACTTCACCCGCCACACGACGCTCCCCTACCCATCCACACGACTGAACCACGAAGGCTTGTCTAATATGTGAATGCCACAGCTTCGGCGGTGTGCTTGAGCCCCGCTACATTGTCGGCGCGGAATCACTTGACCAGTGAGCTATTACGCACTCTTTCAAGGGTGGCTGCTTCTAAGCCAACCTCCTGGTTGTCTGTGCAACTCCACATCCTTTCCCACTTAGCACACGCTTAGGGGCCTTAGCTGGTGGTCTGGGCTGTTTCCCTCTCGACTACGGAGCTTATCCCCCGCAGTCTCACTGCCACGCTCTCACTTACCGGCATTCGGAGTTTGGCTAACGTCAGTAACCTGGTGGGGCCCATCGGCTATCCAGTAGCTCTACCTCCGGCAAGAAACACGTGACGCTGCACCTAAATGCATTTCGGGGAGAACCAGCTATCACGGAGTTTGATTGGCCTTTCACCCCTAACCACAGGTCATCCCCCAGGTTTTCAACCCTGGTGGGTTCGGGCCTCCACGCGGTCTTACCCGCGCTTCACCCTGCCCATGGCTAGATCACTCCGCTTCGGGTCTAGAGCACGCGACTGAGACGCCCTATTCGGACTCGCTTTCGCTACGGCTTCCCCACACGGGTTAACCTTGCCACGTACCACTAACTCGCAGGCTCATTCTTCAAAAGGCACGCTGTCACCCCTGCTAGGGAGGCTCCAACGGATTGTAGGCACACGGTTTCAGGTACTATTTCACTCCCCTCCCGGGGTACTTTTCACCTTTCCCTCACGGTACTTGTCCGCTATCGGTCACCAGGTAGTATTTAGGCTTACACAGTGGTCTGTGCAGATTCACTCCGGGTTTCTCGGGCCCGGAGCTACTTGGGATCCCCTTCGGGAGGCCACGCCATTTCGTCTACGGGGGTACCACCCTCTGTGCCGGGCCTTTCAATGCCCTTCGACTATGACGCGACTTTCTGACTCCCTGCTGAATCGGCAGAATCAGCTGAAAGGTCCCACAACCCCGCGTACGCAACGCCTGCCGGCTTGAACACGTACACGGTTTGGCCTGATCCGCTTTCGCTCGCCACTACTCACGGAATATCTCTTCCTGCCGGTACTGAGATGTTTCACTTCCCGGCGTTCCCTCCACTCACCCTATATATTCAGGTGAGGGTCACACGACATGACTCGTGCGGGGTTTCCCCATTCGGACATCCTCGGATCACGGTTCGTTTGCCAACTCCCCGAGGCTTATCGCAGGCTACAACGTCCTTCTTCGGCTCCTGGTGCCAAGGCATCCACCCTGTGCCCTTATAAACTTGACCACAAAGATCATTCAAAAAGATGCTCGCGTCCACTGTGCAGTTCTCAAGCTACGACCGGCTCCCACCCTCCCCGGCGCCTACCTTCCACCCCACAGGGCACAAGACGGTTCATCCGGACCAGGCGGGCCCGCAGGCCCGAACACCAGAACACCACCCCTCAGGGCGACACCCGGCGCTCAGCCCCGAGACAACAACCACAAAGGCTGTTCCCTCAGGACCCAACAGCGTGCCAGGCCGACCCACCCACCAGCAGACATCCGTTCCCACCCGCACCGAAGCGCGACGTACTAGGAGCTGCCGACAGACAAGCCGGCCGTAGTCGATGTTCCACCCTTGAGCACCACCCCCAGCTCGTTCGGCCAGGGCGTGGGCCTGGACAACTCGCACCCCCCATGACAGGGACTACAGCTGCCAGATGCTCCTTAGAAAGGAGGTGATCCAGCCGCACCTTCCGGTACGGCTACCTTGTTACGACTTAGTCCCAATCGCCAGTCCCACCTTCGACGGCTCCCTCTCTTACGAGTTGGGCCACCGGCTTCGGGTGTTACCGACTTTCGTGACTTGACGGGCGGTGTGTACAAGGCCCGGGAACGTATTCACCGCAGCGTTGCTGATCTGCGATTACTAGCGACTCCGACTTCATGGGGTCGAGTTGCAGACCCCAATCCGAACTGAGACCGGCTTTTTGGGATTCGCTCCACCTTGCGGTATCGCAGCCCTTTGTACCGGCCATTGTAGCATGCGTGAAGCCCAAGACATAAGGGGCATGATGATTTGACGTCATCCCCACCTTCCTCCGAGTTGACCCCGGCAGTCTCCTATGAGTCCCCGGCATGACCCGCTGGCAACATAGGACGAGGGTTGCGCTCGTTGCGGGACTTAACCCAACATCTCACGACACGAGCTGACGACAACCATGCACCACCTGTACACCGACCTTGCGGGGAGCACATCTCTGCACTTTTCCGGTGTATGTCAAGCCTTGGTAAGGTTCTTCGCGTTGCATCGAATTAATCCGCATGCTCCGCCGCTTGTGCGGGCCCCCGTCAATTTCTTTGAGTTTTAGCCTTGCGGCCGTACTCCCCAGGCGGGGCACTTAATGCGTTTGCTGCGGCACGGAACTCGTGGAATGAGCCCCACACCTAGTGCCCAACGTTTACGGCATGGACTACCAGGGTATCTAATCCTGTTCGCTCCCCATGCTTTCGCTCCTCAGCGTCAGTTGCGGCCCAGTGACCTGCCTTCGCCATCGGTGTTCCTCCTGATATCTGCGCATTCCACCGCTACACCAGGAATTCCAGTCACCCCTACCGCACTCTAGTCTGCCCGTACCCACTGCAAGCCCAAGGTTGAGCCTTAGGTTTTCACAGCAGACGCGACAAACCGCCTACGAGCTCTTTACGCCCAATAATTCCGGACAACGCTTGCGCCCTACGTATTACCGCGGCTGCTGGCACGTAGTTAGCCGGCGCTTCTTCTGCAGGTACCGTCACTTGCGCTTCTTCCCTGCTGAAAGAGGTTTACAACCCGAAGGCCGTCATCCCTCACGCGGCGTCGCTGCATCAGGCTTGCGCCCATTGTGCAATATTCCCCACTGCTGCCTCCCGTAGGAGTCTGGGCCGTGTCTCAGTCCCAGTGTGGCCGGTCGCCCTCTCAGGCCGGCTACCCGTCGTCGCCTTGGTAGGCCATCACCCCACCAACAAGCTGATAGGCCGCGAGCCCATCCTTCACCGATAAATCTTTCCAGACGCAACAGATGCCTGTACGTCTCATATCCGGTATTAGACCTCGTTTCCAAGGCTTATCCCAGAGTGAAGGGCAGGTTACTCACGTGTTACTCACCCGTTCGCCACTGATCAGACCAAGCAAGCTTGATCATCACCGTTCGACTTGCATGTGTTAAGCACGCCGCCAGCGTTCGTCCTGAGCCAGAATCAAACTCTCCGTAAATGTCTACATGGCACCCCACCACCGAAGCGGTGAAGCAACCGACACACGAAACGGTCCGAAGACCAATCAGATTCGGCTTCAAAAAGACCCTCTCCCACGGAGGTAGGAAAGAGCCCAATCTCAACCAAGACTCACCACACCCTCACACCCCACCGAAACCGGCAAGACGATCAAGCACGATGAACCATCTTGGCATCGACTACTTGGCACACTGTTGAGTTCTCAAGGAACAGACGCGCATCCGCTGAGGCCTTGCGACCCGCCCGGAGGCAACCGTTCTAACTTAGCGGATCCGCATCCCCCCGTCAAGCCGCTCTGTTCGAGCGAATCTGTTCAGGGCGAGACCTGGTCCCGCAGACCGGACACGCTCGCGCATCGGGCGACTTGGTCGCCCTAGCTGAGGATCCGGGATGTCGTCCGGGGGACCAGCCAGCGGATCTCTCTCGCTGTCCGTTCCTCCCTGCCGGGCGACATCGAGAACATTACGCAGCCCTTGGCCGTTCCGGCAAATCCGCGCGAGGTGACCCCCGTCACGTGGTCTCCTCGGGTCGCTGCACCGCTGTGACCTGGGCGAGAAGGGGGCCGCGCCTCAGTACAGGGCCGCCGCCATCGCGCGTCGGGTCGACTGCACACGCGAGTCGTCGCCACCGACGACCTCGAAGAGATCCACGAGGCGGACCCGCACCCTCTCGCGGTCCGGCCCGGCGGTCGTCCGCAGTACGTCGAGGAGACGGGCGAACGCGTCGTCGACCTTTCCCCCGAGCACATCGAGGTCCGCCACGAGCAGCTGCGCCTCGATGTCGTCCGGGGAGGCCGCAGCAGCTGCGCGAGCCGATTGCAGATCTGCCGAGCGTGTGCGGTCCAGCAGCCCGACCTGCGCCAGGCCGGCACGCGCCATCGCATCGCGAGGGTTCTCCCGCAGCGCCTGCTCGTAGGCCTGTCGAGCAGCATCGAGGTCATCGCGCTCGATCGCGTCGTACGCAGCCTGGTGCAGTACGGGGAGCGGCGGCTCCACCTCCGCCTCCGGCTCCGCGACGCCGGAGGAGGGCGTCACGAGTCCGGTGATGCCGTTCGCCTCAGCCGCCACCAGCAGCTGGTCGAGCACGGCGCGGACCTGCTCGCGCGGGTACGCGCCTTGGAACAGCGGGACCGGCTGACCGGCGAGCACGGCGACCACGGTCGGGACCGACTGCGCCTGGAAGGCCGCCGCCACCTGCGGGTTGGCCTCGGCGTCGATGCGCGCGAGCTGCCAACGCCCGCCGTCCTCGTCCGCGAGCGATCCCAGCTCGGAGGCGAGCGACGTGCTCGCCTCGCTCCACGAGGCCCACAGGAGGACCACCACCGGATGCTGCGTCGAGCTCTGCACCAGTGCAGGGAACCCGGCCTCGTCGACGTCGATCACGAAGGCGCCGGGGACGGGCAGGCCGCCCGGGGTTCCCGGCTGCGGCGTGGCCGGCCGGGCGAGCGTGGACAGATCGACCGCGCCACGCACGTCGAGGCGCGGTCGCGGGCCCGTGGGCTGGGTCATGTGCTCTCTCCTGAAGGGACGTGCGGCGTCACTCGCCGGACACGGACACGCGGGCATGCTCGCCGGCGAGGACCTGCACCTGGGCCTCGGCACCCTCCGGCGGGACGTAGAACACCAGGACGTCCGCCCAGGTGTACGTGAGGTTCTTCGTGACGCTGGACTTGCCGCTCAGCGCCGCGTCCGTCGGGTCGAGCGTGAGGCTGCCCTGGGACACCGTCAGCGTCGTGACGGTCGTCAGCTGGCCCACGACGATCGCCCCGCCGTCGACCGTCGCCATCGCGACGACGGTGTCGAGCTGGGGCGTGTACGTCTCCGCGACGGTCCCGACCGACTCCACCGCCGAGGAGTACGTCTGCCGAGCCGTCTCGATCCCGGTGCGGAAGAAGTCCGCGGCGAACAGCGGGGCGGAGGCGGAGGCATCGCCCGAGGCCAGGACGTCCGCGTACTGGGTCAGGGCGTCGGCGGGCGTCAGCATCAGCCCGCCGGCGTCGGCAGCGAGCTCGGGGCTGCCCGAGGAGGGGTCGGCGGTCAACGGCATCTGCACGCCCTGGCCGAGCCGGGCCCAGCCCCACAGGTGGTACTGGTCGCGCGCCGACTCCTGCCTCATCACGAGGATCCGTGGAGCCTGCAGGTCGTCAGGCTGCTCGGTCACGACCAGCTGGGTGCGCGGCCACTGCGCCGTCTCCGGGACGATCAGAGCCTGATCGCCCGTCGGAAGGGCCGTCGGGGGCTTCGCCCCGGCTGTGGCGTTCGCCCGCACGTACTCGGCGGTCCGGATGGCCAGCGCCGGGCCTGCGACCCGCGTCGCCAACGCGGCGGGATCGAGCGCCGCGTCGCCCGCCGCGAGGACCGTCGCGAGGTCACCGAGCACACGTTGCGACTGCGCGACCGTCGTCGCCGCGGGCGGGACTGCGGGCACGGCCTCCGGCGCCGGCGCAGGCAGAGGCGCCCCGCACGCGGCCACGAGGGCGAGGAGCGCGGCCGTGCACGCTGCTCGTGCGCGGCCACGCGAGGAGCGGGTGCTCGCGATGCGGCTCATCGTCGGCCCTCCCCCGGGTTGTCCCGATCTGCTTCCTGCTCGTCGCCGCCCTCACCCTGCGGAAGGCCCCACGCCCGACGCCACGCATCGGCGCGGGATCCGCCCGCCGCCGTGTCGGCCTCGGCGGCTGAGGGACGCTGAGCGGCGGGCGGGCGACCGGATGGGTCGACCGGCGCAGCGTCCGGTCGCGTCCCCGAGGCGAGCCACGTGGGCCGACCAGCCGCTGCGTGCGGTGCGTCGGGACCGGCCGCCGGACCGCGTCCGACCGCCGCGCCGGGTGGCGGGAGCGTCGGAGACCAACCCCCCGGGCGGGTCGGCGCACCGGGCACGTGAGCACCGGGTACGGGAGCGGCGGGGCCAGGGGCACCGGGAACAGGTGCCGGGTGGGGTGAACCCATGCCCGTCTGAGGTGCAGCGTCGCGGCGTCGGGACGCTCCGTGCGGCGTCGGTCCGGCGACGGTGGGACCGTCCGCCTGCGGCGAGGTCGGGAACGCCTCACCCGGCGGGGTCGCTGCGCCGGCGGCCCCGGGACGGGCCGCCCAGGACGGGCGGCCGTGCGCAGATGCGGGACCCGCCGGGCTGGGCCCGGCCATCGGAGCCCGGCCAGGGGCGGCGGCCTGCGGCGAAGCGACGAACGACCCTCCCGCGCCCGGGACCTGCTGGCCCGGGGCGCCCTGCGGTGCTGCGGGGAACCCGGCCGTGGCGTCGCTCGACCGGTCACGGGGACGGCCGCCGACCTGCTGGGGCCACGCCTCCCCTGCGACCGGGGCGGGCGACTCGGGCCTTGCTCGACGAGACATCCGTGACCAGGCTGCACCCGGGACGCGGGACGGATCGACAGGGTCCTCCCCCGGCCGTGCCGCCGCATCGGGGCTGGTGGCGGACCGCGACGCACCTGGGGATGCGGGCCGCCCGAACGGCGGGGCACTCTCGGGCGAGGGCCCACGCGTCGAAGCCACGGGCGCGGCGGCGACGCGCTCGTCCGTCCGCACCTGTGCGGGTCGCACCGCCGACGCCGCAGGCGGCTCTCCGTGCATGGCCGCCTCGCGCATCTGACGACGCGTGAGCGGCTGACCGGCCGGGACCACCGGCGTGGACCCCGTCGTCACAGGGGTCCAGGCGGGTTCAGGGGCGTGGCGCCGTCGCACGTCGCGCAGGAGGACGAAGGCCGCCCCGAGCACCAGGAGCCCACCGAGCACGACGCAGGGCCACAGCCAGGGCGTCGTGACCGTGCGCGGCCAGGCGAGGGAGATCGACGGTGCGGCGCCGGACGTACTCGCGGCGATCAGGGACCACCGGCCCGGCTCGGCCGGCCACACCAGCTCGACCGTGCCCGTGCCCGACTCCTCGGTGACCCAGAGGTCCGAACCGGACGGATCGGCCACCGACGCCTCCGCGGGCGTCTCGGTGGACGCCTCGCCTTCGGTCGTCGCCGGCGACTCCACGGCTGCGGGGTCAGCGGCGGGGTCGGCAGCCGGATCGGCGGCGCCTTCCGTCGGGGCCGCAGAGGCCTCGGCCGTGACGGCCGCCACATCGTTCGTGGCCAGCTCGTGCCAGCCCGTCAGACCGCTGACCACCGTGTGCGCGTCGTCGCCGACCCAGGCCGTCACGTCGGTGTCACGACCCACGGCCACGACGAGCGGGCCGTCGTCGGGCACGGTGACCGTGACCGTGACCGGGTCTCCCCCGAGCTCGAGGACGCCGGGGTCGGTGATGACGAGAGGGGCGGTGCCCGTCGCGTCGGCGACGAGGACGTCGTCGGCCCGCCAGACGGTGGCCGACGCGACGCCGAGGCCGATGACGGCTACCCCGACGACGGCCACGGCGGCCGTGATCAGTCGCTTGAGCACGCAGGAACCTCCCGGACGAGAACGTCCAGCATAGGCAGCAGCCGGACCGCGGGGGGAACTCGACCACCGCCACGGCCACCCGCGCAGGCCCCTCACGTGCGACGACGCGCACCGCCGCCCGTCCTGTCGAGGTCGAGGCGGTGTCGGCGACGATCGACGCGATCGGCCTCCAGGAACCGACATCCGGCCGGGCTCCCGCGTATCCTGACCCGGGCACCGGCCGTCGACGAGACCCTCGTCCGAGGTCGCACCATGCCGTGCCCCCGCGCCCAGGAGGATCACCCGTGTCCGACGCCCGCACGCCCTTCCCCGTGGTCAACTTCCGCGGGTACGACCGAGACGCCGTCGACGCCCGCCTGCGCTCGCTCGAGCAGGCGTTGGCGGACGCGCGCGCCCAGGTCGAGACCCTCGACCAGAAGACCATGCAGGTCGCCGGCGAGCTGTCGGAGGCGCACCGCCACCTCCGCGAGGCCGAACGCCCCACCTACTCCGGCCTCGGGTCCAGGATCGAGCAGCTGCTGCGTTCCGCCGAGGAGCAGTCGTCCGACGTCGTGACCCAGGCCAACGCCCAGGCGGCCGACTCGCTCGCCCGGGCGAAGCTCTCGGCCGGCCAGCTGCGGGCGCGCGCCGAGAACGAGGTCGCCGAGCTGCTCGCCACCGCGCGTCGCGAGGCCGAGGAGGTCCGCACGACGGCCGTCGCCGAGGCCGAGAGCACGATGCTCGCCGCCCAGCGCCGCGCCGAGGAGCTCGTCGGCTCGGCCGAACGCGAGGCCGCACGGATCCAGAGCGCGATCACGACCGAGGAGGCCGAGCGCCGCACGTCGCTCGAGCGCGAGCTCGGCACGCTGCGCGCGACCGTGGAGCGCGAGGCCACCCAGCTGCGGATCGCCACCGAGCGCACCGCCAGCGAGCTGCGCCAGCGGACCGAGTCCGAGACCACGGCGCAACGCGAGGAGGCCGAGCGGTACGCGCAGGACCTTCGGCAGAGCGCCGACGCCGACACCACCGCCCTGCGCCAGCAGACGGAGGCGGAGGCAGCCGCCCTGCGCACCGAGACGGACCGCTACGTCGCCCAGCAGCGCTCGACGGTCGCCACCGAGGTGACGCAGACCCGCCAGGAGCTCGGCGAGGAGGTCACCTCGCTGCGGACCCAGGCGCAGGCTCACGCGGACACCGTGCGGGCCACGACCGAGCGCGAGGCCGCCCAGCTGCAGCAGCGGGTCGCCGCCGAGGTCGCCGCTCTGCGCACCGAGGCCGAGCAGTACGCGGCGTTCGTGCGGGCGTCCGCCGAGCGGGAGACCGGAGAGCAGCGCGCTGCCGCCACCGACGAGCTCGCCGTGGCCCGCGCCGAGGCCGAGCAGACCGTGACCGCGCTGCGCACCGAGGCCGAGCACTACGTCGCCGAGCTGCGGGCCACCGCCGAGCGCGAGACCACCGAGCTGCGCGAGCGCACCACGCACGAGGCGGGCACCCTCCGCGAGCGCACCGAGCGGGAGACCACCGAGCTGCGCGAGACCACCGAGCGCGAGTCCGCCGAGCTGCGGGCCACCGCCGAGCGCGAGACCACCGAGCTGCGCGAGCGCGCACGGCTCGAGGTCGAGCGTGCCGTCACCGAGTCCCACCGGGCCGCGAACGAGACGGTCGCCGCTGCCAAGGCCCACGCCGACGAGCTGGTCCGCCGTGCCGAGCAGAACCTGGCCGATGCCGAGCTGACGATCGCGGCGCGGCGGGAGGCCTCCGAGCGCGAGGACACCGACCGCCACGAGGTCGCGCGAGGCGAGACCGAACGTCTGGTCCGCGATGCCGAGGCCCACGCCGCGGAGGCCGAGGAGCGGGTGGCCAAGGCCCTCGCCCACGCGGAGAAGGTCCGCATCGACGCCGAGTCGCACGCCAAGGAGCTGCTGGCCAACGCGCGCCGCAACGCCGACCGGGTCGTCGCCGAGGCGCGTGAGCACGCCGAGAAGCAGATCTCGGACGCGATGATCGAGTCCGAGCGCGAGCGGACGACCGCGCAGCGCCAGGTCGAGGGCCTCAACCGTCAGCGCGAGTCGATCACGTCCTACCTCGACGAGCTGCGCAACCTGCTCGGCAACAACCCCGACCGCGCCGCGCTGGAGCGTGCCGGCCGGGCCGAGGCCGCGTTCGAGCAGTCGCGGGGCAAGGGGACCCCCGAGCCCGCGGCCGGCGAGGGCGATGCCGCCCCGGCAGCACGTCCGGCGGGCAAGCCCGCCCGCCCGGCCCCCCGAGGCAAGACGCGGCCGGCGCCCGTCTCGGCGGCGATCCCGGTGGTCGCCGCAGCGGACCAGACCGACTCTGCGGACACCGCCGAGGCGGCGGAGGCGGCAGCGCCGTCGACCGAGAGCGCCGACGGCACGGGCACCGACGGCGGTACGGACGACGCAAAGGCCGGTGAGCCCACCGCAGCAGGCACCGCCGGCACCGCTGGGGAGCCGGCCGATGCGGGTGCGGCGAACGGCGACCGGTCCGACGACCACGAGCCGGCCGAGGTCGCCGGCGACGACGCGGCCGCGACCCGCTGACCGCCGTCGGCTGCACGACGACCGACAGCCTGCCGCGGTGAGCAGCGAGGATGCAGCGGCCCGTTGGCGTGAGGAGCGCCGCGAGTCGGCGTTCGCGCACGCCGAGGCGCTCGCCCGACGTCAGCAGGCGGAGTCGGCGCAGGCACGAGTGCTCATCGCGGCGTTCGTCGCCCGAGCGAGCGCCGACGGTCCGCCTGCCGTTCCCCTGCGGGCCCGCAGCTACGACGGGAGGCACCGGTACCGGACCTCCCTCGAGGGCTGGTACCTGCGGCGCGACGAGTCCGTCGCGATCGACCGGGAGGGGCGGTTCTACGTGCTGAGCACCCCGACGAGCATGCGCGCCCTGCTGCGAGGGGTCGATCCCGTACCGCAGGACCCTCCTCTGGTGCTCGGTGCGGGCGGCAAGGACGGCGAGTCCCTCGATCTCGTCCAGGCCCTGGACCGCGTGCTCGCCGGCTGACGCGCACGCGGTGCTGGGCTGAGGCCGCCTGAGGCCGACCGAGGCCGAGGCGGGGCTGGCGGGTCGCGTGGCGCGAACCGGCCCGGACTACCGCTGGACGCGCGCGACCAGGTCCGCAAGCGCCTCGGCGACGTCCGCAGACTGCTCGACCGAGGACAGGTGACCCGCACCCGGCACCACGACGAGGCGCCCGTGCTGCGACGCCGCGACCATGTGCTCGGCCTCCTCGACGGGCGTCAGGGCGTCCTCGGCACCGACGACCACGACCGACGGGCCGTCGAACGTCGCCAGCACCGCGGTGCGGTCCGGCCGTGCGGCCATCGCCCGCTGCGCCCACGCGACACCGGTCGGCGGCTGCTCCTCGACCCACGAGGTGACGGTCGCGACGACCTCCGGACGTCCCAGCGGAGTCGAGGGCGCCAGGACGGCCGCGACGCCGCCGCGGACGGCGTCCACCGTGCCGGCACGCTCGACCTCGTCCGCGACGCGGAGCCGGTTCGCGTAGGCCGCCTGCGTGTCGGGCGTGGAGCGCGTGTCGACCAGCGCAAGACCCGCCACGAGCCGCGGGTGCCGCTCGAGCAGCGCGAGCGCGACGTAGCCACCCATCGAGAGCCCGGCGACGACGGCACGGTCGACCCCAGCGCCGCGCAGCAGGTCGGCCACGACGTCCGCGGACACCTCGAGCGAGGGATCCGGCAGACCGGTCGCGTGCCCGGGCGTGCCGGGCAGGTCGACCCCCAGCACCGGGTGGGTCCCCGGGAGTGCGGCCGCCACCTCGTCCCACATCCGGTGGTCGTAGGGGAAGCCGTGCAGGAGGACGAGCGGCGGCGCGTCCGTGCCCGCACGATAGGTGTGCAGTCCGGCGAGGGTGTCCATGGGTCTCACTCCTGGGTCGTCGTCGGTCGTTCCTGGGTGCTCGGTGTGCCGTCGGGCGCGACCGTGCGGTCGGTGCCGTCGACGGCCGTGCTGCTCGGACCGGACCAGCGGGTGGGCAGCGGGGGGTGCCCGGGCAGCACGTGGGCCACGATCTCGTCGAGGACGCGGCGGACCGCCTGCTCCCCCACCCACAGGTGCTTGGCGCCGTCGACGCCGATGACCTCGGCCTGCCGGACGCGCGCGAACCGGCGCCGTGCCTCGTCCGGCTTCAGGTAGTCGTCGTGCTCGGGGACCAGGACGACCAACGGCTTGCCGAACGCGTCCCAGGCGTCCAGGTCGGCGTCGCTCGCCCGTCGCAGCGGCGGCGAGAGCAGGATCGCGCCCTCGATCGAGGGGTCGCGACCGTGCATGAGCGCGAGCTCGGTGCCGAACGACCAGCCGACGAGCCACCGACGCGGCAGGTCGTGGTACTCGGCGTACTCGATCGCGGCGTGCACGTCGAACTGCTCGGCGACGCCCTCGTCGAAGGATCCCTGCGACGTGCCGCGAGGGCTCGAGGTGCCTCGCGTGTTGAACCGCAGGACGGCCAGGTCGGCGAGAGCGGGCAGGCGCCACGACGCCTTCCGGTACACGTGCGAGTCCATGTACCCGCCGTGGGTCGGCAACGGGTGCAGCGTCACGAGCGTCGCCGCGGGCACGTGCGGCCGGCCGTCAGGGCCGAGAGGTCGGGCGAGCTCGCCGACGAGAGTGAGCCCGTCCGCGGTGTGCAGCTCCACGTCCTCGCGGTGGGCGGGCAGCACCGTGAGGGCGCGGATCGGGGTGTCTGCCGTCGTCACGAGGGCGGTCCCGTGCGCCGGGCGCGAGTCGGGTTCGCCGGTCGGACCGGTCCGGATCTGCGGGTTCGGCTGCTGCTCGTTCATCGCCTGCGAGCCTAGTCGGGACGTGACGGACCGTCGGGGCTGTCGGTGCGGTCGGTGCGCGACGGCGGGGGGACCGAGCGTGCCGACGAGTGCGGGGCGGCGTGCTCGAGCAGCACCGCGACCCCGTCCTGGTCATTCGGCGGCAGCACGTGGTCGGCGGCCTCGAGCACCTGGGGGTGCGCGTTGGCCACGGCGAAGGCTGTCCCCGCCCACGCGAGCATCGGCAGGTCGTTGGGTGCGTCGCCCACCGCCCAGACGTCCGCCGCGTCGATGCCGTGCCGGTCCGCCCAGCGGGACAGCGCGCTCGCCTTCGTGACGCCCGGAGCCGCGATCTCGCCGAGCCCGTGAGCACCCGAGTCCTGCACGAGAGCCAGGGTCCCGACGGCACGGACGAGCGCGTCGGTCCATGCCTGCGCACCGTCCGGTGGCGGTGGCGGGTCGGTGCGCACGAGCAGCTTCAGCGTGGACGCTGTCAGCAGGTCCTCGATCCTGTCCGCGGCGGGCGCTCCGGGCTGCGCCGGGTGCTCGGTGACGAAGCCGCGCTCGTGGGCGAAGCCCTCGGTGCGCTCGACCGCGAGGTGGACGGCGCCTGCCGGTGCGACCACGGCCCGCAGGCGCGCGGCCACGGCACGCACCACGTCGGGCGTCATGCCGTGCTCCTCGACGACGGCGAGCGTCGCGACGTCGACCACCGAGGCGCCGTTGGCGCACAGCGCGGTGCCGTGCCGACCCACGTGAGGGACCAGGTCGACGAGCCATCTGTGCGGGCGGGCGGTGACGAAGACGACGGGCACGCCCGCGTCGTCGAGCGCGGCGAGGGCACGGGCCGTGCGGGGCGAGACGGAGCCGTCGGGGCGCAGGAGAGTGCCGTCGAGGTCGGTCGCCACGAGCCGGGGCGCGCGCGCCGCCCAGTCGGCGCCGTCACTCTCGCGCCGATCCCCGGGGGTGAGCGACCGCCCACCTGCGGCGGTCATGTCAGCGTCTCCGGGTCGGGCCGCGTCGACCTCGGGCCTGCCAGCAGGCGGTGTGCCAGTGCCGACGGTCGTCCAGGGCCTCGCCGAACATCCCGTCGGACCGCCAGGCCACCACGTGCGGGGTTCCGGGCGTGACCACCTGGTCGCAGCCGGGGCACCGGTACTCGCGCTCGGAACCGCGGACGGTCTGCACGACCCATTCCCCGTCGGCCGAGCTCAGCGTGCTGCGCCCGCCGGTCGCCCGCTCGACGTCGAGCGGCACGTGGTCGGCGGCGTAGGGCCGCTTCGTGGAGCGTCGGCTGCGTGGCACGGTCCCATCTTCCCCGTTCCGGCGGTGGCGCGTGCGCCGGGGCAGGCGCCGACGGCCCGCCCCGGCGTGGTGCAGGGCGGGCCGTCGGCGTGTGAGACCTCAGAGCGTCGCGGCCGCGCCCGGGGTCGGGATGGTGCGGGTGCGCAGCAGCTCGCGGTACCAGTGGCCCGAGTCCTTCACCGTGCGCTCGAGCGTGTCGTAGTCGACGCGGACGATCCCGAACCGGCGGTCGTAGCCGTAGGCCCACTCAAAGTTGTCGAGCAGCGACCAGACGAAGTAGCCGCGGACGTCGGCGCCCTTGTCGATCGCCTCGCCGACGGCGTCGATGTGGTCGTGCAGGTAGTCGACGCGGTCGGCGTCGTGCACGCGGCCGTCCTCGGACACGGTGTCGTAGAACGCGGCACCGTTCTCGGTGATGGCCAGCGGCACCGTCGGGTACCGCTCGGACAGACCGAGCAGCAGCTCGACGAGGCCGTCGGACTCGATGTTCCAGCCCATCGCCGTGTAGGGCCCGGGCAGCGGCAGCCACTCGACGTGGTCGGCACCGATCCACGGGCTCTTCTCGGACGAGCGGTGGCCGTCGGGGCCGGGTGTGCCGTCGCCGACCGGCGGGGTGCCGTGCTTGACGCGACCCGTGGCGTAGTAGTTGACGCCGAGCACGTCGATCGGGATGCGGATGAGGTCGAGGTCGCCGTCCTGCACGAACGACCAGTCGCTCAGGTGCGCGGTGTCGGCGAAGACCTGCTGCGGGTAGCGACCCTCGAGCAGCGGCTGCAGGAACACCTCGTTGGCGATGGTGTCGATGCGGCGCTTGGCCTCGACGTCCTGCGCGGAGTCGGAGTCGGCGCGCGTGACGTGCAGGTTCAGCGTGATGGACACCGGCGTGTTCTCGCCGAGGACCTCGCGGATCGCGCGGCCGGCGAGGCCGTGCGCGAGGTTGAGGTGGTGCACCGCGGCGAGCGCGCTGTGCTCGTCGGTGACGCCGGGGGCGTGCACGCCCGACCCGTAGCCGAGGAAGGCCGAGCACCACGGCTCGTTGAGCGTGGTCCACAGGTGGATCTTGTCCCCGAGGACCTCGGCGAGCTTGCGGGCGTAGTCGGCGAACAGCTCGGCCGTGCGGCGGTTGGCCCAGCCGCCCTCGTCCTCGAGCGCCTGCGGCAGGTCCCAGTGGTAGAGCGTGACGACGGGCTTGATGCCGGCGGCCAGCAGCTCGTCGACGAGCCCGACGTAGAAGTCGAGGCCGGCCTGGTTGAACTCGCCGGAGCCGGTCGGCTGGACGCGGGACCACGCGACGGAGAACCGGTAGGCCTGCAGGCCGAGGTCCTTCATGAGGGCGACGTCCTGCGGCACGCGGTGGTAGTGGTCGGCGGCGACGGCGCCGGTGTCACCGTGGAGCACCTTGCCGGGGGTCTGCGAGAACGTGTCCCAGATGGACGGGCCGCGGCCTCCTTCGGCGACGGCTCCTTCGATCTGGTACGACGCGGTCGCCGAGCCCCAGAGGAAGTCGGCGGGGAACTGGCGTCCGGACGGGCGCGAGGTCGTCATGGTGGTCCTTCGGGATCAGGCGGCTGGGGCTCGGAAGGCCCTGCGTCGCGACGTCGTCGTCGACGGACGGACCGGGGCCTCACCCGCGTCGAACGTCTGTGTCGAATCGATACGATACACGGTGTGGGATCGCTCCCGCACCCCTGTTTCGGGCGGTCCTGAGCACCCGACCCGGAACGCGGGACGACCGGGCGCCGTGGCGGGAGCACATCGCCACGGCACCCGGTCGCACGTGCGTCAGAGCGTGAGCTCGACCGCGCTCGTCCCTGCTGCGACCTGCACGCTCGCACCGCCGACGACCTCGACCGACCACGCACCCGTCGCCCCGTGCGCGACGACGGAGACGGTCCCGCCCGAACGGGACACCTCGAAGCGCGCACCCGGCGCACCGTCCGCACCCGGGACCCTGGTCGTCGACCGGTGCCCGTCGGGCAGGTCGAACAGGCGCAGCGTCACACCGTCCGCGAAGTCGTAGTCCGGACGGTCCGTGCGCGCACCGACCGGCAGCACCGTGCCCGGTCGCACGTACAGCGGCAGGGAGTCGAAGCCGTGCGTCTCGTGCACCCAGCGCGGACCGGTGACCCGCTCACCGCTGAGCAGCGAGGTCCACGTGCCCTCCGGGACGTACACGTCGACGTCGCCCTCGGCGCTGAACACGGGCGCCACCAGCAGGTCCGACCCGAGCATGTACTGCGTGTCGACCGTGGCCGCGCCGCGGTCGTCGGGGAACTCCAGCACCATCGGCCGCATGACCGGCGTGCCCAGCTCGTGCGCCTCGACACCGGCCTGCGCCAGGTAGGGCATGAGCGACATCTTCAGGTGCGTGAACCGGCGGGTGACGTCGACGGCCTCCTCGTCGAAGGCCCACGGCACCCGGTAGGAGTCCGACCCGTGCAGCCGGCTGTGCGAGGACAGCAGCCCGAACGCGAGCCAGCGCTTGAACACCACCGGGTCGGGTGTGCCCTCGAACCCGCCGATGTCGTGGCTCCAGTACCCGAAGCCCGACGCCGCCAGGGACAGCCCGCCGCGCAGCGACTCGGCCATCGAGACGAAGGTCGACTCGCAGTCGCCGCCCCAGTGCACGGGGAACTGCTGGCCGCCCGCGGTCGCCGAGCGGGCGAACAGCACCGCCTGGCCCTCGCCGCGCTCGGCCTTGAGCAGGTCGAACACGGCCTCGTTGTAGAGGTGCGTGTAGTAGTTGTGCATGCGCTCGGGGTCGGAGCCGTCGTGCCAGACGACGTCGGTGGGGATGCGCTCGCCGAAGTCGGTCTTGAAGCAGTCCACGCCCTGGTCGAGCAGGACCTTGAGCTTGCCCTGGTACCAGGCCACCGCGTCGGGGTTCGTGAAGTCGACCAGGCCCATGCCGGCCTGCCACAGGTCCCACTGCCACACCGACCCGTCGGCCCGCTTGACCAGGTAGCCCAGGTCCTTGCCCTCGGCGAACAGGTGCGAACGCTGGGCGATGTACGGGTTGATCCACACGCAGACCTTCAGGTCACGCTCGTGCAACCGGGCCAGCATCCCGACCGGGTCGGGGAACGTGGCCGGGTCCCACACGAAGTCGCACCAGTGGAACTGCCGCATCCAGAAGCAGTCGAAGTGGAACACCGACAACGGCAGGTCCCGCTCGGCCATGCCGTCGATGAAGCCGGTGACCGTCTTCTCGTCGTAGGAGGTGGTGAACGACGTCGACAGCCACAACCCGTACGACCAGTCGGGCACGCTCGCCGGACGCCCCGTCAGGGCGGTGAACCGGCGCAGCACGTCCTTGGGCGCCGGCCCGGCGATGACGTAGTAGCGAAGCCGCTGACCCGCCACGGAGAACTGCGTGCGGGAGACGACCTCCGAGCCGATCTCGAACGAGACCTGCCCGGGGTGGTCGACGAAGACCCCGTAGCCGGCGTCCGTCAGGTAGAACGGCACGTTCTTGTACGCCTGGTCCGAGGACGTCCCTCCGTCCGCGTTCCACACGTCGACGCTCTGGCCGTTCTTGACGAAGGCGGTGAACCGCTCGCCGAGGCCGTAAACGTGATCGCCCACGCCGAGCGCGAGCTGCTCGCGCACGAACCGGCGACCCTGCCCGTCCGTCACCAGGCCGACGCCGCGCGAGCTCGCGGAGGTGACGACCTTGCCGTCCACCTCGAAGTCGAGAGCCCACTCCCCCGTCGTCGACACCCGCGCGGTCAGCGGGCCCGAGCGCAGCGCCGCACGCGGGTCGTCGAACGTCGCGCCGGTCACCTCGACCGGATCGGTCGACCCGGCGATCGCGAACACGGGGCGTGGGTCGACGCCGCCCTGGTGGTGCTCGACAGTCACACCGATCACGCCGTCCATGGGCGAGTCGATCGTCACGGTCACGAGCGGCCGGTTCAGGGTGTCGCCGCGGGTGTCCAGCCGCCCGGTCGCGGCGTAGGCCGTCAGGCTGCGCTCGCCTGCCACGACCTCGTCGACCGCACGCGGTCGGTGGATCGTGACGCCGGGCAGGGTCTGCCAGTAGCCGTCGGTGAACTTCATGGGTGGATCACTGCTCTCTCGTCGTGCCGGCGGGGCGCTCCGTGGCCCGCCCCGCCGCGGCAGGTGGCTACGTGACGGCTACTTGACGGCTCCGGCGGTGACGCCGCGCGTGAGCGTGCGCTGGAAGAGGAGGAAGAAGATGATCGCCGGGATCATCGAGACCAGCGCGCCGGCGTTCGTCGTCGGCGCGTCCATCATCCGGTCGCCCTGCAGGGACGCGAGCGCGACGGGGATCGTCTGCGTCGCGTTCGTGGTCAGCATGACCAGCGGGATGAAGAACTCGTTCCAGGTCCAGATGAAGAAGAAGATCACCAGGACCGACAGGGTCGGGCGCACCACCGGGAACACGACGCCCCACAGGGTCCGCCACCTGCCGGCACCGTCCAGGGCTGCCGCCTCGAGCAGCGCCTTGGGGAACGTGCCGAGCACCGAGGCGAGCAAGTACGTGCCGAACGCCGACTGGATCACCGTGAAGATGATGATCACGGACCACTGGTTGTTGTTCAGGCCGACCTTGTTGGCCATCTGGAACAGCGGGTAGACCAGCACCTCCTGCGGGAGCATGTTCGCCAGCAGGAAGAGCGTGACCAGCCACATCCGGCCCTTGACCCGGCCGACGCCGATCGCGTAGGCGCTGAAGAGCGAGAGCAGGGTGCCGAAGACGGCGACGGTCGCCGAGATCCAGATCGAGTTCATCAGCTTCTCGGGGAAGTTGACCCGGTCCCAGAACGCGGTGAGGCCGTCGGTGTAGAACGTGCTCGGCCAGCTCAGCGGGCCGTTCTGCGAGTAGTCCTGCGGGGACTTGAAGGCGTTGAGCACCATGATGACGAACGGCACCATCATGAGCACCGCGACGACGATCGCGGCGGCCAGGACGAACCAGCGGGCCTTCCCGCGGTGGTGCCGCTGGTCGGTGTCGGTGGCGCGCGCGGGCGCGGGCTTCGTGACCCGCACGGTCTCGGTCTGGGCGGCCATCAGTGGCCCTCCTCCTCGCGGCGGGCGCTGCGAGCCTGCAGCACCATGATGGCGACGGCGACCAGGATGATCAGCAGCGTCAGGACGTTGGCGATCGCGGCGCCGTACCCGACCTTCGACTTGTCGAAGAAGTTGAGGTACGAGTAGTAGCTGGGCACGAGGGTCGAGCTCTCGGGGCCGCCACGGGTCAGCACGTAGATCGGCCCGAACACCTTGAGCGCCGCGACGGTGCAGGTGAGGGTGATGACGAACGTCTCGGGCTTGATCTGCGGGATCGTGATCGCGCGGAACCGGTGCACCCAGCCGGCGCCGTCGAGCTCGGCGGCCTCGTACAGCTCGGGGTCGACGCGCTGGAGCGCGGACATGAAGATCACGACCGGGTAGCCGATCTGGATCCAGATGAGCACGAGCATGACGGTCGGCAGCGCCGTGGTGGTGTCACCGAGCCAGTTCGGCGGGTTCTCGACGCCGAGCGAGCGCAGCACCTCGTTGATCGCGCCGGTCTGGGCGTTGAGGATCCAGTTCCACAGCACACCGGCGACGGCGACGGGCAGGATCTGCGGCAGGTAGTACGTGGCGCGCAGGACGGAGGCGGTGCGCGGCCCGAACCGCTTGCCGAGCACGTCGAACAGGACGGCGGCGAGGATCAGACCGAGCAGCGTGGGCACGACGACCATCGCGACGATCATCCAGATGGAGTTCTGGAACGAGGTGAGGAACTTCTCGTCGTGCAGGAGGTCGGCGTAGTTGCCGAACCCGTACCAGCGCATCGGGGCGTTGCCGCCCTTCCACTTGTGCAGGCTGTAGTAGACGTTCATCCCGAACGGGATCAGGATGACGACGGTGAACGCGACCAGACCCGGCAGCAGGTAGGGCAGGTAGCCGAGCCACTGCCGCGACCTGCGACCGCGGGGCGTACGCCGCTCGGCGACGGTGGTGGACATGCAGCTTCTCCTCGTGGTGGTGGGAGTGCGCCCGGCGGGCGGGGCGGAGGGGCCTCGCCCGCCGGGCGCTCGAGGTCAGCCCTCGGTCAGGTCGGTCTTGCCCTCGAAGTAGGCGGTCGACAGGCCGTCGAGCACCTCGGTCGGGGACTTCGACTGGTTGATGAGCGACTGCAGCTCGCTGACGATCACGTCGTAGAAGCCGGGCACCGGCCAGTCGGGGTAGTACGCCAGGCCGTCGTCGCCGAGGATGTTCTCGAAGTTCTCCGTCAGCTCACGCGTCTTCTCGTCGGTGATCGTCGAGGAGTCGCCGGCCACCGGCAGACCGCCGGCCTGACCGAGCACCTCCTGGACCTCGGGCCGCAGCGTGATGTCGATGAAGTCGTACGCGAGGTCCTTGGCCTTGGCGTTCTCCGGGACGACCCAGAGGTTGCCCGAGGAGCCGGGGTGCAGGTCGTTGCCCGGGAAGAGGAACTGGCCCCAGGTGAACGGGACCTCCTCGACGAGGCGGCCGAACCACCACGAGCCGGAGACCATCATCGGGTAGGTGCCGCCGATGAAGGAGACACCCATGTCCTCGGCCGTGAGCGCGGCGGAGTCGGAGGCGATGTAGCCCGCCTTGATCCACTCGTCGAGCTTGTTGGTGGCCTGGGTGAACGCGTCGCCCTGGAAGTCGACGTCGTTGGCGAACAGCTGGTAGTCGTCGACCAGCTGGCGGTCGCCGTAGTGCAGGACGAGCTCGTACCACAGCTGACCCATCGGGTACTCGGCGCCCGCGGTGGCCAGCGGCGTGATGCCGGCGTCCTTGAACGCCTTGAGCGAGGCCTCGAACTCCTCGAACGTCGTCGGGACCGCGATCCCGAGCTGGTCGAAGGCGTCCTGGTTGTAGTAGACGCCGACGAACTCGCCGTAGTTCGGCACGCCGTACCAGTCGCCCGAGCCCATGAGGCCCTGCTCGTCGTACTTCGCGGTCGTCTGGATCGAGGCGGGGAGGGTCGTGTCCCAACCGCGCTCGGTGGCGACGTCCGTCAGGGAGGTGATCAGGCCCTGCGAGGCCAGCTGACCGGCGGTCGCGTTGCCCTTGTTGTACTCCATGATGTCCGGGACGTCGTCGCCGGTCAGGAAGATCTTCGCGTTCTTCTGGATCTGCTCGAACGTCTGGTCCTCGGTGACCACCTTGACGTCCGGGTGCTCCGTCTCGAAGATCTCGATCGCCTTGGCCCAGGCCTGGCCCATCGCGGAGTCGTCGTTCTCGTAGTCCCAGATGGTGAAGGTGGTCGCGCCCGACGTCGCCTGGTCGTCACCTCCACCGCTGTCGCCACCGCACGCCGCCAGGGCGAGCGGCAGCGCGAGCACGGCGACTCCTGCCAGGAGCCTCTTGCTGCGCTGATGTGCCATTACACGTCCTCCTCGTTGAGATTTCTGCTGTGCTGGCCGGCAGGACGACGGTCGTCGCCTGCTGTCGGGTGGTCGTGGGTCGGCCGGTCGGCCGGGGCCGCCGCGGTGCTCGCGCCGTCGACCAGACGGCACGGCACGAGCACGGGGGCGGGGACCTCGCCGTCGTCGAGCAGCGTCAGGAGCGCCTCGACGCCTGCGCGTCCGAGCGTCGCGCCGGGCGCGTGCAGCGTGGTCAGCGGCGGGACGGTGAGCTGGGCGACGGCCGGGGAGGAGACGACGGAGAGCACCGAGACGTCCTGCGGCACGCGCAGGCCTCGTTCGGACAGCTCGGCGACGACGCCGAACGCGGCGTCCTCGTTCATCACGACGAGGGCGGTCGAGCGCGCGGGCCCGGCGACGAGCGTGCGGGTCGCCGACCGCCCACCCTCGACGGACTCCTCGGCGAGCACGACGTGCGCGTCGATCCCGCGCGACCCGACGGCACGCCGGTAGGCCTGCGCCGCCCGTACGGTCGGGCCGTGCCCGGCCTCGTGCCGCGCGGCGGCGTGGTCGATGAAGCCGATGCGGCGGTGCCCGAGGGCGACGAGGTGCTCGACCGCCTCCTCGAGCGTCGCGTCGAAGTCGATGTCGACGACGGGGAGGTCGCTCTCGCCGTCCGACCGGCCGACGAGGGCCACCGGCACACCGGCCTCACGCAGCGCGCGGACCCGCGCGTCGTGCAGGTGGACCTCCATGACGAGCACGCCCTCGGCGAGCCCTTCGCGCGCCACGGCGGTGACGCTCTGGCCGTCGTCGACCGCGCAGGGCCACAGGACGAGGTGCCGGCCGTGGTCGCGGGCCGCGTCGACGGCTCCCTGGACGAACTCGGTGACCGTGCGGCTCAGACCCGCCTCGCCGACCGGGTAGGTCAGGGCCAGGATGCCGCTGCGCCGGCTCGCCAGGCCGCGGGCCAGGGCGTTGCGGCTGTACCCGAGCTCGGCGGAGGCGTCCTCGACACGACGCCGGGTCTCCACCGCGACGGGCCGCGAGCCGTTGAGGGTGGCGGAGACCGTGGACAGGGCGACGCCTGCGCGGTCTGCCACGTCCTGCATGGTCACCATCGCTGCCCTCTCCTTTGACGGCCGGACCCCCTCGTTGGGGTCGAAGCGCTTCGAGCAGGATTACTCTAACCGCCGAATTAATCCGTGTACAACCCGCGAGGTATCGAAACCGTAACGATGGTCATCGAAGCGATTCGATGCGGCCGGAGCCGATTCCTGGGATGAATCGGCCACGAACGGGCCTGGATCCGGCCCGGTCGCGCCTCGGATCGGCCCCAGGCAACCGTGAGAATCGAAGCGCTTCACCGCGAGATCGCCCCAGTTCGACGCGACGAACCACTACCCTCGACGCATGGCGACCATCGGTGACGTAGCACGTGAGGCCGGGGTCTCGGTCTCCACCGTGAGCTACGTGCTCTCCGGGAAGCGCTCGATCTCCGGCCCCACCCGCGAACGCGTCGAACGCGCCGTCGCCGCCCTCGGCTACCACCCTCACGCCGGTGCACGCGCCCTGGCCTCGAGCCGCAGCAACGTGCTCGCCCTCATGGTGCCGTTCCGGCCCGGGATCAACGTCCAGATCATCATGCAGTTCGTCGGCGGCGTCGTGACCACCGCCCGGCAGCACGACCACGACGTGCTCGTGCTCACCCAGGACGACCCCAACGGGATCCCCCGCGTCGCCGCCAGCTCGACCGCCGACGCGCTCATCGTCATGGACATCGAGTCCGACGACGCCCGACTGCCGGGCCTGCGCGCCCTCGACCTGCCCGCGATCCTCATCGGGGTGCCCGACGACACCACCGGGCTCAGCTGCGTCGACCTCGACTTCGCAGCGGCCGGACGGCTGGCCGTGCGCGAGCTCGCCCGCCAGGGCCACACGCACCTCGCCCTCATCGGCGCCTCGCAGGAACGCCTCGACCACCGGGCCAACTACGCGGTGCGCATGCGCAGCGGCGTGCGCGAGCAGGCCGAGGTCTCCGGCGTGCAGGTCGTGGTCGTGCCGAGCGAGCCCACGTTCGCCGGCGGCGCCCACGCGGTCGGCGAGCTGCTGCGCGAGCACCCCGAGACCACGGGACTCGTCGTGCACAACGAGGCCGCGCTCGGCGGGATCCTGGCCCGCGTGCAGAACGAGGGCCTGCGCGTGCCCCAGGACCTGTCGGTCGTCGCCGTGAGCCCCTCCGACATCGCCGCAGCCCTGCCCGTCCCGGTCTCGACGATCGAGGTCCCGGGGCATCGGATCGGGCGCATCGCCGTCGAGATGGCCATGGCCCGTCTGTCCGGGGACGACCTGGCCGAGACGCGGCTCGTCGCACCGACGTTCACCGACCGGGGCAGCGTGGCACGCGTCCCGGGGCTCGACCAGCAGGGCTCCGCGGATCGGGGCGGCGAAGCGTCAGACGTCGTTCAGCCGACCAGGACCTGACCCGCCCGCAGCACCGTCAGCACCCGCAGCTCACCGTCCGTCACGACCACGTCGGCCCTCCGACCGGCCTCGAGCGCCCCCAGGTCCGCCCGTCCGAGCACCTGCGCGGGTGTGCCCGAGGCCGCGCGCACCGCCTCGACCAGGGGGACACCCGCCCCGACCACCGCGCGCACGACATCCATCAGGTGCGCCACTCCCCCGGCGATCGCGCCGACCTCGGGCTCATCGCCCGGCTCCTCGATCAGGATGCGGGCCACGCCGTCCGCCACCCGCACCGCCATCGGACCCAGGCGGTAGTCGCCCTCGGGCATGCCTGCCGCCGCCATCGCGTCGGTGACCAGGGCGATCGCGTCCGCACCGACGAGGTCGAAGACCGAACGCACGGTGCCGTCGGCCAGGTGCGTGCCGTCCGCCACGAGCTCGACGACCAGCTCGCCGCGCGCGGCGGCCGCCAGGCACGAGGCGATCGGACCAGGATCGCGGTGATGCCACGGGCGCATCCCGTTGAACAGGTGCGTGGCGGTCGGCCGCGGACCCCGCGTACGCGGGTCACCGGCCAGCAGGGCGACAGCTCGGGCCACGGCGGCGTCGACCTGCTCGGCCGAGGCGTCCGTGTGGCCGATCGACGGGAGCGCCCCGCCCGCGACCAGCGCGGCCACCGCGTCGTCGGGCGCCGTCGAGCCGGGCGCCGAGCCTCCGTCGGCCACGCCCGGCACCTCGGGTGCGAGCGTCATCGTCGCAAGGTGCCCTCGCGCCACCTGCGCGACCTGCGACACCAGCCGCGCCGAGCCGACCTGCATGTCGGCCGGGTTCTGCGCGCCGCACCGCTGCGCCGAGAGGAACGGGCCCTCGAGGTGGATGCCGGCCAGCTCTCCCGCGTCCGCCAGCTCGGCGAGCACCGCCGTGCGGGCCAGCAGCACCTCGGCGGGCGCCGTGACGAGCGAGGCGACCAGGCTCGTCGTGCCGTGCGCGAGGTGCTCGCGGGCCCCGATCCGCGCCTGAGCGACGTCGAGCGCGTCAGGGAAGCTCGCCCCGCCTCCGCCGTGGCAGTGGACGTCGACCAGGCCCGGGAGCAGCAGGGAGCCCGACGCGTCCGGTGCCGGCACGAGGGCGCTCCACGTCGCAGGGACGTCACCGGCGGGGCCCACCCATGCGATCGCGGCACCCTCGACGACCACGACCCCGTCGTCGAGCACCTCGTGCGGCAGGACCACCCGGCCGCGGAGTGCGAGACCGACGGGCTCGGCAGGCTCGGCGTGGACCGGGGACGTGGAAGGCGAGGTCACGAGGCCATCCTTGCGCATCCGGTCACCAGGTCACAGGGACCTGGAGCCGTGCCGCCGCACCGGCGTTCGCCCACGACCCGGCTCACGACCGGCGCGTCAGAACAACCGCGAGTCGACGTCGTCGACCCCGCGCATCGCGTCGTAGTCCAGCACCAGGCAGCCGATCCCGCGGTCCGTGGCGAGCACCCGAGCCTGCGGCTTGATCTCCTGCGCCGCGAACACACCACGGACCGGGGCCAGCAGCGGGTCGCGGTTGAGCAGCTCCAGGTACCTGGTCAGCTGCTCCACCCCGTCGATGTCGCCGCGACGCTTGATCTCCACCGCGACGGTCCCACCCGCCGGGTCCTTCGCCAGGATGTCCACCGGGCCGATCGCCGTGGGGTACTCGCGGCGCACCAGGCTGTGGCCGCCGCCCAGCAGGCCGATCTGGGCCGCGAGCAGCTCCTGCAGGTGCGCCTCGACACCGTCCTTCACGAGCCCGGGGTCCTGACCCAGCTCGTGCTCCGAGTCGTGCAGCACCTCGAAGAGCTCGATCTCGAGCCGGTCGTCGGACTTGGCGTGCTGCACCGTCCAGGTCTGCGTCACCCCGGCCGTCAGCTGCTCGTCGTCCGGCTCGCCGACGGCCAGCGCGCAGGGCGGGCTCATCCAGTTCAGCGGCTTGTACGACCCGCCGTCGGAGTGCAGCAGCACCGAGCCGTCGGACTTGACCACCAGCAGGCGGGTCGCGCGCGGCAGGTGCGCGTTGAGCCGGCCGCTGTAGCGGGCAGCGCAGGACGCCACGACGAGACGCATGGGACAGGCTCCTCCGGCAGACGGTCGGCGCGGGGCGCCGAAGGGTCAGGCGGTCACGATGGCCCGGCATGAGCCGGGCGGACGGGCAAGGTCAGATGATCGACTCGGCGCGGGACGGCGTCGCCTCGAGCCACGAGGTCAGCCCGGCGTACGCGTCGGCCGCCATCAGCAGGTGGAACTGGGACGAGTCCGTCGAGCACGTGACCTCGAGCACCGGGACGGACGTGCCGGCACGCTCCACGTCCGCCACGGACTCGCTGCGGTGCCGCTCCACCACGGACAGCTCCCGCCGCGCCCAGCGACGTGCAGGCCGCGGGGACAGCGAGTGGCGCCGCCACCAGTAGAGCTCGCCCGCACCGTACTGCGCGACGCCCCAGGACCACGGTCCGCCGGTCGTCCGCTGGATCGCGCAGCGGAACGAGCCGACCCGGCGGTCGAGCGTGTGCGTCCGGGAGATCCACAGCCCGACGACCGCGAGCACGGCGAGCACCACACCGAGCACCAGCACGACCGTCAGCCCGCGCACCGGACGGCAGACCTCAGCGCGTCCGGTGCGAGGCGGCGGTCGCCTCGTCCACGACGACCGTCACCTGGTCGGAGTCGACCGACAGGAACCCGCCGTCCACCTGCCAGCGCAGCGGCTCCCCGCCGTCCGTCGGCTGCACGCGCACCTCACCGGCGCGCAGCACCGACAGGATCGGGGTGTGCCCGATCAGGATGCCGATCTCACCGTCGGCCGCGGGCGCCGAGACACGGCGGGCCGAGCCCGACCAGACCTTGCCGCCGGCGGCGACGAGGTCGACCTCGAGATGTGCCACGGGAATCCTCCTGGACGTTCGCGCCGGCCCGGCAGGAGCCGGGACGGATCAGGGACGGGTGGGCCGACGGCTCAGACGCCGTAGTCCTTCTGGATCCGCGCCCAGTTCCGCTCGAGGTCCTCGAGGCCGCCGATGTTGAAGAACGCCTGCTCGGCCATGTGGTCGAACTCGCCGTCCGCGATCTTCTTGAAGGCCTCGACGGTCTCGGCCACCGGCACCGTGGAGCCGGAGACGCCGGTGAACTTCTCGGCCATGTAGGTGTTCTGCGAGAGGAACTGCTGGATGCGACGCGCCCGCGCGACGACCGTCTTGTCCTCCTCGCTGAGCTCGTCGACACCGAGGATCGCGATGATGTCCTGCAGCTCCTTGTTGCGCTGCAGGATCGACTTCACGCGGGTCGCGACGTCGTAGTGCTCCTGGCCCACGTAACGCGGGTCGAGGATGCGGGACGTCGAGGCCAGCGGGTCCACGGCCGGGTACAGACCACGGCTCGCGATCTCGCGGGAGAGCTCCGTCGTGGCGTCCAGGTGCGCGAAGGTCGTCGCCGGGGCCGGGTCGGTGTAGTCGTCGGCGGGCACGTAGATGGCCTGCAGCGACGTGATCGAGTGACCACGGGTCGAGGTGATGCGCTCCTGCAGGAGGCCCATCTCGTCCGCGAGGTTCGGCTGGTAGCCCACCGCGGACGGCATGCGGCCGAGCAGCGTGGAGACCTCGGAACCGGCCTGCGTGAACCGGAAGATGTTGTCGATGAACAGCAGCACGTCCTGCTTCTGCACGTCGCGGAAGTACTCCGCCATCGTCAGGGCCGACAGGGCGACGCGCAGACGCGTGCCCGGCGGCTCGTCCATCTGGCCGAAGACGAGGGCCGTCTTGTCGAAGACGCCCGCCTCCTCCATCTCGACGATGAGGTCGTTGCCCTCACGGGTGCGCTCACCGACACCGGCGAACACCGACACGCCGCCGTGGTCCTGCGCGACGCGCTGGATCATCTCCTGGATGAGCACCGTCTTGCCGACGCCCGCACCGCCGAACAGGCCGATCTTGCCGCCCAGGACGTACGGGGTGAGCAGGTCGATGACCTTGATGCCGGTCTCGAACATCTGCGTCTTCGACTCGAGCTGGTCGAAGGCCGGCGGCTTGCGGTGGATCGGCCAGCGCTCGGTGACCTCGAACTTCTCGCCGGGCTGCAGGTTGAGCACCTCGCCGGTCACGTTGAACACGTGGCCCTTGGTCACGTCGCCGACCGGCACCGAGATCGGTGCCCCCGTGTCGGTGACCTGCGCGCCCCGGACCAGGCCGTCGGTCGGCTTGAGCGCGATGGCTCGCACGAGCGAGTCGCCCAGGTGCTGGGCGACCTCGAGCGTCATCGTGAACGAGTTCTCGCCCTCGCCCTGACCGGACAGGTCGATGTCGACGTGGAGGGCGTTGTAGAGCTCGGGGATCTGGTCCGCCGGGAACTCGATGTCCACGATCGGACCGATGACCCGGGCGACCCGACCCACGCCGGGCGAGCCGGCGGTGCTGGCCGTCGCGTCGACGGTGGTGGCGGTCATGTGTGGCCTCGCTTCACTCGTCCGGAGCGGCGCCCCGGCGTGGTCGGTGTCGTGCTGAGCTGCGTACTGAGCAGAAGAGCTGTTCAGGAGGCGAGCGCGTCGGCGCCCGACACGATCTCGCTGATCTCCTGGGTGATCTCGCCCTGACGGGCCTGGTTGGCCAGCCGGGTGAACGTGCGGATGAGGTCTTCGGCGTTCTCCGTCGCGGTGTGCATCGCGCGCTGGCGCGCCGCCAGCTCGGACGCCGCAGCCTGGAGCAGCGACGCGTGGATCCGGCTGCGGACGTAGCGCGGCAGCAGGGCGTCCAGCACGACCTCGGGGCTCGGCTCGAAGTCGTACAACGGGAGCGTCTCGTGCTCGCCGGCCTCGGCGACACCCTCGACGACCTCGAGCGGGAGCATCCGCACGACGCGCGGACGCTGCGTCACCATGTTGACGAACTGCGTGTACACCACGTGCAGCTCGGCGACGCCGCCGTCGGCCGCGTCCGCCGTGAACGCGGACAGCAGCGTGTCGGCGATCTCGTCCGCGATCTCGACCGTCGGAGCGTCCGACTCGCCGATCCACGAGCCCGCCAGCGCTCGCTGCCGGAACGTGTAGTACGACAGCGCGCGGCGACCGGAGACGTACAGGGCGACCTCCTTGCCCTGCCCCTCCAGACGCTCGATGAGCCGCTCGGTCTCGCGGATGACGCTCGCCGAGTACGCGCCGGCCATGCCTCGGTCCGACGCGATCAGCAGCACCGCGACCCGGTTCGTGTCCGAACGCTCGGACAGGTACGGGTGCGACGTGCTCGAGTGCGTGGCGACCGCCGAGACCGCACGGGTGATGGCCCGCGAGTACGGCGAAGCCATCGAGACCCGGTCGCGGGCGCGCCCGATGCGCGAGGCGGCGATCAGCTCCTGGGCGCGGAACATCTTCTTCAGCGCCTGGGTCGACTTGATCCGCGCCTTGTAGACACGCTGCTGGCCGGCCATCGTCAGGCCTTCTTCTGCCGGACGATCTGCTCCTGCTCCACGACGACCTCGCCGGACTCGTCCTCGCCGGCGATCAGCGGCGTGCCGTCGGCCTTGAGGAAGCCCGCGCGGAACTCGTCGACGGCCGCGGTCAGCGCCGCCTCGGTGTCGGACTCGAGCTTGCCGGTCGACGCGATCGTGGCGAGCACCTCGGTGTTGCGGCGCAGGTGGTCGAGCAGCTCGGTCTCGAAGCGGCGCACGTCCTCGATCGGGACGTCGTCCAGCTTGCCCTTGGTGCCGGCCCAGATCGAGGCGACCTGGTCCTCCACCGGGTACGGGCTGTACTGGCCCTGCTTGAGCAGCTCCATCAGGCGTGCGCCACGGGTCAGCTGCGCGCGCGAGGCGGCGTCCAGGTCGGAGGCGAACATCGCGAACGCCTCGAGCGAGCGGAACTGCGCCAGGTCCAGCTTCAGCGTGCCGGAGACCTGCTTCATCGCCTTGACCTGCGCGGCACCACCGACGCGGGACACCGAGATGCCGACGTCGACGGCGGGGCGCTGGTCCGCGTTGAACAGGTCCGACTGCAGGAAGATCTGGCCGTCGGTGATCGAGATGACGTTGGTCGGGATGTACGCCGAGACGTCGTTGGCCTTCGTCTCGATGACCGGCAGACCCGTCATCGAGCCCGCACCGAGCTCGTCGGACAGCTTCGCGCAACGCTCCAGCAGACGGGAGTGCAGGTAGAAGACGTCACCCGGGTAGGCCTCGCGGCCCGGCGGGCGCCGCAGCAGCAGCGACACGGCGCGGTACGCCTCGGCCTGCTTCGACAGGTCGTCGAACACGATGAGGACGTGCTTGCCGCCGTACATCCAGTGCTGGCCGATCGCCGAGCCGGTGTACGGGGCCAGGTACTTGAAGCCGGCCGGGTCGGACGCCGGGGCGGCGACGATGGTCGTGTACTCCAGCGCACCGGACTCCTCGAGCGCGCCGCGCACCGCAGCGATCGTCGAGCCCTTCTGGCCGATCGCCACGTAGATGCAGCGGACCTGCTTGGTCGGGTCGCCCGACTCCCAGTTCGCCTTCTGGTTGATGATCGTGTCGATCGCGATGGCCGTCTTGCCGGTCTGGCGGTCGCCGATGATCAGCTGACGCTGGCCGCGGCCGATCGGGATCATCGAGTCGATGGCCTTCAGGCCGGTCTGCAGCGGCTCGTGCACCGACTTGCGGGCCATGACGCCCGGGGCCTGCAGCTCGAGGGCGCGACGGCCCTCGGTGGCGATGTCGCCGAGGCCGTCGATCGGCTGGCCCAGCGGGTCAACCACGCGGCCGAGGTACCCGTCACCGACCGGCACGGACAGCACCTCGCCGGTCCGGCGGACCTCCTGGCCCTCCTCGATGCCGGTGAACTCGCCGAGGACGACGACACCGATCTCGCGCACGTCCAGGTTGAGCGCGAGGCCCAGCGTGCCGTCCTCGAAGCGCAGCAGCTCGTTGGCCATCGCCCCCGGGAGGCCCTCGACCTGGGCGATGCCGTCGGCGGCGAGGGTGACGCGACCGACCTCCTCCGCCACGGCACCGGACGGCTCGTAGGACTTCACGAAGCTGTCCAGCGCGGCGCGGATCTCCTCCGGCCGGATCGTCAGCTCAGCCATTGCTTCTCTCCTGTCGTGACGCACGCGGTGCGTGCGGTCTCACACGTGTGGGGTGGACGCGCGCCGGGTGGCCCGGCCGCGCGTCAGCTGGCAAGTCGTCGTCGTGCGTCGGCCAGGCGCGAGAGCATCGTCGAGTCGACGACCTGCGCGCCCACCTGGACCCGCAGACCCCCGAGCACGTCCGGGTCGACGATCACGTTGACCTGGACCGCGCTGCCGTACGCCTGCTCGAGGATCTGGCCGAGACGGGCGCGCTGGGCGACCGACAGCGGCTGGGCGCTCGTGACCGTGGCGACCTGCCGGCTGCGCCGCTCGGCGACGAGGTCCGACAGACGCACGAGCGCGGCGACGTAACGCCGACCGCGCGGGGCGGTCGCAGCACGTCGGGCCAGCTGAGCGGTCGCCGGGGTCGCCCGACCAGCGAGGATCGCGTCGATCAGACCGCCACGGGCCTCCGCCGGCACCGTGGTGTCGACGAGCGTCCTGCGGACCTCCCGCTGGCTGACCAGAGCCCGGTTCAGCCGGAACAGCTCGTCCTCGACGTCGGCCAGCAGGCCGTCGTGCTGCGCCGAGGCGAGCACCGCGTCCAGGCCCACCGTCTCGACGGCGTCCGCGAGGTCGGCGTCCGCCGACCACCGCTGCCGCACGAGGTCCTGGGCCACGGCGACGGTCCGCGGGTCTGCCTGCGCGAGAACCTGGGCGACGACCGTCGCCTTGGCCTCGGGCTCGACCGACGGATCGGCCAGGACACGACGCAGCGAGCCGGAGGAGTCCAGCGCGTCGACGAGCGCGAACAGCTGCGCGCCCAGCGTGGAGGACTGCGCGCCCGCCGCGGTCAGGACCGGTTCGAACCGCTCCCGCACGCCTGCCAGCGACGCCCGACTCGTGCCCCGCATCAGTTCCCCTTACCCGCGTTCGCCGTGGTGGTGGCCTCGAGGTCGTCCAGGAAGCGCTCGACGACACGCGAACGACGCGCCTCGTCCTCGAGGGACTCCCCCACGATCTTGGAGGCGAGCTCCGTGGCCAGCGTGCCGACGTCGGCCTTGAGCGTGACGGCCGCCTGCTGGCGCTCCGCCTCGATCTGCCGCTGGGCCGTCTCCGCGATCCGTGCCGCGTCCTCGGTCGCCTTCGCGCGCAGCTCGGCGACGATCGTGCCGCCCTCGACGCGCGCGTCCTCACGGATGCGCGCCGCCTCGGTGCGCGCGTCCTGCAGCTGCTGGTGGTACTCGGCCAGAGCTGCGGCGGCCTCGGCCTGCGCCGTCTCGGCCTGTGCCAGGCCACCCTCGATCTTCGCGGTCCGCTCGTCCAGGACTTCCTGGAACTTCGGGAGCACGAAGCGGTAGAACGCCACGGCGATGATCACCAGGACGACCGTCGACCAGAACAGGTCGTAGGACTCCGGCAGCAGCAGCTGGACGCCCTTGACCTCCTCCGACCCGGACTCCGCGGCGGTCAGGACGGCCGCGGTCAGCGCGGCCGTGGTCACGAGAAGAGGAACCCGGTGATGAGGCCGAGGAGGCCGAGGACCTCGACGAAGCCGATGCCGATGAACATGGTCGTGCGCAGCTGGCCGGAGACCTCGGGCTGGCGAGCCATGCCCTCGAGGGTCTTGCCGATGAGGATGCCCAGACCGATACCCGGGCCGAGCACCGCGAGGCCGTAACCGACCGTCGCGATGTTGCCGGAGACCGCGTCGGCGGCGGCGAGGATCATGCTGGTGTCTGCCACGGTGGCTCGTTCCTTCCGTAGTGCAACCGGCCGGTCGACCGGGTGCTCGTTCGTGGGCGGGGGCCGGACGACCCCCGCGCGTCAGCTGTCAGTGCTCGTCGCTGATCGACAGGCTCAGGTAGACCGCAGCCAGGACGACGAAGATGTACGCCTGCAGCGCCGCGACGAACATCTCGAAGAGCGTGATCGCCAGACCGCCGACGAACGTCAGGGCGCCGAAGGCCTTCATCCCCGGGCCCGACTCGACGAGGAAGAACTGCGTCGCCGAGAAGCAGAGCACGAGCATGAGGTGACCGGCGACCATGTTGGCCATGAGTCGGATCGCGAGCGTCGCGGGCCGGATGATGAAGACGGTCAGGAACTCCACCGGCGTCAGCAGCACGTAGAGGAACGGCGGAACCCCGGGCGGGAACAGGCTCGCCTTGAGGAACCCGCCGACACCGTGCGCCTTGACGCCCGCGCCCAGGTACATCACGTACACCCAGAGCGCCAGCATGATCGGCAGGCCCACGAGCGCGGTCCCGGCGATGTTCAGGCCCGGGATGATGCCCGTGATGTTGAACGCGAGCACCGCGCAGAAGATCGTGGTCAGGAGCGGGACGTACTTGCCGCCCTTGTCCTTGCCGATGATGTCCTCGGCGACGTTGACCCGGACGAAGTCCAGGACCATCTCGATCGCACCCTGGAACCGGCCCGGGACGAGCTTGGCACGGCGGGCGGCCACGACGAACACGATGACGAGGGCCAGCGCCGCGACCAGCCGGACGAACTGCATCCGGTTGAGCTCGAACATCGTGCCCTCGAAGAGCACGGGCGGCGGGAAGAAGTCGGCGATCGTCGGAGCGTGGAATCCGCCGCCCTCATCACCTGAGAACGGCAGGATCATCGCGAGGCTGGACAGTGCGAGCTCCTGTGGTCGAAGGGGCCGGACGACGCGTCTCTGCGCGCACGCAGGAGGCGTCCGAACCGTCTTGGATGGCGAAAGCCTAACCTACTCACCCGAAGGGTCCTGACGAGCTGTCGGCTCGACGTAGGGGATCCTCCCGGCGGCCACCGCGCGGTAGTCGAGCAGGGCCGAACCGATGGTACCCACGGCCACGACGACCAGCAGGACGACCCGGTCGTAGAACGTCTGCCCGCGCAGCAGCGCCAGCACGACGATCACGACGACGAGCTTGGCGAGCCACGAGCCCATGACCGCGATCGCCATCGTCTGCGGGTTGGCGTGCGCCGTGCGCAGCATCACCACGACCGTCGTCCCGCAGAAGACCAGCGCGAAACCGACCCCGATGAGCGCGCCCCAGACGCCTGCCGCATCGGCGAGGAGGGCACCCAGGCCCACCCCCAGCACGGTGAGGACCCCGAGGAACAGCAGCGTGTCGCGCAGGGCACGCCGGAACACGGCGTCGACCGCCGCACCCGTGTCGGTGCGGGCGACGGTGGCGTCCGGTCGGTCGGCTCCGGGGTCGGTGGTCATGCGGTCGTCTCCGGTGCGGTCGAGGTGGCGGGTACGGGAGCGGGTACGGGATCGGGCCCGGGTGGCAGGGACGGGGACGGTGCAGCACCGGGTCCCGGACCCGGTGCCGTACCCGACGCGCCCTGCCGCGCGCGCAACGGACCGAGGGTGAGCGCGGTCGCGACCACGAGACCCAGGCCGGTGAGCACGAGCGCAGTCGTCGTCGACAGCACGACGAGCGAGGCCACACCGTACGCCGCCACAGCGGTCCAGATGTACATGATCGCCACCGCACGCCGGTGCGAGTGGCCCAGCGCGAGGAGCCTGTGGTGCAGGTGCATGCGGTCGGGGTGGAACGGCGACTTGCCCTTGCTCATCCGCCGGACCACGGCCAGCGTCATGTCGAGCAGCGGCAGCACGATCACCGCGAGCGGCAGCAGCATCGGCACGAACGCCGGGAAACGCTGCCGGTCCGTGACCGCCTGCGGGTCGATCTGCCCGGTCACCACGATGGCCGCCACCGCGATCATGAAGCCGAGCAGCAGCGCGCCGGAGTCGCCCATGAAGATCCGGGCCGGGTACCAGTTGTGCGGCAGGAAGCCCAGGCACGCGCCGACCAGGACCGCCATGACAAGCGTCGCGAGGCTCGCGTAGTCGCCGCTGCTGCCCTCGCGGGCGAGCAGGTAGGTGTAGAGGAAGAACGCCGACCCGCCGATCGCCAGCACGCCGGCCGCGAGGCCGTCCAGGCCGTCGACGAAGTTCACCGCGTTCATCGCCACGACGACCGTGACGATCGTGAGGAACGTCCACATGCGCGTCGAGCCGACGGTCACGCCGCCGAGCGGCAGCTGGTAGAGCTGCACCCCCTGCCAGGCGAGGAAGCCCGCGGCGAGCACCTGCCCCATGAGCTTGGTCAGCCAGTCCAGGTCCCAGATGTCGTCGGCCACGCCCAGCGCGCAGACCAGCCCGGCGCCCCCGAGGATGCCGATGATCGGCCGCGGGTTCTCGTAGACGCTGGACAGGAACGGCAGCCGGCTGGCGAGCAGGATCGCGACGGCCATGCCCGCGAACATCGCCATGCCGCCGAGGCGCGGCGTCGGGATCGCGTGCACGTCGCGGTCGCGCACGGCCGTGATCGCCCCCCAGCGCAGGGCGCACCAGCGCGCCAGGGGGGTCGCGAGGAAGGCGACGAGCGCCGAGACGAGCAGGACGAGCAGGTAGACCCTCACCGGTCGGAGCCGCCCTCCTGCGCCGGGGCGACCTGCGTGCCGGTGGCCGGGTCGGCAGCAGCCGGATCGACGACCGTCGCGACCTCGCACAGCCGCGGCAGGTCGATCGCTCCCGCCCGCACGAGCCGCAGGACGTCGCCGGTCGCGTCGACGATCGTGGAGGCCACCTGGCCGGGCGCCTCCCCCGCGTCCAGGTAGATCGCGACGGACTCGCCCAGCTGGGCGTGCGCGTCGGCGGCCGTGACCGCCGCGTCGTGGCCCGTGAGGTTCGCGCTCGAGACGGCCATCGGCCCGGTGCGCCGCAGCAGCGCGAGCGCGGCCGGGTGGTCGGGCATGCGCAAGGCCACCGTGCCGTGCGTCTCGCCGAGGTCCCAGGCCAGCGACGGCTGCGCGTCCAGGATGAGGGTCAGGCCGCCGGGCCAGAACGCCTCGGCGAGCGCCCGGGCCCCGTCGGGCACGTGCGTGGCCAGGCCGTCGAGCGTGCGCACGTCCGGGATCAGCACCGGCGGGGGCATCTGGCGACCTCGGCCCTTGGCGTCGAGCAGGGCCTGGACGGCGGACGGGGTGAAGGCGTCCGCACCGATCCCGTAGACGGTGTCCGTGGGGAGCACGACGAGCTCGCCGCGGGAGATCGCGTGCACCGCCTCGTCGATCGCCGGTCCCCAGGTCGCCGGGTCGGTCGCGTCCTTGATCCGGTTCAGGCTCACGGCTGCGAGTCTCCCACGCGACGGGCCACGAGCATGCGTGCCCGACCGGTCAGATCGGGCAGCGTGCGGATGTGCGTGAACGCACCGGTGGCGGCCGCCGCCGCACGGGTCGCGTCGGCCTGCACCTCGGCGTGCTCCATGACGAGCAGGCCGCCGGGGACGAGCAGCCGCACCGCCGCCGCGAGCACGGCCCGGGGCACGTCGAGGCCGTCGGCCCCGCCGCCGTACAGCGCGAGGTCCGGGTCGTGGTCGCGCACCTCGGGGTCGACGGGGACCGCATCGGGCGGGATGTACGGAGGGTTCGAGACGAGGACGTCCACCTGCCCGTCGAGCTCGGCGAGCAGCGCGGGGTCGCGCACGTCGCCCAGCTCGACGCGCAGCGGCGGGCCCGCGACGGGGTGCGCCTCGTGGTTGGCACGCGTGAGCGCCACCGCCTCGGGCGAGGCGTCCACCGCCACCACGCGTGCCTGCGGGACCTCGGTGTCGACCGCGAGCGCGATCCCGCCGGCGCCGCAGCACAGGTCGACGACCCACGGCGTGCGGTCCTCGGCGACGAGCCGCGCGGCCTCGTCGACGGCGACCTGCGCGACGACCTCGGTCTCGGGCCGGGGCACGAAGACCCCGGCGCGCACCTGCAGGGTCAGGTAGCGGAACGTCGTGGAGCCGACGATGTGCTGCAGCGGCTCGCGCCGGCGCCGACGGTCCACGACGAGCGCGTACTGCTGCGCGAACCCCTCCGGCAGCGCCGGGGGCAGCGCGAGCTCGACACGGTCCACGCCCAGCACGTGCGCCGCCAGTGCGGTCGCGTCGTGGCGCGCGGAGGGCACGCCCGCCTCGTCGAGCAGCCGGGCGGCCGCCTCGACCGCAGCACGCAATGTGACCGCGGGCCGCACCGGCGTGCTCACGCCTCGCCCGCCGCGGCCAGCCGTGCCGCCTCGTCGGCGTCGATCGCCGACTGGACGACCGGACCGAGATCGCCGCCGAGCACCGCGTCCAGGTTGTACGCCTTGTACCCGGTGCGGTGGTCGGCGATGCGGTTCTCCGGGAAGTTGTAGGTGCGGATGCGCTCCGAACGGTCCACGGTGCGCACCTGCGAGCGGCGGGCCTGGGAGGCAGCCGCGGCCGCGTCCTCCTGACGGGCCGCCAGGAGCCGTGCGCGCAGCACGCGCAACGCCTGCTCACGGTTCTGCAGCTGGGACTTCTCGTTCTGCATCGACACGACGATGCCCGTCGGCAGGTGCGTGATCCGCACGGCCGAGTCCGTGGTGTTGACCGACTGCCCGCCGGGCCCGGAGGAGCGGTACACGTCGATGCGCAGGTCGTTCGGGTCGATCTCGACCTCGCCTGCGTCCTCGACCTCGGGGAACACCAGGACTCCGGCCGCCGAGGTGTGGATGCGCCCGGCCGACTCGGTGACGGGGACACGCTGGACGCGGTGCACGCCGCCCTCGTACTTCAGGTGCGCCCACACGCCGTCCTCCGGCGGCCCGGCGGTGCGCGCCTTCACCGCCACCTGGACGTCCTTGTACCCGCCGAGGTCGGACTCGGTCGCCTCGAGGACCTGCGTGGACCAGCCCTGCCGCTCGGCGTAGCGCAGGTACATGCGCAGGAGGTCGCCGGCGAACAGGGCCGACTCCTCGCCGCCCTCCCCCGCCTTGATCTCGAGGATCACGTCGCGCGCGTCGTCGGGGTCGCGCGGCACGAGCACGCGCCGCAGCCGTTCGGCGGTCTGGGCGGCGGCCTCCTGCAGCGCGGGCAGCTCCGCGGCGAAGGACGCGTCGTCACGGGCGAGCTCGGCGGCCGCCTCGGCGTCGTCCTGCGCCGCGTGCCAGGCGCGGTACGCGGCGACGACCTGACCCAGCTCGGCGTACCGGCGACCCAGGCGGCGGGCCCGGTCGGCGTCGGCGTGCACCCCCGGGTCGGCGAGCTGCACCTCGATCTGCGCATGCTCGTCGAGCAGCGGTCGCGCGGCGGCGAACGCGTCGCTCATGGGGTCCTCGTTCCGGCGGGGTGCGGGGCCACGGTGCAGGCGGGAGGGCGTGCGCCACGGCGTGGGAACGACGCAGCGCCGGTACCGTGCGCGGCCACTGCCATGGAGGGCAGTCGGCCGCACCGGTACCGGCGCTGCGAGGGTGCTACTGGGCCTTCTTGCCGTAGCGCGCCTCGAACCGGGCCACGCGGCCACCGGTGTCGAGGATCTTCTGCTTGCCCGTGTAGAACGGGTGGCAGGCGCTGCAGACGTCGGCGCGGATCTCGCCGGAGGTCACGGTCGAGCGCGTCACGAACGTGCTGCCACAGGTACAGGTCACCTGGGTGACCACGTACTGCGGGTGGATGTCAGACTTCACGGGGTTCTCCTTCAGGGATGCCGCCGGGTCGTGCGACGGATGGCGCACGTGAACCGGAGACCAGCAGGACATTCTGCCAGAACCATGGCGGGGCCCGAAATCATCCGCCGGGTCTGCTGCGCCGAACGGCCCGGGGCGTGCCCGACCGGTCCGCCTACGCTCGACGCATGCCGGGACCAGACGCACGCACCCGTGGCCGCGACACGGAACCTCGGCTGGCCGGGCCGCCCGCGTCGGACGTGCCGGTCCCGGCGGCCGTGGCCCGGTTCGCCGTCGGCGCACCGCTCGAGGCGGTCTGGCACAACGAGGCCGGCGGGTTCACGTGGCGTGCTCTCGACCCTGACGGGCGACCCACCCTCTACCTGAAGTGGTCCCCCGCCGACGGCCCCGATCTCGAGGCGGAGGCGCAGCGGCTGGCGTGGGTCGCGGAGCAGGTGCCCGGGGTCCGGGTGCCTGACGTCGTCACGCACGGCTCCGACGGCTCCGGGGCGTGGCTCGTGACCCGCGCGATCGACGCCGACCCGGCGGTCGCCGACCGGTGGCGGGCCGAGCCCCGGACCGCGGCCCGGGCGATCGGTGCGGGGCTGCGACGGCTGCACGACGCGGCACCGGTCGCCTCGTGCCCGTTCGTGTGGTCGGCCGAGCAGCGGCTCGCGGCCGCACGCGGCCGGGTCGCAGCGGGTGAGGGTCCCTCGACCTGGCATCCCGAGCACCGCTCGCTCGACGCCACCCGTGCGCTCGCCCTGCTCGCCGACGTTCCCGAGCCTGATCCGGTCGTCTGCCACGGCGACGCGTGCGCACCCAACACGCTGATCGACGCTGCCGGGCGCTGGGCGGGTCTGGTGGACCTGGGGCGGCTCGGCGTCGCGGACCGGTGGGCCGACCTGGCGGTCGCGACCTGGTCGCTCGGCTGGAACTTCGGCACCGACGTGCCGGGCCTGGAGGCCGAGCTCCTCGACGCCTACGGCATCGCCGCCGACCCTCGCAAGAGCGCCTACTACCGCCTGCTGTGGGACCTGTCCTGAGAACCCGCTCCCGGCCGCACCGGCCGGCTGTCGCCGGGTCCGCGAGGCCACGGCCCTGGTGACACGGCGACGGCCCCGACCCCCGGAAGGAGGACGAGGCCGTCGCCTGGCAGGACGGACGAGCGTCAGATGACGACGCGGCCGGACTTCTCGTCCGCGCCCGGTCCGCCCGGCGTCGTCTTCTGCACCTGCAGCAGGAACTCGACGTTGGACTTCGTGTCGCGCAGCTTGCCGATGAGCAGCTCGATCGCCTGCTGCTGGTCGAGCGCCCCCATGACGCGACGCAGCTTCCAGATGATCTTGAGCTCGTCGGGTGCGATGAGGATCTCCTCGCGCCGCGTGCCCGAGGCGTTGACGTCGACCGCCGGGAAGATCCGCTTGTCGGCCAGGGAGCGCGACAGGCGCAGCTCCATGTTCCCGGTGCCCTTGAACTCCTCGAAGATGACCTCGTCCATCTTGGAACCGGTCTCCACGAGCGCCGAGGCGAGGATCGTCAGCGAGCCACCGTTCTCGATGTTGCGCGCCGCGCCGAAGAACCGCTTGGGCGGGTACAGCGCCGAGGCGTCCACACCACCGGACAGGATGCGGCCCGAGGCGGGCGCCGCCAGGTTGTACGCCCGCGACAGACGCGTCAGCGAGTCGAGCAGCACGACGACGTCCTGACCCAGCTCGACCAGGCGCTTGGCGCGCTCGATGGCCAGCTCGGCGACGATCGTGTGGTCCGAGGCGGGGCGGTCGAACGTCGAGGCGATGACCTCGCCCTTGACCGTCCGCTCCATGTCGGTGACCTCTTCGGGCCGCTCGTCCACGAGCACGACCATGAGGTGGACCTCAGGGTTGTTGGTCGTGATGGCGTTCGCGATCTGCTGCATGATGATCGTCTTGCCGGCCTTGGGCGGCGCGACGATGAGGCCGCGCTGACCCTTGCCGATCGGCGCGACGATGTCGATCACGCGCGGCGTCAGACGGGTCACGTCGCTCTCGAGACGCAGCCGCTCCTGGGGGTACAGGGGCGTGAGCTTGGTGAACTCCGGACGGTTGCGCGCCTCGTCGGGTGCCATGCCGTTGACGGTGTCCAGGCGCACCAGCGCGTTGAACTTGTTCGGGCGGTTGCCCTGCAGCGGCGGGGGCTGCTCGCCCTCGCGCGGCTGACGCACCGCGCCCGTGATCGCGTCGCCGCGGCGCAGGCCGGACTTCTTGACCTGACCGAGCGAGACGTAGACGTCGTTCGCGCCCGGCAGGTAGCCCGAGGTGCGCACGAAGGCGTAGGAGTCGAGCACGTCGAGGATGCCCGCCACGGGAAGCAGGACGTCGTCCTCGGTGACCTCGATGTCGTCCAGGCCGGCGAGCTCGCCCGCGCCCGGGCGCGTACGGCCGCGCTTGCGGTCGCGGTCACGGTCGCGGTAGCGGTCACGCGAGCGCCGACGGCGGCCGCCACGCTCGTCGCCGTCGTCGTAGCCGCCGGGCTGGGTCTGCTGGCCGTCGCGCTGCGGAGCCTGCTGACCGCTCTGCTGCGCGGCCGTCTGGTTGCCCTGCGCCGTGCCCTGCTGGCTGCCCTGCTGGTTCACCTGCTGGCGCGCCTGGCCGCCCTCACGCAGCGGGCGCTGCTGGTCACGCTGCGCGCGACCCTCGGTCTGCTCGTCCGCGCGGGCGACCGGCTGCTGACCGTTCTGCTGGGCGGGCTCGACCTGTTCGCCGTCACCACGCGGGGCGCCGACGCCTCGGCCCGCGCGGCGCGAACGGCGCTCGCCGGTCACGGCACCGACGGCCTCGGCGGCGCGCGCCGCACGGTCGTCCTCACGGCGGTCGCCCTCGGACGTGCGGGCGTCCAGCGCGGCCTCGAGGCCGGCCAGGACGTCGCCGCGGCCCGCGCGACCCTGACGAGCGCGTGTCGCGCTCGCGTCGTCGGAACCGGCGGGCTCGTTCGACGCCGCGACTCGCGGTGCGCGCTCCTCGGCCGGCGCGGTGGCCGCCGGAACCTGTGTCGGTGCCTGGGCCGAGGACTGAGCCGGGGCCTGGTTCGGCGTGGACTCGGTGGCCGGGACCGGGGCCTGGGCACGGCTGCGGGTGCGACCGGTGGTCTCGGCGACCGCGACGGTCTCGCCGGTCCGGCGCGGCTCGAGCGCCTGGGGGCGCGAGCCGCCGCGGGCGGCGGAGATGGCCTGGACGAGATCGCCCTTGCGCATCTTGGAGGTGCCCTTCACGCCCAGCTGGGACGCGAGCGCCTGCAGCTCCGGCAGGCGCAGAGCGGCGATCGAGCCGCTCGGGGCGGACCCGCCGGAGGTGCTCACGGCGGGTTCGATGGTGTCAGTCACGAAGGACCCTTCCCTCGTCGGAGGCACGCGCCCTGCATGGGCGTCGGCCTGACCCCGGAGTGGTCCGGGGTGGTGTGGGGGCACGCATGCGGCGTACGACGACGTCCACGCACACGAGCTGGAATGCTCCCGGCTGGTCAGCTCTCACTGGTCCACCGTCCCGGGCACGCACGACCAAGAGCCGACGGACGGGAGGAGGGGCGCAGGTACAAGACGAGCCCCGGGGAACGCCCCGACAATAGCACCGCTGCCTGCTGCCCGGTGTCGGGTGCGCGGAGCCAAGTCAGCCCAGCGCCGACGCCTGTGCGCCGGTGACGTCGACCGGGAGCGGGAGGATGCGCCAGCCGGTCATGGCACCACCGAACGCCGCGTCCACGGCGTCGTCCGCGTCCGTGGTCACGGTGCCGTCCGGAGCCGCGCCGGTGCGGCGGGCCAGCACGAGCACGGTCGGCCCCGCACCCGAGACGACCGCGGCGACACCGCGCGCACGGAGCGCGTCGACGAGCGCGAGCGAGTCCGGCATCACCGCACGGCGGTACTCCTGGTGCAGGCGGTCCTGCGTCGCCGGCAGCAGCAGGTCGGGCCGGCGGCCGAGCGCCTCGACCAGCAGTGCCGCACGCGAGGCCTGGAACGCCGCGTCGGTGTGCGGCACGGTGGTCGGGAGCACGCCGCGCGCCGTCCGCGTCGACAGGTGCACCGAGGGGACGATCGCGACGGGCACGACGTCCGGGTGCACCGCGAGGGCCGCTGCCCGTACCACCGAGGGCGCACCGGCGGGTCCGTCCTGCGTCCAGGCGACCGTCGCGCCACCGAGCAGGGCCGGCGCCGCGTTGTCCGGGTGCCCCTCCATACCCGTCGCCAGGTCGAGGACCACGTCGTCGTCGAGCACCCCCGGCTCCGAGACGAGCGCACGGGCAGCCACCAGCCCGGCGACCACGGCCGCGGCGGACGAGCCGAGCCCGCGGCCGTGCGGGATCCGGTTCCGGCAGATCAGGTGCAGCCCGGCCTGCGGGGCACCGACGTGGTCGAGCGCGACCCGCAGGGCCCGCACCACCAGGTGGCTCTCGTCGTCGGGCACCTGGCCTGCGCCCTCACCCGTGACCTCGACCCGCACGCCCGGGCCACCCAGCGCCCGGACCTCGAGCTCGTCGTGCAGGCCGAGGGCCAGGCCGAGGGCGTCGAAGCCGGGACCCAGGTTCGCGCTCGTCGCAGGGACACGGACGCGGACGTGGTCCGCACGCAGGCGCACCGCCATCCGCCCTACAGGCCGAGGGCGTCGGCGATGGACACGACGTCCGCCGTGACCCGCAGCGGGGTGACCTCGCTGCCGTCCGGCGTGCGCAGCGCCCACTGCGGGTCCTTCAGGCCGTGCCCGGTCACCGTGATGACGATGCGTGCACCCGAGGGAACCCGGCCCTCGTCCGACAGGCGCAGCAGACCCGCCACGCCGGCGGCGGACGCCGGCTCGACGAACACGCCCTCCTGGGCGGACAGCACCCGGTGCGCGGCGAGGATCTCCTCGTCGGTCACGGCCTCGATGAGCCCGCCGGAGACGTCGCGCGCCTGCTCGGCCTGCGTCCAGGAGGCGGGGTTGCCGATCCGGATGGCCGTGGCGATGGTCTCCGGCTCGGTGATCGGGTGACCCGCCACGATCGGGGCGGCACCGGCGGCCTGGAAGCCCCACATGGCCGGGGTCCGGGTCGCGACCGCAGTGTGCGCCGCACCGGCGTCCAGACCCGCGTACTCGCGGTAGCCGCGCCAGTAGGCCGTGATGTTGCCGGCGTTGCCGACGGGCAGCACATGGATGTCGGGCGCGTCGCCCAGCACGTCGACGACCTCGAACGACGCGGTCTTCTGCCCCTCGATGCGGTCGGGGTTGACCGAGTTCACCAGCTCGACCGGGTGGGCCTCGGCGAGCTTGCGGGCGGCCACGAGGCAGTCGTCGAAGTTGCCGTCGACCTGCAGCAGGCGGGCACCGTGCGCGACGGCCTGGCTGAGCTTGCCCATCGCGATCTTGCCGTCGGGCACGAGCACCGCGCAGACCATGCCGGCGCGCGTGGCGTAGGCGGCGGCCGACGCCGAGGTGTTGCCCGTCGAGGCGCACACCACGGCTCGGGCACCGCGGTCGGCCGCGGCCGAGATCGCGGTCGTCATGCCGCGGTCCTTGAAGGAACCGGTCGGGTTCATGCCCTCGACCTTGAGGAACACCTGCGCACCCGTGCGCTGCGAGAGCACCGGCGCGGGGACGAGCGGCGTGCCGCCCTCCCCCAGCGTCACCACGGTGCGACGGACGTGCTCGGGCAGGCGGTCGGCGTACTCGGCGATGATGCCGCGCCACTGGTGGGCCATCAGGCTCCTTCGACTCGCAGGACGGAGATGACCCGACGCACGACGTCGAGCCCCTCGATCGACTCGACCGTGCCGCGCAGCGCGCGTTCGGTCGCGGCATGCGTGGTGATGACCAGCCGGGCGATCTCCCCGGCGGCCAGCGCGTTCTCGAGCGCGTCGTCGCCGACCGGCGTCTGCCGCACGGCCTCGATGGACACCCCGTGCTCGGCCAGCACCGCCGCGACCTGCGCGAGCACCCCCGGGCGGTCGACCACGTCGAGGCGCATCTGGTAGCGGGTGCGGGCCGCCTCGGCCGGCAGCACGGGCAGGTCGGCGTAGGAGGACTCGACCGGACCCCGGCCACCCAGCACGCGGTGACGGGCGACCGAGACGACGTCACCGAGCACCGCGGACGCAGTCGGCGCACCGCCCGCGCCACGGCCGTAGAACATGAGCTCGCCGGCGGCCTCGGCCTCGACGAACACCGCGTTGAACGCCCCGCGCACACCGGCCAGCGGGTGCGAGGCGGGCACCAACGCGGGGTGCACCCGGACCTGCACGCCCGGGGTGCCGTCCTCGGCCTCGCCGCGCTCGGCGATGGCGAGCAGCTTGAGCACGTGACCGGTGCGGGCGGCCCACGCGACGTCGTCGGCCGTCAGGGCGGTGATGCCCTCGCGGTCGACGTCGTCGAGCGAGACGCGGGTGTGGAACGCGAGCGAGGCGAGGATCGCGGCCTTCGCAGCGGCGTCGTAGCCCTCGACGTCGGCCGTCGGGTCGGCCTCGGCGTAGCCCAGGGCCTGCGCCTCCTTGACGGCCTGCTCCAGGTCGAGCCCCTCGGTGGCCATCTTGTCGAGCACGTAGTTGGTCGTGCCGTTGACGATGCCCAGCACGCGCCGGATCCGGTCGCCGACGAGCGACTCGCGCACGGGGCGCACGATCGGGATGGCGCCGGCGACGGCGGCCTCGAAGTACAGGTCCACGCCCGCGGCGTCGGCGGCCGCGTACAGCGTCGGACCGTCCTGCGCGAGCAGCGCCTTGTTGGCGGTGACGACCGCGGCGCCGTGCTCGATGGCCCGCAGGATCAGGCCGCGCGCCGGCTCGATGCCGCCCATGACCTCCACGACGACGTCCGCCCGGGTGACCAGGCCCTCGGCGTCGGCCGTCAGCAGCGCCGGGTCGACGACCGGGTCGCGCTCGACGCTCGTGTCGCGCACGGCCACCCCGACGAGCTGCAACGGCGCCCCGACCCGGGCGGCGAGGTCGTCCGCCTGCGTCGTGAGCAGCCGCACGACCTGCGTGCCGACCACGCCGCAGCCCAGCACGGCGACGCGCAACGGCGCGTGACGGTCACCCTGGGGTGCGGTTGCGGTCACGGCTGTCCCTCTCGACGAACGGATGGGCACGCGCGACGTCCGGACGACGGGTGCGGGTGCCGGGCCCAGGATAGAGGCCGACCCCGGCGCACGGGCCCGTGTCCGGACGCTGGTCGGCAGGGACGGGACCGGCCGGTTCAGCCCTGGTCGAGCGCCAGCAGGTCCTCGACCGTCTCGCGCCGCACCAGCACGCGCGCGGCGCCCTCACGCACCGCGACGACGGGCGGGCGCGGCACCAGGTTGTAGTTCGAGGCCATCGACCGTCCGTACGCACCGGTGGCCGCCACGGCCAGCAGGTCGCCGGCCTGCACGTCACCGGGCAGCTGCACCTCGTGCACCACGATGTCGCCGCTCTCGCAGTGCTTGCCGACCACACGGGCCAGGACCGGTTCCGCGGTCGAGACCCGGTCGGCCAGCACCGCGTGGTACTGCGCGCCGTACAGGGCGGGCCGGATGTTGTCGCTCATGCCGCCGTCGACCGAGACGTACGTGCGCACCCGGCCGTCGTCGAGCCGCACGGGCTTGACCGTGCCGACCGCGTAGAGCGTGAGCCCGGCAGGCCCGGCGATCGACCGGCCCGGCTCGATCGAGAACCGGGGCAGCGGCGTGCCGAGCTCGGCGGCCACCGCCTCGACCGAGGACGCGACCTCCTTCGCGATCCGGTCGGGGTCGAGCGCGACCTCACCGGGCAGGTAGGCGATGCCGTACCCGCCGCCGAGGTCGACCTCGTCGACCAGCACACCGGTGCGCTCCGCGAGCTGCGCCCGCAGCGTGAGCACCGCGCGTGCCGCCACCGTGAACCCCGACGGGTCCAGGATCTGCGAGCCGATGTGCGAGTGGATGCCCAGCAGCCGCAGCTCGGGGCGGGCCAGCACCGCCAGCAGCGCGGTCATCGCCGGAGAGTCGCCCGGCTCCCCGTCGACCCCGGGCGCACCGCGGGCGATGGACAGACCGAACTTCTGGTCCTCGTGCGCGGTCGAGATGTACTCGTGCCCACCGGCGTGCACACCCGTGGTCACCCGGATCATCACCGGCGCGGGCTCTGCCCCACGTGCCCGGGCCGCCGCGGCCACCCGGTCGATCTCGACGAGGGAGTCCACGATGATCCGGCCGACGCCCGCCTCGAGCGCGACCTCGATCTCCGCGTCGGACTTGTTGTTGCCGTGCAGCCCCAGGTCGACCCCGGGCACACCGGCCCGCAGCGCCGTGGCCAGCTCTCCGCCGGTGGACGTGTCGACCCGCAGGCCCTCCTCGTGCACCCACCGGGCGACCGCGACCGACAGGAACGCCTTGCCGGCGTAGTAGACGTCGACCCCGGTGCCGACCTGCGCGAACGCCTGCTCGAACGCCTCGCGGTAGTGCCGCGCGCGACGGCGCAGGTCCGCCTCGTCGAGCACGTACGCCGGGGTCCCCTGCTGCGCGGCCAGCGTGCGCACGTCCAGGCCGGCCACCCGCAACGCACCGTCGTCGCCCCGGGTCACCCCGGTCGACCACGGCTCACCCAGGCTCACATGCGCTCCGGCGCGCTCACACCCAGCAGCGCCAGACCGTTGGCCAGCACCTGGCGGGTGGCGTCGTTGAGCCACAGGCGCGTGCGGTGCACGTCCGAGACCTCCTCGTCGCCGAAGGGCGTGACCCGGCGCTGGTCGTACCACTTGTGGTAAGCCCCGGCGAGCTCCTCCAGGTAGCGGGCCACCCGGTGCGGTTCGCGCAGCTCGGCGGCCTGCGCCACGACGCGCGGCAACTCGGCGATCTGACCCAGCAGCACCGACTCCGTCTCGTGGTCCAGCAGCGAGGCGTCGAAGCCGTCGGTGCGGCGCACCCCGGACTGCGCGGCGTTGCGCGCCACGTTGACCGTGCGGGCGTGCGCGTACTGCACGTAGAACACCGGGTTCTCGTTCGTCGCGCGGGTCAGCAGGTCCAGGTCGAGGTCGATGCTCGAGTCGGCCGAGGAGCGCGCCAAGGCGTACCGCGCGGCGTCGACACCGACCGCGTCGACCAGGTCGTCGATCGTGACGACCGTGCCCGCACGCTTCGACATCCGCACCGGCTGCCCGTCGCGGACCAGGTTGACCATCTGGCCGATCAGCAGCTCGAGGTTCTCGTGCGGGGTGTCGCCGAACGCCGCGCAGACGGCCATCATCCGGCCGATGTACCCGTGGTGGTCGGCGCCCAGCATGATCAGGACGCGGTCGAACCCGCGCTCGCGCTTGTCCAGGTAGTAGGCGATGTCGCCGGCGATGTAGGCGGCGTTGCCGTCCGACTTGAGGACCACACGGTCCTTGTCGTCACCGAAGGCCGTGGTGCGCAGCCACGTCGCGCCGTCCGCCTCGAAGATGTGCCCGAGCTCGCGCAGCCGCGCCACCGCACGCTCGACCGCGCCCGACTCGTACAGCGAGTCCTCGTGGAAGTACACGTCGAAGTCCACGCCGAAGTCGTGCAGCGACTGGCGGATCTCGCCGAACATGAGCTCGACACCACGTGCCCGGAAGACCTCCTGGGCCTCCTCGTCGGGCAGCGTCTTCGGGTCCGGCTGCCCGTCGGCCAGCGCGATCGCGGTGACCCGCTCGGCGATGTCGGAGATGTACTGCCCGCCGTAGCCGTCCTCCGGCGCGTCCAGCCCGCGGGCGCGGGCCAGCAGCGAGCGCGCGAACCGGTCGATCTGCGCACCGTGGTCGTTGAAGTAGTACTCGCGCTCGACCTGCGCACCCGAGGCCGCCATGACACGGGCCAGGCTGTCGCCCACGGCCGCCCACCGCACACCACCGATGTGGATCGGGCCGGTCGGGTTCGCCGAGACGAACTCCAGGTTGATCCGCAGGCCCGCGAACGTGTCGTTGTTCCCATACGCGGCCCCCTGCTCGACGACCGAGCGGGCCAGCTCGCCGGCGGCGGCCGCGTCGAGCGTGATGTTGAGGAACCCGGGGCCGGCCACGTCGACCTTCGCCACACCGGGGAAGTCCGCCAGGCGGCGCGCCAGCTCCTCGGCGAACGCACGCGGGTTGGTGCCCGCCTTCTTCGCCAGCTGCATCGCCACGTTCGACGCCCAGTCGCCGTGCTCGCGCTGACGGGGTCGCTCCACCCGGACCTCCGCCGGGACGTCCTCGACGGCGAGGGCGAACGTGCCGTCCTCGACGGCGGACAGCAGGGCGGCACGCAGTGCCTGGGAGAGCTCAGCGGGAGTCACCCGACAAGGGTAGGGGAACCTCGACGCGCGCCCTTCGCCGTCGTGGTTGACTGCGGGTCATGCCCGCACACCGAGACGACCAGGCATGACGCGCCGCACCGGGCTGATCGACACCACGGTCGGTGAGCTGCGCTCCCGCATCGTCTCCGGCGAGTGGCCGGTCGGCTCCCGGATCCCGCCGGAGCCCGCACTGGTCGACCTGCTGGGCGTCGGGCGCAACACCGTCCGCGAAGCCGTGCAGTCCCTCGTGCACGCCGGGCTCCTGGCCCGCCGGCAGGGCTCGGGCACGTTCGTCCTCTCGACCTCCGAGATGGCCGTCACCATGGGCCGGCACATCGCCGAGGCCCGTCAGCGTGACGTCATCGAGGTCCGGCGCGCCCTCGAGCTCGAGGCCGCACGCCTGGCCGCCCGCCGCCGCTCCGCCGAGGACACCAACGCCCTGCTGCGTCGCCGCGACGAACGCGCCGCCGCCTACAAGGCCGGCGACCTCGAGCGCATGGTCTCCACCGACCTCGACCTGCACCGGCTCATCGTGCGCACCGCAGGCAACCCCGTGCTCAACGGCCTCTACGAGAACCTGCTCGACGCGATCGGCGAGAACATCCGGTTCAACTTCGTCACCGACACCCACGGGCACGACGCCCACGACGGCCTCGTCGACGCGATCGTCGCCGGTGACGACGCACTCGCGGTCGAGGAGACGTCCCGGTACCTGTCGGCGCTCCTCGGGGAACGCTGATCGGCTGGTAGTGTCGTGCACCGCGCAGGTCCGCTCAGGCGGTCGGCGTGAACGCCCGCGTAGCTCAGTGGATAGAGCGTCTGCCTCCGGAGCAGAAGGTCGAAGGTTCGAGTCCTTTCGCGGGCACCCATCACTGCAGGTCAGAGCGTTGCCTCGGACAACGCGCTAGACACGTGCCAGAACTTCTGAGGGTCTGGCCCCCTAGAACCTCGCGGTGCTCGGACGCGTCACGGCCGCAGGATCGCCTTGAGATCACCGCGGCGCACCCGCACGAGTCGGCGCCCCACCCTGACCGCCGCGCCTCAGGGGACGCGGATGCCAGCTTGATTGCACGCCTGCAGGCGGTCGGCACGCACCCCTGAGGGGTCGTCGAACTGCAGCGGTGTGAGCACGTTCCGAGACCACCCCTCGAAGTCCTCAGGTGGAAGTGGAGTGAAGTCACCCCACGAGCGCAAGGCTTGCTCGGCATCGAGGACGCGCTCGAACGCGTCGGCGTCGTATGCATCGAGGTACTCGCTCTCCCAGATGCAGAGCCACGTGAAGTCGGCGACGACCGCGCCGATCCCCGTCTCGGCGACGACGGGCTCGGTCGGCTCGAGCTGCGGCGGAACACCATCGGGATAGTCCACGCCTTCGGGCAGCGCCGGGAGGGAGTCGATCTCGCGGGCGTACTCGGCGTATGCGCGTCCCTCGGTAGTCCGCGGTCCTGGCTGCAGCAGGGCGACCGCCGGAGGCGTGACCGCCGAGACATCGACTGCCGGCGTACCAACGGTCGTCTCGTCCGTGCTAGCGGTCGAACCCGTAACTGCGAGCGCGATTGCGGCGCCGGCCGCGGCGACGACGACCGCGACAGCACCGCCAGGTCGCAGCCATCGGTGTCGGCTCGCCGGTTCCGGTCCGGCGGCCATGCCGAATGCCTCAGCAGCCAGGTCCTCAGGGGATCCGAACTCTGAGAGCAGCCTTCGGGCGTACTCGTCGGTCGCATTCAGCGGCACCGTTGCGCGCAGGTGCTCCGCAACTTCCCCGAACAGGGTTTCACGACGGTCGATCGGAGCGTGCGCAGAAGCCTGGCCGAGGCGCCGAAGGTACTCGGTCACGAGTGGGTGGTCAGTCAACGCGTCTCCTCGGTGGCGCCTTCGTGGACGGCGCTGTCAGGCGCCCGCGTCAGGAGCGCGTCCACCGTGCTCGTGAAGCGGGACCACTCACCGATGAACTCCTCCAGACGCGCCAGGCCGGCAGGCGTCGGCTCGTAATAGCGTCGGGAGCGGCCGCTCTCGATCTCTTCCCACGCTGTTCGGATCAGACCTGCCTCGCTCAGGCGGGTCAGAAGCGGATAGACGGTCCCTTGGCTCGTCAAGAGCCGTCCGCCTTGGTCGAGCTCCTTCACTATCTGGAGCCCGTAGCGGGGCCCTGTGGCCAGAAGCGCCAAGATGCACGGGCCTATGACGCCACGCCTCAGCTGACTGGTGCTGCTGTCGTCCATGCCACGCACGATATCTTGTGCCGCAAGATCGTCGCGGTCGTTTCGTAGGGAGGTCTCTAGCAAGCCGGCGCCAGAGGCGCCCTTCGCCAAGTAGCGACCGCGAGCGGGCTGAGATGATCGCCCGGGAAGCTGCGGGGTGCCGACGAGAGCGACCGAGCCAAGTCATGGACACGGATCTGGGAGCGCTGATGGATGACCCGACGATCCTCACGTCCGTCGACGAGTACGCGGGTCAGACCCAGGTCCAGATCGCGGCGACACAGCTCGGACCGGCGTTCTCCACAGCCCAGGCACGGCGGATCGTCACCGACTGGGCCGACTTCTTCGAGGCCGGGCCGTCGCCGATCGAGGACCTTCAGTTCGTCACTCGTACGCCGAAGCGACTCTTCGACGCACTCGCCCGGCAGACGCAGCTTCGCCGACTCACCCTGAAGTGGGGCGACTATGACGACCTGCATGCGCTCACGGGCATGGCGGACCTGCTTGAGCTGCGCCTCCGGGGAGCATCGAACGTGCGATCGATCGACCCCCTGGCGGAGCTGACCTCAGTCGAGACCTTGGAGATCGACGCCCTTCGCCACGCTCGTGTCCTCGACGCGATCGGGGCGATGACCTCGGTGCGCGACCTGGAGCTGGGCGGCGACTGGATGTCGATCCGGGTCGCCCACGTCGACTCGATCGGCTTCCTTGCCGCGATGCAGAATCTGGAGCGCCTACGGCTCCACACCATCGTCGTCGACGACGGTGACTATTCGCCGATCGTGTCGCTGCCGCGGCTGAGGTCCCTGCGCGTGATGGGCACGCGCGGGATGACACCCACGCTCGAGGCACTCCAGGCGTTGACGGCATGGGACGGCCTCGACCCGTGATACCTCTCGCGGTGCACGAGCCTCCTTGCCGACGCTCGGACAGTTCACGAGTGTCGACCCGATCGAAGGCGGGGCGGACAACGGGTACAGCTACCCCACCGACCCAAACAGCCAATTCGACCTCGACGGGAAGAAGATCAACTGGGGAGAGATCGGCGACGTGCTATCGATGGCATCGGTCGTAACGGCATTCTGCCCGCTGCCAACATGCCAAGCGGTGACAGTCGCCTTGGGCGCCGCCTCCCCCTCTCTGATTGCGGCGTGATGCAAGCGCCTTCGCTATGCTCGCTGCGTGAATGACAACGAGTGGACAGAGGCGGTCGAGGGACTGGCTCGAGCGACGGACCGCATTGGGTTGCTTGTCCGCTGTCTGGCTCTGCCCGAGCAGCTCAGCAGTTGGCGTCAGAACCACGACGAGTTCTCGGGTGGCGACGCATCCAACGCGTTGGACCAGGCGGCCGGTCTCCTGGTCGAGCTGCGCGACGGGGGTGCGCGGGACTTGCTGCAGTTGGTAGAGGGACTACGGGCCGAGCTTCCGACGCCCTGGGAATAGCGCTCAGCGCAGCGGACTCAGCCAGCAGCCGCTTGTGGGGTCTCGCATCTGGTCGCGGTTCGCGCGCTGACGCGTGGCGGCTCTGCCGTTGGCGCGATCGGGGTGCTCGCGAAGAATCCGATGGTAGGCGGATGCACCATCACGCACGGCGCTCTCGGCGCCGGACCGGGCCGCCCGGAGCAGAGCGTTCGGCATCGCATCGAAGAGGGCAGGAACCATATGCCGAACCTGGAATCGCCGGCACGCTGCCGTCGCGGGAATCTCCCTCGCCTCCAACTCGCTCTCCTTCCAACATCAGTACGTTCGGTAAGGACATGATCTCGTGAACGAGCTACGGGACAATGAGGCAGGGGAACCCGTGCACCTCATGGAGGTGACCGCCCTCACATTCATCAGCGCAGGAGCGGCGATCGCCGCCATCTTTGTTGGACTTCTGGCTACTTCTGGTGAGTTCAGCTGGCTGAAGGCGACGCTCATCCTCGCCGCATGCCTCGCGGCCGCCTTCGCACTCCGCCCACCGGAGGTTCTGACGGTCGACGCAACCGCGATCACCCGGAGAACCGTCTGGCGCACAACCGTCCTGCCATTGACAGACGTTGTCGCCATAGAGAGGGACTGGGTCCTGAAGTCGGGGAATGAGATCCGAATTCACGGGCCGAACGTCGTGATGACGATCACAACGCTCGACGTAGACACGGTGCGTTTTCGTTTGGCACTGGCGGAGGGCCTCTCGGGCGTTGGATCGCCACTGATCAAGGAACTGAGAGTCAGAACGATCCTTGGCGTCGAGGCCCGGTAGCCGCGCGCCCGATTCGTCGCCTCGACCGCGAGCGAGCCGGTGATCGTCACGTTCGTCGACGAGCGCAAGGACCGTTCGGGGCGAGCCGATCTGCAAGGACCTGCAGGCAGCCCCGAGCACCTATGCCGCACACCAGGCCCGGTCGCCGTCGACCCGGTCGCTGAGCGACGCCGCCACCCTGCAGGTCATCGCCGAGGTCACCCGACCAGCAGCGTGCGCAGGTAGACGCGGTTCCCGTCGGGGTCGGCGACGACCAGGTTGCGGGCGCCCCACGGACGGGTCGTCGGCGGTTCGAGGACCTGGACCCCGAGGCCGCGCAGCCGTTCGTGCTCGGTGTCGACGTCGTCGACCGTGAACGCGATGACGAGGCGCTGTCGGCCCTCGGGCTCGGTGGAGTCGTCCCGCTGGATCGAGATCTGCAGGCCGTTCTGCTCGAACGTCTGGTGGACGGGGTCGTCGCCGTCGCTCGGGGTGCCGAGCAGGTCGCGGTAGAAGGCGGCCAGTCGCGGCACGTCGCGGGTGAGGAAGCAGACCTCGGCGAGGTCGACGCTCATGCGCCGTGCCCCGATCCCCCGGGCCGCCGCATCGGCAGGTGCGGGATGCCGTCCTCCTCGAAGGGCTCGCCGTCCACGACGAACCCGAACCGGGCGTACCAGGCCGCCAGGTGCGCCTGGGCGTCGAGGACGATGCTCGCGGCGGGGTCCAGCTGGGTGCAGCGATCGACCGCCCGTCGCATGAGCTCGGCGGCCACCCCGCGTGACCGGGCCGCCGGGGCGGTCGCGACCCGTCCGATGCGGAGGGCGGCCGGCTCGTGCAGCACACGCACGGTCGAGACGACCTCGTCGCCGTCGGCCGCCCACAGCAGCTCGGCACCGGGTTCCAGGTCGCGGCCGTCCAGGTCCTCGTACGCGCAGTCCTGCTCGACGACGAAGACCTGCACGCGCAGGCGCAGCACGCGGTACAGCACGTGCGGGTCGAGGTCGGCCAGCGGTGCGCGGTGGTAGGTCGGTGTCACGCACGGTGACGCTACTGCGTGGCGCCGTGGACGCGGCGCGCGTCAGCTGATCCGGCGCCGGTAGGCCGACATCGCGAACAGGTAGGCGACGACGAGGATGCCGACGCACCAGGCGAGGGCGACCCAGATGTCGCTGCCGACGGGCTCCTGGGCGAACAGCGCCTGGATGGTGTCGACGATCGACGTGACCGGCTGGTTCTCGGCGAAGGCCCGTACGGGGGCCGGCATCGTGTCGGTGGGGACGAAGGCCGAGCTGATGAACGGCAGGAAGATCAGCACGTAGGAGAAGCCTGCGGCACCGTCCACGGACTTGGCGGTCAGACCGGCGATGACGGCGGCCCAGGTCAGCGCGAGGGTGAACAGCACCAGGATGCCGGCGACGGCGAGCCAGGCCGCGGGCCCGGCCGAGGTGCGGAAGCCCATCGCGAGGCCGACGAGCACGATGATGACGACCGTGATGGCGTTGGCGGCCAGCGAGGTCAGCACGTGCGCCCACAGCACGGACGAGCGCGCGACCGGCATGGAGTGGAACCGTTCGAAGATCCCGCTCTGCAGGTCCGTGAACAACCGCACGGCCGTGTAGGCGATGCCGGACGCGATGGCGATGAGCAGGATCCCCGGGAGCAGGTAGTCGACGTAGCTGTCGGTGCCCGTCTCGATCGCCCCGCCGAAGACGTAGACGAACAGCACCATGATGGCGATCGGGGTGACGGCGGTCGTGATGATCGTGTCGACGCTGCGGGTGATGTGCTGCATCGAGCGACCCGTCAGGACGGCGGTGTCGGCGACGACGTGGGTGGCGCTCATGACTGCTCCTTCCGTGCTGCTTCGTCGGTGCTTGCGGTGCTTGCGGTGCTTCCCGTGCTGCTGGCGCTGCCGGTGCCCACGAGGGCGAGGAAGACGTCCTCGAGGCTCGGCTGCTTCTCCACGTACTCGACGGTCGCCGGCGGGAGCAGCGCCTTGAGCTCGGCGAGGGTGCCGTCGGCGATGATGCGACCCTCGTGCAGGATCGCGATGCGGTCGGCGAGCTGCTCGGCCTCCTCCAGGTACTGCGTGGTGAGCAGGATCGTGGTGCCCTGCTCGGCCAGCTCCTGGACGATCTGCCACACCTCGAGCCGCGCCTCGGGGTCGAGGCCGGTGGTCGGCTCGTCGAGGAAGATCACGCTCGGCCGCCCGACGAGGCTCATGGCGATGTCGAGCCGGCGGCGCATGCCTCCGGAGTACGTCGCGACCCGGCGCGCGGCGGCCTCGGTGAGGCTGAACCGCGCCAGCAGGTCGTCGGCGATCCGGCCGGGGTCCTTCAGGTGCCGCAGCCGGGCGACGAGCACGAGGTTCTCCCGGCCCGAGAGGATCTCGTCGACCGCGGCGAACTGCCCGGTCAGGCTGATGGACTCCCGGACTCGCAGCGCGTCCGCGGTGACCTCGGCCCCGTGGACGGCGGCCGTGCCCGCGTCGGGGCGCAGCAGCGTGGACAGGATCCGGATCATCGTGGTCTTGCCGGCGCCGTTCGAGCCGAGCAGGGCGAAGACGGAGCCGGTCGCCACCTCGAGGTCCACGCCCCGCAGGACGTGCAGCTCGCCGAACGACTTCTCGATGCCCTGCACACGGATGGCCGGTTCCCGGCCCCGTGCGTTCGTGGATGTGCTGGTCATGGGTGTCACCTCTTCCGCTGGACGGGTGGACGTGCGGGATCTGGTGGAGCTGGCGGGGCCGGCGGGGCCGCCGGCGTGTGCTCAGCGGGCGCGCTGGACGGTGATGGAGCCGGACCGGGTGCGTGCTCGCACCGCGACGGACTCCTCGCCCGCCTCCGGGGCGCGGTCGCCGTCGAGCCGGTTGCGCACGTGCCCGTCCCGGGACGACAGGTCGAGCCATGCAGGCACACCGGGCCGGACGCCGATGGTGACCTGGCCGTACCCGCTCTCGACCTGGACGGAGCCGGTCGTGACCTCGTTCAGCTCGATGGCGCCGTAGGCGGTCTTCGCGGTCACGGAGCCCAGCGCCTTCTCGATCTCCAGGTCGCCGTAGGAGAGCTTGGCCTCGACGTCGCCGCCGGACTCCCCGATCCGGACGGAGCCGTGGGAGGCCTTGAGCAGCGCGTCGCCCGTGACGGCGCCCAGCCGGATCTGGCCGTGGTCGGCGATGATCTCGCACCCGCCGTCGACGGTGCCCGCGGTGACGTTGCCGTGCGAGGCACGCACCCACAGGTCGCCGACGGCGTCGACGTCCACGGGCCCCGTCGAGTTCTTGATCCGGGTGGCACCCAGGCGGCCGACGGTCCGCAGGCCGCCGACGGAGATCTCGGCGGTGAACCGTGACCCCGACGGCAGCTCGACCCGTACGTCGACGGACTCGGTCGGGCCGATCCAGCTGAGCCGGGGCTTGGGTCCCGTGACGGTCAGCCGCCGGCTGTCGAGGTCGAGGTCGACCTTGGTCTCCTCCGCGCCTCGGCGGTCGACGGCCCGGGAGGGGTTGGTGGGCGTCACCGTGACGACCGTGTCCGTGCGGTCGGTGGCGATGACGTCGATCGCGCCGACCGGCAGGTTGATGGCCAGGTCGATCGGGGTGGGGGTCTGGTACGTGGGCATGCTGGTCTCTCCCCGTGTCTGGGTGTGCTCGCCCGGCCCCGCGGGTCGCGTGGCTGGTGGGGCTGCTGGAGGTGGTGGGGTGTGGCCGGGCGGTCAGCGCGCCCAGCCGGCGAAGCTGTCGCCGGTGCGCAGCGCACGTTGCGCGGATCGTCGCTGCTTGGGCTGGAGCGCAGCCGCGACCGCACGGACCAGCCAGGTGTTGACGGACAGCCCGTCGGCCGTCGCCGCCTCGTCGACCCGCGCCTTGAGGGCGTCGGGCAGGCGCAGGGTCGTGCGGGAGGTGCTCACGTCGTCGAGGTCGAGGGGGGCCGGCTGCTGGTCGTCGTCGGCGGGCTCGCTGCTCGACTGGGCGACGACGAACTCGACCTCGCGGCCGCGCAGCCGCAGGTCGACCGAACCGGGTGCGAGGTCACGGGTGATCTCGCCGGCTGCCGCCGACAGGACGTCGAGCAGCACGAGCCGGACCGCGGAGTCGAGCCCGGCGACGAGCCGTTCGGCGACCGCGCGGGTCTCCTCGGTGCCGTTGTCCGCGGCGTCCACCAGCTGACGCTGGAGGTCGGTGACGTACTGTCCCAGTTCCATGGCACCAGCCTGACACCACGATGGTGTCAGGTCAACCCCTTGTGGTGTCAGATCTCGTCAGAGTGGTGTCACCTGCGCGTCCGAGGAACCCATGCCCCGCTCGCGCCGCAGTCGCCTACTGCGTGGAGCAGGCCGTCAGCAGCGTCGACGTGGCCGCGCTCAACGCGTCGGCGTCGACCGGCTCCGGGGCCGTGTCGTCCTGACCCTGCGCCGCCCGGTCCACCTCGTACGGCGTGGTGAACACCTCGAGGGCGTCGACGACCTCCTGGTCGTCAGGGGCGCCGGCGCGCAACGACTCGACGTAGCCGGTGGCGACGTCCCGCTCGGCGGCCGTCACCTCGCCACCGCCGATCACCGCGGTGGCGAAGTCGGTGTAGTCCGCGACCCCGGCGATGAGCCGGGAGCAGAAGTCAGGGTCGGACTGCACGAGCGGCTCGGGCTGCGTGCACCCCGCGAGCGCACCCACCGCCAGGAGCACGAGCACCGCGCGGCGCCTCACGACGACCCCCGCGGTCGCAGCAGCACCGGGTCGGCCAGCACCCGCACCGAGCGCACCCGGTACTGCGCGCACCAGGCGAGCAGCTCGGTGAGCAGGGCCGCGACCACCACGACGAGCACGAGGAGCACCGGCGCGGCGACCACGCCCATCGCGGTCCACGTGCCCAGCAGCACCTGGCGCACCGCGAGCGCGACCAGCAGCACACCGCCGACGGCCGCCACGATCCCGCCCAGACCGATCAGGTGCTCGGCCAGGAAGCGCCCCGGCCGACGACGACCGCGTCGCACCTGGCCGACGTGCGCGACACCCAGGAGCACCACGAGCGTCACCGACCAGGTCAGGACGACGGCGTACGGGAAGCGGACGGGTTGCGCCACGACCATGACCGACCAGCCGACCGACGACCCCACGAACACCGACAGCGCGGACCACGACGGGGCGTCGAGGTGCGCCAGCTCGCGGCCGCGGGTCAGGCGCGCCGCCGTGGCGAGCCGGGTGCGCGGCACCCGCACCAGCGCCGCCAGGAGCAGACCCGGACCGAGCGCGACCACGACGGTCACCGCCAGCGCGGCCACGACCAGGCCGTTCACACCCGCACCTCGTCGCTCGACACGGCCGCGCGCTGGTGCGGCACCTCGTCGCGCGAGCCGCCACGCCGCGACCGCACGGGCTGGACGGGCGCCACGGGCTCGGTCGGCGGCGGGGTCTGCCGCGCCGCCTCGATCGCCAGGACCAGCTCGTCCAGCTCCTGCTCGCTGTCGCCGAAGCCGAGGGCCACGACGAGCACGTCACCGTCGAGCACGTGCACGTAGCCGTGCGCCGCCCACATCTCGGTGGTGCGCTGCTCGACCTCCCCCGGGTCGAGCACGACGCGCACGCACGAGCGGGAGAACAGCCCGATGAACGCCGAGTGCCCGTCGAGGATCGTCTGCTGGCCCGTGGAGGTGTCGACCGTCAGCGACTCGATCGGGCCCTCGAGCCGCACCCCGGCCGGGCTGATCGCACGGATCTGCATCAGGCACCCGCCGGCGGCAGCTGGGCGACGTACAGGAACTCCGCGTCGTCGCGGTCGTCGTAGCTGCCCTCGCAGATGCCCTCCAGCACGTCGAGGCTGGCGGCCAGGTCGGCGACCACACCCGGCTCACCGGTGTAGCGCTCCGAGACGACGAGCCGCTGCGCGAGGTAGTTGCGGATCATCCTCGCCCGCCGGACCGTCTTGCGGTCGGCCGCCCCCAGCTCCTCCAGCCCGACGATCGCCACGATCTCCTCGATCTCGGAGAACCGCTGCAGGCAGGCGCGCGCCGCCGTGGCCACCTGGAAGTGACGGTGGCCGACGAGCGTCGGGTCCAGGCCCCGCGAGGTCGACGCCAAGGGGTCGATCGCCGGGTAGATGCCCGACGCCGCGACCGCCCGGGACAGCACGACCGTCGAGTCCAGGTGGGCGAACGTGGCCACCGCGGACGGGTCGTCGATGTCGTCGGCCGGGAGGAAGACCGCCTGGATCGAGGTGATCGCGGCCTTCGTGGTCGACGCGATCCGCTCCTCGAACCGGCCGATCTCGGCCGCCAGCGTGGGCTGGTAGCCGCCGATGATCGGCGCCTTGCCCAGCTGGGTCGACACCTCGGCCCCGGCCTGCAGCATGCGGAACACGTTGTCGACGAAGAACAGCACGTCGCGGCCGGCGTCGTCACGGAAGTACTCCGCCGCGGTGAGCCCGGCGTAGGCCGCCTGGATCCGCACCCCGGGGGCCTCGGACATCCGGCCCAGGACCATCACCGTCGACTCCAGCGCCCCGGACTCGGTCAGCTCGCGATACAGCTCGACACCCTCGCGGCCGCGCTCGCCGACGCCCGCGAACACCGAGACGCCGCCGGTCGTGCCGATGCTGAGCATGAGCTCCTGGATGAGCACCGACTTGCCGACGCCGGCCCCGCCGAACAGCCCCGCCTTGCCGCCACGCAGGATCGGGCACATCACGTCGATCGCACGGATGCCCGTCCGGATGATCTCGCGACGGCTGGACAGCTCGGCCAGCGCCGGGGCGGGCCGGGCGATCGGACGCAGCTCGCTGAACTGCAGCGGACCGCGGTCGTCGGTCGGCGTACCGCGGGCGTCCAGACGACGTCCGAGCAGCCCGTCCCCCACCGGGAAGCACATCGGCGCACCGGTCGTCAGCACCTCCTGGCCGCGCCGCACACCGCTCGTCTCGCCGATCGCGTTGGCCCGCACCGTGTCCAGCCCGACGTGCGCGACGACCTCGGCGGCATAGGTGCCCGACGGACCCGTGTACTCCAGCGCGGCACCGATCTCGGGCAGCTCCTGGTTGGCGAACAGCGCATCGAGGATGAACCCGTTGACGCCGGTGACCGTGCCCCGACGCACGGCGGTGGACTGCTCAGTCATCACGCGCTCCCCTGGTCGTGCGGCGTCCACGGACGGCCTGCTGGCTGCTCAGGACGTCCAGCAGCTCGGCCGACTCGGCGGCCATGCGGACCTTGCGGTAGTGCCGGCGCCGCTCGGTCAACGAGTCGCGCAGCGCGCGCTTGGACAGGTTCGTGGTCATCCGTCGCATGCCGTACTCGGAGGCCACCGCGTGCCGCACCCACGCGAACAGCTGCCCGATCGCGTAGGTGTCGACGAACTGCGCGAGCACCTCGGCAGGTTCGAGCTCGAAGTCGACCACGGGGGCGTGCACGTCGGTCGGCCGCGGCGGCGGCAGGTGCAGCGGGTAGAGCTGGACGACCCGCGCCGCGAACGTCACCACGTCCTCGTAGTGGGTGTAGGCGACCAGGACACGGCGGTTGAGACCCGAGCGGACCCGGTCGACCGCCGCGGCGGCCAGGCCCGCGACCGTGACGACGTCGACACGCTCCAGCGCCAGGTCGTACGACCCCAGGACCGCCTGGTGACGCTCGGCGAGGTAGCGCAGCCCGCGGCTGCCGATGACGAGGTAGTCCGCCTCGTCGACGGCACCGGCAGCACCCTCGGCACCCTCGACACCTCCGGCCCGCTCGGCCTGCTCGGCCCGCTCGGCCTGCCGACGCTTCTCCAGCGCCGCGAAGACGTCCTGGTTGTACGAGCCGCACATGCCCATCGACGAGGTGATCAGCACGACGAGGTCACGACGACCCTGCCCCTCGGCCTCGACCGAGTACCGCAGCTCGCCGTGCTCGGCGATCTCCGCGATGGAGTGCAGCACCGCGTCCGTGTACGCCCGGACCGCGTCGACCTGCCTGCGCAGCTCCGGCAGGTGCACCATGGCCAGCAGCTCGAACGCGTGCACGACCTGGCTCGTCGCCTCCAGGGAGTCGATCTCGTCCGACAGCGCCTTGAGCGCGGTCGTGCTCATCCCAACCTCGCCCGCGCGGCCTCGACGACCGCGCGCAGGAACTCCAGATGCGGTTCGGCCAGCCGGTCGATCTGACGGATCGAGTCCTCGAAGTCCGGGTAGTCCTCCGACTCGTTCGCGACCTTGACCAGCAGGTCGCGCATCACGGCCATGTCCCAGACCGGAAGCGCCGCGAGGACGCCCTCCTGCAGGGCCCAGAGCAGGACGACCAGCTCGCCCAGCCGGACGGGCTGCCAGGCCCGCTGCGCCAGGACCGCACGGATCGCACGGGCGGCGGCGACCTGACCACGCTGGGCCTCGCTCAGCGCGTTGTCGTACATGAGCATGGGCTTGAGGTCCTCGTAGGCCGCGAGGACCCGGCGCAGACCGCCGGTGAGCCGGGCGACCACCGGGTACTGCGCGTCCCGGCCGATCCGGGACACCGAGGGGCCCAGGTCGATCGGGGGCATCTGACCCTCGTTGGCCAGCGTCGTCGACAGCGCGATCTGGCCGTCGGTGATCGACATGACGTTCGAGGCGATGTACCCGGTCAGGTCGCCGGAGAGCGTGTCGACGAGGGCCAGCATGGTGATCGACCCGCCGCCCCGCTCCTCGGTCATCTGCGCGCCACGCTCGAGCAGGCTGCCGTGCAGGTAGAACACGTCGCCCGGGTAGGCCTCGCGCCCCGGGGTGCGTCGCAGCAGCAGCGCGATCGACCGGTACGCGTCGGCGTGCGCCGTGAGGTCGTCGAAGACCAGCAGCACGTCCTCACCGGCGTCCCGCAGCTGCTCGGCGAGGGCTGCGGCGTAGTACGGGGCGAGGTAGATCTCCGTGAGCGAGGCGTCCGCCGGCGCGAGGACGACGGTCGTGTACTCCATCGCACCGCGCACGCGCAGCTGGTCGCACAGGACCGAGACCTCGCTGATCCGCGAGCCGAGCGCCACGTACAGGCACCGCACCCGCTTGCCGCGCTGGTTGACGATGATGTCCATGACGAGCTGGGTCTTGCCCGTGGCCCTGTCCCCGAGGATCTGCTGACGCTGCCCCTTGCCGATCGGCGTGACCGCGTCGATCGCGACGATGCCGGTCTCGAGCGGGCGGTCGACCCGCGCGATCGCGCTCAGCGCGGGCGGTTCGGCGAACGCGGCGCGACCGACCGTGCCGCTCAGGCGGCGACCGCCGTCCACCGGCGCCCCCGAGCAGTCCAGGACCCGCCCGGCGATGTCACCGCTGACCGTCGCGGTGAACAGCTCACCGGTCAGCTCGACGGTCGAGCCCTCCTTGACCGCGTCCCTGCCACGGGACAGCACGCCGATGCCGACGAAGTCCTCGGTGAGCAGGACGACCACGCCGCGGTGCGTGCCGTCGATCAGCACGACCTCGTTGAGGCGCGCCCTGAGCAGGCCGGAGCAGAACACCACGCCGTCGGCGACCTCCGTGACGGCACCGAGCTCGCCGTACACGTCACCGAACCCGCCGAGACCGGCCTGGGAGAGATCCACGAGGTTCGTCACACGCTCACCTGCCTCATCAGACCCGGGTGCCCGCCGTCCCACGCCGAGGTGGTCGCGAGCTGACGCAGCGACAGGTCGACGTAGCCGAGCTCGGAGTCGACGACCACACCCGCCAGCAGGTGGCGGTCGACCTCGCAGCGTGCCGCCGCATCCGCGCCGGCGTCGGCGAGCAGCCGCCGGACCGCCGGCAGCCCGTCGCTGCTGGGCACCCGGACCACCGGACGGGCGCCGCTGCGTGCCAGCTGCGCGCACCGCCGCAACCTGTCCACCAGGTCCTCGACGTCGGCATGGCCGTAGCGGTGCACCAGGACGGGGGCCGAGTGCCGGAACTGCTCGTCGCACCCCGCCAGCAGCCCCAGGCCGGCGAGCAGCTCGCCCGCCTCCCGGGGCGAGGCGCTGCGGGCGAACACCCGGGTGCGCAGACCGAAGTCGCGTGCCCGGCTCAGGAAGAGCTCGGCGGAGGCCAGGTACGAGTCGACCTCCGGCAGGGTCAGCGCCGCCAGCAGCGCGGGGATCTCACGGAAGGGCAGCGCCAGGCTCGCGATCCGGGTGTCGACGATCCGCTGGTGCGTCTCGATGGCCTCGCGGAACAGCGCCTCCTCGGCGTCCAGGTAGCGCGGCACGAGGTCGTCGAACAAGGACTCGAGCTCGGCACCCGACTGCCCGGCGACGCCACCGACGACCCGGCCGGCGACCACGGCCCGCTCACGCAGCCCGTGGACCTCCTGCTCGAGCACCTCGGCGCGGTTGGCCGCGTAGACCGCCGCGGCGCGCTCCCGCTCGCCGGCCTGCTGCGCCTCCTCGAGCCTGGCGAGGGCGTCCTCCAGCTGCTGGGTGAGCTCACGCTGCGCCGTGGACGCACCGGCGTAACCCGCACGGAAGAAGGCCAGGTCCGCGTCGTGCGCGCGGTCCACGGTGTGCAGCAACCGGCGCGCGAGGCCCGTCGCGGCCAGCGCGGTCACGGCGAGCACGAGGACGACGACCAGCTGCGTCGTCAGGTCGCTCACGTCACTCGCCTCCCGGTCCGCCGCGCGGCTCAACCGACGAACGGGTTGAGGTAGAGCAGGACGACGGCGATGGCCAGGGCGAACAGCATGAGCACGACCATCGTGACCAGGCCGATGATCAGGACGTTCATCACGACGCTGCGCGCGTTGGGGTTGCGGCCCAGGGACTCGATCGCGCGGGCCACCGCATGGCCCTGCCCGATGCAGGCGCCGAGCACACCGAGACCCACGACCAGTGCCGCGCCCAGCACGCTGGCCGCGACGACGCTCTCGTTCATGCTCGCCCTTCCACCTCGTCCGTCCGGGGGGTGCCCCGGACACCTCCCTATCGGCCGGGGCACGACGGATGATGAGACGACCGATCGGGCGAAACGCCGCCCGATCGGTCGGCGCACGCTCAGGGCACGGACGGCCTGTCGGCCCCCTGCGCCAGCTGGTAGAGCGCGGTGCCGCCGTCCGCGACGACGACCCGGTAGGTGTACTGGGTGGCGAACTGCCGGTCCTCCGGCGCGAACCCGGCCGAACCGGTGAAGACCCCGCCCCCGCCGGCCGTCAGGACGAGCTCCGGCTCGATCGTCGTCCAGGCCACGTCCGCCGCCGCACCGAGCGCCCGGCTCTGCAACGCCACGCGCGGCGCGTCGGCCGCCGACCAGCCCGGCAGGGTCATCGACACCCGCACCTGCGGGTCAATGGTCTCGGAGATGTCGAGGGCGAGCGTCGCGTCGCTCGTGAACGGCACCCGGTCGAGGTCGTAGCGGAACGTGCGCGTGTCCTGCCCGTCGGAGGCCGTCAGGACGAGCTCCCCGGCGATCGTGCGCTGGTCGGCCGCGAACGGCAGGTCCGGCAGCACCTCGATCTCCCCCGCCGAGCGCCGCAGCACGCTCACCGGCACCGGGTCGGCGAACAGGCGGGAGTCGTCCAGCTGGACCTCGGCGTCGGTGAGCGTGTACTCCTCCGACGACCAGTCGTACTGCACGAGAAGCGTGTTCCAGGCCGTGACCGACAGGGTGGCCGTGCTCAGCCGCGTCGCGGCCGGCGTCACCACCTGCGCGGAGGTCCCCAGGTCCAGGACCGTCCCGTCGGTCAGGGTGAGCTGCGCCCGCACCGTGTAGGTCGACTCCGGCTCCAGGTCGGTCAGCCGCAGCGTCGCGGCGCCGGCCGTCACGAGGTCCTCGACCGGGAGCGTGAACGGACCCAGGTCCTTGGCGCCGAAGCCCAGGAAGCCCCCGGCCTTGTGCAGGGTGATCTGGGCCGAGCCGACCCCACGGACCGGGGTGTCGAGGCTCGTCGTGACGGTGAACGAGTCGGACTTCACCGCGGAGGTGGTGTACAGCGCCGAGACGGTCAACGTCCGGAAGGTGCTCTCCTGCGCCGCAGCGAGCTCGACGACGCCGGCGCCGTCCTGCAGGTCGTAGGACAGGCGCAGGGCGAGCGAGTAGTCCGTGCCGGGCATCAACGCGTCCAGCACGACGCGGCTGGTCCCCGGTTCCAGGTCGACCGCGTGCACCACGGACCCCTGCGCGTCCTTCAGCTCCAGCTGCGGAGCCCCGACGAGGGTCGTCGTCGGGTCGAGGAGTGTCACCGACGCGGACACCGACGTCGCCTGCACCTCGATGCCGGTCAACGCGACCTGCGGGACCTGCCGGCCGTCGGCGTGCGCGTCGTTGTACTGCGCGATCGCGTCGAGCAGGGCCCTCAGCTCCTCGATCTGCGCGAGCGTCGGACCGTCGGCGCCGGACGAGGCGGTGCCGGTCGCGTTGCCGGTGCCGGTCCCGGTCCCGGAACCCGCGCCCGAGCCGGAGCCGGAGCCGGAGCCGGCGGAGGAGTCGGCGTCCTCGGCGGTCGTGTCCGGGACCGCATCGGCGGCGGAGGGCGTGGCCTGGGGCGTCGGGGTCTCGTCGAGCACCGACATCGCGTTGTCGGTGCCGCCGAACGACGTCAGGTCGATGTCCACCCCGTCCGAGCGGTACAGCTCGGCGGACACGTCGAGCACGTGCTCGGCGTCGACCACGAGCACGATGTGCCCGAGGTAGCGGTGCCGGCTGCCGTCACCGGACAGCAGCGTCGCCGAGCCGGACCGGTCCACCAGGATCTGGGTGTCGGTCGTCGTGCCCTTGGCCACGTCGTCCACCCACACGGTCGCGGCGGCCGGCAGGTAGTACCGGCGGGTGCCGAGCCGCAGCACGCTCTGGCTGCTCACGGCGGTCCCGTCCGCCACGGTGTAGCCGTCGTCGCCGTGCGTGAGCACCGTGCGGGCGTCCAGCGCGGTCGGCCGGCCGTCGGGGGCCACGGCGACGGCGTCGGTGGTCAGCAGCAGGCGCTGGTCCTCGAAGCGCACGAGCGCGCCCGTGTCCAGGGCGATCACGCTGCCGCCGTCCCGCTGCAGGTGCTGGGAGCCGTCCCACGAGGAGTACAGCAGCTCGCCGGGGTGGACCTGGACGGTGTCCTGCGCGGCACCGAGCGTGGTGCCCTCGCCGTCGAGCGCGACCTCGTCGATGCGCACCTTGGCGTCGGAGGCGTACCCGACCACGGCCGCGGACACGCCTGCCGCCACGATGAGGACTCCCGCGAGCAGCCAGACCCCGAGGCGACCCGCCCCGTGGCGGGCCGGACGCGCGCCGTCCGCGCGTCGGCCGGTCACGGCGTCGCTCCGGCGAGCATCGCGGTGAGGGTGCTGCCGGCCGCCGAGGCGACCCGGGTGCCGTTGTCGGTCACGACCAGCTGCATCGCCTGGCTGGTGTCGGCCGGCAGGGTGAGCAGCACCGGAGAGGTGAGCGACGCCTTCGGCACGGAGGCCGTGACCGGGGCGAACGCGCTGGTCGGCGAGCTCAGGGTGAACGTCGCCGGCCCGGTGAACTTGGTCGGGTCGAACGTGATCTGCAGGCTCGTCCCCTGCTTCGCGAGCGTGATGGGCACGCTGTCGCCACCGATGTACCGCAACGGCACCGTCGACTCCTTCACGGACGTGTACGAGGTCGGGGCACCCGCGGTCTGGGTGTAGGTGAGCGTCACGCGCCCGACGTAGTAGCCCGAGTAGGCCTGCGCCGAACCGAGCGTGAACGACCTCGACACGTCCGTGGTCGCCCCGGTGCCGCTCGTGCGTCCGCTGAGGGCGCCGAGGATGTCGACCGTGTCGACCGTGACCAGCGTCGGCAGCGTGCCGCTCGCCGCCGCGGCCTCGTACGCGTCCTTGCCGTACTTCAGCAGCGAGAGCGTGGCACCCGTTATTACGCCGCTGCCGGGGGCGATGCCCGTCGCGTTGACCGTGACGGTGGTGCCGCTGGTGGCCACCGTGACCGAGGCCGTGGTCGCGTACTTCTTGTCGGTGGTGAAGCTCACCGCGGCCGCGCTCCAGGTCCAGGCGGCGGCCGTGGTCAGGTTGTCCACCACCACGTTCGGCGTGATCGTGTACGTCGTGCCGGGCTGGAGCGCGCCCGCCACGTCGAGCGTCGTGATCCGGCCGGAGTCGAGCACCCGGTCGGCGCCGCCCACGGCGGTCATCGAGTCCGTGAAGGTGCCCGTCGCGATCACGGTCGTGCCCTGCTTGACCGTCCAGCCCGCGGTGACGTTGCCGGCACCGCACAGCATCATGCCGAGGTTGTCGGTCAGCGTGATCTGGAACGACGCCTGGCTCGTGGCGACCGACCGGACCACGACCGCGGAGGCGTTGCCGCCCAGGGCCGCGAAGTTCTTGTTCACCGCGCTGACCACCTTCACGGGAACCGTGACCAGCGACGTGTTCAGCGACGCGACGACCACGTAGTTCTGGTTGGCCAGGTAGTTCTTCCCGCCGGCCTTGACCATGGCCAGCGTCGAGGCGACCCGGTACACCGACTGCTGACCGCTGACCGGCTGCTTGGCCGCCGCGTCGGTGTAGCTCCAGACCGCCGTCTTGCCGGTCAGCAGGGTGCCGATCGTCCCGTCGGTGATCGCGGCCGCCAGGGCCGCGTCGGTGCGCGAGCCGAGGTCGGTCGCCTTGTAGACCCGGTAGGTGACCGACGTGGTCACGTCCGACTTGTCCTGGAACTGGATGTCCGTCGTCACCGACGGGTCGCCGCACCTCGCGGTCCAGCTGTACGACGGACCCGTGGTGAGCACGGGCTCGGACTTCGAGGTGGTCAGCCGCACGCTCGCCGGACCGCCGCTGGTCCACGCCAGCTGGGCTCCCGCGACGACGGACGAGCCGTCCGGCTGCGGCACACCCAGGTCGTAGCTGCCGACCACGCGCAGCTCGTAGGTGGTGCCCGCGGCCAGGCCCGACACCGTGACCGGCACGGAGGGGGCCAGCGCGGCCGTCCTGGTGAGCCGGTCGTCGGCCGCGGTGGTCGCCGACAGGCACGTCGAGGCCGGGTAGGACGGGTCGCCGGCCTTGGTCAGCACCGGCTGACCGTCACCGCCGACCTCGTACGCGACGACGCACGTCGAGTAGGACGTGCGGGTGCCCTCGACGACCGGGACCGCGGTCTGGTTCGCGTCCGCGACGGCGACCGTGACCTGGACCCGGGTGTCCGTCGGCACGCCGGACCCGGCCAGGGTGCCCACCGTCGGCGCCGCCAACGTGCGCAGCTCGACCCCCGCCTGGTCCCGCGTGAGCGACAGGTGCCCGGCGGACAACAGGGTGAACGACGTGGCCGGCACCGACACCGAGGCCAGCGAGTTGCCCAGCGCGCTGAACGCCACCCCCGTGCCGGTCTGCCACGTCCACGAGCCGCCCGGCTGGTGCACGAACGTGCTGGGGTACGGCGCGTCGCAGGGACCCTCGACCAGGCCGGACGACGAGAGCAGGCACAGGCCGGACTGCACGTTCCTCAGCTGCACGCCGACCAGGTCACCTGCGGAGCCCGTGCCGGAGGCCAGCACCTCGAACGCGGTGCCGGCCGAGCCGGACAGCACCGGGCGCGTGCCCGAACCACCGGGGCTGAACACGTACTGCACCGGGTCGGCGGCCGACGTGCGCGCCACCTCGAGGTACACGACGTCACCGGCCCGGGCGGGGTTCGCGCCGCTGATCGCACCCGTGCGGTAGTAGGCGTCGGCGATCAGGCGCAGCGTCCGCAGCGAGCCGTCGTGCGTCAGCTCGCCGACCGGCAGCGTGAACGTACTCGGCGCGAACGCCTGCGCGCTCGTGCGGTTGGACACGTACGACGCGACGCTCGACGTCGGCGCCGCCAGCACCTGGTAGCCCGTGCTCAGCACGCTCGTGGCCAGGGTCGAGCCCGGCGGCAGCGCGCCCGGGTCGAGCCGGGCCGCCGCGGTCTGGGCCGGCGTCGTCGCGGTGGTCATCACGGTCGACACCGTCAGCGAACCGAAGACGCCGTCGGCCGCCTCGGTGACGAGCGCGGGCAGGTACGCCCGCTGCAGCACGCCCTGCGTCACCGGCTGGGCGTCGACCAGCGCGTAGCTGGCGGCGACCTGCACGGCCACCCCGGCGGTGCCGGTGATCGGCACGTCGAGCGAGACCTGGCCGTCGGTGCGCAGGGACTCCCGTTGCGCGTCCGTCAGGGGCACGACCACCGCGGGACGCCCGTCGGCCGTCCAGGTGACCTGCACCGGGTCGGCGACGTCGAAGAGCACCGAGCCGTCCGGGTCGGCGATCGTCACGTGCAGCGTGGTGCCCGCGGCCGACCGGGACGTCCACTGCAGGTCGGCGGTCACGCTCGTCCGGGCGATCGTGACCTCGCCGGGGAAGGGCTCGTTCGACAGCTGCGTGATCGTGCCGGTGTCGTAGTGGTCGTCGTAGGTGACGACGGCCCGCGTCCAGTACGTCTTGCCGTGACCGGCCCCGGGGATCGTCGAGACGTCGAAGGTCGCCGAGCCGGTCAGCTGGGCCTTGTTCATCGTGACCGACGCCAGGGGCGTGCCCGGGTCGGCGTCGCCGAGCGGCCGGTCGCCGGAGAACAGCTGGTAGACGATCCGGGTGAGGGTGGAGTGCGCGTCGGTGTACCCGCTGAGCCGGGTGCGCACCTGGTCGCCGTCGGCACTGATGCTCAGCCGCGTCACCGTCGGGGGCGTGGCACGGGCGTAGAAGGTCGTCGCGCCGGCGTTGACGATCGGCACGACGTTGACCCCGTCCGTGCCGTTCTCGAACTTCACCTGGTAACGCTGGTTCGGGGTCAGGCCCTCGAACAGGTGCCAGCCGTTGGCCGGCGCCGTGAGCTGGGCGACCTCGTCCGCGTCGAGGTGCACCGTCGTCACCTTCGTGCCTGCGCCACCGAACAGGTACAGCGACAGGTCGACGCCCGTCAGGGCCCGCGCCTCGGTGCTCAGGGTCGCGGTGACCCGGGCCGACGTCGTGGTCACGTCGGCGCTCCGGGGTGTGATGAAGGTCGCCGTCACCGGGGTGACCTCGATGGTCCGGTACGGCGTCGTCGAGGTGCCGATCACGGCACGGACCGGCCCGTCACCCAGGTTGTACGTCGCGGTGATCTCCACCTGGTACGGCGTGGACTTCGTCAGACCCGTCAGGTGCAGGGTGCCCGTCAGGCTCTGCTGCGTGAGGTCCAGCCCGTCCAGCGTGAGCGTGCCCACCGGCTGGTCGCTGACCCGCTGCCCCGAGGAGTCGAGCTCGTACACGGCCGCGAGCGGGGGCGTGGCCAGCAGCGACAGGTCGGTGTTCGTGATCGCGTAGTTCACGTCCAACCAGGACGGCGCCGCCTCGTTCAGCGCGAACACCGCGGTCGGTGCCGAACGGGACACCACGCCGACCTGGTCCGACGCGCCCGAGGCCACCTGGTAGTCCTCGAAGAGGTCGTTCCCCGTGAGCACCCCGACGAAGACGTAGCTGCCCTGACCCATCGACGTCGGCAGGGCGAGGGCCGTCGGCAGGTGGGCGGCCGACCCGGCGACGCTCACCGAGGCCTTCACCGTCGCTGAGGTGCCGCGCCGCGCGTAGTCGTCGGCCTCGAACGCCACGTAGCGCACCTGACGGACCGTGTCGTCGGGGTCGTCGAAGCCGACCTGGGTGATCGTGAACACCTTGGCGCGGGCGTCGAAGGTGGCCTCGACCGACTCGAGGGTCGCCCGCCGCGCGGCGGTCTGCAGCACGGCGGTCCAGGTCGAGGTCAGCGTGGCGGCACCGACCCGGGCGCGGTCGACCCGGAACACGTAGGAGTGCGCCGGGTCCAGGCCCTGCACCGTCACCGGCGTCGAGCGGGACCCGGACAGCAGGCCCGCGACGTCGACGTCGACGGTGCCGTGGGCGCCGCCCGTGCCCGAGCCGTTGTCCGCCCACGACAGGCGCAGGCTGTCCAGACCGGCCGGGACGGTGGGGGCGGTCAGCGTGAAGCCGACCTGCTCCGAGGTGCGGGTCACGTCCCGTGTGCTCAGGCTCAACGTGCCCGGCTGCACCAACCGCTGGAAGTAGACGGCCTCGGTCGCGGCCCCCGCCGAGTCCAGGTAGGTGCCGCGGGCCTCGACGACGTAGGTCAGGCCGGGGGTCAGCGCCCCCGAACGCCACGGCAGGGTCTGCGTGAGCAGGTCGAGCGTGGTCACCGGGCCGTCGACGCCCTGCGGCGTGACGGTCAGGCTCAGCGACTGCAGACGGTGCGCGGAGTCGACGACCGTCCCGTCGACCACCACGCCCAGCGCGTCGTCGGGCGCGGCGGTCAGCACGACCTGCGGGGTGAGCACGTCAGCCGCGAAGGTCGGCAGCGCGGTGGGCAGGGAGCCCGACGCGGCCGATCCCGTCCCGGCGGTGCCGGTCGAGCCGGACGCTCCCCCGGCCCCCGAGGACCCCGAGGACCCCGCTCCAGAACCCGCTGCCGTGCCGGCCCCGGCGTCCGTCCCGGCCCCCGAGGGCTCACCGGCCGCGGAGGTCACGGACGGCTCCGGCGTCGGCGTCCCCGGAAGTGCGACCTCGCCGCGGTCCGCCGCCCCCTGCGGGTCCCCGTCCGGGTCGACGAGGAGCTGCGTGAGCGCCATGGGCGCCGCGTCCGCGGTCGCGAGCAGCTGCTCGGAGTCCCAGCGCACCAGCGCACCCGTCGAGTCGAGCCGGGCGAACAGCCCGTCCGTCGTCGGGAGGTCGCCGCACACCCTGGCCTGGCAGACGCGCACGCGCTGGTCGTCCGGCACGACGACGACCAGCGCCCCGACGGCCACGGTGGCGACCGGGACGTCACAGCTCGCACCGGTGCACAGCAACGCCGAGTCCAGCAGCAGGTACCGCTCGTCGGCGAGCTTGAGGACCGTGCCGGGCACGAGCGTCATCGGCGCCGCGCCCTCACCGGGCGGGGTCGCGACATACCCCTCGAGACCTTCGGCCCGCAGGTTCGTGCCCGCCGGCAGGTCGGTCAGCGACTGGTCCGGCGCGATGGCGACCGAGCGTCCCAGGAGCGTCGTCGTGGAGTCGGACAGCTGCAGGACGCGGGACTCGTCGATCGGGGACGGGTGGTGGTCGACGACCAGGGCCGGGGTCGCCGCGCCGCCGTCGTAGGTCGCACCCTGCGGGAAGTCGACGACCGCACCGTCGGCGGCGTAGGCGTAGCCGGCCAGCGGAGCCGCGTACCCGGCCGACGGGGCGTGCATCACCTGCACCGCGACGACGACGGCGACCGCCGCCAGCGCCACGGCCGCCATCACGCCGTACACGAGCTTGAACATCAGGCGACCTCACGTCGGGCGGGCAGAGCGGGACCGAGCGGGGTGCGCCGCAGGGGCGCGCGGCGACGACGCAGCGAGTACCAGCCGGCACCGCCGACCCCGCCGACGCCGAGCAGTCCGCAGGCGCCGAGCACGACGGCCTGCCGGAGGTTGCCCCACAGGGCGTAGAGGGTGATGGGGCCCGTCACCGGGGTACCGCCGTCGCCGAGGGCGAAGCTCGTGCCCGAGCCGTCGGACGCGGTGTTCCACCCGGTCAGCCAGTAGCCCTCGGCACCGGGGGCGTCGACCGTGTCGAGCGTGTCGCCGTAGGCGACCTTCTGCGCGGCCGGGGGCGCGTCCGGGACCGACTTGGGCCGGCCGTCGTGGCCGTTGCCGGGGTTGGTGTCGAAGGAGACGGTGAACTCGCGGCGCTGCCACTGCGCGTACAGCACGGTGTCGGCCGTGATCGGGTCGTCGGCCCCGAAGCGGTAGAAGTCGTCCGGGCCCGTCGCCACCGGGTGCCGCGACCAGCCGAGGAAGACGTGCGAGTAGGGCGCGGCGAGCGGGTCGGCAGGACGGTCCTGCGCGCTCAGCGTGCGGCCGTACGAGGTGATCTGGCGATCCGCGGCGTACACCTCGCCGTCGGCGGTCCGTACGTCGAGCGGGCCCGCCGAGAAGTCACCGGCCGTCGTCCCGTCCGGGGCCGCCCCGAGGTCGAAGGTCACGCTCAGGCGGGACGTCGACCAGGCGGCCACCAGGTCGAGCACACCGCCTGAGCCCGCCGGCGCGAGGCTCTGCCCCGGAACGACGACGTCACCGGCGACCGTCCAGCCGCCGAAGTCCAGGCCGTCGACCACGGGCGGGGCGTAGTCGTCCGGCACCGGCACGGTCCGCCCGTACGGCACGGAGCCGCCGCTGGTCGGCGCGTCGACGCGCACCCGCCCCGGGTCCACGCCGTCGGGCAGGGCCAGGTGGTAGACGACGCGATAGCTGTCCCGGACCCACGTGGCACGCCACGTCAGGTCCGCCGCCGGCATCGTCGCCGTGCCGTCCAGGGCTGGGCACGGCCCGGCCTCGCACGCCCAGCCGGTGAAGGTGAAGCCCGTGGCGCTGGGCGCGAGCGTCCCCGCAGGCAGGGCGTCGACCAGTCTGCTGGTGTACGCGACGGTGCTGGTCGACGTCGTGGACCGGGTCCACGGGCTGGTCCCACCGGCCAGCTCGGTCGCGGACGGCACGTCGCCCGTGCCCACCAGGAGCGTCACCCGGAAGCCCTTCGGCGCCCACGACGCGGCCACGACCAGGTCGGACCGCACCGGGTCACCGGTCAGGTCGAACGGCTCCCACGTGCCCTCGCGCAGCACCCCCCAGCCCGTCATGTCCCATCCGAACGGACCGGTGAGGGCAGCACCGGCACCGGTGTCCGCCAGCCGCGATCCATGGTCCACACACACCACATCGGCCTGCGCAGCCCCCGCACAAGCGTCGTTGCTGCCTTTCACCACCCTGAGGGACACCTCGCCGACGGCCGGAGCCGGCGTGCGGCGCGTGCCATCGAGGATCTGGACGTCCAGCACGCGGACCCGCCACCGCGCGTGCAGGTCGACCGTGGCCTCCGGGTCGGTCCACACGGAGCCCGCCTCGACCTGCCGGCCGCCGCCGGGCTCGGTCCACCACCCGGTGAAGACGTAGCCCGTGCGCACCGGCTCGGGCAGCCCCGCGAGCGTCGTGCCGTAGGTGGCCGTGACGAGCGCGACCGGTTGCCCGAGGACGCTGGCACCGTCACCGGCGTGCAGCACCAGGGTGGTGCGCAGCGCCTCCCACTCGGCGTACAGGGTGACGTCGGCCGGGGTACCCCAGGTCCCCGTGGCGGCCGGGGCGTAGGCGGCGCCGCTGGTCCGGTCGGCGCTCGGGTCGTACCCGGTGCGCCACGCGACGAGCCGGTACCCGGTCCGGGTCGCGGACGGCAGCGGGCCGTACGCCGCACCGAACGTCACCGACAGGGTCGCCGTGCCGTCCACCCGGCCGCCGACGGGGTCGAGGGCCACCGTGTACGACCGCGGGGTCCACCGGGCGTACGCCACGACGTGCGTCCCGTCCGGGACGAGCCTGGTCCACACGGTGGCCCCGGTCAGGGCGGTGTCGTCGTCCGGGGTGCCCGGGTCCCCGTCCGGCAGCCACCAGCCGGCGAAGTCGTACCCGGCGCGGCTGGTCAGCGCACCGGACAGGCTCGGCGAGCTGCCGAGGGCGACCGTCGACGACCACGTGACCGCGCTGCCGCCGCGGGCGTCGAAGTCGATGACCACCTCCACGGGGCGCCAGCGGGCGACCAGGTCGAGGCCGGCCAGGGCCGTCGAGTCGGCCGTCAGGCCGGTGGTGTCCGTGAACGGGGTGACGCCCGGCACGTACGTCGTGCCGTCGGCGCTCTGCCAGCCCGTGAAGACCCAGCCGACGCGGGCGGGGGTGGGAAGTGCGCCCGGGCACGCCGGGTCGAGGGCACCGGCGCAGACCGGCTGCCCGAACGTCACCGCCCCGGTGACGTCGACGACGGTGGCGCCGTCGTGCAGGTGCAGGTCGCCGACCAGCGGCTGCCAGGTCGCGGCGAGCTGCCAGCCGAACAGCTCACGGTCACCGGTCCACGGGTAGGTGCCGTCCGCCACCGCGGCAGCCGTCGGCAGCTGCGTCCACCCGGTGAAGCGGTAGCCGAGCCGACCGACCGTCACGGACGCGGGCGAGCCCTCGACCGCCGAGACCGCTCGTCCGGCGACGGTCACCGACGAGCCGGGGTCCGGGCGACCGGCGGCCGGCAGAGCACCGGTCGTCGTCCCACCCGCCGGGTCGATCACCAGGGCGCCACGGTGCACCCACCGGGCCGTCAGGACCAGCGTGTGGTCCGTGGTGCTGCCGGCACCGACCACACCGGCGCCTCCCAGGTTCGCCCAGGTCAACGCCGTGTCAGCGGTCACCCGCGCGACAGGTGCGCCCGCCTGCGTCGTGTACCAGCCGGCGAACACGTAGGGGTCCGGGCTCGCGGGCGGTGCCAGGGCGGCCGTGTCGGGCCAGGTCAGACCGGAGGACGTCGCGCTCGCGCCGTAGGCGAGGTCCGCCCCCGCGGGCGGTGTGCTCGCGCCCTGGTAGGTGCCCCCCGCCAGGTCGAAGCGCAGCGCGAACGTGGCCGTGCGCCACTTCGCGTACAGCGTGCGGGCGGTGGTGGAGGTCTGGGTGTAGCCCATCGACCCGGGCGTGTACGTCGTGCAGCCGTCGAGCACGCCGGTCCCGGACCGGGTGGTGCACCAGGCGACGAACACCTGGCCCTCCTGGGTCGGTGTCGGCAGCTGGACGGTGCTGCCGTAGGCGACGGCCCGGGTCTGGACCGCCTGCGCCGCGGGCCCGTCCCAGCCGGCCACGGTTCCCCCCTCGGCGTCGAGGGTGACCGGCGCCTGCACCGGGACCCACACCGCGTGGTAGGTCGTGGAGGCCGTCGGGACGGCCGTCGTGGTCAGGTCGACCGCGGTCGCAGGGTCCGCGCCGGCACTCGCGCCCCAGCCCGCGAGCGTGTAGCCGAACCGGGACACCGCGTCGGCGGACGAGCCGACGACACCGCCGAGGTACTGGTACCGCACCCGGTTCCGGGTGGACGAGTCGTCGTCGAACCGGCCGCCCTCGGGCACGAGGGTGATCATGGTGGGCCGGATCACGGCCGCGTCGACGTCGTCGAACTGGTAGGCGCTGGTGCCGGCCCCGGTCGGGGCACCGCGGGCCTTGGAGGGGTACACCCCGGAGGTCGTCGCGTACGCCTGGTCGGCGGTCGGTGTCGGCGACGACACCCCGGCACCGAACCCCGGGCCGGGATGGAACCGGGCCGAGGGGGTCGTCGGCTCGCCGGACGGGTCCGGGGTGACCAGCAGGGAGAACCGCACGTCGACCGGTTGGAGCGAGTCCAGGTAGATGGCCCAGCGTCCCTGGTCGTCGCTGGTCACCGGGTCGCCCACCGCGACCCCCGACCGGAACGCCTGCACCACGGCGCCGGGCCACGCGTCGTCCCCGGTGCTGCGCGCCCCGCTGCGGTCCGCGTCGAGGAACACCTGGCCGGCCACGACCCCGGTGCGCAGGACCATCCGCAGCGGCGCCGTCGTCGAGTAGCCGGTGTACGTGGGCACGCTGCGGTACACCCGGGCCGCGAACAGGTCGCTCGCGCCCGCCAGCGCCAACAGCTCGGACGCCGAGTGCGGCACCGTGAGCGGCAGGTCGATCGTGACCACGGCGTCGGCGGGCAGGTCGGCGGCGATCGCGACGTGCACCATCCGCACCTGCGTGGGGTCGACGGCGGCCCACGGCCGGTAGTCGGAGCCGCTCCCGGACTGCTCCACCGTGGCCCACGCGTACCGGGAGCCCCCTGCGTCGGGCGCGCTGTTCGTCGTCGCGTAGCCCACGGTCGCGGCGCCCGGGGGCAGGTCGGCGCCCGTGACGGTGACCGGTGCGTCGAGCGCGAGCGACCAGCCGAACGGTGCGGCCTGCAGGTCGCACGCCGTGTTGAAGGGCCCCTCCGGCGTGCTCGCGGTCAGCGCGCCGTCGCAGGCCCCGAGGTTGCCCGTGTAGCGCGTGGACTCGCCCTGCTTCGGCACGGGGATCCACACGTGGGTGGTGCCGCTCGACGTCGCCCCGGCCACGTTGCGCAACGCGACCCGCAGGCTCACCGAGTCGGCCTGGACGGCGGCCGCGTCCACGATCGTGGTTCCGGTCCCGGAGGCCACGTCGTAGCCGGAGCCGAAGGTCAGTCCCGCGTCGGTGGAGGCCACCAGGGCCGCCGACAGGTCCAGCGCGGCACGGAAGTTGTACGACGCGGTGTGCGCGCCCGGGGCGCCGAGCTGCGCGGCCGTCGCGACGTCGTGCTCGTCCGCGACGCACCCGTCACCGACGCAGTCCAGGCCCTCGAACCCGAAGGCGACGTACCGCTCGGCGGGCAGGACCGTGGTCGCGACCGTCGCGGCCACCCGGAACCCGAAGGTGACCTGCGGGCACGCATCGGCGGCGAGCAGCGTCGAGCCCGAGGTCCTGCAGGTCAGCGGTGCCGTGGACGCCACGTCGTAGTAGGCGAAGGTGGTCCCGTCGGACTCGTAGGTGCGCTTGGTGATGCGGAACGGACCGCCCGGCTGGTCGGCGCGGACCGTGACCCCGGCGTAGGTCACCTCGACCTGCGACGGGTCGACGCTCACGTCGCCGTTCTCGAACAGGTAGGCATGGAAGATGCCGTGCAGGTGCTTGACGCCGCCGATCCCCGGGTCACCCCCCTGGAACGCGAGCGTGACGCCGGTGACGGCGTCACCGGCGTTGAGGTAGGCGGGCAGGCCGGTCAGCCGCACCGAGCTGCTGGACACCTCGACGTGCGCGGCCGGCCGCAGCTCGTGCTGCGAGGTCACGGTGCACTGCCTGATGTCGCTCGCGGAGTCGCCGCACTGCAGCGTCGAGTTGACCAGCAGGGGCGCGTTGTCGCTCGCGTGGTACGGGTGGGTCAGCGTGTAGCCGAGCTCGTAGTCCATGCCGTCGGCGTAGTCGGCCTCGGGGCGCAGAGGCGTGCCCTGCACGAGGATCCGTGCGTCGGTGAGCGAGGACGCGCCGGTCACGGCCGAGCCGACGGGCCAGGAGCGCGCGTAGGTGAAGGTCAACGACGTCAGGTACTGCGCCGAGGTCCCGCCCAGGCCGGTCACCGTGACCGTCGTGCTGGTCGCGCCGGCGCTCGCCGCGACGAAGGCCACGGTGCGCTGCCCGGAGGGGTTGCCGGCCGCGTCCGAGGTCGCAGCTGTCACGGCGACGAGCCCGCACGCCGAGGCCCCGCAGGCGCCGCCGGTCTGCGCGGCGGGGTGTCGGATCGTCACGGCCGTCACCCCGACGGTGCCGGGCGACCCGTTGCTCACGGTCACGGTCAGCGCCCCGCTGGCGGCCGAGCCGGTGTTCTCCAGGTACACCGCGTCGAGCCAGTTGCCCTGCTGGCCCTGGTAGACCTCGTTGGCGCCCTGCGCGAGCGGTCTGACGGTGAAGGCGGGGGCCTCGTACCCGCCGACGGTGAGGGTGGGCGTGCCGCCCCACGTGCGCAGCGAGGCGGTCTCGGTGCTGCCGTCCAGCACGGTGGTCGAGATCCCGCCGGTGCCGTCGAGCTGCGTGTCGAGCGCGGTCACCGCGGGGGTCAGCGCGTGGTCGACGCCGGAGGCCTTCGCGGCGTCGTAGGTGAAGGTCACGCCGATTGCCGTCGGCGACTGGTGCACCCGCTGCTCGACCTTGAGGTGCTGCCACCCGTCGGCCCGGCACCCACCCACGGGGGTGACCTGGTAGCCCCCGGTGTCGGTGACCGCCCAGGTCGCGTAGGTGCAGGCGACCCGCAGCCAGAACGTCCGGTCCAGGACCGCCGCGTCGTCGTCGAGGATCCGCAGGCCGTCGGTGGCGCGGATCAGGGTCACCCGCTGGGTCACGGGCCCCGAGGTCGAGGTCAGGGTCGCGGAGGAGCTGGAGTAGGCGACGTGGTACGACGGCGTGTCGGTGAGGCGGATGCGCGTGACCTCGGCGGTCCTGACCGTGTGCCACACGGCCGAGTCGTCCCGGTAGGCGGTGGTCACCGTGATCGGGGCCCCGGTGTGCGACGAGGCCCCCGGCACCAGCGCGGAGTCGACGGTGCCGGCCCCGGCGCCGAAGGCGAGGTCGGGCGCGACCTTGATCGCGACCGCGGCCGACGTGGTGCCCTCGGCGAACGTGTAGGTCACCGAGCCCGTCGGCAGCGTGGTCGACGCGCTCGTGCCCGTGCCGGTCTGCGCGCCGTACGTCAGGGTCTCCACGTCGGGGGTGTAGACGCCGTCGACCACGACCCCTTCGAGGGCTGCGCCGAGTCCCACCCCGGTGTACGTCCACCCGGACGCCGTCGGCTCGAACCCGGGCAGGTCGGCGGCCGTCACCACGTTGCGCAGCCGGATCGTCAGCGTCGGCTCGTTCACCGCGTCGGAGTCGTCGGGGAAGGTGGCCACGACCTGCACGGTCTTGGGTGCGTCGCGCAGGTCCCCGAGGTCGTAGTCGAAGACGTCCCCGGCACCGACGGCGCTGAGCACCGTGTCGGCGCCCTGGAGGCACAGGAAGTCCTCACCGGTGACGCAGTCGCCGCTCCCGGACGCCCATGCGGACCCGGACGGTGAGAGCACCGACGCCGCGCCGCCCGCGACGACGGCCACGAGCAGCCCTGCCGAGACCCACGAGCGCCACCCGCGTCGGCCCCGGTGGCGGGCACGGCCTCGCCTCGCCCGGACCACCCCGAGGCGCGCTGCGTCCCGCAGGTGCACTCGCGTCACGGGTAGGAGCTCCTCAGTCCGATCGGTCCTCGCGTGCGGCGGGGACGAACGCCTTATCGGGAGTCCCGTCCTGGTCCTGAGGGGACGTCGGCGGCGCCGCGACGCCGGTGAGGAACTTGTGGGTGCGAGCACCCAGGCCGGCCCCGCGACGTGCCTCGTCGGAGGGCCGTCGAAGGTCTGCCGAGGCCTGTGGCCCGCGCCGGTTCGGGGCCGCCGGCGCCGCCGAGAGCTCCTTGAGGTAGAGCCGTGCGTCGTTGACGACGCGCTCCGGGTCCGCGCTGCCGCGGGCCGAGACCGACGCGCCGGACCTGACGGTGGGCCAGCGGACTCGGGACAGGTGCGCGGGCAGCCGGGTGGGCGTGCTGGCGGCCGTGGTGAGGGCCTGCCGCAGCGCCTCGACCTCGGCGCCGACGCGGTGCGGCGGGGTGTCGGGCAGGACGCCGAGCACGACGATCTCGCCACCGCCGACACGGCCGACGAAGGCACCGGCGGGTGCGGCGGCCACGATCTGCGCGACCACGAGGGCGACCACGACGTCACCGGCGGCACGCCCGGCGATCTCGTTGACGACCTCCAGGCCCTCGGCCCGCAGGACGACGGCGACGAGCCGGTTCGCCGTGTGCGCGATGGCGCTGCACCAGGCCTCAAGGGTCAGGTCGAGCGAGTCGCGGTTCATCACGCCCGAGACGGCGTCACAGGCGGCGGCGTCCCGGAAGGCGCGGACGAGGTGGTCGAGCAGGTCGGACGCCGGGACCCAGCCCCACGTCTCGCCGCGCACGACCAGGTCGGGCAGGGGGGAACGGTGGCCAGCCAGCGTGCGCGCGGCGGTGAGCAGGGGCGTGTCGGCGTCCACGACGATCGCGGGGCTCGCCGCGAGGTGCCGCACCTTGCGAAATGCCGTGCCGAACTCCTGACCGAGGTCGGGACTGGGTCGTTCGCGTGCCAGGATGCCGACCGCGTCGGCACGGGGGTCGTCGATCACGACCAGCGCCTGCACGTCAGGCTGGTCGCGCAGCAGCCGGAGGGCGTGGGCCGCGGGGGCGTCGCCCCGCACGGTCTGGGCGGGGCGGGCGATCGACCCGACGGCCGAGGACGTCGGCTCGGCGCCGACGACGGGCACCTCGACGAACGTCGGCAGGGGTCTGGCCATGATCCGTCCGATCGGCAGCGACCGGCCGTTGGTGAGCCCGGCGACTGGGCGCTCACCCGTTCGGCCCAGCGTCCGGCGTTCGTTCAGGCCAGCGTTCGTTCAGCCCAGGTCGCGCAGCGCCCGCGCGAGCCTGGCCGCACGCACGTCCTCGTTCGGGGCCGTCATCAGCGGGTGCAGCACCGAGTAGCGGTCCTGCCTGCTCAGCGCCTCGAACGCGGCCCGTGCCTGCGGGTCGGCGTCCAGGGCGGCGAGCAGGTCCGGCGGGACCTGCGCCGTGGCCGATCCGGCGTACGCCCGGTCCCAGCGTCCGTCCGCCTGGGCCCGCGCGACCTCGGCGTGCCCGCGCGGACGCATCCGACCGTCCTCGACGAGCCGGGCCACGTGCTCCTGGTTGCGCTGCGACCACAGGGAGCGGGCACGGCGCGGGCTGAACCGCTGGACGAAGGTCGTCTCGTCCCAGGCGCGCTTCTGGCCGTCGATCCACCCACTGCACAGCGCCTCGTCGAGCGCCTGGGCGTAGGTCAGCGACGTGGGCTCGCGCACGCCCTTCTTGGCCAGGACGAGCCAGACCGCGTCGGGGTCGTCCTCGTGCTCGTCGAGCCACGCCCGCCAGGCGGCCACGTCGAGGACGGTGAGGGTGGTCAGGACGGGTTCACCCATGCCGTCTCCTGGTTCTGGTCGTCGCGACGACGCAGGTGCCGGGGACCCGCGCACCGTCTGAGGCAGCATGGCAGACCGCCCGACGGCGTCAACCCCGACACCGCGCTCGACACCGCGCTGGGCCACCGCGACGGCCTACCGAGCATCCAGTAGGTATGTCGTACGATCGTTCCCGACCGCACCCGGTCCCGATGACGAGACCCCTCCCCGAGCCCTGGCCCGCCAGACCGCTCGGCAGGTCCGGCGACGAAGGAGACACCGATGACCCCGCGTCCGCACGAGCACGACTCCGCCGCACCCGCCCAGGTGACGTGGGTCGTCACCACCGAGGCCGCACCCTGGCAGACCCGCGAGAACCTGGGGTTCGGCCCCGTCACCGCGATGCCCGACGTGTTCGTCCAGACGGACCGCCCGGGCCAGGCCGTCGAGGGCTTCGGCGCCTCGTTCAACGAGCTCGGCTGGACGTCGCTGTCGTTGCTCACCGACGACGAGCGCGCGCAGATCCTCGACGAGCTGTTCACCCCCGGTGTCGGCGCGAACCTCTCGCTGTGCCGCATGCCCGTCGGCGCCAACGACTTCTCCCTCGACTGGTACTCCTACGACGAGGTCGACGGCGACCTGGCGCTCGAGCACTTCTCGATCGAGCACGACCTGCAGACCCTCGTCCCGTTCATCCGCGCGGCGCAGGAGCGCCAGCCGTCCCTGCGCCTGTGGGCCTCGCCGTGGAGCCCGCCGAGCTGGATGAAGACCAACGGGCACTACGCCGGCGCCCTGCCGATGCCCGGCATCCAGGACGTCGAGAACGGCCTGCGACCCGACCAGGTGGGCCACGAGGGCACCGACATGTTCCGCCTCGAGGAGCCGTACCTGCAGGCGTACGCCGCCTATTTCGGCCGGTTCGTCGACGCCTACCGCGAGCTCGGCATCCCCATCGGGATGGTCATGCCGCAGAACGAGTTCAACTCCCCGCAGGTGTTCCCCAGCTGCACCTGGACCCCGCAGGGCCTGGCCCGGTTCGTGCGGCACCTGGGACCGCAGATGCAGCGGCGCGGCGTCGAGGTCTTCCTCGGCACGCTCGAGCGCGGCGACGACGCGCTCGTCCAGGGCGTGCTCGACGACCCCGAGGCCGCGGCGGCCATCCAAGGCGTCGGCATCCAGTGGGCCGGCAAGAGCGCCCTGCCGTTCGTGCACCGCGACCACCCCGAGCTGCGCGTCTACCAGACCGAGCAGGAGTGCGGCGACGGGCTCAACGACTGGCGCTACTGCCGGTACTCCTGGGGCCTCATGCGGCACTACTTCAGCCACGGCGCCGGCGCCTACATGTACTGGAACGTCTCGCTGCTGCGCGGCGGCCTGAGCCGGTGGGGCTGGGCGCAGAACTCGTTCGTCACCGTCGACGCGCAGACCCGGACGTACGCGTGGAACCACGAGTACCACCTGCTCAAGCACGTCAGCCACTTCGTGCAGGTCGGCGCCCGGTTCGTCCCGACGCTCAGCTACACGGGCTTCGAGAACCAGCTGGTGTTCCGCAACCCGGACGAGAGCCTCGTCGTCGTGGTGCACAACCCGGAACCGCACGAGCAGGCCGTGCGCGTGCTCGTCGGCGGTCAGCTGCTGACCCCGACGCTCCCGGCCGACTCCTTCAGCACGTTCGTCGTCCCGGCCGAGCTCGTGGGCGGCTGAGCTCGTCGGCATGGCAGGGAGGGCGAGGGACCGGCAGCGCATCCTGCCGGTCCCTCGCCCGTTCGTCCTACCGCACGGCGCGGTGGTGTAAGCCGTCAGCTCCCCGATCGACCACCACTCCGGCGCCGAGCCGGTCTGCACGATCCGCACGTAGCGGGCGGTCGTCGCCGTGAACGAGATCGGCCGCTTCCAGCCGAAGCCCGGACCGGCGGGTGCTTGCGGAGACTTATAACGCGACATACGATAAGCACTGAAGGAACTGAGGGGAAGACCTCCGGGCAAGGACGCCCGAAGCCGCGCCCGTGACGACGGGCAGGCACGGGACCCCACCCCGACGGACCTCCGGGCACCTGAGCCACACCCGCCACGCACCACCCGCGCACCACCGCGTCGCCGCCCCCACCGGGCCGCCGCGTGACCCCCAGAGAAGAGGAATCTCGATGAAGAGAATGCCGACGACGGCCCTCGCGCTCGCCTCCCTCGGCGGCCTGACCCTCGGGCTGACCGCCTGCACCCAGCCCTCCGACGGCTCGGCAGGCGAGGGCGAACCCCTGACCGTGTGGATCATGGGCGACTCGGGCGCCAACTTCGAGAAGCTGGTCGCCCCGTTCACCACAGAGTCCGGCGTGGACGTCGACGTCGTCGCGATCCCCTGGGACGGCATCGACGAGCGGCTGACCACGGCGGTCGCCTCCGGCGACGGCCCCGACCTCCTGCAGGTGGGCCTGTCCAAGCTGCGCACGTTCGCCGACGCCGGCGCACTCATGCCGCTCGACGACGCCATCGCCGAGCGCCCCGCGCTCGCCGCGAAGAACTTCGCCGACGGCGTGGCCGGCGAGGCGACCGCGATCGAGGGCGCGACGGTCGCGATCCCGTGGGTCAGCGACACCCGCGTGCTCTTCTACCGCTCCGACATCCTCACCGAGGCCGGGATCGACACCCCACCCGCGACCTGGGACGAGCTGCGTGCCGACGCCGCCACCCTCGCCGCCCGCGGCGAGGGTCAGTACGGCTACTACATCCCGCAGTGGGACAGCGCCCTGCCCGTCATCATGACGTGGGCGCAGGGGGGCGACATCCTCGACGACAGTGGCGCGATCGACTTCGACACACCGGAGTTCGAGGCCGCGGTCGACCTGTACACCGGGCTCTACGCGGACGGGAGCGTCCCCGTCAACGGCGACTTCGACCAGACCCAGGGGTTCATCACCGGCGTCACGCCGATGCTGATCAGCGGACCGTACCTGGCCAAGTCGATCACCGACGCCGCGCCCGACCTCGAGGGCGACTGGGCCGTGACCACCGTGCCGACCGCCGAGACCGGGACCTCGCTGTTCGCCGGGTCGTCGATGGCGCTCTGGAAGGACACCCCGCAGGCCGACGACGCGCTCGACCTGCTCGAGTTCCTGTCCGACCCCGCCACGCAGGTCGACTGGTACGAGATCAACGGCGAGCTGCCCACGGCCAAGGCCGCGCTCGAGGACCCCACCCTCACCGGTGACCCGCTCGTCGCGGTGTACTCCGCCCAGCTCGCCGACGCCGCGGTGCTGCCGCTCGTGCCGAACTGGGACGGCGGGACCGGGGCGGACCTGCTCACGGCGCTCAACTCGATCGCCCTGCAGGGCGCCGACCGCGACGAGGCCCTCGCCGCCCTGCGCGAGTCGACGGCAGGCGTCAGCGTCGGCTGATCCCTCGGGCGGGGCGGCCCACCGGTCGTCCCGCCCGAGCCCCGCCCGAGCCCCGCCCACCACCTCGACCACGAGCTGAGAGGTCATGAAGAAGCACGCGCTCGCCCCGTACCTGTTCGCCTCGCCGGCGATGCTCCTGCTGCTGGCGTTCGGCGTCCTGCCCATCGGCGTCGCCGCCGTGGTGTCCCTGACCGACATGGACATCTCCGGCCTGGCCGACCGGTCGAACGTGACGTTCGTCGGCCTGGCCAACTACGCCGCCCTGCTCGACGACCCCGACTTCTGGAAGGCCCTGGGCAACACGGCGTTCTTCGTCCTGGTCGGCGTCCCGGCCGTCGTCGGGCTCTCTCTGGCGACCGCGCTGCTGCTGCACCGCAGCGACGGACGCCTGGCCCGCGCGCTGCGGTCGTTCTACTTCGTCCCGGCGGTGACCGGCATCGTGGCGATCTCGCTGGTCTGGGGCTACCTCTACAACACCCAGTTCGGGCTGTTCAACTGGCTGCTCTCTCAGGTCGGCGTCGCGCCCGTGCAGTGGCTCTCCGACCCGACGCTGGCCAAGTTCTCCGTCGCGCTCGTGGCCGTCTGGCGAGGCACGGGCCTGAACATCATCATCTTCCTCGCCGCGCTGCAGGCCGTGCCGCGCGAATACCTCGAGGCGGCCTCGCTCGACGGCGCCGGCGAGTGGCGGACCACCCGCTCGATCGTCATCCCGCTGCTGGGCTTCGCGATCTTCTTCGTCACGATCACCACGGTCATCGCCTGGTTGCAGTTCTTCGACGAACCGTTCGTGCTCACCGACGGCGGCCCCCTCGGCGCGACCACGTCCATGTCGGTCTTCCTCTACAAGGAGGGGTTCCGGCTCAACCAGTTCGGGTACGCCAGCGCCGGATCGCTCGTCCTGTTCGCGATCATCGCGGTCGTCACCGTCGTCCAGCTGCGGGTGAGGAAGGCCGATGTCGAGTACTGAGACCACCGTGGCACCCACCCCGAGCGCCCGGCGGACACGCACCCCGAGTCCGAGCGCCCCGGCCCGGCGACGCACGGACCCCTCCTCGCGCCGCACCCTGAACGTGCTCGTGCTCACCGCCCTGACCTGCGGCGCCGTCCTGACCGCGTTCCCGCTGCTGTGGATGCTCAGCGGGTCGGTCAAGAGCCAGCGGGAGTCGATCACCCCGCCGCCCTCGCTGATCCCCCGCGACCCGACCGTCGACAGCTACGTCCGGCTGTTCACCGAGCTCGACTTCGGCCGGTACCTGGTCAACACCGTGGCCGTCGTGCTGATCGGTGCCGTCGGCCTCCTGCTCATGGCGATGGCCGGCTACGCGTTCGCGAAGTTCGAGTTCCGCGGCAAGAAGGCGCTGTTCTTCCTCGTGCTGGCCACGCTGATGATCCCGGTGCAGGTCACGATGATCCCGACCTACCTGATCCTCAACAGCCTGCAGCTGACGAACACGCTGCTCGGCATCGCGCTGCCGACGCTGGTCAGCGGGTTCAGCATCTTCCTGTTCCGGCAGTTCATGACCACCATCCCCACCGAGACGATGGAGGCTGCCCGGCTCGACGGCGCGGGCGAGGTCCGGCTCTTCGCCCAGATCGTGCTGCCGCTGTCCAAGCCGATCCTCGCGGTGCAGGCCGTGCTGACGTTCATCGCCGGCTGGAACAGCTTCCTGTGGCCGCTGGTCATCGCCGGCGACCAGCGCCTCTACACGCTGTCCGTCGGGCTGTCCCTGCTCAACCAGCAGATCGCGGTCGACCCGCCGCTGCAGATGGCCGCCGCCTCCGTGATGGTCGTCCCGGTCCTCGTCGTCTTCGTCGTCTTCCAGCGCTACGTCGTGCAGGGCTTCGCGCTCTCCGGCCTCAAGTGACCCAGGAGCCCCTCGTGACCACCACCGCCGACGTCCACTTCACCCGCCGTCCCGCCCACCTCGGTGGCTTCGTGCACGCCCAGGACGGGCAGCTGGTCGACGGCGCCGGGAACGAGCTGCTGCTGCGGGGCATCGGGCTGGGCAACTGGTTGCTGCCCGAGGGCTACATGTGGCGCTTCGGCCCGGGCGCGCAGTCCCCCCGGCAGATCGAGGCCCTGGTCGACCGCCTCGCCGGTGCGGACTACGGCGCCGAGTTCTGGCCGCGCTTCCGCGATGCGTTCCTCACCGAGAAGGACGTCGCAGCGATCGCCGCCGCCGGGTTCGACCACGTCCGGGTGCCCATCAACGCCCGGGTCGTCCAGCACCCCGACGGGCGACCCCGCGAGGACGGGCTGGTCCTGCTCGACCGGCTCATCGGGTGGTGCCGGACGCACCGGCTGTGGGTGCTGCTCGACCTGCACGGAGCACCCGGCGGGCAGACGGGCACGAACATCGACGACTCCCCGCGCGGGCTTCCGGAGCTGTTCATGGACGCCACCTACCGCGAGCGCACGCTGCGCCTGTGGCGCGACCTGGCCGAGCGGTACGCCGGCGAGACGACCGTGCTGGGCTACGACCTGCTCAACGAACCCCTGCCGCACGAGTGGCAGCACCGGTACGCCGACGAGCTGGTGGACCTCTACCGCGACCTGACGACCGAGATCCGCCGGGCCGACCCCGACCACCTGATCGTCTACGAGGGCTCGCACTGGGCGACGAACTGGGACGTGTTCACCCGGGTGTGGGACGAGAACTCGCTGCTGCAGTTCCACAAGTACTGGTCCTCGCCCGACCGCCCGAGCATCGCCCGCTACCTGCGCACCCGCGACGAGCTGGGCCTGCCGGTGTACATGGGCGAGGGCGGCGAGAACACCCTCGAGTGGATCTACACCGCGTTCCGGCTCTACGAGTCCGAGGGCATCGGCTGGAACCTGTGGCCGTGGAAGAAGGTCGACACCCGCACCTCCCCCGTGTCGGTCACCGCACCGGAGGGCTGGTCACGGATCGTCGAGGCCGCCGAGGGCGGTGCGGCGATCGACCCCGCGGCGGCCCGCCGGGTCCTCGACGACCTGCTGGAGGCGATGCGGTTCGAGCACGCCGTCTGGCAGCCGGACGTCGTCGCGGCCGCCACCGGCTGCTCCCCCGCCCGGGTGCCCGCATGGGGCTTCGGGTTCCGGGGTGCCGGGGTGTCGTTCGCGACCTCCCGGCAGCGGACGCTGCCCGGCATCCGGGAGGATGACCCGGTGCCGATGCGCTTCACGACCGACGGCGCGCACCCCGAGAACCCGTTCCAGCAGACCGACGGACGGCCCTACGCGCCCGAGGAGGAGCTCATGGTGGAGCTCGACACCGGCGACTGGCTCGAGTACGAGCTCGAGGGCGACGTGGAGCCGTCGCGCGTGCGGGCCACGGGCCCCGCGGGGGCACCCGCCGCCGTGCGGGTCGAGCGCGTCGAGCGCGGGCTGCGGGTCACGGCCACCGGCCCGACCGCGCTCGCCACGCTCCACCTGCGCGACGCCCGGCACCCCGGTGACCTGCTGTGACGACCCCCGACCTGCCCTTGCGGCGTGCCGCGGCCCTCGCACCCCGGCGGGCCACCGTGACCTCGCTGCGCCGTCACAACAGGGCCCTCGTGCTCACCCACGTCGTCCTGGCAGGCGAGACCTCGCGCGCGGACATCGCCCGGGACTGCGGGCTCTCGCTCGCCTCCGCGACGAACCTCGTCACCGAGCTGGTCGAGGAGGGTCTCGTCGAGGAGGTGGGCACCGTCTCCTCGCAGGGCGGCCGCCCGATCACGCTCGTCGCCCCCCGACCCGACGGCGCCTACCTGGTGGGGGCCGACGTCGGCGAGCGAGGCGTCGCCGTGGAGCTGTTCGACCTGCGCATGCGGCGCGTCGACCGCGAGTTCCGCGGCGGGCACGCCGAGGAGCTGCCCGACATGATCGGTCGCGACCTGACCGAGGCGCTCGCCGCGCTCGAGGAGCGCAACCCCGAGGCGTGGACCCGTCTGGCCGGGATCGGCCTCGGGCTGCCCGGCATCGTCGAGACCGACCCCGACGGCCGGCAGGTGCTGTACGCGCAGAGCCTGGGCTGGGACCCCGTGCCGATCACCGACCTGGTGCCGGGGCACCCGGGGGTCGTCGCCGACAACGGCGCCAAGACGCTCGCGAAGGCCGAGCAGTGGTTCGGCGCCGCGCGAGGCGTGCGGCACGCCCTGGTCGTGCTGCTGGGCCGCGGCGTCGGCCTCGGCATGGTCGTCGACGGCGTGCTCCAGCAGGGGGCGCACAGCAGCGCCAGCGAGTGGGGGCACACCAAGGTGGAGCGCGCCGGTCGAGCGTGCCGGTGCGGAGGCCACGGCTGCCTCGAGGCCTATGTCGGCGCCGACGCGATCCTCGACGCCTGGTCCCGTACCGGCGCCCGGTTCGAGGGCTCCGGGTGGCGTGCCCTCGGCGAGCTGGTCGACGCCGCCGAACGAGGCGAACCCGGGGCGACGGCCGTGGTCGACGACGTCGTCGACACCCTCGGACCCGCCCTGGGCAGCCTGGTCAACCTCACCAACCCGCAGCGGATCGTCATCGGCGGATGGGTCGGCCTGCGCCTCATGCCGACGCTCGGCCCACGCATCGAGGCGGCCGTCCGCGCGAGCTCACTGGCCCGACCGGGTGGCCAGTTCACGCTGCTCCCGGCGACGTTCGGCGGCGACACGGTGGCGGTCGGCGCGGCGCTGCTGCCGCTCGAACGGCTGATCCACGGCGACGAGCCGCCCCCGCGCTGAGCACATCCGGGGCGGACGTCACCCCCGCGCGGCCGGTACCGCGGGTACGGTATCCGCACCACGTCGCTGGGCTGACGACAGGCGAGACCGACTTGCGAAGACTGGTCACCGAACGCGCTGCCGACGGCGCCGTGGCCGGAGAAGGAGTCGGGATGAGGTCACACCGTCCGCCCACCACGGGCCGGGTCGCGCACGCGGGTGCCTGCTGCACGGCGTCAGGTGCCTGACGCGATGGAGCCCCTGAGCGTCGCTCTCGTGCTGGACGACTCCCTCGACCGGCCCGACGGTGTCCAGCAGCACGTCCTCACCCTCGGGCGCTGGCTCACCTCCCAGGGCCACGACGTGCACTACGTCGCCCCGTCGACCACCCGGACGGACCTGCCGCAGCTGCACCGGATCGGGCGGTCCGTCGCGGTGCGGGCCAACGGCAACGCGCTGAGCACGCCGACGTTCACCCGGGACCGCGAGCTGCGCTCGGTGCTCGACGACCTGGCGCTGGACGTCGTGCACGTCGCCATGCCGTGCAGCCCGCTCATGGCCGGCCGCCTCGTCACCCGCGTGCCCGCCACGACCGCCGTCGTGGGCACGTTCCACATCGTTCCGGCCGGGCCCGCGATCGCTCTCGGCGCCCGCCTGATGGGCCTCGCGCAGCGACGCCAGCTGCGACGGTTCGACCGGATGCTCGCCGTGTCCGAGCCCGCCCGGGAGTTCGGCCGCGACGCGTTCGGGTTCGACGCCCACGTCGTGCCGAACCCGGTCGCCGTCGACGCGTTCGTCACCGACGCGGCTGCGCACCCGCAGGACGGTCCCGTGCACGTGCTGTTCCTCGGACGCCTCGTCGAGCGCAAGGGCGCCCCGCACCTGCTGCGGGCGGTCGCGACGATCCGTCGCGAGCACCTCACCGACGTGCCGTTCCGGGTGACGATCGCCGGCCGTGGCCCGCTGCTGGACGACCTGCGCGACTTCGTGCGCGACGAGGGCCTCGAGGGCGTCGTGGACTTCCCGGGGTTCGTCGCCGAGGACGACAAGGCCCGGATGCTGGCCGACGCCGACGTGGTTGCCCTGCCCAGCCTGGGCGGCGAGAGCTTCGGGATCAGCGTCGTCGAGGCCCTGGCTGCCACGCACGGCGTCGTGCTGGCCGGCGACAACGCCGGCTACCGGGCGGTCCTGGGGCCGCTCACCGACCACCTCGTGCCGACGCAGGACGTCCCGGCGTTCGCCCGCCTGCTCGCCGAGCGCATCGCCGGACCGCGACGCCCGGAGGCGGTCCGGCGGCGCCAGCTCGCCCAGGCCCGGCAGTTCGACGTGGAGAGCGTCGGGCCGCAGGTCGTCGACACCTACCGGGACGCGCTCGCGACCCGCCGCGGCGCACCGCAGCCGGTCGCCCGCGTGGCCGCGAGCGCCGAGGCGGCCGAGGGTGGCGAGGCGGCCCAGGGGCCCCACCTCGACCAGGACGTCACCCCCGGGGCCACGGCGGGCGCGCACGCCGGGTGACCGCGCGTCGTCGACATCGCCCGACGGCATCGGTACCGTGCCTGCGGGGATGCGGCAGCCCGCGTCCCCGCAGGTGAGGACGCCTGGCGACGCATCCCAGCTCCGTGGTTGAGGCAGAGGTCCCCGTGACGCACAGCACCGTGTTCGAACGATCCGCACCCGCTCCCGCCGCCGTCCGCGAGGCCCTGTCCCAGGTGCGCCCGGCGGCGTTCTGGCTCGAGGACGTCGACGGCGCGCGTGTCGACCATCCCGCGCTGACGGGCACGGTCGAGGCCGACCTGGTCGTGGTGGGCGGCGGATACGCGGGCCTGTGGACCGCGCTGCGCGCGCTCGAGCGCGAGCCCGGCCGGTCGGTCGTGGTGCTCGAGGGGCGGCGGGTCGCATGGGCCGCCTCGGGCCGCAACGGCGGGTTCTGCGAGGCGAGCCTGACGCACGGCGAGGAGAACGGGCAGCGACGGTGGCCCGAGGAGCTGGCCACGCTCGACCGGCTCGGCCTGCAGAACCTGGACGACATCGAGGCGACCGTCGCGCGGTACGCCTGGGACTGCGACTTCGAGCGCACGGGGACGCTCTCGGTGGCGGTCGAGCCGCACCAGGTCGCCTGGTTGGCCGAGGGGGACGAGCCGGGCGCGCGCACGCTCGACCGGGACGCGGTCCGCGCCGAGATCGACTCCCCCACCTACCTGGGCGGCCGGTGGGACGAGCGCACGACCGCGCTCGTGCACCCTGCGCGCCTCGGCCTCGAGCTGGCCCGCACCGTGACGGACCTCGGGGCGCGCCTGTTCGAGCGGTCCGTGGTCCGCGCACTGGAGACCGACGGCGACCGTGTCGTGGTCCGCACCGACCTCGGCCAGGTGCGGGCACGGCACGCCGTGCTGGCCACGAACGTGTTCCCGTCCCTGCTGCGGCGCAACCGCCTCATGACCGTGCCGGTGTACGACCACGCGTTGATGACCGAACCGCTGACCGGCGAGCAGCTGGCCTCGATCGGCTGGACGCACCGGCAGGGTGTCGCCGACCTGGCCAACCAGTTCCACTACTACCGCCTCAGCCACGACGACCGGATCCTGTTCGGCGGGTACGACGCGATCTACCACTACGGCGCACGGATGCGCGCCGGCCACGACCACCGACCGGCGACGCACGAACGGCTCGCGAGCCACTTCCTGACCACGTTCCCGCAGCTCGAGGGCGTGCGTTTCACGCACGGCTGGGGTGGCGCGATCGACACGTGCACCCGGTTCTGCGCGTTCTTCGGCACCGCACGTGCCGGACGCGTCGCGTACGCGAGCGGGTTCACCGGGCTGGGTGTGGGCGCCACCCGGTTCGCCGCCGACGTGATGCTCGACCTGCTCGGCGGCGAGGAGACCGAACGCACCGCGCTGCGCATGGTGCGTGAACGCCCGTTGCCCTTCCCGCCCGAGCCGGTCGCCGCGATCGGCGTCGGCCTGACCAAGTGGTCGCTCGACAGGGCCGACCACCGCGGCGGACAGCGGAACCTCCTGCTGCGCACGCTCGACGCGCTCGGTCTCGGCTTCGACTCCTGAGTCGGGGCGGGGACGGGCAGTGTCGGGCAGTGTCGGGCGGTGTCGGCGTCGGCTGCGGCCGACACCTCGGGATGTGCGTCGGCCCCGCCCGGTGTGTGAGGCTATGCGCCCATGGGATACGCGCTCGCCATCTTCGACCTCGACGACACGCTCGCTCCGTCCAAGAGCAAGGTCGACCCGACCATCGTCGACATGATCGTCGCCCTCACGCGGGTGGCGCAGGTGGCGATCATCTCCGGCGGACGGTTCGAGCAGTTCGACACCCAGCTCCTCGCTTCGATCGACGACCCGGAGGCGCTGCGCGCCCTGCACGTGCTGCCGACGTGCGGCACCCGCTACCTGGTCAGCGACGGCGAGTCGTGGCGTGAGGTCTACTCCGACCCGCTGACGCAGGACGAGCTCGCGCGTGCCGCGGCGATCGTCGAGGAGGGTGCCCGCGCGCTCGGCCTGTGGGAGGCGGACACCTGGGGCGACCGCATCGAGCTGCGCGGCAGCCAGGTGACGTTCTCGGCCCTGGGCCAGGCCGCCCCGGTCGACGCCAAGAAGGCCTGGGACCCGGACGGGCGCAAGAAGGAGTCGCTGCGCGCCTACGCCGCCGACCGTCTGCCCGACCTGGAGGTCCGCTCGGGCGGTTCGACCTCGGTCGACATCACCCGCAAGGGCATCGACAAGGCGTACGGCGTGAACCGGCTCCTCGAGGGTCTGGGCCTGACGCCGCAGGACGCCGTGTTCTTCGGCGACCGCCTCGACGAGGGCGGCAACGACTACCCGGTCATCGCCACCGGCGTGCCGTGCGTGGCGGTCGAGGGCTGGGAGGACACCCCTGCCAAGGTCCGCACCGCGCTCCCCGAGGCGTTCACCCTGACCGACGCCCTCGACTGAGCGTCGCGGGTGGAGGCCCTTCACCGGGCTTCCACCCCGCCTGCCGGCCACCCGCCGGGCGGGCCGGCCCGCCCGGTTGCGGACGCGTCAGCGGGAGAGGGAGACCTGCACGCCGCGCGACAGCACGTGCAGCCGAGGAGCCTCCTGCGTGCCGGCGAACGCACGGGTCAGCTCATCCGTCGACTCCGTGAAGTGCGCCCACCCCTCCGCGTGCACCGGGACGATGACCGCCTGCGGCAGCAGCCGCGCGACCGCGAGCGCCCGCACGGCGTCGAGGGTGACGGGGTGCTCGCCGAACCGGCCCACGTTCGCCGCACCGACGAACAGGACCGCGACGCGCACGTCGTCGAACCGGGCGGCGATGGCGCCGACCACCTCGACGGAGGCGTTGTCGCCGGAGACGTACACGGTCGGCTCGCCCTCGGCCTGCAGCACGAACCCCGTCACGGGCCCGCTGACCGGTTCGCAACCGACCGGGCCGTGCTGCGCCGGGACGGCGGTGACCTGCACCGACGGACGCCCCGGCACCGCGGGCAACGTGGTCCGCTGCCACGGTTCGAGCCCGACGACCCCCTCGACCCGGCTCGCCGCGAGCGGTGTCGACAGCACCAACGGGACGCGGGCGAGGAACGCGCGCCCGGCCACGTCGAGGTTGTCGGCGTGCTGGTCGTGCGAGAGCAGCACGACGTCGACCGGGCCGACCTCGTCGGCGGGCAGGGCGGGCGGGGTGGTCTTGCGCAGGGTGACCGGACCGGGGTGCTCGCCGGGGTCGTCGAAGGTCGGGTCGGTCAGCAGGGTCCGTCCCGCGTAGGTGAACCGCAGGGTCGGTCCGCCGATCAGGGTGGCGGTGAACGAGGTCGTCATGCCTCCAGGCTCACCGGCCGGGTGCGGCACGGCGAGTGGCCCGGATGCCATCGTCCGCTGGATCCGGGCCACCGGACGGGGCAGGATCGGACGATGATCACGGACACGACCCCGGGTCCGACGCACCGGGTGGCCGTCGTCGCCTTCCCGGGCATCAGCCCGTTCCACCTGTCCGTGCCCGCGCTCGTGCTGACGAACCGTGCGCTGGAGCAGTTCGGCGGCACGTACCTGGTGCGCACGTGCGCGCAGCGGCCGGGCGTGCTGCCCACCTCCACCGGGGACGAGGTCGTCGTCCGGCGCGGGCTCGAGGAGCTCGCCCGCGCGGACACCGTCGTCCTGCCGAGCTGGGACCGCGAGGTCCCGGCTCCCGAGGAGCTGCTGGCGGCCGTGCGGGCCGCGCACGCCCGGGGCGCCCGCGTGGTGGGGCTGTGCCTCGGCGCCTTCCCCGTCGCCGCGTCGGGGATCGTCGACGGGCGCGAGGTGGCCACCCACTGGGACGCGGCGGCCGCGCTCGCCGAGCGCCACCCGGCCGTGCGGGTGCGCTCGGACGTCCTGTGGTCCGACCTGGGCGACGTCGTGACCTCGGCCGGGGTGGCCGCGGCGCTCGACTGCTGCCTGCACGTGGTCCGCACCGACCGCGGGGCCGCGGCGGCCACGGCTGTCGCCCGCTCGCTGGTGCTGGCCCCGCACCGCGACGGGACGCAGGCCCAGTTCATCCCGACCCCGGTCGTCCGCCCCGGGGACGACGCCATCGGGACGGCCATGACCTGGGCGCTCGCGCACCTCGAGGCCTCGCTGCACCTGGACGCATGGGCCGCGCGGGCGTCGATGTCCCGCCGGACGTTCACGCGGCGGTTCCAGGCGCGCACGGGCACGAGCCCGGGCGCCTGGCTGCTCGAGCAGCGCCTGCTGCGCGCCACCGAGCTGCTCGAACGCACCGACCACACCGTCGAGTCGGTCGCCCGGCAGGTCGGCTACGGCTCTGCGGCGTCGCTGCGCGAGCACTTCGCCCGGCGCTTCGGCACGAGCCCGTCGCAGCACCGCCGCACGTTCGCCCCGCGCTGACGGAGGCAGACCCGGCCGGGCGGCTCGCGCCACGACGTCAGGGAGCGTCCGGCAGTTCCTCGTTCGCGTAGGCGAGCGCGGCCATGCGCCCGTCCGGGTCGAGGCGGGTCAGCAGGGCGGCGGTGATCTCGCCGAGCTGCTCGACCTGCTCGGGCGTGAGCGCGTCGACGACGTGCTGCCGCACGGTGGCCACGTGCCCGGGCGCGGTCGCGACGACCTTCTCCCAGCCGGCATCGGTGAGCACGGCGTTGGTGGCGCGTCGGTCCTGCGCGCAGGGCTCTCGTCGGACGAAGCCGCGCGCCTCGAGCCGGGAGACGACGTGCGAGAGCCGCGGCAGCGTGGCGTTGGTACGGCTCGCGAGGGCGGTCATCCGCAGGGTGCGCTCGGGCGCCTCGGAGAGCATCGCGAGCGTGAAGTACTCGAAGTGCGTGAGCTCGGCGTCGCGTTGCAGCTGCGTGTCGAGGACGCCCGGCAGCAGCTCGACCACGGCGGCCAGGCGGACCCACGTGCGCAGCTCGTGCGGGGTGAGCCAGCGGGGCGCGGGGTCGGTGGCGTCGTCGGGGCCTGGGGTGTCGTTCATGCGGTGCTCCCGTCGGGACGTGCGGCGGGCGGTGCCGGACCGAGCGTAGTTCGTGCCCGGGGTTGACATCGGCGCCGTCGTGTCCGCAGTATGGTTGTAGCGACAAGTAAACCACTGCCGCACCGCACAGGACCAAGGAGCGCACCATGAGCAGCGTCACCATCATCGGCACCGGCAGCATGGCCACGGCGATCGGCGGCGTCCTCGCCGGCGGCGGCAGCACCGTCACCTACCTCGGCCACGGGACGCCCGGCACGATCGACGGCGACATCGTGGTCCTCGCCATCCCCTACCCCGCGGTCGCCGACGTGCTGGCCACCTACGGCGCCCAGCTGGCAGGGAAGGTCGTCGTCGACATCACCAACCCGCTCGACTTCGCCACGTTCGACTCGCTCGTCGTGCCCGCCGGCTCCTCGGCCGCGGCCGAGATCGCGGCCGCGCTGCCGGACTCGCACGTCCTCAAGGCGTTCAACACCACGTTCGCCGGCACCCTGTCGACCGGGACCGTCGGCGGGACCGTCCCGACCACCGTGCTCGTCGCGGGCGACGACGCCGACGCCAAGGCCGCGCTCGTCGCCGCGGTCGAGGCCGGCGGCCTCAAGGCGCTCGACGCCGGCTCGCTGGCCCGCGCCCACGAGCTCGAGGCGATCGGATTCCTGCAGCTCACGCTCGCGGTGTCCGAGAAGATCGGCTGGACCGGCGGCTTCGCCCTGGCCAAGTGACGACACCGACCATCGACCCGGCCGCCGTCCTGCGGGGCGGCGGCCGGGTCGGCGTCCGGGTCGACCCGGGCGCGACCGAGGCCGAGGACCAGGGCGACCGCTCACCCGCTCCCCTGCTGCTCCTGCTGCACGGCTACGGCTCCTCCGAGCGGGACCTGCCCGGGCTCGTCGACCACCTGCCGCCCGGCCTCGCCTGGGCGTCGCTGCGCGCGCCGCTCGCCCTGCCGCAGGGCGGCCATGCCTGGGTGCCGATCACGGTGCCCGGCAGACCCGATGCGCGAGCCACCGCCGAGGCGGCCGACGCGGTGCTGGGCTGGCTCGAGGCGCACGTCCCGGTCACCACACCCGTCGTCCCGGTCGGGTTCTCCCAGGGCGGGCTGATGGCCACCCAGCTGCTGCGCCACGCACCCGAGCGGTTCACCGCGGCCGTCGTGCTCTCGGGCTTCGTGCTCGACACGTCCCTGCCGGGGGACGCGGCGCTGGCCCGGCGCAGGCCACCGGTGTACTTCGGCCACGGCGACGCCGACCGGGTCATCACGGCCGAGGCGACCGCGCGGACCTCCGCCTGGCTGCCCGAGCACACGAGGGTCACCGACCGCCTGCACCACGGGCTGGGTCACGGGATCGACGCGGACGAGCTCGCGGAGGTCGCCACGTTCCTGCGCGACGCGCTCGGCACCACCTGACACCGCGGCACGAGGGCACGAGGACGCACAGCCGGCACCCGCGCGGCTCCGAGGTGCGGGCACCGCTCGGGTCCGTAGGGTCGGGACAGCAACCCGACGCGACAGCGAGCAGGAGCGCCCGTGCACCACGTCCACGTGTTCGCCCTCGTCGCCGCGGCCGTGCTCGTCGCGGCCCTGTGCCGACGCAAGGGGTGGCCCGCACCGCTCGTGATCGTCGCGGTCGGGCTGGTCGCCTCGTTCGTGCCCGGGGTACCGCGGTTCGAGATCGACGCGCAGGTCGTCCTCGAGTTCGTCCTGCCCCCGCTGCTGTACTCGGCCGCCCTGTCCAGCTCGTACCGGGACTTCCGCTCGTCCTGGAACGCCATCACCCGGCTCGGCGTCGGGCTCGTGCTCGTGACCGCCCTGGCCGTCGCGCTCGTCGCGGTGCTCGTGCACCCGTCGCTGTCGTTCGCGGCCGCACTGGTGCTCGGCGCCGTGGTCGCCCCGCCCGACGCCGTGGCCGCGGCAGCCGTCGGACGCCGGCTCGGGCTGCCCAGACGGGTGATGACCCTGCTGGCCGGCGAGAGCCTCATCAACGACGCCACCTCGCTCACGCTCTTCAAGGTCGCGCTCGCCGGAGTCGCCACGGGGACCTGGCTCCTCGGCGACGGCCTGGGGACGTTCGCCCTCGCGGTCGGCGTGGGCGTCGCGGTCGGCGTCGGCCTGGGCTGGCTCGTGCACGCGATACGCATGCGCCTGGACGACCCCGTCGTGGCCTCGGCCATCGGGCTGCTGACGCCGTTCGCGGCGTACTGGGGTGCGGAGGCGCTGCTCGGCTCCGGGGTGCTCGCGGTGGTGGCGGCCGGGCTGTACCTGGGACACACCGCCCCGCGCGCCGGGTACGCGACCCGGCTCTACGAGGAGCCGATCTGGTCGACGGTCGACCTGGTGCTCGAGGCGTTCACGTTCGCGCTCATCGGCGTGCAGCTGCCGTGGGTCGTGCGCGACGTGATCGCCTCCGACCAGGGCCTGCGCCCGGCGCTGCTCCTGTCCCTGGCCGTCCTGACGACCGCGATCCTCGTGCGACCGGTGTACATCTTCGCCACCGCGCGGTTCGACAACCTGCGGCTGCGCGGCAGCCACCGACCGGCAGGGGACGCGCTCGACGCGCGCGAGTCCGCGGTCGTGTCGTGGGCGGGCATGCGCGGCGTCGTCACGCTGGCCGCAGCGGCAGCCATCCCGGCGACCTCCGCGGGCGCACCGTTCCCCGAGCGCGCCTCGCTGCAGCTGGCCGCGTGCACGGTCGCGCTGGGCACCCTCCTGCTGCAGGGCCTGACGCTGCCCGCGGTGATCCGCCGCCTCGGCGTCGGCTCGGCGACCCAGGTCGAGGCGGCCGAGGACGCCACGCAGGAGGCGCAGGCCCGGCTCGCGATGGCCGACGCCGTGCAGGAGATGCTCGAGCGCGAACGTCCCGCGTGGCGCGCCGAGCTCGGCACCGAGCAGGCCGACGCCGCGATCGAGCGGCTGACGAGACTGACCCGCGAACGTGCCGCGGCCGCGGCGGTCGTCATCGACCCGGACAACGCGGAGGACCTGCTCGACGACGGCCTGACGGCCTGGGCACCCGAGCACCAGCGGCGCGCCGACCTGGCCGGCCGCACCGCGCGGGTACGCCGGGCGGTCATCGGCGCCCAGCGTGACGCGCTCGTGCGCAGGCGGGACGCCGCGGAGATCGACGAGGCCGTGCTGCGCCGCATGCTGCACGAGCTCGACCTCGAGGACGAGTCCCTCAGCGCGTCGTGGATCACACGGGCCGGGTCCTGACCCCGCCAGGTGACCCGCGCAGAGCCTCCGCACCCCTCCTGACCTGCGAGAAGAGCGGCGCCGCCGTGCGCCGGCAGCACGCCCGGCCCCCCGGCGCACGAATTTTCACGTGCATTGCGCAGGCGTCGACCGCATTCGGGACTTTCGGCACACGATCGTGGGACGACCGCCCCGTAACTTCGTGTCAGAGGTCAACGAGGACTTCCCACCCCCACCATCGAATGCAGGGAGAACATCCCGTGACCACGACACCGAGCACCGACGCCCCCGTCGACACCACGCTCACGATGATCGACGCACTCGTCGCGAACGCCTCCAAGGCGCTCGAGGAGTACTCCCGCTTCACGCAGGAGGACGTCGACCGTCTGGTGAAGAAGGCGTCCGTCGCGGCGCTCGACAAGCACGGCGTGCTCGCCCAGCACGCGGTGGCCGAGACCGGCCGCGGCGTCTTCGAGGACAAGGCCGTGAAGAACATCTTCGCGTGCGAGCACGTCACCAACTCGATGGCCAACCTCAAGACGGTCGGCGTCATCAACCGTGACGAGCTCAACGGCATCACCGAGATCGCCGAGCCCGTCGGCGTGATCTGCGCCATGACGCCGGTCACCAACCCGACCTCGACCGCGATCTTCAAGTCGCTCATCGCGCTGAAGACCCGCAACCCGATCATCTTCGCGTTCCACCCGAACGCGCAGGAGTCCTCGGTCGCCGCCGCCCGCGTCGTGCGTGACGCCGCCGTGGCCGCCGGTGCCCCCGAGCACTGCATCCAGTGGGTCACCGCCCCCTCGATGGAGGCCACCGGCCTGCTCATGAACCACCCCGGCGTGGCCCTCATCCTGGCCACCGGTGGCAACGCGATGGTCCGCGCCGCGTACTCCTGCGGCAAGCCGGCCCTCGGCGTCGGTGCGGGCAACGTCCCGGCCTACATCGAGAAGACCGCCAAGCTCAAGCGCGCCGTCAACGACGTGGTGCTGTCCAAGGCGTTCGACAACGGCATGATCTGCGCCTCCGAGCAGGCCGTCATCATCGACGACGAGATCTACGACGCCGCGATGGCCGAGTTCGCCATCCTGCACGCGTACCGCGTGAACAAGAAGGAGAAGGCGCTCCTCGAGAAGTTCATCTTCGGGGTCGACGCCAAGTCGAAGAACTGTGCCGACGCCAAGCTCAACCCCACGGTGGTCGGCAAGTCGCCGCAGTGGATCGCCGAGCAGGCCGGCTTCTCGGTCCCCGCGGACACCTCGATCATCATGGCCGAGGTCTCCCTGGTCGGCCCCGACGAGCCGCTGACCCGCGAGAAGCTCGCGCCGGTCCTGGCCGTGCTGCGCGCCACGACGACCGAGCAGGGCATCTCGCTGGCCGAGCAGATGGTCGAGTTCGACGGCCTGGGCCACTCCGCCGCGATCCACACGCAGGACGAGGAGCTCATGGAGCGCTTCGGCAGCCGCGTGAAGGCCATCCGCGTCATCACCAACGCCCCCTCCACCCTCGGTGGCATCGGTGACATCTACAACGCGTTCCTGCCGTCGCTGACGCTGGGCTGCGGCTCCTACGGCCGCAACTCCGTGTCGAACAACGTCAGCGCGCTGAACCTCATCAACATCAAGCGCGTGGGCCGGAGGAACAACAACTTGCAGTGGTTCAAGGTCCCCGCGAAGACGTACTTCGAGCCGAACGCCATCCGCTACCTCGCGGACATGTCCGACGTCGAGCGCGTCACGATCGTCACCGACGCGACGATGACCCAGATCGGGTTCGTCGACAAGGTCATCGACGTCCTGCGCCGCCGCTCGAACAACGTCGCGCTGCAGATCATCGACCAGGTCGAGCCGGAGCCCTCCGTCAAGACCGTCCAGGCCGGCGCCGAGCAGATGCGTCACTTCAAGCCGGACACGATCATCGCCCTCGGCGGTGGCTCGCCGATGGACGCCGCCAAGGTCATGTGGCTGCTGTACGAGCACCCGGAGATCGTCTTCTCCGACCTGAAGCAGAAGTTCTTCGACGTCCGCAAGCGCGCGTTCAAGTTCCCGAAGCTGGGTGAGCTGGCCAAGCTCGTCTGCATCCCGACCACGTCGGGCACGGGCGCCGAGGTCACGCCGTTCGCCGTCATCTCGGACCCCGACGCGGGCAAGAAGTACCCGCTCGCGGACTACGCGCTGACGCCGACAGTCGCGATCATCGACCCGGTCCTGACGGCCAAGATGCCGCGCTCACTGGCCGCCGACTCGGGCTTCGACGCCCTCACGCACGCCACCGAGGCGTACGTGGCCGTCTACGCCAACGACTTCACCGACGGTATGGCCCTGCAGGCCATCCGCCTGATCTTCGACAACCTGGCGCAGTCGGTGAACGGCGACCCGACCGACCCGGAGACGAAGGCCGCCCGGGAGAAGATGCACAACGCGGGCACCATCGCCGGTATGGCGTTCGGCAACGCGTTCCTGGGAATCGTGCACGCGATGGCCCACGTGATCGGCTCCACGCACCACCTGGTGCACGGCCGCACGAACGCCACGCTGCTCCCGCACGTCGTGCGCTACAACGGCACCATCCCGACCAAGCTCACGAGCTGGCCGAAGTACGAGCACTACATCGCCCCGGAGCGCTTCCAGCAGATCGCGCAGATGCTCGGTCTGCCGGCGGCCACCCCGGCCGAGGGCGTCGAGTCCTACGCCCTGGCGCTGGAGTCCCTGCGCGCCAAGGTCGGCATCCCCGCGTCCTTCCAGGCGCAGGGCGTGGACGAGAAGGCCTTCATGGGTCGTCTCGACGAGGTCGCCATGGGCGCCTACGAGGACCAGTGCGCCCCGGCCAACCCGCGCATGCCGATGATCGACGACATGAAGGACCTCATGACTGCGGCCTACTACGGCACGTCTCTCCAGGACGTGCGTGGCCGCCGCGAGCAGGCGTAAGGAGTCGACCGACTCCCCGACGGTCGCTCCCGGCATCCTCTAGCGGAGCTCGTCGCCTGCTCGTCCCGACGCCCCGTCCGGCTCACCCAGCCGGGCGGGGCGTCGCTCTGCCTGCGGGCAGCGGGCCTGCGCGCGCGAGGCCGTATCGGTCGCGCGCGCACCGAGGAGTGCGGACCCGTGCCCCGGCACGGCAGACTGACCCGCAGCCCGTCGTCGCCCGTTCCCCGGAGGATCCCCGTGCGCCACCTGCCCGCTGCCGTCGGCTCGCTCGCCCTGGCAGCCGCCCTGACCTTCTCGGTGTCCGCGTGCTCGGCCGTCGACGACCTGCGCGCGACCGTCGACGACGCCCGGTCCCAGGCGCAGCAGGCCCTGGACAAGGCGGACGAGGTCCGCGACCAGCTCGGCTCGCTCGACGCGGACACCCGAGCCCAGGCCGAGGAGGCCGTGACCCAGGCGCAGGACGCGCTCACGCAGGCGCAGTCGGCGCTCGACGACGCGCAGGAGTCGAAGGCGGACGCCGAGCAGTCGCTCGCCGACGCGCAGGCCTCGCTCGACGCCGCACGGGCGAAGGTCGAGGAGCTGCAGGCGTCCGCCCCGGCGGCGGCCTCCGACGCGCTGTCCTCGCTGTCGCAGGCGCTCGACGACCTGTCGGCCGACCTTGACGAGGCCGCGGCCCAGGGCTGACGACGCGGGGCCGACGTCTCGGCGCCGGCCTCCGGAGCCGACCTGCGCCGCACGCGCGATCCGCGGGGCGTGTGCGTGCGCGGTGTACCGCGGTCGCGGGGTGTGCAGGTCTTGCGCCGCACCCGGGTGAATCCGCGCCGAGTACTTGTGAGCGCGCTCACCCTTGCCGATGGTGGAGGGTATGGCGACCAGAGACCCGCAGCGCACGCTGCGCCGACACCACGTGGAGTGGTGGGTCGTGAGCGCCTGGGCCTCGCTGGGACTGCTCGTCGGTGCGGGTGTCGCCGCCGCGGCCGGCCTCGGCTGAGCAGGCCACCCCGCCAGGTGCCCCGGGGTCCTATCCTCGCGGCATGAGCGCAGACCAGAGCCCCGTGCCGACGCCGGACCCCGGTCCTCGAGGCACGGACCGCTGGCAGCATGTCGCCCGTGCGGCCGGCCTGCTCGACGCGGACGGCACCGTCCGCCCGACGATCTTCGCGGAGATGTCCGCCCTGGCTGCACGCACGGGTGCCCTCAACCTCGGGCAGGGCTTCCCGGACGTCGACGGACCCGCCTCGGTGGCGCGTGCCGCAGCAGACGCGATCGCCGCGGGCGCCAACCAGTACCCGCCCGGCCCGGGCATCCCGGCGCTGCGCGAGGCGATCGCAGCCCACCAGGAGCGCCGCTACGGCCTGTGCCCCGACCCCGACAGCGAGGTGCTCGTGACCGCGGGCGCCACCGAGGCCCTGGCCGCGACGGTGCTGGCGCTGGCCGGACCCGGTGACGAGGTGCTCACGCTCGAGCCGTTCTACGACGCGTACGCGGCCGTGATCGCGATGGCGGGCGCGACGCACACGACCGCACCGCTGCGCGCGACGCCCGACGGCTTCCGCCTCGACGCGCAGGCGCTCGCAGCCGCCTTCACCGACCGGACCCGTCTGGTCCTGCTCAACACCCCGCACAACCCGACCGGCGCCGTGCTCACCCGCGAGGAGCTGGCGGTCGTCGCCGACCTCGCGACCCGGCACGACGCGCTCGTCGTGACCGACGAGGTGTACGAGCACCTGGTGCTGGACGCGGACCGGGCGCACGTGCCGATCGCGACGCTGCCCGGCATGGCGGAGCGGACGTTGACCGTGTCCTCGGCCGGCAAGACGTTCTCGTTCACGGGCTGGAAGATCGGCTGGGTCAGCGGCCCGGCCGCGCTCGTCGACGCGGTGCGCACGGTCAAGCAGTTCCTCACCTACGTCTCCGGCGCCCCGTTCCAGCCCGCTGTCGCGTTCGCACTGCAGGACGAGGGCGTGGCCGCATGGGTGGAGGGGCTCGTGGCCTCGCTCGCGCACCGACGCGACCTGCTGTGCGAGGGTCTGACGGCCGCGGGCTTCACGGTGGCCCGGCCGCAGGGCACCTACTTCGTGCTCGCCGACGCCGCACCGCTCGGGTTCGACGACGGCGCACGGTTCTGCCGCGAGCTGCCGGCGCTGGCCGGCGTCGTCGGGGTGCCCGTCGGCGCGTTCACGCACACCGGTTCCGCGGCGGACGACGCGCTGCGCTCGTGGGTGCGGTTCACGTTCGTCAAGCGTGAGGAGGTCCTCGTGGAGGCGGTCGCGAGGCTGCAGGCGCTGCGGCGCTGATCGCCTCGTCCGCACCCGGGCGCCGCGTCCTGGGCTCAGATCTGGCCGGTCCAGGCGCCTCCGCGCCGGTACGCGGGTGTGGCGAGGGCCAGCACGAGCAGTCCCCCGGTGGCCGCGGCGACCATGACCACGGCCATCGCCACGGCGTCCCCGCCGAGCAGCCCGGACACGGGGCTGATGACGCCCGACACGCCCGACTGCAGCGCCCCGATGAACGCCGCGGCGGTCCCGGCGATCTGCCCGTGCCGGGACAGCGCGAGCGCCGAGGCGTTCGGTGGCACGAAGTTGACCAGCGCGAGGATGCCCCACAGCACCACGAGCAGCGCGGGCAGCCCGCCGGCCCCGGTGAGCGCGAGCACGAGCAGCAGGAGCGTGAGCGTGACCGACAGCGGCTGCACGACCCGGACGATCCGGATCGGCGAGACCCGCCGCACGAGCGCCGCGTTGACCTGCGCGCCACCGACCAGACCGAGCCCGTTGACGGCGAACAGCAGGGAGAACTGCGCCGCGCTGAGCCCGTAGCCCTCCCGCAGCACGAACGGTGAGGCGACCACGTAGCTCATGAGGACCGCCACCCCCAGGCTCGGCAGCAGCGCGAGGGCGACGAAGTGCCGGTCGGTGACGAGCCGTCGGTACCCGCCGAGCGCCGTGCGTAGGCCGCCGTGCCGGCGCCGATCGGCCGGCAGGGTCTCGGGCAGGCGGCGCCACACCACGACCCACAGACCGGCGCCGAACAGCGCGAGCGCACCGAAGACGGCCCGCCAGCCCGCCTGACCGGCGATCAGCCCACCGATGGACGGTGCGAACAGGGGCGCGACGCCGATGACGAGCATCAGCCGTGACAGCAGCCGGGACGCCGTGGACCCGACGAAGCGGTCCCGGATGACCGCCATCGCCACCACGCTGGCCGAGGCGTTGAAGAAGCCCTGGGCGGTGCGCAGGCCGATGAGCAGGCCGATCGTGGGGGCGACCATGCACAGCAGCGACGTGACGACGTGCGCCGCGACGCCGACGAGCACCGGACGGCGTCGGCCGAACCGGTCGGACGTCGGGCCGATCACGAGCTGCCCCGCGGCCGCGCCGATGAGCATCCCGGTCATCGTGAGCTGCGCCGCGGTGGCCGTGGTCCCCAGGTCGTGGGCGACCTCGGGCAGCGACGGAAGGTAGATGTCGGTCGAGATCGCCGGCAGCGCGCACATCGAGCCGAGCAGCAGCACGTACTTGGTGAGCGATCGGGGCGCCGCGGCGTCGGGGACCACGGGCGCGGTCGGGGCCGCGCTGCTCGTCACGCTGCTCGTCGGGTCGTTCGTCGTGCCGTCCGTCAGGGTGTCGCTCGTCGCGCCGGGGGTCGCGGACCGGGGGTCGGGGTGCTCGGTCGGGGTGCTCATCGGTGTCCATGGTCGCACCGCGCGGGCACGCCTCGCGAATCGATTCGACCGCCGCCCCCCGACCGCCGCGCCCCGACCGGCCGACCCACCGCGACCGTGTCGGCACGTCGTGCGAGGCTGGCCGCATGTGCGGTCGCTACGCGTCCTTCCGTGAGGACCAGGCCCTGGCCGACGAGTTCGCCGTCGCGCAGGTGGCCGACGACGTCCGGCTGCTGCCCCCGTCCTGGAACGTGGCCCCGACGGACGGCGTGCGCATCGTCGTCGAGCGCGCCGACCGGGCGACGGGCGAGATCACCCGCCAGCTGCGCCTCGCCCGGTGGGGTCTGGTCCCGTCGTGGGCCAAGGACCCCTCGGTCGGGGCGCGGATGATCAACGCCCGGGTCGAGTCGCTCGCCGACAAGCCGGCCTTCGCACGCCCGTTCGCCGCACGCCGCACGCTGCTGCCGGCGGACGGCTACTACGAGTGGCAGGCGCCCTCCCCGGCGGCCGGCACCCGCCGCAAGCAGCCCTTCTACCTGCACCCCGCCGACGACGGCGTCGTCGCGCTCGCGGGCCTCTACGAGTTCTGGAAGGACCCGGCCAAGGCCGAGGACGACCCGTCGCGCTGGCTCGTCAGCGCCACCGTGATCACCCGTCCGGCCACGCCCGAGCTCGCCCACATCCACGACCGCCAGCCGCTCCTGCTGGCCAAGGGCGACTGGGCCGCCTGGCTCGACCCGGCGCGCGGCGCCGAGCGGACCCTCCCGCTGCTGCGGGCCGACGGCCCGCGACTGGTCGCGACCCCCGTGTCCACCGCGGTCAACGCCGTGGCGAACGACGGCCCCGAGCTCGTCGAACCCCTCGAGCCGCCGGCCTGAGCACCGGGCGCACGACCGCGGTCAGCGCAGCGGGTCGCCCACCAGCGCGAGCCTGACCGGGTCGACCTCACCGAGGCCCTGCAGCTCGTGGGCGGGCAGGGCCGTCGCCTCGAACCGCGGGTCGCCGGCGAGGGCCGCCGCGGTCACCTTGTCGGTCAGCACGGTGCTCGGCTCGGCGATGTCGGTCAGCCGCGCCGCGAGGTTCACCGACGGCCCGAACACGTCCCCGAACCGCGACAGCACCCGACCCCACACGAAGCCCACCCGCACCGGCGTCACGCCGCGCGCACCCTCGGCGAGCCCGCCGGCCCGCCGTTCGCGGTCGACGTCGAGCTCGTGGCCGAGGACCTCCGCCAGGCCCAGCGCGACCAGCGCGCCCGTGCCCGGGTCGTCGGCCACGAACAGCACGGCGTCGCCGATGGTCTTCACGACGCGGCCACCGTTGGCGGTGACCACGTCACGGGCCGCCGCCTCGAACCGCTGCACGAACTCCGAGAGGTCGGTGGAGCCCAGTCCCGCGGTGCGGCGCGTGAACGAGACCATGTCGGCGAAGCCCACCGCGCGGGCCAGGGGCAGCTCGGAGCGGTCGACACCGGGACCGCGCGCGCCGCCGAACTCGGCCGCGTACCTCCCGGCGATCGAGGCGAGCTGGCGCCGGTAGGAGTGCAGCAGCTGGGCCTCGAGGATCGGTGCGAGGTCCGAGAGCCGGTCCAGCACCAGCAGGCGGGCGCTGGTGTCGTCGAGCTCGTAGCGCACGGCCATGTCCTCGGCGAGGGCCTCGACCTGCCAGAGCGCGAGCCGGTCGGAGGTGTGCCCGAGCGCTCGGGTCAGGCTCGTGACGGTGCGCAGGTCGAGCCCGTGCACGCGCATGAGCCGCGCGGCACGCGCCACGGCGTCGGCGTCCGCATCCGTGTAGACCGCGTCGTCGAGGTCGGCGTGCGGCAGGCCGAGGATCCGCCAGAAGGAGCGCACGAACTCGGTCTCGACGTCCGCCCGCGCGGCCAGGTCCCGGGCGCTGAGCGTGCGCGCACCGCCGAGCAGCGCGGTGTCCAGGTCGCGGGCGACCGACTCGCGCCACGCGGCTCGGGCCTGCGCGTCGGGCGACTCGGGGTCGGGCCGGACAGAGCCCCCAGCACCCCCGGCCGGGTCGTCGACGGCTGGGCCGGTGGGCACCCGAGGTGCGTCGTCGGACACTGGACGAGGGTAGTTCACCTCGAGGTGCGCACGTGACGTACGTCACCGGCGAGCACACGGTGGTCGACGTCGTGCTCGTCCCGCACCACGAGCGAGCCGTCGGGTCCGAGCCCGGTCGCGACACCCACGAGCTCCCGGTCGCCCGGGAGCAGCACCCGCACCGCGGTGCCCAGCGTGACGCAGACCGCCGCCACACGGTTCGCCAGGCCTGAGGCGTCGGGGTCGCCGTGCGCCTCGCGCCAGGTCTGCGTCACCTCGTCGAGCGCCTCGACCAGCGCGATGACGAGGCCGTCGCGATCGAGGTGCTCCCCGCCCGCGAGCGCGAGCGAGGACGCGCTGGGCACGGGCAGCTCGTCGGGACGCTGGGACACGTTGACCCCCAGCCCGACGACCACCATCGGCCCGTCCGGCAGCGGGACGAGCTCGGTCAGGATGCCGCCGACCTTGCGCCAGGCGCCCCACTCGTCAAGGTCGTCGTCGGCGGGCACCATGAGGTCGTTGGGCCACTTCAGCCGCACCGGGACACCCGTCCGTGCCCGCAGCGCCGTCGCGGCGCCCAGGCCGGCCAGGAGCGGCAACCAGCCGAGCTGCGCGGGGCCGACCGTGGGCCGGATCACGAACGTGCAGGTCAGCGCCGCGCCCGCGGGGGTCTCCCAGGTCCGGCCGCTGCGCCCGCGCCCGTCCACCTGGTGCTCGGCGACGAGCAGGCTGCGGTCGGGCCACGCGGCCGGATCCGCCCGAAGTGCCTCGACGACGTCGGAGTTCGTCGACCCGGTGCGCGGCACGACCTCGATCCTGGTGAGCGGCCCCGCGGGTTCGAGCAGCAGCGCCCGCAGGACGTCGACGTGCACAGGGGGTCGGTCCAGCGCGTGCTCGCTCATGGCTCCATCCTGGTCCGCTTGTGGGAACCCGACGACACGAGCGGGACAACACCGTCCCGCGTCCATACCGACCTGGAGGTCATCGACAACTAGCCTCGGTCGGGTGACCCAGACCGATCCCGCCGGGCCCGCCCCGCTGCCTGCCGTCCCGCAGCCTGTCGGCCCGCAGCCTGCCGGACCCAGGACGACCGCTGCCAAGCTCGCCGACCTCGCCCGCCGCGGCGAGGAGGGCGACCGGGCCGAGCACGCCGCGGTGGACAAGCAGCACGCACGCGGCAAGAAGTCCGCCCGCGAGCGCATCGACGCGCTGCTCGACGAAGGCTCGTTCACCGAGCTCGACGCGTTCGTCCGGCACCGCTCGACGAACTTCGGCCTGGAGGCCCGGCGCATCCCGGGCGACGGGGTCGTGGTCGGGCACGGCACGGTCGACGGGCGCCCGGTGTGCATCTACTCCCAGGACTTCACGGTCTTCGGCGGCAGCCTCGGCGAGGTGCACGGCGAGAAGATCACCAAGGTCATGGACCTCGCGCTGCGTACCGGGGTGCCGCTCATCGGCATCAGCGACGGCGGCGGTGCACGCATCCAGGAGGGTGTCGCGGGGCTGACGCAGTTCGCGGAGATCTTCCGGCGCAACGTCGCCGCCTCGGGCGTCATCCCGCAGATCTCCCTGATCCTCGGCCCCTCGGCGGGCGGTGCGGTGTACTCCCCCGCGCTGACCGACTTCATCGTCATGGCCGACGGCACCTCCAACATGTTCATCACGGGGCCGGACGTCATCCGCGCGGTCACCGGTGAGGACGTGGGCTTCGAGGAGCTCGGCGGGGCCCAGACGCACAACTCGCGCTCGGGTGTCGCGCACTACATGGCCACCGACGAGGACGACGCGCTCGACTACGTGCGCTCGCTGCTGGGATACCTGCCGCAGAACAACCTGGCCGACCCGCCGACGTACGCGCACGAGGCGCCCGTCACGGTGACCGACGACGACCTGGCGCTCGACACGCTCGTGCCCGACTCCGACACCCAGCCGTACGACATGCGCACGGTCGTCGAGCACGTGCTGGACGACGGCGTGCTGCTCGAGGTGCAGCCCCTGTACGCGCAGAACGTGCTGATCGGCTTCGGGCACGTCGAGGGGCACGCGGTCGGTGTCGTGGCGAACCAGCCGCTGCACATGGCGGGCACGCTCGACATCAACGCCGCCGAGAAGGCCGCCCGGTTCGTGCGCACGTGCGACGCGTTCAACATCCCGGTGCTCACGTTCGTGGACGTCCCCGGGTTCCTGCCGGGCACCGACCAGGAGTGGAACGGCATCATCCGCCGCGGTGCGAAGCTCATCTACGCCTACGCGGAGGCCACGGTCCCGCTCGTCACCGTCATCACCCGCAAGGCGTACGGTGGCGCCTACATCGTCATGGGCTCCAAGCAGCTGGGGGCCGACGTGAACCTGGCCTGGCCGACCGCGCAGATCGCCGTGATGGGCGCGGGCGGTGCGGTCAACATCCTGCAGCGCGGCGCCCTCAAGGCCGTCGCCGAGGCGGGCGGGGACGTCGAGGCCGAGCGCCGGCGTCTGACGGCCGAGTACGAGGAGGCGATCGTGAACCCCTGGGACGCAGCCGACCGCGGGTACGTGGACGCGGTCGTCGCCCCGTCGCAGACCCGCGCGGAGATCACCAAGGCCCTGCGCCTGCTGCGCACGAAGCGCGCGAGCCTGCCGCCCAAGAAGCACGGGAACATCCCCCTGTGAGCGGCCACGAGCACGACGAGCACGGGCACGACCCGCACGAGCACGGCGGGGCCTCGCACGGCCCGGCCCCGCTGGACGGGGTCGACGGCACCGAGCTGCACGCGGTCGTCGACGCCCTCGCCCAGGCGCTGCACGGCTACGTGGAGACCGCGCTGGGCGTACGTGCCGAGTTCGGCGCCTCGGAGTCCGACGAGGACCCGCGCATCCTGGCGATCGAGGCGGAGGTCGGCACGCTCAACGCGCGCCTGTACGACCTGCTGCACGAGCGGCTCGGGCTGCACGCCGACCTGACCGGCATGGCGTGGGACGGCGAGGAGGCCGTCGACGAGGATGCCCCGCCGGAGGTCGTCGAGCTCGACTCCTTCCACCTGGGCTTCCTCGTGGGACCGCCCACGGGCACCTCGGACCTCTCGCTCGACTCCGTGCTGGGCCTGGTCGACGACGCGGGCGCGCAGGTCGCGCAGTCGTTGGCCGAGGCCGGTTTCGAGGTCGTCGAGTGGACGGCGGCCCGGGGTGCCCCGGTCCCGTTCGACGAGGACGAGGACGACGAGGAGGACACGCCGTGAACGTGCCCCCGCCTCCGCCCCCGCACGTGCAGGTGGTGCGCGGCGTGCCCGACGACGTCGAGCTCGCGGCGCTGGTCGCGGGCCTGGTGGCGGCCGCCGCCGACGCCCCGGGCGAGGAGCAGGACGTGCCGGCCTCCGCCTGGGCGGATCGTCGGCGGGGGTTGCGCGGGGACGGTTCCCCGGCACCGGGACGCGACGCGTGGCGGTGGAGCCTGCGCGGCTGAATCGGCTGGCCGACGGGTGGGTACCGGCCGGTAGGGTCGCAGCGTGACGACGCACCCGAACCCCCCAGCAGCCCCCGCGCGCGCGACCACCCCGATCGACCAGGTGGCCGACGCGCACGTCACCCGCTACGCCGCGCTCGACCCGATCGCCGCCACGTCCATGGGCGTCGCCGGGCACGACCACGAGATGACGGACTACTCCCCCGACGGCCATGCGGCCCGCGCCGATGCGGCCCGCTCGACCTTGGCCTCCCTCGATGCGCTGACCCCGGCCGACGAGACCGACGTGCTGACGCTCGCCGCGATGCGTGACCGGCTCGGCCTCGAGCTCGAGCTCGACGCCGCCGGTGAGCTGCTCAACGACCTGAACAACATCGCCTCGCCGCTGCAGGGCATGCGCGACGTGTTCGACCTCATGCCCACGGGCACCACGGCCGACTGGGAGGTCGTCGCGGCCCGCCTGTCCGCGCTGCCCTCGTCCGTGACCGGCTACGTCGAGTCGCTGCGGCTGGCGGCCTCGCGCGGTCAGGTCGCCGCGATCCGGCAGGTCGAGGAGGGCGTCCGGCAGGCCGAGGAGCTGGCCGACACCGCCACCTCCTTCTTCACCGGGTACGCGCAGGGCGCCGACGGCGTCCCGGACGCGCTGCGCACGCAGCTCGAGGCGGCGGCCTCGGCCTCCCGTGAGGCGTACGCCGACCTGGCGCGCGTGCTGCGCGAGGAGCTTGCGCCGAAGGCCCCGCAGGCCGACGCCGTGGGCCGCGAGCGTTACGCGAGGTTCTCCCGCGCCTTCCTGGGCGCGAGCGTCGACCTGGAGGAGACGTACGCCTGGGGTCTGGAGGAGCTCGACCGGGTGGTCGCCGAGCAGACGGCCGTGGCCGAGCGGCTCGCCGGTCCGGGTGCCACGGTCGAGCAGGCCGTCGCCGCGCTCGACGCGGACCCGTCGCGCACGCTGCACGGCACCGCGGCGCTGCAGGCCTGGATGCAGGAGACGTCCGACGCCGCGATCACCGCGCTCGACGGCGTGCACTTCGACATCCCGGGCCCGGTGCGCACGCTCGAGTGCTGCATCGCCCCGACGCAGAACGGCGGCATCTACTACACCGGTCCGAGCGACGACTTCAGCCGCCCGGGTCGCATGTGGTGGTCCGTGCCGCCGGAGGTCACCACGTTCAACACGTGGCGCGAGAAGACGACCGTCTACCACGAGGGCGTTCCGGGCCATCACCTGCAGATCGGCGGGGCCGTCTTCGCGCGCGAGACGCTCAACAGCTGGCGTCGGCTGGCCTGCTGGACGTCGGGGCACGGCGAGGGCTGGGCGTTGTACGCCGAGCGACTGATGGCGGACCTGGGCTTCATGGACGACCCGGGCGACCGGCTCGGCATGCTCGACGGTCAGCGCATGCGTGCCGCCCGCGTGGTCTTCGACATCGGCGTGCACCTGGGCCTGCCGGCGCCCGAGCGCTGGGGCGGCGGCACGTGGGACGCCGACAAGGGCTGGGAGCTGCTGCGGGCCAACGTGAACATGCCCGAGGCGTTCATCCGCTTCGAGTTCAACCGGTACCTCGGCTGGGCCGGCCAGGCGCCGTCCTACAAGATCGGCCAGCGCCTGTGGGAGCAGATCCGTGACGCCTCGGCGGCCTCCGCGGCGGCCCGGGGCGAGGCGTTCGACCTGCGCGCCTTCCACGCCAAGGCGCTCGGCGTCGGGGCGCTGCCGCTCGACGTGCTGCGCCAGGCGCTCGTCGACTGACGGGTCCGCGAACGACGACGGGGGCCGGTGGCGCGATGCCACCGGCCCCCGTCGCGTCGTCGACGCCGCGCGCTCAGGCCACGATCGAGGGCCCGTACTTCACGACGAGGAAGGTCACGAAGACGACGACGAGGGCGATCGTGATGTACCAGTCGTTGCCCGCGGCCACGAACCTGCGCATCGCAGGACCGGCCGACCCGAGCCTGAGATGGCCGTCGCGCACGTTGATCCGGGTGAGTCCGGCCCACACGAGCGTCGTGGTGACGGTGATGAGCAGGCACCAGGGGCACAGCGCGCCGATGTCGGTGTACGCCTCGTAGAAGAGCCAGTACGCGAACAGCAGGCCGGCGCTGTAGATCGCCTGCGCGGAGAGCATGAACCACCGGGGGAAGACGACCCCGCCGATGAGCGCGACGGCCACGGTGATGACCACCGACTCCGCCGCGATGCCGAGGAACGCGTTGGGGAACCCGAGCAGCTCGGCCTGCCAGCTGAGGCCGACCTTGCCGCAGTTGATGACGCTCGACAGGTTGCACCCCAGGTCGGCGTTGCGGTCCCCGGCGAGAGTGACGGCCTCGATCGAGAGCACGAACGAGGCGAACAGTCCGATCGCCCCGGAGACGACCATCTCGATGGCCGTTCGCCGCCGCCACGCCAACGGCGCGGGCTGCAGCAGGTCGGGGTCGGGGTCGATCAGCTCGGTGTCGTCCAGCTCGGCGTCGAGCGTGCCGTCCTCGTCGATCGCGTCGTCTGCCGTCGTCCTGGCCACGCGGGCCCCCTCCTGTGCCGTCGCCCGGCCTGGGGCGCGGGGCTGTCGATGCGTCCTGGCGGCCGGTACCCGGCGCGCGGCTCGGCGCACACGTGCGCCCTCCCATTGTGCGCCACACCCCTGGGAGAACACTGGATGTTCGTCCCGGGGTTCGCGCTCGGAGCGGATCGCACGACGCCACCCGTCGTCTCGCGCGCGGGGCCGCGCTCGCATGTTTCTGTATCGTCGCTCTAAATATCTATCCGCAGTACCGCTGCAGATTTCTCGGCTGCTCGACCCCGCGGTCGGCCGGCCCTGCGCAACCCGCTCGAATGGAGAGCGCTGCGCGCACATCGATGCAGCTCAGGCGCTCACCGTGCGGCACCGCGCAAGCGCGCGCCTGCCTGCCGTATTCCTGTAGTAGCACTACAGTTTTCGCGTGACCGAGCACCGAGACCCGTCCGCGCCGCAGCTCGACGACGCGCTCGCCCCGCACGAACGGCTCGACACCCGGTCCACGGCGTCCACAGTGGTCCGCGGGCGACCGGCGAGCGACGGACGGACCCGCCGGGCGATCGCCACCCGTGCCCGGCTCACCACCGCCGCGCGCACCCTGTTCGTGCGCGACGGGTATGCGAGCACCACGGTCGCAGCGGTGGCACGCGCCGCGGGCGTGGCCGAGCAGACCGTGTACTACTCGTACCCGACCAAGGCCGAGCTGCTGGTCGGCTGCCTCGACCACGCCGTGGACGGCACCGACCGCGTCCCGGGCCACGCACCCGCCGACCTGACCGGGCTCGCGTGGGTGCGGACCGCGCTGGAGGAGCCCGACGCCTCGCAACGGCTCTTCCTGCACGTGCGCGGGTTCGCCGACCTGATGAGCCGCGCCGCACCCCTGCTGGACGTGCTGCGCCTGGCCGGAGCAGGAGAGGCGTCGCTCGCGCAGGCCTGGGAGCAGGACGAGTCCCGCCGGCGGGCCGTGCACGAGGCGCTCGTGGAGACCTACCTGCGCGACGCCGTCCCTGCGCAGACCACAGAGCACCCTCCCGCCCCGGGACCCGAGGGGGCGACCGACGTCGTCGGGCTCGTCCTGGGGCCCGAGACGTGGAACGCCCTCGTCGGACGCGCCGGCTGGTCGAGGCTCGCGTGGGCGCGCTGGGCTCACCGGTCCCTGCTGGCCGAGCTCGCGCCCGGGACGGTCCTAGGCTCGTCGACGTGACCCGACTGCTGCTCGCCTCCGCCTCCCCCGCCCGCCTCCAGACACTGGCCGCCGCCGGCATCGACGCCCTCGTGCACGTCTCCGGCGTCGACGAGGACGCCGTTCTCGCGCAGGCCCGCGCCCGGTTCGGAGAGCTCGAGCCCGCGGACGCCGTGCTCGTGCTGGCGCGGGCCAAGGTCGAGGACGTCGCCGAGCACCTGCCCGAGGCCCTCGCCGACGCCGACGACCTGCTCCTGCTCGGCTGCGACTCGATGCTGGAGATCGACGACGAGGTCCTCGGCAAGCCCCGCGACGCCGACGAGGCGGCGGCCCGGTGGCGCACCATGCGCGGGCGCACCGCCGTGCTGCACACCGGGCACTGGCTGCTCGACGAGCGTCCGCTGCCCGCCGAGGGCGGCGTCGGTACCGGCGGCACGCACGGCGCGACCTCCTCGACGGTGGTGCACTTCGCGGACCTGGGCGACGACGAGATCGCCGCGTACGTGGCCACCGGTGAGCCGCTCGCCGTGGCCGGCGCGTTCACGATCGACGGGCTCGGCGGACCGTTCGTCGAGGCGATCGAGGGCGACCACCACGGGGTCGTCGGCCTGAGCCTGCCGCTGCTGCGCGCTCTGCTCGGCGAGGTCGGCGTGCGCGTGCACGAGCTGTGGCGGACCGCCTGAGAGTTGTCCGCACCGGACAACACCGGTCCGGGATGTCGGGCCGATGCCCAACCGACACGCCGTGTCGTCGTCCGAAACCTACAAACGGCCCGGCTGGGCCCTTGGTCGGTTCCCCAATCTTCGCCGCGCGTCGTCCGCCCGCACCGGCGCGGCGCACGGTGCGCGTTACGGTGAGCCGTGCCCGTGATCTCCAAGGTCCTCATCGCCAACCGCGGTGAGATCGCCGTCCGCATCGCCCGCGCCTGCCGTGACGCCCGCATCGGGTCCGTCGCCGTCTACGCCGACCCCGACCGGGAGGCGCTGCACGTGCGCGTCGCGGACGAGGCGTACGCCCTGGGAGGTGCCCGGGCGGCCGAGACGTACCTCGACGTGGCCAAGCTGCTCGACGTCGCGCGGCGTGCCGGTGCCGACGCCGTGCACCCCGGCTACGGGTTCCTCGCCGAGAACGCCGGGTTCGCCCAGGCCGTCATCGACGCGGGCCTGACGTGGATCGGTCCGCCGCCCTCCGCCATCGAGCAGCTGGGCGACAAGGTCAGCGCGCGGCACATCGCCCAGCGCGCCGGTGCCCCGCTCGTCGCCGGTACCCCCGAGCCCGTGCAGGACGTGCGCGAGATCCACGCGTTCGCCGCCGAGAACGGGCTGCCGGTCGCCATCAAGGCGGCGTTCGGCGGCGGCGGCCGCGGACTGAAGGTCGCCCGCTCGTTCGACGAGATCGACGAGATGTTCGAGTCGGCCGTGCGCGAGGCGACGGCCGCGTTCGGCCGCGGAGAGTGCTTCGTCGAGCGCTACCTGGACCGCCCGCGGCACGTCGAGACGCAGTGCCTGGCCGACGCGCACGGCACGGTCGTCGTGGTCTCCACGCGCGACTGCTCGCTGCAGCGCCGCCACCAGAAGCTCGTCGAGGAGGCGCCGGCCCCGTTCCTGTCCGACGAGCAGCGGACCCTGCTCGTCGAGTCCTCGATCGCGATCCTGCGCGAGGCCGGCTACGTCGGTGCGGGCACCTGCGAGTTCCTCGTCGGTGCGGACGGCACGGTCTCGTTCCTCGAGGTGAACACCCGGCTGCAGGTCGAGCACCCCGTCTCGGAGGAGATCAGCGGCATCGACCTGGTCCGGGAGCAGCTGCGCGTCGCGGCCGGCGAGCCGCTCGGCTACGACCACGTCGAGACCCGCGGGCACTCGCTCGAGTTCCGGCTCAACGGCGAGGACCCGGCCGACGGCTTCCTGCCCGCACCCGGTCGCATCACGACCCTGCGGTTCCCCTCGGGCCCGGGGGTGCGCGTCGACTCGGGGGTCGTCGAGGGCGACACCGTCTCGGGCGCGTTCGACTCGATGATCGCCAAGCTCGTCGTGACCGGTGCGACCCGCACGCAGGCCGTCGAGCGGGCCCGCCGGGCGCTCGCCGAGCTGGAGGTCGTCGGCATCCCCACCGTCGCGCCGTTCCACCGCGCGGTCCTCGAGGACGTGGCGTTCGTCCCGCTCGACCCGACGCAGCCGTTCGCTGTGCACACGCGCTGGATCGAGACCGAGTTCACCGACACGCTCGCCACGCTGGGCAAGGCGCCCGTCGCCACCGCCGCGGACGACGACGACCAGGAGAGCCTCGAGCGCGTCGTCGTCGAGGTCGGCGGCAAGCGGCTCGAGGTCGTGCTGCCCACCGCGCTGGCCCTCGGCATGGCGCGCGGCCGTCCCGGCCAGGGCCAGGCCCGCCGACCGCAGCGCCGCACCGCGGCCCGCGCGAACGGCGGCACGTCGGGTACGACGCTGGCCTCGCCCATGCAGGGCACGATCGTGAAGGTCGCCGTCGAGGACGGCGCCCAGGTCGCCGAGGGCGACCTCGTGGTGGTGCTCGAGGCGATGAAGATGGAGCAGCCGCTCGTCGCGCACAGGTCGGGGGTCGTGACCGGGCTCGTGGCGGGTGTCGGCTCGAGCGTGAGCGCCGGCAGCGCGATCTGCGAGATCGTCGGCTGAGACCGTGACCGTGCCGGCAGGACTCCCCGAGCACGCCCACCGGCACGCCGGCGACGGCTGGGTGCCGTGCCGGTGCGGGCGTCGGCACTGGGGGCTGTTCGGCGCGGCCGGGCTGCTGCTGACCCGACGGGACGGCACGGGGACCGCCACGCACGTCGTGCTGCAGCACCGGGCGACCTGGAGCGACCAGGGCGGCACGTGGGGCGTGCCGGGCGGGGCGTGCGCCCCCGGGGAGTCCGCGGTGGACGCCGCGCTGCGCGAGGCCCACGAGGAGGCGGGCATCGACCAGGGCTCCGTCGGCATCCGCGGGGTGCACGTGCTCGACCACGGCGACTGGTCGTACACCACCGTGCTCGCGGACGAGCTCGTCGAGGTGCACCCCAGCGAAACCGACTCGGAGAGCATCGAGGTCACCTGGGTCCGGCTCGACGACGTGGTCGCGCACCCGCTGCTGCCGGCCTTCGCCGAGGCGTGGCCGACGCTGCGCGCACGCCTGGACGGGCGCACGGGTCCCGACCCGCGCTGACGCGCACCGGCCTGCGGCAGGTCGCAGCGGGCCGCAACGGCCCGCACCGACGGTGAGCCGTCTCACAGATCACGGGGTGGTCGGCCTCTCGCGGGGTCCGGTGCGCCCGGGGTACGCTCGCGCCAGGTGAGGCAAGCCTGTCCTCAGATCCGCTCCCCCGGGCGGGTCGTCGGACCCTCGGGTCCGGGCCGTCCCGGCGTCGGAAGACACCCCATGCTCGCGAACTACCTGATCGGCCTCCGCGAAGGCCTCGAGGCAGCCCTCGTGGTCAGCATCCTCGTGGCCTACCTGGTCCGCATCGAGCGCCGCGACCTGCTGCCCGCGCTCTGGACCGGCGTCGCCGTGGCGACGGGAACGTCCCTGGCGTTCGGCGCGCTGCTCACCTGGGGGCCCTCGCGGTTGACCTTCGAGGCCCAGGAGGCCATCGGCGGCACGTTGTCGATCGTCGCCGTGGGGCTGATCACCTGGATGATCTTCTGGATGGGCAAGATGGCCCGGCACCTCAAGGCGGACCTGCACCACAAGCTCGACGACGCCATCGCCGCCGGACGGGTCGCCGTCATCACGATGGCGCTGCTGGCCGTCGGGCGAGAGGGGCTCGAGACCGCCCTGTTCCTGTGGGCCGGCGCGCAGGCCACCGGTCGCACCACCGCACCCCTGCTCGGCGCCGCGCTCGGACTGCTCACCGCGATCGGCATCGGCTGGCTGATGTACCGGGGAGCGATCCGCATCGACCTGCGCCGGTTCTTCGCCTGGACGGGCGTGTTCCTCGTCGTGGTCGCCGCCGGCGTCCTCGCCTACGGCGTGCACGACCTGCAGGAGGCCGGCCTCCTTCCCGGCGCTGGCGCGCTCGCGTTCGACGTCTCCTCGACCATCCCGCCGACCTCCTGGTACGGCGTGCTGCTCAAGGGCATCTTCAACTTCTCGCCGGCCACGACCTGGCTCGAGGCGATCGTGTGGACCGCGTACCTCGTGCCGACCATGATCCTGTTCGTCCGCATGGCATGGGCCGGTCCGCCCGCCGCACGGAAGGCCACGGCAACCCCCGTCGCCGCGCCCGCGAGCACCGCCCTCGGCGCCCGCGCCTCCTGACACCCGCGTCGGGGCGACCCGCACCCCGCACACCCCTGAACACCCCTGAGCGACGGCCGCACCGCCGCCGGTCGCTGCCGCCCTGCCCGAGGAGACCGATGTCCTTCCGCCGTCCCGCCGCGCTCGCCCTCGTCGCGCTCACCCTGCCGCTCGCCGCCTGCGTGGCCAACGACCCGGCCCCCGCGCAGAGCGGCGCCTCCGCTGGGACGGGCGTCCTCACGGTCAGCTCGACCGCCGACGGGTGCACCGTGTCCGCCGCGGAGGCACCCTCGGGCACCCTCACCTTCCAGGTCGCCAACGACGGCTCGGACGTCACCGAGTTCTACCTGCTCGCCGAGGACGGCCTGCAGGTGGTGGCCGAGGTCGAGAACGTCGGACCCGGACTGTCCCGCGACCTCGTCGTGCAGCTGCGCCCCGGCACCTACTGGACCGCCTGCAAGCCCGGCATGGTCGGCGACGGCATCCGCGAGGCGTTCACCGTCACCGACTCGGGCGTCGAGGTGGGCCCCACGGGCGACACCGCCGACCAGCTCGCCGCCGCCGAGGCCTCCTACGTCGCCTACGTCAAGGACCAGGTCGGTGCGCTGATCACCGGCACGCAGGAGTTCGCCGCCGCGTACGCCGCCGGCGACGACGAGACGGCCCGGTCGCTGTACGCGGCCACCCGCGTGCACTGGGAGCGCGTCGAGCCCGTGGCCGAGTCGTTCGGCGACCTCGACCCGCTGCTCGACCTGCGCGAGGCCGACCTCGAGGCCGGCGCCACCTGGAGCGGCTGGCACCTCGTCGAGAAGGACCTGTGGCAGCCGAGCGCGCAGGACAACGGCGGCGTCGCCTACACGCCGCTGACCGCCGAGCAGCGCACCGCGGCCGCCGACGACCTGGTCACCTACACCCAGCAGCTCGTCGACGCCGTGAACGCCGAGGACTTCACCTTCGAGGCCTTCCAGATCGCCAACGGCGCCAAGGAGCTGCTCGACGAGGTCGCCACCGGCAAGGTCACCGGCGAGGAGGAGATCTGGTCGCACACCGACCTGTGGGACTTCCAGGCCAACGTCGAGGGCGCGCACGTCGCCTACGAGGTGCTCGAGCCCGTCGTCGTGGCGGCCGACCCGGAGCTCGCCGACCAGCTGACCACGCAGTTCGACGCACTCGACGCGCTGCTCGCCCAGCACGGCTCCTACGAGGACGGCTTCGTCACCTACGACACGCTCGACGCCGCCCAGGTCAAGGAGCTGGCCGCCGCGGTCGACGCCCTGTCCGAGCCGCTCTCGCAGCTCACCGCGACGGTCACCGGCGCCTGAGCGCACCGGCGTACCCGACCAGCACGCCCGCCCGACCCACCCCGAGGACCTCGATGACCGACGCACCCGACGCCCCGACCGGCGGAGCCGGCGCGCCCGCTCGCGGGATGTCCCGCCGCGCGCTGCTGGGCCTGGGCACGGGCCTGACCGCCGGGATCGCCGCGGGTGCGGCGGCCGGGTTCGGCGTCGGGCGTGGAACGGCGCCGACGCCCGCGGCGACGAGCGCGATCGGCGCCTCGACGTACCCGTTCACCGGCCCGCACCAGGCAGGCATCGTGACCCCGGCGCAGGACCGGCTGTACCTGGCGGCCTTCGACCTGACGACCGACTCGCGCGAGGAGCTCGTCGACCTGCTGCGCCGGTGGACGACCATGGCCGCCCGGCTCACGCAGGGGCTGTCCGCGGGCCCGTTCGGACCGGCATCCGGGCCGTACGACGCTCCGCCGGACGACACGGGAGAGGCCGCCGACCTGCCGCCCGCCGGCCTGACGATCACGTTCGGCTTCGGCCGGTCGCTGTTCGTCGGCACGCCCTCCCCCGACGGCACGCCCGGGACCGACCGGTTCGGGCTGGCGGACCGGCTCCCCGGAGGGCTCGTCGAGCTGCCGCACTTCCCGCAGGACGCGCTCGACCCGGCACGCAGCGACGGGGACCTCGTCGTGCAGGCCTGCGCGGATGACCCGCAGGTCGCGGTGCACGCGGTACGGAACCTGTCCCGCGCGGCGTTCGGCACGGCGACGATCCGGTGGACGCAGCTGGGGTACGGCCGCACGTCCTCGACGTCGACCGCCCAGAAGACGCCACGCAACCTGTTCGGGTTCAAGGACGGCACGGCGAACGTCAAGGCCGAGGAGAGCGCCGCGCTGGACGAGCACATCTGGGTCCCGGCATCCGACGCCGCCGCCGACACCACGGACTCGGCCTGGCTCACCGGGGGCAGCTACCTGGTCGCCCGCCGCATCCGGATGACGATCGAGACGTGGGACCGCACGTCGCTGCGCGAGCAGGAGGCCGTCGTCGGCCGCACGAAGGGCGAAGGGGCGCCGCTGTCGGGCGGCACCGAGCACACCGAGCCCGACCTGACCGCCACAGGTGGCGACGGCGCGCCGCTCGTGGCCGTCGACTCCCACGTGCGGCTCGCGCACCCCACGACCAACGACGGTGTCCGCATGCTGCGGCGCGGCTACAACTTCACCGACGGCAACGACAGCCTGGGACGGCTCGACGCCGGCCTGTTCTTCCTGGCGTTCGTCCGCGACCCCCGCACGCACTACGTGCCGATGCAGACGACGTTGTCCCGGGACGACGCGCTCATGGAGTACCTGCAGCACACGGGGTCAGGCCTGTTCGCGGTCCCCGCGGGCGTCCCCGACGGCTCGCTCGTGCTGGGCGACGACGGCACGCCGACCACGAGCGACGACAGCCCGTTCGTCGGCCAGGCCCTGTTCGCCTGAGCGCACCCGGGCGGGGCCCCGGAGCGCGCGACCCGCTGGGCGCCCCACCTGCAGGAGTAGCGTCGCGAGGGTGACGACGTCCGCCCCTGCAGCCCGTCCGCCACGCCCGGTGTGGTCGACGCCGCCGGACGCCGGGGCCCCCACGCACGTGTGGCTCGTGGCCGTGCTGACCGCCCTCACCGTGGAGCTCACCCGCGCCGCCGGGCCTTCCCTCGACCGGGTCTTCGCCGCCGGGGTCGGGCCCGCGGCACTGACCGCGCTCGGCACGTACGCCGGCGCGGGGCTGGTCGCCGCGATGCTGCTCGCGCTCGCCCGCGACCGTGCGGGCGGGCCCACCGCCCGGACCGTCCTGGTCGGGACCGCCGTCCTCGCCGTCGTGCGGCTCGCCGCGCAGGGCCTCGAGGGCGACCTGCGACTCGCGGCCGTCCTGGTCGGCGCCGCGACCGCCGTCGCGACCCTCACGCTCGCGGTCGCGCACGTGGCGGGCTCGCACGCGGCCGGGCAGGAGCACCAGCTCAGCGGCGCCCGGCACGCGGCGACCGGACTCGTGCTCGGCGCCGGGCTCGCGGTCGGCGTGCAGCTTCCGCTCGGCTCGTGGGACGCCGTCTGGCGGCACGGCCCGCTCGGGTGGGGTGTCGCCCTGGCGCTCGCCGGGCTCGCACTCGCCGCAGCCGCGGGGCTCGTCCGCTGGGAGAAGGCGGGACACGACGGCGCGGACCACGCCGCACCCGAGGGCCCGGTGACGACCACGGTCGGGCGTCCGCGCCGGCTGTGGGCGCTCGGGCTGTTCGTCTCCCTGTGCTCCACCGCGCTGGCCAACCCCGCGTTCGTCGCCGCGCAGTCCGGCGTGGCCCTCGGCGAGGTCGGCCTCGTGCTCGTCCTCGCCTCCACGCTCGGGGTGTGGGGCATGCTGCGACCTCCGTGGTCGTCGGCGGCCCGGGTCGTCGACGCCTCGGTCCTGCTGGTCGGCGCCACGGCCAGCTGGCTGGTGACCGGACCCGCGGCACTCGTCGCCGCCGCGCTCGCGCTCGCGGCGGCCGGACCGGTGCTCGCCGGGGCACTGAGCACGCACCGCACGGCACCGGCCGGGGTCGTGCGCACCTGCCTGGCCACCGCCGCCACGGGTCTGGCCGTGATCGTGCCCGTGCTGGTGTACATGGTCGACTACGACGTGCCGCTGGGCGTCGACAACGCCCTGGCGCCGATCGCCGCGACGGCGCTGCTCGCGGGGTCAGGGCTGCACCGCCGCACACCCGGCGCGCGCCGTCCAACGAGCGAAGCCGGACGGCCGGCCGCCGACCCCGTCCGAGCACGCGTGAGCTCCGTGCGGTTCCTCGTGCTGCCAGCGCTCGTGCTCGCGGCCGTCGGGCTCGGGCCTTCGACCACCTCGAGCACCGGTCCCGCGGTCCCGGCCCGGGCGGCGCAGGACCAGCTCACGCTCGTCTCGTGGAACCTGCACTACGGGGTCAGCCCGTCCGGTTCGGTCGACCTCGAGCAGCTGGCCGCGACGATCGAGGCGCAGGACCCGGACGTGGTCGCGCTGCAGGAGGTCTCCCGCGGCTGGGTGCTCGGCGGGGGCGCCGACATGGCGACCTGGCTCGCGCGGCGCCTGGACATGACCGTGCGGTTCGCGCCCGCCGCGGACCAGCAGTTCGGCAACGCCGTCCTGGCGCGCTCGGAGCTGACGGATGTCGAGGTGCACGCCCTCCCCTACGGCGCCGGCCCGCAGCAGCGCTCCGCGCTCGCCACGACCGTGACGACCGCGGACGGCTCGACCGTGCGGGTCACCTCGGTGCACCTGCAGCACCGGGAGCAGAACACCCCGACCCGGCTCGACCAGCTCGGTGTGCTCCTCGCCGCCGAGCCGGTCGGAGCGGGCACCGACGGGCCGTCGGTCCTGGCGGGCGACCTCAACGCGACACCGGGCTCACCGGAGCTGGAGCTGCTCGCCCAGGCGGGCTGGACCAGCGCCGTGGACGAGGCGGGCGACCCCGAGGCGCTCACGTCGCCGTCGATCGACCCCGTCGAACGCATCGACTGGGTGCTGGGCCGCTCGGTGACCTTCGAGGACGCCCAGGTCCTGACCTCACCGCGCACGTCGGACCACCTGCCGCTGGTCGTGCGCCTGCACGCAGGCGACTGGCGGAGCAGCGAGCCCGGGGTGCAGCGGGCGGTGCAGTCGTCGGTGCAGCGGTCGGTGCAGCGGTCGGCTCAGCGGCCGGATCAGTCGTCGGCGCGGTGGTGCAGCATGCGGGCCACCTCGGCGACCGTGCCCGACATCGACGGGTACACGGTCGAGGCCTCGGCCAGCTGGTCGGTGGTCATCCGGTGTGTCACCGCGAGCGTGAGCGGGTAGACCGCCTCGCTGGCCCGCGGACCCACGACGACCGCACCGAGCACCGTGCTGGACGTCTCGTGCGCGAAGATCTTGATGAACCCGTCGCGCACGCCGAGCATCTTGGCCCGCGGGTTGCGGGCCAGCGGCAGCACGCTGACCCGGTAGGGCACGTCCCGCTCATGCAGCTGGGACTCGCTCGAGCCGACGGTCGCGATCTCCGGGGCCGTGAAGATGTTGGCGGCGACCCCGTGCAGGGACAACGGCGTGACGGCGTCGCCCAGCGCGTGGGACATCGCGATCCGCCCCTGCGTCGCCGCGACCGACGCGAGTGGCAGCACGCCCGTGCAGTCGCCGGCTGCGTAGATGCCGCGCACGTTAGTGCGTGAGACCTTGTCGACCTCGACGTGCCCCGAGGACCGCAGGCGCACCCCGGCCTCCTCGAGCCCGAGGCCCGTGGTGGTCGGCACCGACCCGACGGCGAGCAGCACGTGCGACCCGGCGACGTGGGTCCCGTCGGCGAGCGTCACCTCGACCCCGTCGGCCGTGCGCCGTGCGGACTGCGCACGCGAGCGCGACATCACGGTCATGCCGCGGGCCCGGAAGATGCCCTCGATGAGCTCGGCGGCGTCGGCGTCCTCGCCCGGAAGCACGCGCTCCCTGCTCGAGACCAGCACGACGTCGGCGCCCAGCGAGGTGTACGCACCGGCGAACTCGGCACCCGTGACGCCCGAGCCGACCACGATGAGCCGCTCCGGCAGCTCGGTCAGCTCGTACAGCTGCGTCCACGTGAGGATCCGCTCGCCGTCCGGGCGGGCGTCGGGGAGCACGCGCGGCGTCGCACCGGTCGCGACCAGCACGACGTCGGCGTCGAAACGCGACTCACGCCCGCCCGCCTCGGTGGCGATCACGTGCGCCGGGCCGTCGAGCCTGCCGCTGCCCACGACGACCCGGACGCCCTCACGCTCGAGGCGTGCACGGATGTCCGCCGACTGCGCGGCCGCGAGCGCCTTGACCCGGGTGTTGACCGCACCCAGGTCGATGCGGTGCCGCACCTGCTCGGGCGAGCCCAACCCGTCGACGCGGATGCCCAGCTCGGGGGCCCGGTCGGCGATCGTCATCCACTCCGCGGTCGCGATCAGGGTCTTGGACGGCATGACGTCGGTGAGCACCGCGGACCCGCCCAGACCGGCACGTTCGACGAGCGTGACGTCCGCCCCGAGCCGGCGGCCGACGAGCGCGGCCTCGTACCCGCCCGGCCCTCCTCCGACGACGACGACACGGGCGGCCTGCGGATCGGGCGTGGGGGCGCTCACGCCTCCCATTGTGCAGGCTGCGGCGACGATAGCCTCGGTGCATGACCGACTCCTCCGCCGCCTCCTCGTCGCCCGCCACGACGTCCACCACGGCGTCCACTTCTGTGCCCACTGCTGTGCCCACGTCTGTGCCCACTTCTGTGCCCGACCTGGACGACCCCACGACCGACCCGTTCGAGGTCGCCCGCCTCGCGGCCGCCCACCTCGCCGAGGTGACGGGCGTCCCCCGGCACGACGTCGCGCTCGTGCTCGGCTCCGGGTGGGGTGGCGCCGCGGACCTGCTCGGCGAGACGGTCGCCGAGGTTCCCAGCCACGAGGTGCCGGGCTTCAGCGCCCCGGCCGTCGTCGGCCACGTCGGCACGATCCGCTCGATCCGGATCGCACCCGGGCCGGACGCCGCACCGGACGCCGAGCCCACCTACGCGCTGGTCCTCGGTTCGCGCACGCACCTGTACGAGGGCCGCGGCGTGCGCCGGGTCGTGCACGGCGTGCGGACCGCGGCCGCCGCCGGCTGCTCGTCGGTCGTGCTGACGAACGGCTGCGGCGGGCTCGACCTGGCCTGGGGCCCGGGCACGCCCGTGCTGATCAGCGACCACATCAACCTCACGGCGACCTCCCCGCTCGAGGGCGCCACGTTCGTCGACCTGACCGACCTGTACTCCCCGCGTCTGCGCGCACTGGCCCGCGAGGTCGACTCCTCGCTCGACGAGGGCGTCTACGTGCAGTTCCGCGGCCCGCACTACGAGACGCCGGCCGAGGTGCGGATGGCCGGTGCGATCGGCGGCACCCTCGTGGGCATGTCGACCACGCTCGAGGCCATCGCGGCCCGGCACGCCGGGCTGGAGATCCTGGGTATCTCGCTGGTCACGAACCTCGCGGCGGGCATCAGCCCCGACCCGCTCGCGCACGAGGAGGTGCTGGAGGCCGGCCGCGCCGCCGGCCCGCGGATCAGCGCGCTGCTCGCCCAGATCGTCCGGCGCCTCTGACCGTCCCCCGCGCTGCCCGTGCGGCGCGGCACCACCACCGACACCCCCCGACGCCACGCCGCGGAGCACGCCCGCCGGCCTGCGCGTCGGGGGGTGTGCGCGTTCGTGCCCTGCTGCACCGGCCGATACCGTGAGCACATGACCGGCCAGGACGCATGGGACGCGCTCGAGCAGCGCGTGCAGACGTGGATCGACGACGACCCGGACGAGCGGACGGCAGCCGAGCTGCGCGACCTGCTGACCACGGCACGCTCGTTCCCGCCCACGTCACGCGCGGCGGACGAGCCGGACCCGACACGGCGCCAGCAGGTCGAGGCCGCGCACGCGGCACAGGACGAGCTGGCCGACCGGTTCCAGGGGCTCCTGCAGTTCGGCACGGCAGGTCTGCGCGGCGAGCTCGCGGGCGGGCCGCACCGGATGAACCGCGCGGTCGTCATCCGCGCCGCCTCGGGCCTGGCCGACTTCCTGCTGGGCGAGCTCGACGGCGTGCAGCCCGCACCGCGCGTCGTCATCGGTTACGACGCCCGGCACCTGTCGGACGAGTTCGCCCGGGACTCCGCGGCCGTGCTGACGGCCGTCGGCATCGAGGTGCTCCTGATGCCCTCGCCGCTGCCCACCCCGGTGCTCGCCTTCGCGGTCCGGCACCTGGGCGCGGACGCCGGGATCATGGTCACCGCCTCGCACAACCCGCCGCGCGACAACGGGTACAAGGTGTACCTCGGCGGCCGCGTGGTCACCGACTCCGGGCAGGGCGCCCAGATCGTGCCGCCGACCGATGCGGCGATCGCAGCCGAGATCGGCCGGGTTCCCTCGGTCGCGGCCGTCCCGCGGGCGAGCGCGGGCTGGACCGTGCTGGGCACCGAGATCGTGGACGCCTACGTGGCCTCCGTGACCGCGCTCGCCGAGCAGGACGCGGCCTACCGGGCCCGTGCGGGTGACCTGCGCATCGTCCTGACCCCGCTGCACGGCGTCGGCGGCGCGACCGCGGCGCGTGTGCTCGCGGAGGCCGGGTACACCGACGTCCACCTGGTGCCCGAGCAGGCCGAGCCCGACCCCGACTTCCCGACGGTCGCCTTCCCCAACCCCGAGGAGCCGGGGGCCATCGACCTCGCGCTCGGCCTCGCGGGCGACGAGCGCGCCGACCTCGTGATCGCCCTGGACCCCGACGCCGACCGGTGCGCCGTGGCCGTCCAGGACCTGCGTGCCCGCTCGTTCCGGGGGCCGGACACCGCGGGTGCCGACGGCTGGCGGATGCTGCACGGCGACGAGACGGGAGCCCTGCTCGGTGCCGTCGGCGCGCAGCGCGCCGCCGCCGCGGGCCTGGCTCCCGACCCGGACGGCGACACGCCCGCACTGGCCTCCTCGATCGTCTCGTCCCGGCTGCTCGGCGAGATCGCGGCGTCGGCCGGACTGCGGCACGTGCCCACGCTCACCGGCTTCAAGTGGATCTCCCGTGTCGACGGTCTCGTCTTCGGGTACGAGGAGGCGCTCGGCTACTGCGTCGACCCGGCGCACGTGCGGGACAAGGACGGCATCTCGGCCGCGCTCACGGTCGCGGGTCTGGCCGCACGCCTGAAGGCGGAAGGGCGCACCCTGGTCGACGCGCTCGACGACCTGGCCCGCGCGCACGGCCTCTACCTCACCGACCAGGTGTCCGCCCGGTTCGCCGACCTCTCGCTCATCCCCGCGACCATGCAGCGCGTGCGCGACGCCCCGCCGACGCACCTGGGAGGCTCGCCCGTCACCGCGGTCGTCGACCTCGCCGCCGGCACCGACGACGACCGCGGCGGGCTGCCGCCGACCGACGGGCTACGGCTGCTCGCGGAGGACGGCACCCGGGTGGTCGTGCGACCCAGCGGCACCGAGCCGAAGGTGAAGTGCTACCTCGAGGTCATCGAGCCCGTCGCCCCCGACGCGGACCACGCCGCGGTCGGCCGCGCGCGGGCGACCGCACGGCACCGGCTCGACGCGGTGGCCGCGGACGTCCGCGGCGCGTTGGGCATCTGACGGCGCGCATCTGACGGCGCCGCATCGGACGGGTCGACCACCGCCAGGCGGTCGACCCGTCAGCGGGTCCGTGTGCAGGTGACGGCGGGCACGACCGAGCCCGAGTCCCCCTCGGCGGTGCCGTTGACACCGAGCGAGATCGACTGACCCGCGGCCACGGTGCCGTTCCACGAGGTGTTCTCGCCGGTCACCGACGAGCCACGGGTGCCGAGCATCACGGCCCACGCCTCGGTGATCTGCTGGCCTTCGGGCAGGGTCCAGGTCAGCGTCCAGGCCTGCAACCCCTCGGAGCCGGCGGTCAGCACGATCGTCCCCTGGAACCCGCCGGGCCAGGTCTTCGCCGTGTACGTCGCGGTGCACCCTGCGGCGACCGGGTCGGGCGGGTCGACACCGCCGCCCGTCGGCGGACCCGAGGGCTGCCCGGTCTCGCGGCCCCCAGGAGAGTCCGCCGTGGGGCCGCCCTGCCGCGCCGGCGACGTGGGTGACGCACCCGGGGCGGTGGGCGCGGCCGAGGGCGTCGCCGTAGGTTCGGTCTCCGGCGCCGTCGGCACCGGGCTCGGCGTCGGTCCGGCACCGAGCGTGAGGTCCGCCGCGGCGAACGGTGTCACGGGCTCGTTCACGTCCGGCTCGCCGATACCGCCGTCGCACGGGCGGGAGGTGTCGTTCGCGAGGTACCGACCGGCCGTGCAGGTCAGGCTCACGACCGCGTCCCCGCCCACGACCACGTCACCACCCAGGCTCGCGCCGGGAGCCACCACCGCCGAGTCCCGCACGACCACGGCGTCACCGAGCACCGCACCGTCGGCCACCCAGGCGCGCCCCTCGACCCGGACCGATCCGCTCAACCGGGCCGCACCCCGCACGACGGCGCCCGGTGCCACGTAGACCGTGTCGGCGACGGCCGCCCTGTCGTCGACCCATCCGCCGCCGTTGACGTGCCGGTGTGCTCCTTCGACGGTCGCCTCGGGATCCGCGGTGACGACACCGGCCCCCTGCACGGCGATCTCGAAGGGGTACCGGTAGGTGCTCCCCGCGGCAGCGGCACCGTAGTCGTGCGAGACCGACGGCGCCCCGACGACCACCAGGTACAGCTCGTGCTCACGGTCACGCAGCGTGAAGTCGATCTCCGCGTCGGACGACTCCGTCACCGTGCTGTACCGGGGCAGGCCGTCACCGATCGCGACGAAGCCGTAGCTCCAGCCCGCACCCGTGGCGGCGTCCTCGTGCCCGCGCAGCCGCACCCGCACGGTCGTGCCGTCGGAGTCGGGCACGAGCCGCACCAGGGCGTACCCCTGGTCGGACGGGGCGAAGGACCCGGTGACCCGGTAGACCCCCGCCGTGGTCGGATCGGCCTCGACCGGGGTCGCGCGGTCCTGCAGCAGCAACGGGTCGATCTCGTCGATCGCGGCCGCCAGGCCGTCGGACCCGGCGAGGTCCCAGGTGACGGTCCGCATGGCGTACTCGGTGATCCGGCGGTGCAGCGCCTCGCTCGACAGCCCGGTCAGCCGCCGGTACGCGTCGAGCGGCAGCTCGTCGGCGTGCGCACCGCGCCAGACCTCGCCGATGACCTGCGGCCCGTCGCGCTCCGCGAGGTACTCCAGCAGGAGCCGACCGCCGGTGCCCAGACGGGCGCTCGACCACGCGAGCTCGGGCGAGCGGACGAGGTCCGCAAGGTCGTCCGCGTGCCCCGGCACCGCGAGAGAGGCGAGGTAGCCGGCGCTGGCGTCCCAGAAGGTCTGCGAACCCTCCGGCAGCGGGCCCGGGTCGGGCCGCTCGAGCAGCGCGAAGTGCTGCACGACCTCGGCGAACCCCCGGGCGAGCTCCCAGGCGTCCCCACCCAGGTGCGCGGAGTCGACCTCGAGCAGGCCGACGCCCCCGGTGACGCTCGCGAGCGGGCGCGGCGCGGCAGCGCTGCCGTCCTCCCCGGCGTCGGCGAGCACGCTCGCGAGGGTGCCGCCCGACGGGGTCGTCGACTCGGGCCCGGCGGTGTCCGTCGCCCCGGCCGCCTGCGACCAGGTGTCGTCCACGACGACCACGACCTTGTGCTCCCCGGCGGGGCCGTCCTCCCGTGCGACCACGAGCTCGTCGACGTCGAGCGCGTACAGGTCCTCGAGGCGTTCGAGGGCGACGGCCGGGTCGAACCGGACGTCCTCGGGCGCCGAGGTGGGATCGGCGCCGGCGAGGTCGCCCCACGCGAGCACCACGTCCTCGCCCTCGAGCGTGTGGGCGCTCGGCCAGACCGCGGCCCACCCGTCCGGGACGGCGACGTCCTTGGCGCCCGCGCCCGCATGGAAGACCGCGGCGCCCACCCCGACGCCGAGCGCGAAGGGAAGAGCCAGCCCGAGCGCGATCGTGCCGCGACCGACACGTCGCATTGCTGGTCTGCCCCCTCCCGTCGCGTCGCGATGCCAGCCCCGACCTGACCCTGGCTGCCTGACCTGGCCTGACCTGGCCTGACCAGGAAGGGTGCTCGCGCGCGCCCACCCTTCCCGGTCGGCCCGGGCTCAGTCAATGTCGCAAGCGCCCCTGTTCGGGTGAATCTGGTGGCTGTGGTCAGTAGCCGGCGTCCGCCTCGAGGCCGGACAGCACGGCGGCCGTCCCGGACAGGCCGAGCCGGGTCGCACCCGCCTCGATCATGGCGAGCGCGTCCGCCGCGGTCCGGACGCCGCCGGACGCCTTGACACCCAGCGCACCCCCGACCGTCCGGGCCATCAGCCGCACCGCGTGCACCGACGCCCCGCCCGCCGGGTGGAAGCCCGTCGAGGTCTTGACGAAGTCCGCACCGGCGCTGCGTGCCGCCTGGCACACCGCCACGATCTCCTCGTCGGTCAGCGCGGCCGACTCGATGATCACCTTGAGCACGGTCGGCGCCGGCGCCGCGGCACGGACGGCGGCGATGTCCGCCTCGACCGCGTCGAAGAGGCCGGCCTTCGCGGCACCGACGTCGATCACCATGTCGACCTCGTGCGCGCCGTCGGCCACCGCGCGGGCGGCCTCGGCGGCCTTGATCGCGCTGTGGTGCTTGCCCGAAGGGAAGCCGCAGACGGTCGCCACCAGGAGTCCGGGGGCGTTCGAGAGGTCGACGGGGAGGAACGACGGCGAGATGCACACCGAGTACACGCCGAGCTCGGCGGCCTCGGCGATGAGCGCCTCGACATCGGCGCGGGTGGCCTCGGGCTTGAGCAGCGTGTGGTCGACGAAACGGGCGAGTCCCGTCGCGTCGAGCGGCGTGTGGCCGGTGATGCTGCTCGGGTCGAGATGGCTGGTCATGCGCGGTGCCTTCCTCCGGTGGCCGCCGTGAAGGCGGGCTCGATGACGTCCACGACGAGGCGGGTCCGCTCGTCGTGGTGCAGGAAACTGTGCTGCGCGGCCGCGACGGTCACGTCGCGCAGGTCGGCGGGCGTCCACCCGGCGTGCTGGACGAGCAGCGCGAGCTCACGCGTGAGCGTCGTGCCGGACTGCAGCCGGTTGTCGGTGTTGACCGTGACGGTGAAACCGAGCCGCTTGAGCCGGGTCACCGGGTGCTCCGCGACCGAGGTGGCGGCGCCCGTCTGGACGTTCGAGGTGGGGCACGTCTCGAGCGGGATCTGCCGGTCGCGCACCCAGTGCGCGAGACGGCCCAGCCGAGGCCCGTCAGCGTCGAGCTCGTCGTGCACGTCGTCGATGATGCGCACGCCGTGTCCGAGGCGACAGGCGCCCGCCAGGTGCACGGCTTCCGCGATCGAGTCCAGTCCTGCCGCCTCGCCGGCATGCACCGTGGCCGGGAAGCTCGCGTCGCGCAACGTCCGAAAGGCCGAGGCCTGACGCGAGGCCGGGAACCCGACCTCGGCCCCGGCGATGTCGAAGCCCACCACGCCCGCGTCCCGGTTGGCGAGGGCGAGCGCCGCGATCTCGTCGCCCCGGTCCGCGTGCCGCATGGCGGTCAGCAGCGTGCCGATCCGGATCGTGCGCCCGTCGGCCGCGGCCTGCTCGACACCTTCGGCGAAGCCTGCCTGCACGGCGTCGACCACCTGCTGCAGCGTGAGGCCGCCGGCCAGGTGCTGCTCGGGGGCGTACCTCTGCTCGGCGTACACGACGCCGTCGGCAGCCAGGTCGAGCACCGACTCGCGTGCGACCCGTCGCAGGTTCGGCTCGGTCTGCATCACGGCGACCGTGTGCGCGAACGTCTCCAGGTACAGCTCGAGGCTGCCCGAGCTCGCGGCCCGGACGAACCAGGCTCCCAGCGCGTCCGGCGAGCTCTCCGGGAGCGGGTGCCCGGTCTGCGCGGCGAGCTCGACGATCGTCGCCGGGCGCAGCCCCCCGTCGAGGTGGTCGTGCAGGAGCACCTTGGGCAGGGCACGCACCTGGTCGAGGAGCGCGGCGTCCGGCTCGTGCTGCTCGGCGCCGGCGGCCGTACGGTCGCTGTCGTTCACTCGTCCCCGTCCTTGTCGTCCCCCAGGGGGATCTCGGTGTCCTGCTCGAGGACGTCCGCCTCGTCGGCGTCGCCCTCCTGGTCGCCGCGGGCGAAGCCGGGCTCGTACTCCTCGGGGTCGGCGCCGTCCGGCAGCGGCCCGTCGGTCAGCCGTCGGGGCTGGTCGGGGTCGACGGGCTCCAGCCCCGCGTCACGCCAGGCATCAGATCCAGGGACGGTGCTCATGGCTCCTCCAGGGGACCGTGCCGCCGACGGGAGCGGCGGGCACTGCCATCCTGCTCCGCGCCCTGCGGCCCCGCCACGCGTGACCGGTGCCGCACGCAGCAGCACCGGTCACGCGTCGTCAGGCCGTGATCCGGTCGATGACCAGCGGCCGGGTGACCACGCTCGTGCCGGACGGCTCGACCACGATGCCGCCGACGAGCGCCTCACGGGCCCGGGCGAAGCGGTCCGGCGTGTCGGTGTGCAGCGTCAGGATCGGCTCGCCGGCCCGGACCGTGTCACCGGGACGCGCGTGGATCTGCACGCCCGCGCCGGCCTGCACCGGGTCCTCCTTGCGTGCACGTCCGGCACCCAGCCGCCAGGCCGCGATGCCCACGGCGTACGCGTCCAGGGTGCTCACGACGCCGTCGCGCTCGGCGACGACCGTCTCGGTCTCGCGCGCCCACGGCAGGGGCGCGTCCGCGTCGCCGCCCTGGGCGGTGATCATCCGCCGCCAGGCGTCCATCGCCCGACCGTCCCGGAGCGCAGCAGCCGGGTCGGCATCCGGTCGGCCCGCCGCGTCGAGCATCTCGCGGGCGAGGGCGATCGTGAGCTCGACGACGTCCGCGGGCCCTCCACCGGCCAGGACCTCCACCGACTCGCGGACCTCGAGCGCGTTGCCCGCGGTGAGGCCGAGCGGCGTCGACATGTCCGTCAGCAGGGCAACCGTCGTGACCCCGGCGTCCGTGCCCAGCTCGACCATCGTCCGGGCGAGCTCGGCAGCGCGCGCCTCGTCCTTCATGAACGCACCCGAGCCGACCTTGACGTCGAGCACCAGCGCACCGGTGCCCTCGGCGATCTTCTTGCTCATGATCGAGCTGGCGATCAGCGGGATGGCCTCGACCGTGCCCGTGACGTCGCGCAGCGCGTACAGCTTGCGGTCCGCGGGCGCCAGGCCCGAGCCGGCCTGGCAGATGACGGCGCCGACCTCGTCGAGCTGGCGCATCATCTCCTCGTTGCTGAGCGCGGCACGCCAGCCGGGGATCGACTCGAGCTTGTCGAGCGTCCCGCCCGTGTGCCCGAGCCCACGGCCGGACAGCTGCGGCACGGCCACGTCGAACACCGCGACGAGCGGCGCGAGCGGCAACGTGATCTTGTCGCCGACCCCACCGGTCGAGTGCTTGTCCGCGGTCGGGCGCGACAGCCCGGAGAAGTCCATCCGCTCGCCCGAGGCGATCATCGCCGCGGTCCAGCGGGCGATCTCCGACCGGTCCATGCCGTTGAGCAGGATCGCCATGTTCAGGGCCGACATCTGCTCGTCGGCGACCACGCCGCGCGTGTACGCGTCGATCACCCAGTCGATCTGGGCGTCGGACAACCGGTGCCCGTCCCGCTTCGCGACGATGACGTCGACGGCGTCGAACGACTCACTCATGCCCGCTCCTCCAGGTCGTCCGGCCCGAACGCGTCGGGCAGGACCTCACTCATCGGCTTGATGCCGCTCACCGTCTCGACCAGCAGCCGCGGACCACCGTGCTCGAACAGCAGCTGGCGGCAGCGCCCGCACGGCATGAGCACGTTGCCGTGCCCGTCCACGCAGGTGAAGGCCACCAGCCGACCGCCGCCCGACACGTGCAACCCGGAGACCAGCGCGCACTCGGCGCACAGGGTCAGGCCGTACGAGGCGTTCTCCACGTTGCAGCCCACGACGACACGACCGTCGTCGACCAGGGCTGCGACCCCCACCGGGAACTTCGAGTAGGGGACGTACGCCCGGTGCATGACCTCCGTGGCGGCGGCCCGCAGGCCGTCCCAGTCGATCGTCGTCTCGCTCATCCCCGCCTCACTTCTCGTAGGGGATGCCCTCGGCGGCGGGTGCGCGCACCCGACCGACGAGCCCGGCCACGGCGAAGATCGTCACGACGTACGGCGTCATGAGCATGATCTGGCTCGGGATCGGCGTGCCGATGATGCCCAGGACGACCTGCAGGTTGTCGGAGAAACCGAACAGCAGGGCCGCGGCCAGCGCACCCGTCGGGTTCCACCGACCGAGGATCATCGCGGCCAGGGCGATGAAGCCCTTGCCACCGGTCATCTCCTTGCCGAACGCCAGACCTGCGGCGACCGTGAAGAACGCGCCGCCGAGACCGGCGACACCCCCACCCAGGACCGTGGCCTTCATCCGGGTCAGGTTGACCTTGATGCCGACCGTGTCGGCCGCCTTCGGGTGCTCGCCCACCGAGCGCAGCCGCAGACCCCACCGGCTCTTGAACACCAGGATCTGCAGCACCACGACGACGACGTACATGATGTAGACGAGGGCCGTCTGGCGGAACAGCACCGGGCCGATCACGGGGATCTGGCTCAGCAGCGGCACCGAGAGGGTCGGCAGCTTCGGCGGCGAGTTGAACGTCGCCGAGTCCACCTTGAGCACCGTCGAGAACAGGTAGCTCGTCACGCCGACGACCAGCACGTTGAGCACGACGCCCACGATGATCTGGTTGACCACGTACCGGATCGAGAACAGCACCAGGAGCAGGGCGACGAGCGCGCCCGCGATCGGCGCGGCGACCAGGCCCGCGTACGCGGAGTGCGTGATGGAGGCCACGACGGCCGCGAGGAACGCACCGGCCAGCAGCTGGCCCTCGATCGCGACGTTGACGATGCCGGAGCGCTCGCAGAGCAGACCGGCCAACGCACCGAAGACCAGCGGCACCGCGAGGAACAGCGAGCCCTGCAGCAGACCGGTCAGCGGCAACGGCGAGGCCTTGCCCGCGTCCGCCCACGTGAGGAACGCCAGGATGACGGCGACCCCGAAGAGCGCGGGCAGCCACGCACCGACCTTCCTGCGGGACCGTGCGGCGAGGAACGAGACCGCCGCCAGGGCGAGCGCGACGAGCGAGAGCACGATCGCCGTCGTCTTGGACGGCACCGTGATCGGGTCGATCTGGAAGAAGTCGCTCGGGGTCGAGACCGTGAACGTGGACGTGCGGCCCGTCGGCGGGACGAGGCCGAAGAGGACCAGCGAGATCAGACCCACGACCCCGTAGCCGATCGGGGCCTTCCAGCTGATCGGCTTGAGCGGCCGGTTGCCGGTCGCCGTGGGTCGTCCGGACGCGGGCGCCGGGGACGTGACCGTGGCGGCACTCATGCGGTCACCTCCTTGGTGGCGGCGCGGCGCTCTCGGCGCGCACCGGGTGCGGGCAGTCGGAAGATGGCACGGACCAGCGGCGGTGCGGCGATGAACAGCACCACGAGCGACTGGACGACGAGCACGATGTCGATCGGCGTACCCGTCCGGGCCTGCATGGCGAAGCCGCCGGCGCGCAGCGCGCCGAACAGCAGGCCCGCGAAGAACGTGCCGAGCGGCTTGGAGCGGCCCAGCAGCGCGACGGTGATCGCATCGAAGCCGAAGCTCGCCGCGACCCCGGCGGTGAGCACACCCTCGGTTCCGAGTACCTGCGCCGAACCGCCCAGGCCGGCGAGCGCTCCCGCGACGACCATGACCCAGATGTAGGCGCTGTTCACCGAGATGCCCGCGGTGCGTGCGGCGTTCGGGTTCGACCCGACCGCACGGAAGCGGAAACCGATCGTGGAGCGGCCCATGAGCCACCACACGAAGACCGCGGCGAGGATCGCCAGGATGAAGCCGCCGTGCAGCCGGAAGCCGCTGCCCATGAGCAGCGGGTACAGCGCGGAGTCCTTGATGTCGGGCGAGATCGGGTTCGTGCTGCCCGGCTTCTGGAAGGCCGACGTGGTCAGCAGGAACGCGATGAGGTAGACCGCGATGTTGTTGAGCATGATCGTGACGATCACCTCGTGCGCACCGGTGCGCGCCTTGAGCACACCGGCGATCCCGGCCCACAGACCACCACCGACGGCGGCCGCGAGCATCGCGACCAGCAGGTGCAGACCCGGCGGCAGCGAGAGCGTGAAACCGACCCAGGCGGCGAAGACCGCGCCGAGGATGATCTGACCCTGCGCACCGATGTTGAACAGGCCGGCACGGAAACCGATGCCCAGGCCGAGGCCGGCGAGGATCAGCGGCACAGAGGTCGTCATGGTCTCCGTGAGCGGCTTGATCGCCTTCTGCCAGGTGTCGGCACGGAAGTCGACGACAGCACCCTGGAAGAGCGCCGCGTACGCGCTCGACACGGCGTCCCAGACGGCAGAGAAGAAGTCGCTCGGGCGGGCGAAGAGGTAGACCGCGGCGTCCTGCACGGCCGCGTCCGCGGCCGCGATGAGGATGCCGCTGATGACCAGGGCGAGGACGACGGCCAGGACGGTGACGAGCCAGCTGCTCGAGAGGATCTCGTGCATGACCGTCTGCCCACGAGGGGCCTCCGGCTCGCTGGCGGGCGCCGGCGCGGGGGCGGCGGCGGGGACGGGCTGGCTCACAGGAGTCCCTCCTCGGAGGTGGTGTCGCTCGGGCCGGCGCCGGGACCCGCCCCACGGTCGGCATGGCCGAGCACGGTGTGGTGGGTCGCGGCCTGCGCCTGGGCCTCGGCGAGGGGCACGCCGGCCATCATCAGGCCGAGGACGTCACGGTCGGTGCCGCCGGGGACGACCCCGACGATGCGTCCGCGGTAGAGCACGAGGATGCGGTCGGCCAGCGCGAGGACCTCGTCGAGCTCGGTCGAGACGATGATCACGGGCGTGCCGTTGTCCCGCTCCGCGACGATCCGCTGGTGCACGAACTCGATCGAGCCGACGTCGAGACCACGCGTGGGCTGCGAGGCGATGAGCAGGCGCAGCGGACGGCTGAGCTCACGGGCCAGGACGACCTTCTGCTGGTTGCCGCCCGACAGCGTGCCCGCGTGCGCCTCGACCGACGGCGTGCGCACGTCGAACTCGACGATGCGCCGCTCGGCGTTGGCCTGGATCTGGCCCAGGTCGAGCGAGACGCCCTTGGCGTACGGGCTGCGGTGGAACAGGTCGAGCACGAGGTTCTCCGCGACGGAGAAGTCGGCGACGAGCCCGTCCTCCGTGCGGTCCTCGGGGACGAAGCCGACACCGGAGGCCAGCACGTCGGCGACACCCAGCCCCACCAGGTCCTGGCCGTCGAGCTCGACCGAGCCCGCGACCGGACGCTCGAGGCCGAGCATGACCTCGGTGAGCTCGGTCTGGCCGTTGCCCTGCACGCCCGCGATCGCGAGGATCTCGCCGCGCGCGACGTCGAAGCCGACCTGGTCCAGCTGGCGCACGCCCGCGGCGTCGATGACCGTCAGGTCGCGCACCCGGACGGTGACCTCACCGGCCCGGGCCGGTGCCTTGTCCACGCCGAGCTCGACGGAGCGGCCGACCATGAGGGAGGCCAGCTCCTTCTCGCTGGACGACGGCTGCGCGGTGCCCACGACCTTGCCGCGGCGGATCACCGTGATGCGGTCGGCGACGGCGCGCACCTCACGCAGCTTGTGCGTGATGAAGACGATCGAGGTGCCCGACGCCTTGAGCTGGCGCATGATGCCGATCAGCTCGTCGGTCTCCTGCGGTGTGAGGACCGCGGTCGGCTCGTCGAGGATGAGCACCGAGGCGTGCCGTGAGAGCGCCTTGATGATCTCGACGCGCTGCTGCGCGCCGACGGGCAGGTCCTCGACCAGGGCGTCGGGGTCGACGTCGAAGCCGAACCGGTCGGAGATCTCCCGCACCCGACGACGTGCCTCGGCCAGGTCGATCAGACCGCCGCCCTTGACGGGCTCGTGGCCCAGCACGACGTTCTCGGCCACCGTGAAGACGGGCACGAGCATGAAGTGCTGGTGCACCATGCCGATCCCCGCGGCCATGGCGTCACCCGGACCGACGAAGGTCGCCGTCTTCCCGTCCACGAGGATCTGGCCCTCGTCGGGGTCGTAGAGGCCGTAGAGCACGTTCATCAACGTGCTCTTGCCTGCACCGTTCTCGCCCAGCAGCGCATGGATCTCGCCCGGCTCGACCACGAGGTCGATGTGGTCGTTCGCCACGAGGCTGCCGAAGCGCTTGGTGATCCCTCGGAGTTCGAGCTTCACACCGGTCACGCTCCTCAGTTACACCGTCGTCGGTTACCGCTCCCGCTCCATGGTGGCCGGGGGCTCCTTCTCGTGCACGTCACGTGCACGTCGCGTGCACCGCACCTGCACGGCATGCGCACGTCGCTGTGCGCACCCCGCACCGTAGCGGTTCGGGCGCGCATGTCCGTACACAGCACGGTGGCCCGGGCGTCAGCGACGCCCGGGCCACCGTCTCGGATCAGTTCGCGCTGGGCGAGTCGACCACGAGGTCGCCGCTGATGATCGAGGCCTTGAGCTCCTCGAGCTTCGCGCTCAGGTCGGCCGACACGAGCGACTCGCTGTTGTGGAACGGCGCGATGCCGATGCCACCGTTCTCCAGCGTGCCGACGTACGGGTCCGAGGTGAACTCGCCGTTGACGCCCTGCTCGACGGTGTCGTAGACCGCCTGGCCGATCTCCTTCATGACCGAGGTCAGGATGATGTCGGCGTAGTCGGGGGCCGTCAGGAACCAGTCGGCGTCGACGCCGACGATCTTGACGTTGCCGGCCTCCTGGGCGGCGGCGGCGGCACCGAGACCGACCGGGCCGGCGACGGGCATGATGACGTCCGCGCCCTGGTCGATGAAGCCCTTGGCGAGGTTCTGGCCGTTGGCCTGGTTCTCGAAGTCACCCGTGAACGAGCCGGTCTGCGCGGCCTTGTCCCAGCCGAGGACCTTCACCGCGGTGCCGTTGTCGGTGTTGTACTGCGCGACGCCGTCGGCGAAGCCGTCCATGAAGATCGACACGGACGGCAGCTGGATGCCACCGAACGTCGCGACGACGCCCGTGGTCGAGGTGCCCGCGGCCGCGTAGCCCGCGAGGAAGGCCGCCTCCTGCGTGTTGAACAGCAGCGGCTTGGCGTTCTCGATCGTCACCGCGTTGTAGTCGGCGTCCGAGAAGGCGGAGTCGACGAGCGCGAAGTCGATGTCGGGGTTCGCCTCGGCGGCCGACTGGATCGGGTCCTCCAGCAGGAAGCCGACGCCGATGATCAGGTTGCAGCCGTCCGCGACGAGCTGGTCGATGTTCGGCGTGAAGTCCGTCTCCGCCGTGGACTCGACCTTGTTGATCTCGACGCCCAGGTCCGCACCCGCGCGCTCGAGGCCCTCGAGACCGGACTGGTTGAAGGACTTGTCCTCGAAACCGCCCGAGTCGGAGACCATGCAGGCCTTGTAGTCGACCGTGGTCGTCGAACCGGTGCCTGCGGTGGTCTCCTCGGCCTCGGGGGCACTGCCACATGCCGTGAGCGTGAGGGCGACCGCACCGCTGAGCGCGGCCACACGCATGATGTTCTTCACTCGACTCTCCTGCTTCTCGTCCGTACCGGACCGGCTGGTCCGCCTACACGGCGACGCACCGTCACGCCGACGCGCGCGGGGCTGTCCGGCATCGATGTCTCGGACACTAGTGAGGGTTGTGTGACGAGGGCGTTACCGGGGGGTACAAGCGGCCTTTCCGTTACCGACTTGGTATGTGCGCAGGCCTCGTGAGCAGGGCAGGGCGGCCGATGCGCCTCGCCCGCACCGTTCAGCCCCGGCCCGCCAGCACGGCGGTCCGCGCGAGGAGCAGGGCGCCCGCCTCGACCGCACGCTCGTCGACGCGCAGGTCGCCCTGATGGATGTCGTAGGTCCGCCCGCCGGGCGTCCGGGTGCCCAGGCGCGCCATCGCCCCGGGCACCTTGGTCAGGTACCAGGCGAAGTCCTCGCCGCCGAGCGACTGCTCGGTCAGCACGACCGACGCCGGGCCGAGCACGTCGCGCGAGGCAGCCTCCAGGAAGCCCGTGGCGCGCTCGTCGTTCTCCACGGGAGGGACGCCGCGGTGGTGGCGCACCTCGACGTCGACGCCGAGGAGGGCCACGACCTGCTCGACCGCGGACTCGAAGACCTCCGAGGCCTTCTCCCAGGCCCGCACGTCCAGGCAGCGCAGCGTGCCGCGGATCGTGCCGGTCGTCGGGATCGCGTTGTGGGCCGAGCCGGCCTGCACGGCACCCCAGGTGAGGTTGACGCCCGAGCGGGGGTCGAGCCTGCGCCCGAGGATCGCGGGCACCTGCGTGGCGATCTGGCCGAGCGCGAACACGACGTCACCGGTCAGGTGCGGACGGGACGTGTGCCCGCCGGGACCGGTGACCGTGACCTGCACCTCGTCGCTCGCCGACGTGATGGGCCCGATGCGGGTGCCGAGCCGACCGACGTCGAGCTTGGGTTCGCAGTGGACCGCGAAGATCAGGCCCACGCCGTCGAGCGCGCCCTGGCCCACGACGTCGAGGGCGCCACCGGGCTGCACCTCCTCGGCGGGCTGGAAGATCAGGCGCACCCCGGTGCTCAGCCCACCCTGCTCGGCGAGAGCGGCGAGCGCGAGCCCGGCCCCCAGCACGGCCGCGGTGTGCACGTCGTGGCCGCACGCGTGGGCCACGCCCCGCGCGGCCGACTCCCACGGCAGCCCGCAACGGTCGGCGACCGGCAGGGCGTCCAGATCGGCGCGCAGCGCGACCCGGCGGTGCTCGGGCGTCGCGCCGGACGGGCCGATGTCGCAGATCAACCCCGTGCCCACCAGCAGCCGGGGGCGTAGTCCCGCGGCCCGCAGGCGAGCCTCGACGACGGCCGTCGTCCGCGCCTCGGCACGGGCGAGCTCGGGGTGGGCGTGCAGGTCGCGGCGGATCGCGACGAGCTCGTCGCGCAACCCGGCGACGGTCGCGGCGAGCGCCCGCACGACGGTGTCGTCCGAGGTCGCGGCCACGGCGCTCAGCGGCTCGACGGCCGGCATCGGCTCGACCTCCGTCGCGGGCGGCTCGGAGGGACGGGGCGACTCGGCAGGGGCGGCAGCGGCGGGCGACACGCCTTCGAGGGTAGTTCCTGGCACCGCCCGCAGGTCGGACGGTGCCAGGACGTGGGCTCAGAGGAGGTCGTCGCGCCCGCGCGCGCGCCAGGCGTCGACCGCCGCCTTGACCTGCTGGGCGTGCTCACGCGTCGTGACCAGCACGGCGTCCGGGGTGTCGACGACGACCGCGTCGGGGATGCCGAGGACGCTCACCGTGCGACCGGAGGCGGGCGCCACGACCGCGCCGGGCGCGTCCACGCGCAGCACGAGCGCGTCGTCGCCGAGCGTGCGACCGCCGTCGGTGGACCCCTCCGGCGCGGGCAGCAGCGAGGCGAGCGAGGCGAAGTCGCCGATGTCGTCCCACGTGAAGTCACCCGGGACGACCGCGACGCCGCCCGCCGCGGCGACCGGCTCGGCGATCGCGTGGTCGATCGCGATCTTCGTCAGCCCCGGCCAGGTCGCCGCGAGCACCTCCTCGCGCGCAGCGGTGTCCCACGCGGCGGCGATCCGCACGAGCCCGTCGTGCAGCGCGGGCAGCTGGGTGTGCAGGTGCTCGAGCAACGTGGCGGCCCGCACGATGAACATGCCGGCGTTCCAGCGGTACTCCCCCGTGGCCAGGTACTCCGTGGCGGTCTGCTCGTCGGGCTTCTCGGTGAACCCGGCCGCGTGCCGCACGCGCGGCGCACGGGCGAGCCCGAGGGAGTCGCCCGAGCGCACGTAGCCGAACGCGGTCGACGGCTCCGTGGCGGCGATGCCGACCGTCACGACGTACCCGGCCCGCGCCGCCTCGACACCCTCCTGGACGGTGCGCGCGAACTCCTCGGCGCCCTCGATGATGTGGTCGGCGGCGAAGGACCCGAGCACGACGTCCGGGCCGTGGCGCTGCACGAGCACCGCGGCGGCCAGGCCGATCGCCGCCATGGAGTCGCGCGGCGACGGCTCCGCGAGCACGTCACCGGCACCCAGCTCGGGCAGCTGCTCGGCGACCGCCGCGGCGTGCCGGACGCCTGTGACGACGAGGACGCCGGCCGGGCCGGTCAGCGGCAGGAGCCGGTCGACCGTCCCCTGCAGGAGCGTGCGACCGGTGCCGGTCAGGTCGAGGAGGAACTTGGGGTGGCCGGCCCTGGACAGCGGCCACAGCCGCGTCCCGGCGCCCCCGGCGGGCACGACAGCGTGGAAGCCGGGGATCGCCCCGGAGATGACGGACATGTCCGTGACCTTAGTCGCAGGCCCGGCCCGCCATCGGGGGTGTGCGTCCGGTCACATCGGTCGCTCGTACGGATCGCGTCGCGCGGGAGGTCCGTGTCCCGTGGCGCAGGTCACTACAGTGGTGCGCACCAGGACGCCGACGTCCTTCGCCCTCACCGCCAGGAGGCCCCTCAAGTGCCCGCAGCGCCGACAGCGCCCACAGCGCCCGCCGGAACCCTCTACCGGGGTCGGGAAGGCATGTGGTCGTGGGTCGCCCACCGCATCACCGGTGTCGCGATCTTCTTCTTCCTCCTCGTGCACATCCTCGACACCGCCCTGGTGCGTGTGTCCCCGGAGTCGTACAACGACGTGATCGCCACGTACAAGAACCCGATCATGGGCCTCGGTGAGGCCGGTCTGGTGGCAGCGATCGTCTTCCACGCGTTCAACGGTCTGCGGATCATCCTGGTGGACTTCTGGGCCAAGGGCCCCAAGTACCAGCGTGTGATGCTCTGGGTGGTCATCGGCCTGTTCGCCGTGACGATGGCCGGGTTCCTGCCGCGTCACCTCATGCACGTCTTCGGGGGCGAGTGATGACGACGATCGCCGATCCCAAGGCCCCGCGCACTCCGCGCCCCGGCCCGGGTCGCCGCAGCACCCGCGGCAACACCGAGATGTACGGCTGGCTGTTCATGCGCGCATCGGGCGTCGTGCTCGTCGTGCTGATCTTCGGCCACCTGTTCGTCAACCTCATGCAGGGCAACGGCGTGAAGTCGATCGACTTCGGCTTCGTGGCCGGCAAGTGGGCGAACCCGCTCTGGCAGGTCTGGGACCTGGTCATGCTGTGGCTCGCGATGATCCACGGCTCCAACGGCGTGCGCACCGTGATCAACGACTACGCCGAGAAGGACCGCACGCGTCTGGTGCTCAAGGCGCTCCTGTACCTGGCGTTCGTCGTCGTGGTCGTGCTCGGCACCCTGGTCATCTTCACGTTCGACCCGTGCCCGCCGAACTCCCCGGCCGACCTGCTGCCGTCCTTCTGCACGGCCTGACCGGCGCCCGCACCGCAGCAGGACGCCCCACCCGCAAGCCCCCAGCGACAGGAAGGCATCGCCGCAGATGCAGACCCATCAGTACGACGTCGTGATCGTCGGCGCGGGCGGCGCCGGCATGCGCGCGGCGCTCGAGTCCTCGGTCCGTGCCCGCACGGCCGTCATCTCCAAGCTCTACCCGACGAGGTCGCACACCGGCGCGGCGCAGGGCGGCATGTGCGCCGCACTGGCCAACGTCGAGGAGGACAACTGGGAGTGGCACACGTTCGACACCGTCAAGGGCGGTGACTACCTGGTCGACCAGGACGCGGCCGAGGTGATGGCCAAGGAGGCCATCGACGCGGTCATCGACCTGGAGAAGATGGGTCTGCCGTTCAACCGCACGCCCGAGGGTCGCATCGACCAGCGCCGGTTCGGCGGCCACACCCGCAACCACGGCGAGGCCGCCGTGCGTCGCGCCTGCTACGCGGCGGACCGCACGGGGCACATGATCCTGCAGACGCTCTACCAGCAGTGCGTGAAGAACGACGTCGAGTTCTTCAACGAGTTCTACGTGCTGGACCTGCTCGTCGACCACGACCTCGCCTCCGGCCACGTCGCCGAGGGCGAGGAGGTCAACGTCTCCGGCGTCGTCGCCTACGAGCTGGCGACCGGCGAGATCCACGTCTTCCAGGCCAAGTCGGTCGTGTTCGCGACCGGCGGTGCGGGCAAGATCTTCAAGACGACGTCCAACGCGCACACGCTGACCGGCGACGGCATGGCTCTGGCCTACCGGCGCGGCATCCCGCTGGAGGACATGGAGTTCTTCCAGTTCCACCCGACAGGCCTGGCCGGGCTGGGCATCCTGCTCTCCGAGGCGGCCCGCGGCGAGGGCGGCATCCTGCGCAACGGCAACGGCGAGCGCTTCATGGAGCGGTACGCCCCCACCATCAAGGACCTCGCCCCACGCGACATCGTGGCGCGGTCGATGGCCAACGAGGTGCGCGAGGGTCGAGGCGCCGGGCCGAACAAGGACTACGTCCTGCTCGACCTGACGCACCTGGAGCCCGCGCACATCGACGCCAAGCTCCCCGACATCACGGAGTTCGCGCGCACGTACCTGGGCATCGAGCCCTACACCGAGCCCGTCCCGGTCTACCCCACCGCGCACTACGCGATGGGCGGCATCCCGACCAACATCCAGGGCGAGGTGCTGCGCAACGCCACCGACGTCATCAAGGGCCTGTACGCCGCCGGTGAGGTCGCCTGCGTGTCGGTGCACGGCTCGAACCGACTGGGCACCAACTCGCTGCTGGACATCAACGTGTTCGGCAAGCGGGCCGGCAAGGCCGCGGCCGCCTACGCCGCCACGGCCTCGTTCGTCGACCTGCCCGAGAGCCCCGCCGTGTCCGTCGAGGCGGGACTCGAGGAGATCCGCACGCGTCCCGACGGTGAGCGCGTCGCCGACATCCGCAAGGCGTTGCAGGTGACGATGGATGCCAACGCGCAGGTCTTCCGGACCTCGGAGTCGCTCGCGCAGGCGCTCGAGGACGTCAAGGAGCTGCAGAAGCGGTTCCGCTCGGTGAGCGTGCAGGACAAGTCGCGCACCTTCAACACCGACCTGCTGGAGGCCGTCGAGCTCGGGTTCCTGCTCGACATCGCCGAGACGGTCGTCGTGGGTGCCCTCAACCGCAACGAGTCGCGCGGTGGGCACTTCCGGGAGGACTTCCCGGACCGTGACGACGCGCAGTACATGAAGCACACGATGGCGTACCGCCGCCCCCTGACGTCCACCGCGGACGGCGACCCGGACGGCACGTTCTCCACCGTGACCGAGTTCGACGGCTACCAGCTCGTTCTCGGCAGCAAGCCCGTCACCGTGACCCGCTACCAGCCGATGGAGCGCAAGTACTGATGACCGCCACCCTCGACGCCCCTGCCACCGCCGTCGGAGCGGTGCCCAGCTTCCAGGTCACGCTGAAGATCCTGCGTCACCTGCCCTCCGACGACGCCGCCCCGGCCGTCTTCGGCGACGCCCCCGCGCCCACGAGCTCGCAGTGGGAGGAGTTCACGGTCACGGTGCACGGCACCGACCGGGTGCTCGACGCGCTGCACAAGGTCAAGTGGGAGCAGGACGGCTCGCTGACGTTCCGCCGCTCGTGCGCGCACGGCATCTGCGGCTCGGACGCGATGCGGATCAACGGCCGCAACCGTCTGGCCTGCAAGACGCTGCTCAAGGATCTGGACCCGAGCAAGCCCATCACGATCGAGCCGATCAAGGGCCTGCCCGTCATCAAGGACCTCGTGGTCGACATGGAGCCGTTCTTCGCCTCCTACCGCGAGATCATGCCGTTCCTGGTCACCAGCGGCACCGAGCCGACCAAGGAGCGCCGCCAGTCGCCCAAGGACCGCGCGAAGTTCGACGACACCACCAAGTGCATCCTGTGCGCCGCGTGCACGTCGTCCTGCCCGGTGTTCTGGACCGACGGGCAGTACTTCGGCCCCGCCGCGATCGTCAACGCGCACCGGTTCATCTTCGACAGCCGCGACGAGGGCGGCGCGCAGCGCCTGGAGATCCTCAACGACAAGGAGGGCGTGTGGCGCTGCCGCACGACCTTCAACTGCTCGGAGGCGTGCCCCCGCGGCATCGAGGTCACCAAGGCGATCCAGGAGGTCAAGCGCGCGATGATCACGCGCGTCTTCTGAGGTCGTCCAGCCCGGAGTCCCCGGACGGATCCTGACGAGCCGGTGTCAGCCTCGCGGCGGCACCGGCTCGTCCGCGTCCCGGGCACGCTCGAGGTCCTCGGGCACGTCCGGGCTCGGCGGGTCGGCGGTCCACGCCGCGGCCAGGAGCACGAGCCGGGCGACGAGGTTGATCCAGGCGAGCAGGGTCACCAGCACGGCGAACGAACCCAGCAAGGGGTTCCCGGTCACCGATCCGGCCACGACCGACGTGCCCAGCAGGCGCACGGCACCCAGACCCGTCGCGGCGAGCACCGCACCGAACGTCAGGTCGCGCCGTCGCGGCCGCGCACCGGCCAGGACCGTGACGACCAGCACGAACACCACGGCATCGAGCACGAACGACACCGCGGCGCCCGACACCCCGAGCAGCACGCCCCCTCCGCGGTCGACCCCGAGCACGCCGAGCAGCCACTGGGACGTCCCGGTCAGGGCCTGGCTCAGGACGGCCGACACCAGCACCACGACCGCGAAGGCGACCAGGCCGCCGAGGTCGCGCAGCTTGCCGACCACGGCGCTCTCCGCATCGGTGGTCGTGCCGAAGACCGCCCGAACCCCCTTGCGCATGGCCGCCATGGCCGACGTCGCGCTGACCAGGAGCACCACGAGCGCCACGGCCCCGGCGACCGTGAGCCCGGGGCTGAAGACGAGGTCCTCCGGGACCAGCAGGCCGTCGCCGTCGCCGGTGTCGAACAGGCCGGGCAGCGCGTCGTCGACCGTCTCGATCACCGTCGCGCGCAGCTGCTCGTCGTCGCCCAGCACCCGCATGAAGAGGGTCCAGCCCAGGGTCAGGCCGGCCGACAGGGAGAAAAGCGTGGCGTACGCGATCCCGCCGGCCAGGACGCCACCGCCCACGGCGCCGAACCGGGCGTTCGCCCGGCCCGGTCGGGAGCCCTTCCACCAGTCGATCCGGCGGTGCACCCACTGGGCCGACCGCGCCCGGAGCGACGGCGCTGTGCGCCCTGATCTCCGCTCCGACGCCTCGGCGTGCCGCTGCGCCGCACCCGCACCCGTCGGCTCCTGCGCGTCAGGCCCCGCGTCTGCCCCCGGGTCGGGCCCTGCGTCGGGGCGGTCCATCTGGCGACCCTAGGCCGCGGACGTCCCGTCCGCAGCCGTCCCGCCCGTCGGGCCGGCCGACCGGCCGCCCAACGGGTAGTCGCGGGCAGGTCGCCACACGCCGTCGTCGCCGTGCTCGTAGGAGTGGATGAGCGTGACCAGGAACGACGCGTCGAAGTCGGCGAGCCCGTCGAACGCGGCGTCGAGCCTCTCGTCCGGTACCTCGTGCGCCACGGTGACGTGCGGGTGGTAGTTGAACCGCAGGCCCTGCTCGAGCGGCCCCGACCGCACGTCGCTCTCCAGACGCTCGCAGCCGGCGATGCCCTCCACGACCTGGACGAACACCACGGAGGACACCGGGCGGAACGACCCCGTACCGCGCAGACGCACGGTGAAGGGCTCGTGGCTGGCCGCGACCTCGCGCAGGTGCGCGTCGATCTCGACCAGCCGCTCCGGGGCGACCACCGTCGGCCCCAGCAGCGTGATGTGCGAGGGGATCTGCTCGGCGGCGGGGTCGCCGAAACCCGCGCGGGCGTCCTGCAGCAGCGTGCCCCACGGTTCGGGGACGGTGATCGACACCCCGATGCGGACCTCGTCGTCCGCACGCTCGGGAAGGTTCACGCCCGCCCCACCCGTGGGCGCCGCGGCAGCAGGCCGGACCGGTCGTAGATCCGGTCGAGCGTCACGCCGGCGATCGTGCGCGCCTTCTCGGCACCGTCGGCCAGCACGGCGTCGAGCGACGCCGGGTCGGCGAGGTAGTCGTGCACGCGGGCCTGGAACGGGGTCAGGAAGCCCACGACGACCTCGGCGAGGTCCTTCTTCAGGTCGCCGTAGCCCTTGCCCTCGTAGTCCTGCTCGAGCGAGGCGACCGATCGGCCGGACAGGGCCGAGAAGATGGTCAGCAGGTTGGACACGCCGGGCTTGGCCTGCGGGTCGAACCGGATCTCCCGGTCGGCATCGGTCACGGCCGAGCGGATGCGCTTGGCGACGACCTTCGGGTCGTCGAGCAGCTCGATCAGACCGTTCGGGCTCTCGGCCGACTTGCTCATCTTGGCCGTCGGGTCCTGCAGGTCGTAGATCTTGGCGGTCTCCTTGACGATGTGCACCTCGGGGACCACCACGGTGTCCTTGCCGAACCGTGCGTTGAGCCGCTGGGCCAGGTCACGTGAGAGCTCGAGGTGCTGGCGCTGGTCCTCACCGACGGGCACCAGGTTCGTGTCGTACAGCAGGATGTCGGCGGCCATCAGCACGGGGTACGTGAACAGCCCGACCGTGGTGCCCTCGCTGCCGTGCCGGGCGGACTTGTCCTTGAACTGCGTCATCCGGCCCGCCTCGCCGAAGCCGGTGTGGCAGGACAGGACCCAGGCGAGCTCGGCGTGCTCGGGCACGTGCGACTGCACGAACAGCGTCGACCGGCTCGGGTCGACGCCCGCGGCCAGGTACTGCGCGGCCGTCCTCCGGGTGCGCTCGCGCAGCACCGCGGGGTCAGGGTTGACCGTGAGCGCATGCAGGTCGACGACGCAGTAGAGCGCGTCGTGCTCCTCCTGGAGTGCGACCCAGTGGGTCAGGGCGCCGAGGTAGTTGCCCAGCTGGAGCGAGTCCGAGGTGGGCTGCATCCCGGAGAAGATGCGTTGCTGCTGCGGCGCCAAGACCATCCGACCAATCTCTCGGTGCAGCGCGGGCGCTGCGACGTACGGAACCCGGGCGGAGGGACCCGGGCGGGTGTGCGCGCGGTGCTGGTCCGCGTGCACGGTGGTGCTCAGGTCGCTTCGTCGTCGAACGGCGCAGCGACGGGTTCGGGGCTCACGAGGGGTCCCGCCGCACCGGCCGCGCCCGCATCGGCCGGACGACCGGCACCCGTGCGATAGGTCGGGCGAGCCGTGGCAGGACGAGTGACCGGACGAGCGGGTGGTTCGTCGTCGAGCAGGGCCTCACGCACGATCCGCCGCGGGTCGTACTTGCGCGGGTCGAGGGCCGACCAGTCGACGTCCTTGACGTCCTCGCCCAGTTCCTCGTCGACACGGGTGCGCGCGTCCTTGGCGAACCGGCGTGCCCGACGAGCCCACACGCCGAGCTGCTCGGCGTACTGCGGGAGGCGTTCGGGGCCGATCACCAGGATCGCGACGAGCAGCAGAACGAGCCACTCGCCACCGTTGATGTCGAACACCGGGTCAGGGTACCGCCGGGGTCACCCGCCGGAAGACTCCGACAGCTCGACCCGCACGTCCCGTTCGTCCTCGCCCGTCCGCACGCGCAGCACGACCACGTCACCCGGCGTCCGGGACCGGATCGTCACGATCAGCTCCTCCGGATCGGTGACCGGCCGGCCGTCGATCGCCAGGATCACGTCACCGCGACGGATGCCCGCCCGGTCGGCAGGACCGTCCGGGGTGACCGGAGGCGTCCCGTCGCTGTCCTCGGAGGCCACCTGGACCCCCTCACCGGTGTACCGGTCGTCGAGCAGCACCCCGATGATCGGGTAGGTGGCGGTCCCGGTCTCGATGAGCTGGTCGGCCGTGCGCCGCACCTGGTTCGACGGGATCGCGAACCCGAGCCCGATGCTGCCTGCCGTCGTGGAGTCCGTCCCGGGAGCCTGAGCGATCGCCGAGTTGATCCCGATGACCTCACCCGAGGCGTTCACCAGCGGCCCGCCGGAGTTGCCGGGGTTGATCGCCGCATCCGTCTGGATCGCGTTGATGAAGGCCGTGTCCGTCGCGTCGCCGGCCGACACCGGGCGGTTGAGCGCGCTGACGATGCCCGTCGTGACCGTGCCGACCAGCCCGAGAGGTGCGCCGATCGCGACGACCGGATCACCCACGACCACGGCGTCGGAGTCGCCGAGCAGGAGCGGCGTCAGACCCTCGACCTCGACCTTGACGACCGCCAGGTCGTAGTCGGCCGTCCGGCCCACGATGCTGGCCGGCACCTGCGTGCCGTCGGCGAACAGCACGACGATCGTCGCACCGACCTCGTCGGCCGATGCCACGACGTGGTTGTTCGTGAGGATGTAGCCGTCCTGCCGCAGCACGAAGCCCGAACCCGTCGACGTGCCGTCCGACGCCGTGACCTCGATCGACACGACCGAGGGCAGCACGGCCGAGGCGATGCCCGCGACCGAGTCCGGGGCGCGGTCCACCGAGCCGGTGATCGACACGGTCGGCAGGCCTGCGTCCGCGAGCCGGTTCGTGCCCGTCGACCGGGCGCCCAGCACGCCCCCGACGACGCCTGCGACCAGCGAGAGCAAGATCAGGGGGACGACCCACACGACCGACAGCGCACGCCCGCGGCTCCGCCCGCCCGATGCCACGGGCGCAGCGACCGGGGCGGCCGTGGGCGCGACCCCGGGAAGGACTCCGACCGGTGGGGCGAACGGCGGACGCGAGGAGAAGACAGGACCTTGCGGCACCGACGGCGAGGCGTACGGCGCGTACGGCGTGGGTGGCAGGGACGCCGCCGGAGGCGGCGAGACCGGAGGCGGCGAGACCGGGGCCGGCGGCACCGAACCACCGGGCGAGGCGAAGGGCCCCGCCGGTTGCTGCGACGCCCCAGCCGGTGCAGGGGCCGGAGCAGTCGCCGGAGCAGTGCCCGGAGCGGGCGCCGGGGCCGGCGGACCCGCAGGCGGGAGGCTCGCGGGCGGCTCGTCCGGCGGGAACGCCGGCAGCGGGCGCCCCGACGGCGGGGCGAACGGGGGCGGCTCGGACGGGGAGGGTGGCTGGTCGTCACCGGACGCGGTCGTCATGGCTGCGCGAACACTCCCGTCACCGTGTCCCATCCGCGGGTGATCCGCGCAGGCACGCCGTCGTCGTAGGTGCCGCCGGGAAAGGCGGCGACGACGGACTGTACCGAGTCGCTCTGGTGCGCGGCGACCACCTGGACGACCGTGGCGTCCGACTGCCAGACGACGTGCCACGGCGAGCTCGACAGGACGTACACCGTGCAGCCCTCGACGACCTGGGCGCTGGCACCCTCGAGCGCCACCGTGTCGAGCCGGCCCTGCTGCTCGGTGAGGACGACGGCACCGCCGGGCCCGGACAGGTCGACCTCGAGCACCTCGTCGTCCTCGCCCGACCAGCGCACCGCGGTGACCGTCCAGCCGTCGGGCAGCGACTGCGGGAAGGTCCAGCTGTGCGAGCGCAACCACTGCGTCGTCTCGGTGGCGACCGGCACCACCGCGTCGACCCCGTTCATCGGGGTGGCGCTCGTGTCGTCGAGCGCGGCCGCCTCACCGAGCAGCCCGAGCGCCGCACCCGGGTGCGCGGACGGGACGACGGCCGGCCGCGCGCCGAGGACGAAGAGAGCCGCGGCCACCGCGCCGGCGCCCGCGAGTGCGCCCATCGCGAACCTGTTGCGGGACCGGGTGCCCGTGACGTCACCGCGCAGACCGCGGGCGGGAACGGCGTACGCGGCCGAACCGAGCGGCACACCGGGCCGGGAGGACGGGGGCGCGAACGGGTCCCCCGGCACGGCGGGCGGGCACAGCGACGCCAGCGAGAGCAGACGGGTCGTCAGGTCGGGTTCGGGTGCGACGTCCTGCGCCTCGGCGAGCGCGCGCCGCGCCGCTCGCGACTGGGCGAGCTCCTCGGCGCAGGCCCGGCACACCGCGACGTGCGCGAGCGCGCGCTCGGTCGCGGCGACGTCCAGCTGGCCGTCGACCAGGGCGCTGATCCGCGAACCGAGGTGGCTCATCCGCGCGAGCCTGCTACCTGCTCGGCCCGGGCCGCGTCGGTGAGGTCCGCCGGGTGCCACCGCGCGCCACCGTCGTCCAGGTCGGGACCTGCCTTCGGTGCGCCCGGGGCGTTGGGTGCACGGTGCTCGAGCGACACGCGCAGGCGTGCACGCGCACGGTGGATGCGCGAGCGCACCGTGCCGAGCTTGATGCCGAGCGTGACGGCGATCTCCTCGTACGACAGGCCCTCGATGTCGCAGAGCACGACGGCCGCGCGGTACTCCGGCGGCAGGTCGTCGAGCGCCCGCTGCACGTCGTGGTCCAGGTTGCCGTGCTCGAACGCACGCTCGGGCGCGGCGAGCTGGTCGCCCGAGGCGTAGCGGTCGGACTCCTCGCCCATCGGGTCCATGCGGACGCGTGTGCGGCGGCGTGCCTGGTCGAGGAACAGGTTGGTCGTGATGCGGTGCAGCCAGCCCTCGAACGTGCCCGGCGTATAGCTGGACAGGGAGCGGAACACCCGCACGAAGGTCTCCTGCGTGAGGTCCTCGGCGTCCTGGCGGTTGCCCGTCAGCCGGTAGGCGAGCCGGTACACGCGGGCCGAGTGGTCCCGCACGATCTGCTCCCACGACGGGGCCTGCCAGACGGCCGGTCCGGGTGCGGTCATCGCAGGTCGACTCCTCCTCGTACGGGCCGGCGCCCTGCCGGCCGGGTGCCGGGCAGCGGCCCGCTCACCGTTCCTGGGAGTGTCCCAGTTCTTCCTGGGAGAACGCTGCACGCCGCCGGTGGGTTCCCGCCTCTCCGCCCCTCCCCGCCTCCCGGGCGCGCAGGGGTGCCGCCGGTAGGCTGACGGCCAGCAGACGGCTGCAGCGCACGCTCGTGCACGACGACCCCGGGAGGTCACCATCTCCACCGACAAGGCCCAGAGCTGGGTCTACTGCGAGGAGTTCGTTCCCGAGGACGACGTGCTGCTGCGGGCCCGCGAACGGGCCGCCCAGCTCGGCTGCACTCCGGTGCTCCCGGGCGCCGGTGCGCTGCTGAGCGTCCTGGCGGCCGCGGCCCAGGCGCGGGCCGTCGTCGAGGTCGGCACCGGGGCCGGGGTGGGTTCGCTCTACCTGCTGCGCGGCATGCCCGCGGACGGCGTGCTGACCACGATCGACCTCGAGGTCGAGCACCAACGCGCGGCGAAGCAGGCGTTCGCCGAGGAGGGCGTGCGACCCACACGCACCCGGACGATCTCCGGCCGGGCGGCCGACGTGCTCCCCCGGCTGACCGACGGCGGCTACGACCTGGTGTTCGTCGACGCCGACAAGGACGGCTACCCGGGCTACGTCGAGCAGGCCGTGCGCCTGCTGCGGCCCGGTGGCGTCCTGGCGGTCGACAACGCGCTCTGGCACGACCGGGTCGGGGACCCGGCGCGTCGGGACGAGCTGACGACGGTCATCCGTGAGGTGGGACGTGCGGTGCGTGCCGACGAACGTCTGGTCACCGCGCTCGTGCCGAGCGGCGACGGGCTGCTCACGGCCGTCCGCCGCTGACCTCGTTCAGGCGTCGAGCTCGGCCAGGTACTGCAGGAGGAGCCGCGCACCGAAGCCGGTCGCGCCCTCGGTGACCTCGTGCTGGTCCGCGGTGGCGCGTCCGGTGCCGGCGATGTCGAGGTGCGCCCAGGTGCGCGTGCCGACGAACCGCTGCAGGAAGAGCGCCGCCGTGATGGACCCCGCACCGATGTGCTTGTCCGCGGTGACGTGCCGCAGGTCGGCGATGTCGGAGTGCACGGCCTCGGCGTACTCCTCGACGAGCGGCATGGGCCAGACCCGCTCCCCGGTGACCTCACCGGCGGCAACGAGCGCGTCGACCAGCGCCGGGTCGGTGCCGTAGAGACCCGCATGCTGCCGGCCGAGCCCGAGGGTGATCGCCCCGGTGAGGGTGGCGACGTCGACCAGCACGTCGGGTGCCAGCTCGGCGTCCGCGTAGGCGAGGGCGTCGGCCAGCACGATCCTGCCCTCGGCGTCGGTGTTGGCGATCTCCACCGTGGTCCCGCCGTAGACCCGTAGCACGTCGCCCGGCCGGTAGGAGGCGCCGCCGAAGTGGTTCTCAGCGAGCGGCAGCACGGCCGTCACCCGGTGGGCGACACCCGCCTCGGCCGCGGCGAGGACGGTGGCCAGCGCGACCGCAGCACCGGCCATGTCCGTCTTCATCGGGACCATGGCCTCGCGCGGCTTGATGGACAGCCCGCCCGTGTCGTACGTGATGCCCTTGCCGACGACGACCACGTGCCGCGGCGACGCTGCTGCCGAGGTCGCTGCCGACGTCTCGGGAGGCGTGTAGCCGACGACGACGAGACGCGGGGTCGATGCCGAGCCGGCGCCGACCGCCAGGATGCCGCCGAACCCCTGGGCGGCCAGCTCACGCGGGCCGAGGACCTGGACGTCGAGCCCGGCCTTCGTCGCGAGCCGGCGGGCGCGCTCGGCGATCCACGCCGGGTCCTTGGTGCTGGACGGGGTGTTCGCCAGGTCACGGACCAGCCAGGTCGCGTTCGATGCCGTGGTGGCCGCGCGCACGGCGGCCGAGGCCTCGTCGCCGGACCGGTCGAGGAGCACGAGCTCTCCGGCCCGACCCGTGGACGCACCGGCGCCCGTGGCCGCCGTCGGGATGCGGTACGAGGCGAGCAGGTAGCCCTCGACCACCGCGCGCAGGTCGCGGGTGACAGCCGGCTCGCCGTGCCCGGCGCGTGCGCCGAGCGTGGTGGCGACCCGCAGGCCGCGCGTCGCCCGAGCCAGGGCCGCCCCGGCCCGTCGCAGGGCCGTCGTCGAGCCGTCGCCGACACCGACGAGGACCAGGCGCAACGGGAGTCCCGTCCACGGCAGGACGTCACCGACCTTCGACCCCACGGGCCGAGGCAGCTGGAGCACGTAGGCCTCACCGGCGGCGCCGGTCAGGCCTGCGCGCTCGGCGACGTCCGCCAGGTCGATGCCGTAGCGCGCCGCGGCGTCGGCCGTGCCCTGCCCCGGACGGAGCGTGTCGTCACCGTCCGCGGGCGCGACAGGGACCGCGAGCGCGTCGAGCGACCCGTCGAGCAACCGCGACGACGACGCGACGTCCCCGCCGTCGAGCGAGACCGTCGCGCGTACCGGGACCGTGGGTGTGGTGCCTCGAGCCATGCTGAGGGGCGTCAGCCGGCGACGGACGTGAGGGCCTCGCCCAGCTCGGCGGCCTCGGTCGCGTTGAGCTCGACCACCAGCCGCCCACCACCCTCGAGCGGGACGCGCATCACGATGCCACGACCCTCCTTGGTGACCTCGAGCGGGCCGTCACCGGTCCTCGGCTTCATCGCGGCCATGCGGGCCTCTCCTTCGCGTCGTGCGTCCCGACCGGGCCCCGCCACGACGCGCGCTGCGCACCCGTCGACGGCCCCACGCGCCGGTTGTCCGTCGCCCATCCTAGTTCACTGTGGCGACGCTCACCCCGACGTCCGTGCAGGTGGGTCGCCGGTGGATCGACCGCGCCGGCGTGTCACGGTGGCCATCCGCTCGGCGGTGTCAGCCGCCACGTGTTCCAGATCCACACCGCCTGCAGGCCCAGCATGAGGATCACGACCGCCACGTACCAGGCGCGTCGGGCGAGCCGTGGGCGCGTGACCACACCGGCCGTGACCGCTGCGAGCGGGAAGGCGAGCAGCAGGAACCGCGCGATGCTGCTGCCCGGCTCGACGACCGCGGCGATGTACAGCAGGTACGCGGCCGCCCACGCGTGCAGCTCCGGGCCCAGCCGCCAGGCCGCCGGCACCACGAGCGTGGCGATCACCAGCGCGAACGCTGCCGCGAGCACCCACGGCGCCTGGTCGCCGAACCAGAACCTCGAGACGTACCCCCACGCGCCGAACGGCGCGATCTCGCGCACGCCGCGCCACGCGCCCTGCGTCAGCAGGTACCCGTCGGCCTCACCGGTCACCCAGCCGCACAGCAGGGGCCACGCGACGCCCGAGACCCCCGCGGCCGCGCCGACACCGACGAGCCAGGCCCACGTCCTGGCCCCCAGCCGTTCGCCGGAACGCCGCGCGGACCACCAGCGCACGACCCCGTGCACCACGATCACGGCAGCCATCGGCAGCGCGACCGCCCGGGTGAACCCGAGCGCGATGAGCACGACGGCCAGCCAGCCGTACCGTCGCTCCACGAGCAGCAGGAGCGCCCCCGCGACGAGCAGGAGCGCGAGCGCCTCCGTGTAGGCGAGCTGCAGGACGACCGCCGTCGGGAACACGCTGACCAGGCCGACCGTGGCCAGCGGGAGCCCGGGCCGGGCCGCGACCGCCCGTGGTGCGCCACGCTCGACGAGCCGGTGGATGACCACGACCGCGCCCGCGCCCAGGACGGTCGCCAGCAGCGGGGCCACGACCTCCCACGGGGCGCGCGTGAGCACCATGAGCCCGCGCGCCAGCATCGGGAAGAGCGGGAAGAAGGCCCAGGCGTTCTGCTGGACGAGTCCATCCGCGCCGCGCGGGAGCTCGGCGGGATAGCCCTGCTCGGCGATCGTCCGGTACCAGCCCGCGTCCCACATCAGGCCCGTGAACTGCAGGTACGACGGGTGCGCGGGCGTCCAGTAGTTCTCCACCTGGGACTGTGCCGTCACCACGAGCACGACCGCGCTGACCAGCCGGGCCGCCACGAACACCGCGAGCGCCTGCACCCACCACGGCCAGGTGCGCGGGTCCCACCGCCCGCGGACGAGCACTCGTCGCCCCGCGGGGCGGACCGGTGCCGTCAGGTCGTCCTGCGTCGTGCCGTTCATGCGTGCAGCCCGCCCCGTCTCAGACCAGGCCCCGCACGGCGCGTGCCGGAGCACGGTCGCCTCGCAGGACGGCCACCATGTCGAGCACCCTCCGGGTCGCCCGCACGTCGTGCGTGCGGAAGACCCGCGCCCCCAGCCACGCAGCCACGGCGGTCGCGGCCAGGGTGCCCTCGAGCCGCTCGTCGACCGGAACGTCGAGCGACTCCCCCACGAAGTCCTTGCGGGACAGCGCCATGAGCACCGGGAAGCCCAGGGCGACCAGCGCCGGCGCACGCCGCACCAGGTGCAGGGAGTGCCACGTGGTCTTGCCGAAGTCGTGGGTCGGGTCGACGAGCACGCCGGCCGGGTCGATGCCGAGGTCGACCGCGCGCCGCGCCCCCGCCAGGACGGTGGCCACGACATCGTCGACGACACCGTCCAGCGCGTCGTCCGGGCGGCCGGCCACCGGCGTGCGCGGATAGGTCACCCGCAGTGGGTCGGTGCGAGGCAGCGCCCCGCCCGTGTGCGAGCAGACGATGCCGAGCCCGCGCGCGGCCGCCACCTCGACCAGCTCCGGGTCATGACCCGCCCAGGTGTCGTTGATCAGGTCGACCCCCGCGTCGGCCGCGGCCCGGGCCACGGGCGCACGCCACGTATCGACGCTGACCAGCAGGTCGGGGTGTCGCGACCGGACCCGCGCGATCAGCGGGACCACGCGCGCGATCTCCTCCTCGACCGTGACGGCCGGACCGCGACCCGCCCGCACACCTCCGAGGTCCACCAGGTCGGCGCCCTCGTCCGCGGCCCGGGCCACCGCCGCGCCCGCCTCGGCGTCGTCGTACCGGGCGGCCGCGTAGAACGAGTCGGGCGTGCGGTTGACCACGGCCATCACCACCGGGTGGTCCGCACCGAACGTGCGACCCCGCAGCCTCAGGTCCGCCCCGCGGGCCGGGACTCCGGGCAGCCCGGTGCCCTCGGCCACCGTCAGAGGTCCTCGTCGGTCTGCAACGAGAGCGTGTTCTCCTCCGCCGCGTGCAGCTCGCGCACGCGCTGCACGACGATCCGCACGGCCTCCTCGGCGGTGTCGACCACGGGCAGCAGGTCGAGGTCCTTCGCCGCGATCATGCCGCGGTCGACGACGGCGCCGCGGATCCAGTCGATGAGCCCGCGCCAGTAGTCGCTGCCCACCAGGACGATCGGGAAGCGGGTGACCTTCTGCGTCTGCACGAGCGTGAGGGCCTCGAACAGCTCGTCGAACGTGCCGAACCCGCCCGGCATGACGACGAAGCCCTCGGAGTACTTCACGAACATCGTCTTGCGGGCGAAGAAGTACCGGAAGTTGACGCCCAGGTCGACCCAGTCGTTGACGCCCTGCTCGAACGGCAGCTCGATGCCCAGCCCGACGGACAGGCCGCCCGCCTCGCTCGCCCCCCGGTTGGCGGCCTCCATGATGCCCGGACCGCCGCCCGTGATGACCGCGAACCCGGCCTTCACGAGGCGGCCCGCGATCTCCGAGGCCAGCGCGTAGTCCGGGTGCTCGGGCGCCACCCGCGCGGAGCCGAAGACCGACACCGCCGGGCCGACCTCGGCGAGCGCACCGAAGCCCTCGACGAACTCGCTCTGGATGCGCATGACGCGCCACGGGTCGTCGTGCAGCCACGACGCGTCGTCTCCGCGCAGCAGGAGCCGCTGGTCCGAGGTGGTGGCCGGGATCTGCTCACGTCGCAGCAGCACCGGGCCTCGGCGGTAGCCGCGTCCGGGTGCCGGCTGGCCTTCGTCGCTCATGCGCCGACTCTAGGTGGTCCTCGTGCTGCTCAGGCTGTGAGCCAGGCCCGGAGGGCGGCGTGGCTCGCGCTGATCTGGTGCACGGGGCAGCGCTCGTCGGCCTTGTGCGCGAGCGTCGGGTCGCCGGGGCCGAAGTTCACCGCGGGCGTGCCGAGCGAGGAGAAGCGGGCGACGTCCGTCCAGCCGAGCTTGGCGCTGGGCCTGCCCCCCGTCGCGGAGAGCACCGCGGCGGCGAAGTCCTGCGCGAGCGGGGCGTCGAGCCCCGGCCGGGCACCGGCGGCGGCGTCGGTGACGACCACCTCGAACCCGTCGAGCACCGTGCGCACGTGGGCGAGAGCCTCCTCGACGGACTTGTCCGGAGCGAAGCGGTAGTTGACCGTCACGACGCACGAGTCCGGGATGACGTTGGTGGCCGTCCCGCCCGAGATGAGCACGGCGTTGAGGCCCTCGCGGTACACCAGGCCGTCGACCTCGACGTCGGCGGGCACGTACGCCTCGAGCCGGCGCAGCACCTCGCCTGCCGCGTGCACCGCGTTGCGACCCGTCCAGGCACGCGCGGAGTGCGCCGCGACGCCCGTGAGCCGCACCTCGACGCGCAGCGTGCCGTTGCACCCGCCCTCGAGCCCGGCCGCGGTCGGCTCGCAGAGCACCGCGAAGTCCGCCGCGAGCCAGTCCGGGTGGTTCCGCGCGATCCGGCCCAGGCCGTTGAGGGCTGCCTCGACCTCCTCGTGGTCGTAGAACACCCACGTGACGTCGCGCGACGGCTCGACGAGCTCGGCCGCGAGCGCCAGCTGCACCGCGACGCCGGCCTTCATGTCGACCGTCCCGCGGCCCCACAGCTCGGCGTGCTCCCCCTCGCCGACGAGCCGGGTCGGCAGGTTGTCCGAGACGGGCACGGTGTCCAGGTGCCCGGCGACGACCACCCGTGAGCTGCGCCCGGCATGCGTCCGGGCGACCAGCGCGTCACCGTCCCGCAGCACCTCCAGGTGCGGGTACCCGCGCAGCGCCACCTCGACCGCGTCGGCCAGCGCCGTCTCCTGCCCGCTGACCGACGGCAGGTCGCACAGCGCGCGCGTGAGGGTCACCAGGTCGGTCGTGAGGTCCAGGGGCTGGGTGCGGGTCACCCGACCGACCCTAGCGGCGCCCGCCCGCCCCCGGACGCCGACCCGTCGGGCCCGGGTCCCGGACGGTCCCCGGCGGCCGGCCCGCCCTGACCTAGGCTGGCCGGCATGAGCGCACGGTGGGCATGGGCGGACGGCCTCGCGACGGTGACGACCGCGGACGCCGGCACGGGCGCGAGCGACGGGACGACGCTCGACGTCTGGTACCCCGCCCCGGCGCTCGGTGCGCCGCCCGCCGACGAGCCGACCCCGGCCGCGCTCCTGGCTGCCGCGGGCGTCGACGAGGCGCGCGGCGTACGCGTCGAGGTCGTGCGCACGGTCGTCGACCTGGACGCACCGCCGGCGGGCACCGCGGACGCCTACCTGCGCCTGCACCTGCTGTCCCACCGGCTCGTCGCGCCGCACGGCCAGAACCTCGACGGCATCTTCGCCGCCCTGCCGAACGTCGTGTGGACCGACCGCGGACCCTGCGCGGTCGACGGCTTCGAGACGACACGTGCCCGGCTGCGCGCCGCGACCGGTGTGCCGGTGACCGTCCTGGCCGTCGACAAGTTCCCGCGCATGGTCGACTACGTCGTCCCGAGCGGCGTGCGCATCGCCGACGCCGACCGGGTCCGGCTGGGTGCGCACCTGGCGCCCGGGACGACCGTCATGCACGAGGGCTTCGTCAACTTCAACGCCGGCACGCTCGGCACCTCGATGGTCGAGGGCAGGATCTCGGCCGGCGTGGTCGTGGGCGACGGGTCGGACATCGGCGGCGGCGCCTCGATCATGGGCACGCTGTCAGGAGGCGGTCGCGAGGTCGTCTCGATCGGTCGGCGCAGCCTGCTCGGCGCGAACTCCGGGCTGGGCATCCCGCTGGGCGACGACTGCGTCGTCGAGGCCGGGCTGTACGTGACCGCCGGCACGAAGGTGTCGCTCGTCGGCTTCACCGTCGACGACGCCCCGACCGACGCGACCGGCACGCAGGTGGTCAAGGCGCGGGTGCTCGCCGGTGCCAACGGGGTGCTGTTCCGGCGCAACTCGTTGACCGGGGGCGTCGAGGCGGTCGCGCGCACAGGTGCGGGCGTGCAGCTCAACGCCGCGCTGCACGCCAACTGAGCTCGTCGCCCGACGCCTGATGGCCCGCCCTCGTCGCCGCAGCGCCGGCAGCCGACTCGCACGTGCGGTCGGCGGTCTCATGGGCACGCTCGCCGTGGCGGCGCTCGCGGTCGCCGGGGTGGTCGTCGTGCTCGACCGGACCGCCGCCGAGGAGCCTGTCGTGGCCCGCTGCGTGGCGACGGTGGACGGCTCCGCGTGGGCGCTCGAGCCGGAGCAGGCCGACAACGCCGCGATGATCGCGGCCGTCGGGCTGCGGCGCGGGCTGCCCGCGCGTGCCGTGACCATCGCGCTGGCGACGGCGTTGCAGGAGTCGAAGCTCATCAACATCGACTACGGCGACCGGGACTCCCTCGGGCTGTTCCAGCAGCGCCCGTCGCAGGGCTGGGGCACGGCCGAGCAGATCATGGACCCGGTGTACGCCACCGGGAAGTTCTACGACGGCCTGGTGGCCGTCGCGGGCTACGAGCAGATGGAGATCACGGACGCCGCCCAGGCCGTGCAGCGCTCCGGGTACCCGGAGGCCTACGCCGGGCACGAGTCGCGGGCGCGCACCTTCGCCTCGGCCCTCACCGGCTGGTCGCCCGCAGCGCTCACGTGCACGTTCGGCGAGGCCGGGGCGCCGGTCGGCACCGACACGGTCGTCGCACGGCTCGTCCGCGACCTCGGCGACCTGCCGACGGACGCCACCGCCGCGACCGCAGACGCACCGGCGAGCCTCGTGGTGCACGTCGACCCGCTCGGGGCCGAGCAAGACCGGCTGGCGTGGGCCGTCGGCCACTGGGCGGTGTCGCTCGCCGGACCGCTGGGCCTGGACACGGTGACCGTCGGCGACCAGGTCTGGGTGCGCGACGCGACCACCTGGACGACGACCGAGGAACCCGCCGCGGCCGGGACGGTGCGGATCACCCTCGCGGGCTGACGTCCGCCGCGGGGCCGACTCCGACGGGCGGCTCAGCGCGCCGTGCGCTCCACCCAGCCGCGCTCGACCTCGCCCGTGTAGATCTGGCGCGGCCGGCCGATCTTGGTCTGCGGGTCGGTGATCATCTCGCGCCACTGCGCGATCCAGCCCGGCATGCGTCCGAGCGCGAACAACGGGGTGAACATCGACGGGCTGAAGCCCATCGCCTTGTAGATCAGCCCGGTGTAGAAGTCGACGTTCGGGTAGAGCTTGCGCGAGACGAAGTAGTCGTCCGAGAGTGCGATCTCCTCCAGGCGCATCGCGATGTCCAGCAGCTCGTCGTTCTGCCCGAGCGCCTCGAGCACGGCGTGCGCGCTCTTCTTCACGATCGCGGCGCGGGGGTCGTAGTTCTTGTAGACGCGGTGCCCGAAGCCCATGAGCCGGACGCCGGCCTCCTTGGCCTTGACCCGGCGCATGAAGTCGGTCGCGTCGCCGCCGTTGGCCTTGATCTCGTCGAGCATCGTCAGCACGGCCTCGTTCGCCCCGCCGTGCAGCGGCCCCGAGAGCGCGTTGATGCCCGCGGCGACGGAGGCGTACAGGTTGGCGTGCGAGGAGCCGACGATGCGGACCGTGGACGTCGAGCAGTTCTGCTCGTGGTCGGCGTGCAGGATCAGGAGCTGGTCGAGCGCGCGCACCACGACGGGGTCCGGCTCGTACTGCTGGTACGGCACCGCGAACGTCATGCGCAGGAAGTCCTCGACGTACCCGCGCGAGTAGTCCGGGTAGAGCAGGGGCTCGCCCTTCGACGTGCGGTGCACGTAGGACGTGATCGTGCGCGTCTTGGCGAGGATGAGCACGGTGGCCAGCTCGACGGTCTCGGGGTCGAACAGGTCGAGCGACTCGGGGTAGAACGTCGACAGCGCGTTGATCGCCGAGGACATCACGGCCATCGGGTGCGCGTTGCGCGGGAACGTGCCCATGAACGTGCGGAAGTCCTCGTGCACCAGCGTGTGCCGGTTGACCCGCTCCTCGAAGGCGCTGAGCTCCGCGACGGTCGGCAGCTGGCCGTGGATCAGCAGGTAGGCGACCTCGAGGAACCGGGCGTGCTCGGCGAGCTGGTCGATCGGGTACCCGCGGTAGCGCAGGATGCCTGCGTCGCCGTCGATGTAGGTGATCTTCGACTCGCAGGACGCGGTGTTCATGAACCCCGGGTCGACCGTGACCAGGCCGGTGTCGCGCAGCAGCGTCGAGACCACGATGCCGTCGTTGCCCTCGGTGGCGGTGACCACGGGAAGGTCACGCGACTGCCCGTCGACGATGAGCTGGACAGGAGCGGTGACGGCCTCCGACATGGGTTTCCTTCCTCGGACGCCGCCGGACCGGGTCTCCCCGTGCCACCGTGCGCCGCTGCTCATGGCCCGTGCTCATGACCCCGAGGGGGGCGCCATTCCTGCGACCCCCGTTGGCCTGACCTGACGGTACCTGCGCCTAGCGTGCCTTGACCAATGCCTGACAGGACCAGCGTCCCGGTGTGATCAGCGTCACAAGTTGGGCAACAACCGGTCGACGACCGGTCCGTACCCTTCGCTCTCCGGGTGCGCTCCCGGTGCGGATCACGCGCCGGACAGACGTGCCGCAGCCTCCCCCACCCGCTCGTCGCTCGCCGTGAGCGCGACCCTGACATGACCCGCCGCGGCCGCACCGTAGAACGACCCCGGCGCGACCAGGATGCCCAGGCCGGCCAGGTCCGCGACCGTCTCCCAGCAGTCCTGGTACCCACCCTCGGGCCGCACCCACAGGTACAGCCCTGCGTGCGACCCGTCGACCGCGAAGCCCGCACCCTCGAACGCCGACCGCAGGAGCCTGCGGCGACGACCGTACCGTGCCCGCTGCTCGCCGACGTGCTCGTCATCGCCCAGCGCGACCGTCATGGCGGCCTGCACCGGACCGGGCACGATCATGCCCGCATGCTTGCGGGTCTCGAGCAGCCGCGACACCAGAGCCGGGTCACCCGCCACGAAAGCAGCCCGGTAGCCGGCCAGGTTCGAGCGCTTGGACAGCGAGTAGACCGCCAGCAACCCGGTCAGGTCACCGCCCGTGACGCGCGGGTCGAGCACGCTCGGCACGCCCTCGCGCACCCACGGCTCGTCCCAGGGCAGCTCGGCGTAGCACTCGTCCCCCACGACCACGACCGGCCGCCCGTCGCGACGCGCCGCCGCGCGCGCGGCGTCCACGATCGCAGCCAGCCGATCGGCACCGAGCACCCGACCATCCGGGTTGCCCGGAGAGTTCAGCCACACGAGCCGCACGTCGCCGCTCCCGTCCGCCAGCCGCGCCTCGACGTCGTCGCACGGCTCGGGGGTCGCCCCGGCCAGGCGCGCACCCACGTCGTACGTCGGGTACGCGGTGGCCGGGTGCAGCACGACGTCACCGGCACCCAGACCGAGGAGCGAGGGCAGCAGCGCCACGAGCTCCTTCGAGCCGACCGTCGGGAGCACCGCCGCCGGGTCCAGGCCCGGCACCCCGCGACTGCGGGCGAACCACGCGACCACGGCCTGACGCAGCGCCGGTGTGCCGTGCGTCGTCGGGTACCCGGGCGAGTCCGCCGCGGCCGCGAGCGCCTCGCGCACGAGCACCGGGGTCGGGTCCACCGGGGTGCCCACGGACAGGTCGACAATGCCACCCGGGTGGGCACGGGCCCGCTGCGCGAACGGCACGAGCGTGTCCCACGGGAAGTCCGGCAACGAGCCGGTCGACAGCCCCATCCGCCGGTGTCAGTCGCCGTGCACGCGCAGCGGCAGCGTGGCGATCACCGGGTGGTCCTTGTCGATCTGACCCATCTTGGCCGCACCGCCGGGCGAGCCGAGGTCGTCGAAGAACTCGACGTTCGCCTTGTAGTACTCGCTCCACTGCTCGGGGACGTCGTCCTCGTAGTAGATGGCCTCGACCGGGCAGACCGGCTCGCAGGCACCGCAGTCGACGCACTCGTCCGGGTGGATGTACAGCGACCGCTTGCCCTCGTAGATGCAGTCCACGGGACATTCCTCGATGCACGCCTTGTCCTTGACGTCCACGCAGGGCTCGGCGATCACATACGTCACGGTGCGTCCTCCACTGGCCGAATGGTCTCGGCCGTCGGCCGCGGCAGCGGCATCGGTCGTGAGGTCGCGCGGGCTGGGTCGCCCGCACGGGTGCTCCTAGTATCCCTCAGGTGAACGCACCGTCGACGGCCCGTCCGCCGCACGAGCCGTGGCGCGCCTGGGCGCCCGGCGTCCGGGTCGTGGTCCGACGCCTTCGCCGCGACGACGACGGCACCCTGCTGGACGCCCCGGGCGAGCCCCGCTACACCGACGTGCTCGGCGACCTGCTCGTCGTCGACGAGACCGGCGTGCTCGTGCGCACCCGGCACGGCGACGTGCACGTCGCCGGCGCCGACATCGCCCTGGGCAAGATCGTGCCGCCCGCGCCGGTACGTCGTCCCCGCCCTCGCCCCGAGGACAGGGACGACGACGAGGACGACGCCTGAACAGGACGGCTCGCGCCGACCCGCCCCGTCACGGGGTCGTCGGCGCCGCCCCGCAGATGACCTTGTTCTGCGGCTTGTACCGCCAGGTGTTCGACTCGGTCGCCTTGAGCTCCTCGCCCAGGTACGTCCGGCGCGTCACCGTGACCGTGAAGCCGGGGTTCCCGGCCGAGGACGGCTCGCACGTCGGCGACTGCGAGTACACCGTCGTCGGTGCGACCACCCCTGAGCGAGCGCTCGTCTCGGACTCCACCCGCCAGTACTTCGTGCCCCAGATGCGCACGTAGACCCGGCCGTCCGCGACCCAGGCCTGCACCAGGGCGCCGTACGGGGTGTTGTTCTTCCACTGCATGTCGAGCGTGCCCGTGAAGAGCGTCGCCTCACGCCCCTCCGGGTACCGCGTGAACCACTCGCTGTGCGGCTGGTGCTCGATGTCCTCGAAGCCGGCCAGGTACGCCGCGTTGTACGTGGTCGTCGAGACCTGCGACAGGCCACCCCCCCAGGCGTCGACGTGCTCGCCGCTCACGATCGCGCCGGCCTGCACGAAGCCGTGCTCGGCGTCGATCGGTCCGAGCGCCTCGGTCAGGCTGAACGTCTCGTCCGGGCGGATGAGCTTGCCGGAGATCTTGCTCGCCCCGTTGGTGATGTTCACCGTGCGCCGCGGCTCGCTGTTCAGCGGCGTGGAGAACTCCGAGACGATCTCGGTGATGCCCAGCGCCTCGAGCTCGGCCGTGGACTCCGCCGGGTCGCTCTCGACGAGCTCGACCGCCGCGGTCCGCACGCTCGCGTGCACCGCCTCGGCGACCGAGGCCGCCACCGCCTCCGGGTCGAGCGTCGTGCCCGGCGTACCGGGCACGATCACGGGCGCGTCGTTCTGGAACTCGAAGTGGGCGTCCGCCGACGCCGTCAGCAGGTCCGGCAGCTGGTCGAGGACGTCCGCGACCAGCGCCTCGCCGTCCATCGTCAGGACCAGCTCGCCGTCCTGCGGCGCGTACGAGGCCGCCGAGGCCAGGGCCTGCGGCGTCAGCGTCGCCAGGCGGTCGGCCACCGTGACACCCACCGGGGCGGACGTGACGTCGCGGGCAGCCGTCAGCGCCCGGTCCGTGACCTCCTGGGTCACCGAGGGCTCCACGACGAGGGTCGGCAGCACCAGGGGCCGCTCACCGACCAGCCACCCGTCACGCAGGGCCTGCGCAGCCCCCGTCAGGTCGACCTCCCAGCCGTCCACGGCGTCGGTCGCGTGCGGGGCACCGTCGGCGAACACGATCGCACCGTCGACCGGTGCCAGCGACAACGACGTGGTCAACGACGTGAGCGCGGAGGTGAGCGCGTCCTCGTCCACCTCGGTGACGGGCGTCTGGGCGTCCACGCCCACCAGGTGCTGCCAGAGGGCCTGCGGTCGCGCCAGGTCCACGCCCGTCAGCTCGTCGACCGTCGCCTCAGGGTCGAGCACGAGGCCGGCGACGGTCGGATCGATCTCCGCCTGCACGTCGTTGGCCACGACGTCCACCGGCTGGGTCGTCAGGTCGCCGAGCTCGTCCTGCAGCCGGGTCACGGCTGCGTCCGCGCTGAGCCCGCCGATGTCGACCCCGGCAACCGTCGCGCCGCGCGGCACGCGGTCCGCCAGTGCGTACGAGGCGCCGACGTAGGCCGCACCGAGCACGACGACGACACCCAGCGTGACGAGCAGACGACGGGGCCATCGCCGGACGGTCTGCTGCTCCTCGAAGACGTCGAGCGGTGAGCCTGCGTCCGCCGCGGGTGCGTCGGCACCCGCGGGCGGCACGGTCGCGACCGGGTCCGAGGCGGCAGGGGCCGGGGCGGCCGGGACAGGGGTCAGGACCTCCGTGGTCGCGGGGCCGACCTCCTGGGCGACCTCGGGGGCGATCGCGGGCACGTCAGCCACGACCGGCGCCGGCAGCTCCGCAGCGACGGACGCGGGGCCGACGGCGAGGGGTGTGACGGACTCGGTCGGCTGCCCGACCGGGTCTTCCTGACCTGCCGGGCCCCCCGTCGGAGCGGGGCGCGCGACACCGGCCAGGTCCAGGGCCTGCTGGACTCGCAGGGCCGCGGCGAGCTGCACCCAGGAGGCGGCGTCGGCCTCGGGCTCCGCCGCCTGCGGGCTCACGTCCGATGCGGCCTTCACCTCGCCGTCCTCGGCCGGGGCATCGGCGGCCGCGTCGGCGTCGGCGTCGGCGTCGGCGTCGGCCGGAGCCTCGTCGGGGACGTCGACGGCGGACGGTGCGGCGTCGGCCGCTGCGGCGGCTGCAGCGTCGGCTGCATCGACCGCGGGTGTCTCCGGTGCCGCGGCGGCGCTCGAAGCCGCCTGAGCAGGCTCGACAACGGGCTTGGAAGCTCCAGCAGCGGGCCCCACGGGCTCGCCGGGGGCGTCACGCGTCACCTCGGCTTCCGCGACCGGCTCGACTTCGGCGGCGGGCTCGTCGGCAACCGCCGCCTCGTCGACGACGGGTTCGGGAGAGTCCGGGCCTGCTTCCGCGACATCCACCCCGTCGGGTGACGACACGGGCGGAGCTGCCGGGATCGTCGCGTCGGCGTCCGCGACGGCGCGCGTCGGCGCGGCGCCGGCGTCGACGACCGACTCGTCCTCCTGGTCGGCGTCCGGCTCAGCAGTGTCCGACTCGGGAGCGTCCGGCTCAGCAGTGTCCGACTCGGGAGCGTCCGGCTCAGCCGCGTCCGGCTCAATCGTCTCCGGCTCGGCGGTGTCCGACTCAGTGGTGTCCGGCTCCGACTCCTCGGGCTCCGCCTGGTCGTGCGGACCCGGCTCTGCGGACGCACGTTCGATGTCGTCGGCCCGCGGGGCGTCCGACGAGGGCGCGAGGACGCCGTCCGCTCCGGTCGCGTCGTCCGCGTCCCCCGGCTCGAACGGCTCGGGCTCCTCCTGCGGGTGAACCGTCGGGGCACCTCCGTCGACGACCGTCGCCGCCCCCGAGCTCTCCGAGGCGGTCGACCGCTGCGGCGGCTTCCCGGCGCTCGGGTCGACCTCGTCGTGCTCGTCCGGTCCGGTGCCGTCCGTCATCGTCTCCCCTGCGGATCGTCGGCGTGCTGGCGCTCAGTCGTGCGCGCCGTGATTCTACGTGCCGACACCGGCTCTTCCCTGTGACCTGCTGCCCCGGATGTGCTCCGTGCACAGGGCGGCCGCGCGGCCGCGGGAGGTCATCGGACGGGGTGCACCCGGCCGCGCAGGTGGACCAGCCCACCGGCTCCCGCAGGGCCCTGCTCGGCAGCGAGCACCCTGCCGACGACGACGTCGTGGTCACCCGCCCGGTGCACGGCCTCGGTGCGGCAGTCGAACCACGCCGAGGCGTCGTCCACCCAGGCCGCACCCGACACGGGCGCCGGCCGGTGCGCGACTCGTGCCAGCTGGTCCACGGTGGGCCGGCCGGGCGAGGCCAACCAGTCGGCCACCGGTCCGCCCGCGTCGGACAGCACGCTGACCGCCCACAGGTCCACGTCGTCGAGAGCCTCCCGGAAGCGGGAGTCGACGTGCACGCAGAACAGGAGCAGCGGCGGGTCGAGGGAGACCGAGGCGACCGCGCTGGCCGTCATCGCGTGCACGTGCCCTCGCCACCGGACCGTCACCACGGCGATCCCGGCCGGGAGGCGGCCGACCGCCTGCCGGAACGCCTCCGGGTCGACCGCGGCCGGCTCGGTCATGGTCGGGGGTCGACCGGTTCGGCGGCGTCGTCCTGGACGGGATCGGCGCGCCGGGCAGACCGAGGGGGCAGCGGTGCGTCGTCGAAGGCGCGGCGGGGCACGAGCGCGACCGCCCCGACGGCTGCCGCGGCGCCCAGGATCCAGACCCACCCGTGCGAGTCGCCCGCCGGGACGAGCACGTCGCCGCCGGGCCCGCGCTGCGCGAGCACCTGCACCGCGAGGAAGAGGCCACCGGCGAACCCGACGACGGGGACGACCCCGCCCCAGGCACGCACGGTGACACCCGCGACGAGCACGAGCGCGAGGCACAGCACCACGCCCCAGGGCCAGGAGGCCCGGTGCATGACCGAGCCGACGGTGCCGACGGCGAGCCCGAGGACGAAGGCTCCGGCGGCCTTGCCGAGCGTGCCGGCAGACAGGGGGTTCACGCGGTCAGGCTACCGGCCGGACGCCCACCGGCCAGGTCACGCCCAAGGTCGCCGAGCCGAGGGACGACTCGGGTGCCGGCCGGCCGTGCGCGAGGCCGCACCGGTAGCCCTCGACGGGCAGCAGCGGGGCGAGCACGTCGTTGCTCAGGGCGTAGAGGCCCACCAGCGCGTCGACCTCGTCGACCGCGTGCACGGCCTGCACCTGGGTCGCATGCGCGCGCAGCGCCCCCAGGACCTGCGGGAGGACCGGGGCCACGTCGACCAGGAGGTCGACCCAGTCGGGCGGCACCGCGACCGACGGCAGCGGCCCGTCAGGATCCGGCCGTTCCAAGGTGCGTTCGCCTACGTCCAGCACCGCGGCGACCTCGGGGCCGGCCAGCGCGCCGTAGGCCGCCCGCAGCAGCATCTCGTCGTGCGCCGCCCACAGGACGACGGGGACGACGTGCGGCGGGTTGTCACTGTCGGGCTCGGCCGCCGCGAGGGCGACCGCGCGGACGGTGACCTCGTGCGCACGCACGTGGTCCGGGTGACCGTAGCCGCCGTCCCGCTCGTACGTCACGACGACCTCGGGCCGCCTCGAGCGCAGCACGCGAGCGAGCCGGTGCGCGACATCCCCCGGGTGCGCCGCCACGAACGCCCGCGGAGGCACGTGCGCCGCGGTGCCCGCCCTGCCGGTACCGACCCAGGCCATGCCCGAGTCCTCGAAGCGGGCGGGCACCGCAGAGGCGCCCGCCCCGTCCGGGACCGTGTCGAGGAAGACGTGGTCGTCGACCCCCAGGGCCCGCAGCGCGGCGGCCAGCTCACCCTCGCGATGGGCGGCCAGGGCCGCCCCGTCGCCCTCGAGGTGAGCCAGCGCGCTCCCGATGACCTCCCCGCGCTCACCGCGCGTGCAGGTCACCACCGTGACGGGGCGACCGGCTGCTGCCCATGTGGCGAGCAGCGCGCCGGTCGCGAGCGTCTCGTCGTCCGGGTGCGCGTGCACGGCGAGCAGCCCGCCCGCCGGCGGCACCGAGGTCGACGGGGCCACGACCGGCGTCCGTCAGGCGCGCTTGGTCCGGGCCGTGATGCGCGCGCGCTCGGTCTGGTCGAGCACGACCTTGCGGATGCGCACGATCTCCGGCGTGACCTCGACGCACTCGTCCTCGCGGGCGAACTCGAGCGACTCCTCGAGCGTCAGGTGGCGCGGCGGCACCAGGTTCTCGAAGTTGTCCGCCGTGGAGGAGCGCATGTTGGTGAGCTTCTTCTCCTTGGTGATGTTGACGTCCATGTCCTCGTTGCGGGAGTTCTCGCCCACGATCATGCCCTCGTACACCTCCTGCGTCGGGTCGACGAAGAAGGAGCCGCGCTCCTGCAGGTTGATCATCGCGAACGGCGTCACCACGCCGGAGCGGTCCGCGACCAGCGAACCGTTGACGCGGGTCTCGATCGCGCCGGCCCACGGCTCGTAGCCCTCGGCGATCGACGAGGCGATGCCCGTGCCGCGCGTGTCGGTGAGGAACCGCGTACGGAAGCCGATCAGGCCGCGGGCCGGCACCAGGAACTCCATGCGGACCCAGCCGGTGCCGTGGTTCGACATGGTCTCCATGCGGCCCTTGCGCTGCGCGAGCAGCTGCGTGACGGCGCCCAGGTACTCCTCGGGCACGTCGATCGTCATGCGCTCGACGGGCTCGTGCACGTGGCCGTCGACCTTCTTCGTGACGACCTGCGGCTTGCCGACGGTCAGCTCGAAGCCCTCGCGGCGCATCTGCTCGACGAGGATCGCCAGCGCGAGCTCACCACGGCCCTGGACCTCCCAGGCGTCGGGGCGCTCGGTCGGCACGACGCGCAGCGAGACGTTGCCGACGAGCTCCTTGTCGAGACGGTCCTTGACCTGACGGGCGGTGACCTTGTGGCCCTTGCCGCCCTTGCCGGCGAGCGGCGAGGTGTTGATGCCGATGGTCATCGAGATCGCCGGGTCGTCGACCGTGATGAGCGGCAGCGGCCGCGGGTCGTCGGGGTCGGTGAGCGTCTCGCCGATCGTGATGTTCTCGATGCCCGCGACGGCGACGATGTCACCGGGACCGGCCTCGTCCGTGGGGACGCGCTCGAGGGCCTTCGTCTCCAGCAGCTCGGTGATCCGCACGTTCTGCATCGTGCCGTCGTGCCGGGCCCATGCGACCGTCTGCCCCTTGCGCAGCGTGCCGTTGAAGATGCGCAGCAGCGCGAGACGTCCGAGGAACGGCGAGGCGTCCAGGTTCGTCACGTGCGCCTGCAGCGGCGCCTCGGGGTCGAACGTCGGGGCGGGGATCTTCTCGAGGATGGTCTTGAACAGCGGCTCGAGGTCCGGGCTGTCCGGCAGACCGCCGTCGGCCGGCTGCTCGAGCGAGGCACGCCCGACCTTGGCTGCGGCGTACACGACCGGCACGTCGAGGATCGCGTCGAGGTCCAGGTCCGGGACGTCCTCGTGCAGGTCCGAGGCCAGACCCAGCAGCAGGTCAGTCGCCTCGTGCACGACCTCGCTGATGCGCGCGTCGGGACGGTCGACCTTGTTGACCACGAGGATCACCGGCAGCTTCGCGGCCAGGGCCTTGCGCAGCACGAACCGGGTCTGCGGCAGGGGGCCCTCGGAGGCGTCGACGAGCAGCACGACGCCGTCGACCATCGACAGGCCTCGCTCGACCTCGCCGCCGAAGTCGGCGTGGCCCGGGGTGTCGATCACGTTGATGGTGATGCCGTCAGGCTGACCGACCTCGGCAGCCGCGGGGCCGGAGTACCGGACCGCGGTGTTCTTGGCGAGGATCGTGATGCCCTTCTCCCGCTCCAGGTCGCCGGAGTCCATCGCGCGCTCGTCGACGTGCGCGTGCTCGCCGAAGGCACCCGACTGCCAGAGCATGGCGTCGACGAGGGTCGTCTTGCCGTGGTCGACGTGGGCGACGATCGCGACGTTGCGCAGATCGGAACGCACCGAGGTGCCGGCAGCGGGCACGGACATAGGAAGGCTCATCTCGACGAGGGTGGGGGGCGCGCCGTCATCGGGCGCCGGTCGATCTTACCCGCACCCCTCGGCGGACGCCTGTGACGGCTTCGTCACACCGGAGGCCGGGTCCATGGACCCGGCCTCCGGTGGTACCTCAGATGGTGCGCGTCACGCGCGACCGCGAGCTCAGAGCGTCGCCTCGGCGGCGGCGAGCTCGAGGAGCCGGTCGCGCTCCTCACGACGGATCTTCTGCTCGGCCGGGTTCGGCACCGGCACGGCGGCCAGCAGGCGACGGGTGTAGTCGTCCTGCGGCTCGCGAAGGATGCGCTCACGCGGGCCGACCTCGACGAGCTTGCCCTTGTGCATGACCGCGATCCGGCTGGAGAGGATCTCCACCACCGCGAGGTCGTGGCTGATGAACAGGCAGGCGAAGCCGTACTCGCGCTGCAGCTCCTGGAACAGCTCGAGCACCCTGGCCTGCACCGACACGTCCAGGGCGGAGGTCGGCTCGTCGGCGATGAGCAGCTTGGGGCTCAGCGCGAGCGCCCGCGCGATGCCGACACGCTGACGCTGGCCGCCCGAGAGCTCGTGCGGGTAGCGGTTGCGCATGGAGCGCGACAGGTGCACGCGGTCGAGGAGCTCCTCGACCCGGCGGTTGAGCTCGGCGCCCTTGACCACCTTGTGCAGCTTGAGCGGCTCACCGATCGACTCACCGATGGGCAGACGCGGGTTGAGCGACGATCCCGGGTCCTGGAAGACGATCGACACGTCCTGGCGCACCGCGCGCAGCGTCTTGGGCTTCACGCCCGCGAGCTCGACGCCGTTGACCGACAGCGAGCCACCGGCCACGGGCAGCAGGCCGACCGCCGCACGTCCGACCGTCGTCTTGCCCGAGCCCGACTCGCCGACGAGGCCGACGACCTCGCCGCGCGCGATCGTCAGGTCCACGCCGTCGATGGCCCGGAACGCGGGGATGCGTCCACGCGAGGGGTACTCGATGACCAGGTCCTTGGCCGACAGCGCGAAGTCGGTCTCCACAGGCTTGGGCAGCGGAGCGGAGACGGGCACGGCGCTCGTCGAGGAGGTCTGGCCGGCGTGCGCCGTCGCGTCGTCCCCGGACACCGAACCGAGGTGCGGCACGGCGTCGAGCAGCTGGATCGTGTACGGGTGCGTCGGCCGGTTGAAGATCTGGTCGGCGGTCCCCCGCTCGACGATCCGGCCGTTCTTCATCACCAGGACGCGGTCGGCCAGGTCGGCGACGACGCCCATGTCGTGGGTGATGAGGATGATTCCCGAGTTGATGCGGGTGCGCAGGTCGCGCATGAGCTTGAGGATCTCGGCCTGCACGGTCACGTCGAGCGCTGTGGTCGGCTCGTCGGCGATCAGCAGCTTGGGGTCGCAGGCCAGGGCCTGCGCGATCATCGCGCGCTGGCGCTGACCGCCCGAGAGCTGGTGCGGGTACTTGTCGACCGCGGTCTCCGGTTCGGGCAGGTCGACCATCGTGAGCAGCTCGATCGCCCGGGCACGCGCAGCCTTGGGCCCGATGTCGAAGTGCACGCGCAGCGTCTCGATGATCTGGAAGCCGACCGTGTACACGGGGTTCAGGGCCGTCATCGGCTCCTGGAAGATCACCGAGACGTCCTTGCCGCGCACCGAGCTGAGCTGCTTGTGCGTGAGCCCGATGAGCTCACGTCCACCCAGCTTGGCCGAGCCGGTCGCGCGACCGTTCGGGGGCAGCAGGCCGATGAGCGACATCGACGACTGCGTCTTGCCCGAGCCGGACTCGCCGACGATGGCGAGGACCTCGCCGGGGCGCACGTCGTAGTCGACGTCGATGGCGGCGGGGTACCACTCACCGTCGACGAAGAACTCCACGCCCAGCTCGCGCACCGCGAGGATGGGCTCCGCTGTCCCGGGGTCCGCCGGGTTCGGTGCGAGGGTGTCAGTGCTCACGGTCGAGCAGTTCCTTCCTGCGGGGGCTCAGCGGCGCCTGGTGGCGCCGGCCCGTCGATGGCGGTCGATGACCGTCTGGGACGATGTCCGCATGGTGACGGACGTCGAGGTGTTCAGGCCCGGTTTCGGCCGGGTCCTGGTGGTCGTGGTGGTTCTGCTGTGCGTGGGCGGTGCCGTGACCGGACTGCTCGACGACGCGACGACCGTCTGGCCCTACCTGCCGCTGCTCGCCCTGCTGTCCGTGCTCGCGTGGGCCGCCTACTGGCGACCCGCCGTGGTCGTGAGCCCCGCGGGCGTCGAGCTGCGCAACGTGACGCGCACCGTCGAGATCCCGTGGACGGCGCTGAACGCCGTCGAGACCCATTTCGCCCTGACGCTGCACACCGCGTACGGCAGCTACGCGTCGTGGGCGGCACCGGCCCCGAGCCAGTCCCGGGTGCGTCGCGCCGACCGCACGGACGTCTCCGACCTGCCCGAGAGCACCTACGGCTCCGGTGGGTCGGTCCGCCCGGGTGACCTGGCCGGAACCGATTCCGGCCAGGCCGCCGCACTGGTGCGCAGCCGCTGGGAGCAACTGCGGGACACCGGGGTGCTGAACGCTCCCCGGCTCGAGCGCGAGCAGCCCGTCGTGCACTGGCACGTCGGCACGCTGGCCGTCGTGGTCGCACTCGGGGCGCTGAGCGTGCTCACGCTCGCGCTCTGAACGGGTCACGCGCTCAGGCGCCCGCGGCCGCGGGCGCCGCAGCGTCCGTCCCGGCGTCACGGGCCGCACGACGCTCGGCACGGCTGAGCGCCCGCCGGGTCGCGACGCGTCGCTGACGGGGGTCGAACGCATCGCGCAGGCCGTCACCGATGAAGTTGATGCACAGCGCGATCGTCACGATGAACAGACCCGGCCACCAGAACAGCCACGGACGCGTCGCGAACGCGGTCTGGTACTCGTTGATCAGGTTGCCGAGCGAGACGTCCGGGTACGTGATGCCGAAGCCGAGGTAGCTCAGCGCGGTCTCGAGCAGGATCGCCGAGGCCATGAGCAGCGTCGAGTTGACGATGATCACGCCGACCGCGTTCGGCAGGATGTGCTTGAACATGATCCGACCGCTGCTGGCGCCCGCGACCCGGGCCGCATCGACGAACTCGCGCTCGCGCAGCGAGAGGAACTCCCCGCGTACGAGCCGGGCCATGGACGTCCAGGAGACCAGCGCGAGGGCGATGGCCAGCGTGAAGGGGCTCGCGCCGCCCACCCAGGCACCCAGGATCGCGCCGATCATGATCACCGGGATGGTGATGACCATGTCGGTGAACCGCATGAGCAGGTTGTCCGTGCGCCCCCGGAAGAAGCCGGACAGCGCGCCGAGCGCGATGCCGATGACCGTGGCCACGAGCCCGATGACGACCATGACGAGCAGCGACTGCTGGGTGCCGCGCATGACGAGCGCGAACACGTCCTTGCCGAGGTTGTCCTGGCCGAAGGGGTGCTCACCGACGGTGAGCCCGCCGCTGAACGACAGCGTCGGCGACCCGCCGTCGACGATCGGGGGCAGGTCGGTGATGGTCCACTTCCACCAGCCGGGGATCGGTCCCCAGCCGATGGAGGTCGTCGCGAGCAGCACGACGAACGTCAGGATCGCGGCCGCGATGATGGCACCGCGGTGCCGCACGAAGCGACGCAGGACGATGCGCCCCTGCGAGAGACCCTCGACCTCCTTGAGCTCGATGGCGTTCTCGACGACGTCGTGGTGCTCCGGGTCGATCTGGGGCGAGAGAGGCGTGGGGGCGGTCATGCGTTCACCCGGATCCTGGGGTCGAGAGCGGCGTAGACGAAGTCCACGACGATGTTGGCGAGGACGAGCATCGTGCCGACGACGAGGAAGTACCCCATGATCGGGTCCGCGTCCCTGGCGTTCAGGGAGTGGATGAACAGCGAGCCCATGCCGCTCCAGGAGAAGATCCGCTCGGTGATGATCGCACCGCCGAAGAGCGCGGCGATGTCCAGCGGGACGATCGTGGCCAGCGGGATCAGCGCGTTGCGGAACGCGTGCCGCACCGTGACGACCCGCTCGGGCAGGCCCTTGGCCCGTGCCGTGCGGATGTAGTCCTGGTTCATCACCTCGAGCAGGCTCGCCCGGGAGTACCGGGTGTAGCCCGCGAACGAGATGAGGATCAGGGCGATCGTCGGCAGCACGAGGTGCGTGAAGGTGTCCAGGGTCGTGACCCAGTAGTCACCGGACAGGCCCGGGGTCTGCGAACCGATCGTGGCGATCGGGCGGCCGTTGATCTTGGTCGAGTTCGAGTACTTGTACCAGACCTGCATGACTCGGTCGACGTAGGTCAGACCGCCGACGACGAACGCCGTGATGGCGGCGTTGCGCATCGACTGCCCGCGATCCGGACCCCCGAAGAGGAAGCCGACGAGCACTCCGACAGCCACGGCGACGACTGCCAGACCCACGATCATCAGGGCCGTCACGTCGACGAACGCATACTGCAGCGGGTACCAGAGCGCCACACCGATCGCGACGACGGTCAGCGACGAGTACAGCGCGCGCTTGTCCTGCAGCCCCGTCGTCAGCGCCGTGACACCGACTGCCGCGCCGGCACCGAGCACACCGATACCGGCCATGCCCAGGCTCGGGTCGAGCAGCCAGCCGCTGGCGGTCACCGCCCACAGCACCGTGGCGGTCGCGAGGGTCGAGACGCCGAACGTCAGGAGCCGCTGCCGCCGTGGCCCGGCGATCAGCGCCTGCCAGATGGCGCCGCCGATCACCGACAGGAGCGCGATCGTCCCCCACGTCAGCGTCGGGTCGGCGAGGAAGTCGTTGAAACCGATGGCGCCCCACAGCTTGAGCAGCACGGCGACCCAGAACGAGGGCAGCGAGTACAGGACGAACGACAGGAACGTCACCGAGTAGTCGAAGCCCGTGTACTGGCGCAGTGCCGACACGATGCCCACGGTCACGCCGAGCACGATCGCCAGCACCGTGGCCAGGGCGATCAGCTTGACGCTCGACGGGATCGCCGTCGAGAGCATCGCGGTGACCTCCTGGCCGGTGACCCAGCTCGTGCCGAGCGTGCCCTTGCCGATCAGGTAGCCCAGCACGCCGCCGACCCACTTGAAGTAGCGGATCACCGGCGGGGTGTCGAGGTCGAGGGCGCGGATGCGCGCCTGGATGAGCTGCTCCTTGTTCGGAGCGCTGCTGGCGTAGAGGTCCTCGAGCGGGTCGAGGGCGTAGGCCAGGAGCATGTAGACGATGAACGTCGCCCCGAGGAGGACGATCGCGGAGGACAGGAGCCGGCGACCGATGAAGGTCAACGTCGGCGCACTGACGCTCAGGCGTCGGCGCCGGGGGGTCGCGCCGGAGGCCGCGGATGTGACCGCGGTTCCTGCCGGCACGCTCGTCTCAGAGGTGACCATGGGGTCCAAAACCTCGCTCGCGTGGGATGGGCGAAAGTGGTGCGACGAATGATTCTACGAGCGGAAGGGGGGTGCCACGGCCGGTGTGGCCGCGACACCCCCCTCACCTGTGTGCTACTGCGCTGCGATCAGACCGAGGTCACGAGGTGGCCGAGTCGGACGCCGTGATCTCCCAGTCCCAGTAGTTCCAGAAGATGCTCGGGGACAGCGGGATCACCGAGACGCCGGAGAGCGCGTCACGGTGGGCCACGACGCCCGGGAACTGGAAGATCGGGATGCCGAACGCGTCCGCGTACAGCTGGGCCTCGATCTTCGTGGTGAGCTCCTGCTCGGTGGCGGCGTCGGCCGTCGCCATCTCCTTGTACCACTGGTCGACGTCGGCGTTGGAGTAGCCGGCGAAGTTGTTCAGACCACCGGTGACGTAGTTCGCCTCGGAACCGAGGGCGAAGGTGTTCGTCGACTGCCAGCCGAACAGCGACGCGTCGTATCCGTCGGTCGCCGTCAGCAGGCTGCCCCAGTTGTCGTCCCCGCCGTCGATGACGTTGAAGCCGGCCTGGGCGGCCGAGGCCGCAATGAGCTGGTACTCGTTGGCACGACGGACGTTCGACTTGCCGTACAGGAAGCGCACGTCGATCGGGCCGGTGACGCCGGCCTGCGCGAGCAGGTCCTTGGCCTTGGTGAGGTCGGTCTCGGCGTAGGCGTCCGAACCGTTGCCGGTCACGACGTCCTCGTACGTGGGCGAGCCCGGCACGACCGTGAAGGAGTCACGCGTGGTGGCGTCGGCCTGCAGCGGCTGGATGAGCTTCTCGATGATCTCCTGGCGGGGGATCGAGAGCAGGAACGCCTCGCGGACCAGGCGGGCCTTCTCGGCGTCGCCGCCGTAGGTCGCCGGGTCGAACGGGCCGCCGTTGTTGAAGATCAGGTCGACGTGCTCGAACGTGCCCTCGGGCGAGGACTCGTAGGAGATGCCGGAACCGGTCAGGCCGTCGAGCGTCTTGATGACGTCGACCGAGGACTGCGGCTGGATGAGGTCGACCTCACCGTTCTGCAGTGCCGTGACCGAGGCCAGCGGGTCCTCCGTGTAACGGATGGTGACCGTCTGCACCTTGGGCTTGGGGCCCCAGGTGTAGTCGTCACGGGCCGTCAGCGTGAGGTACTGGTTCTCCACGAAGTCCGAGATGACGTACGCGCTCGAGGAGAGGTACAGCTCCGGGTCGTCCGGCAGGGACGTGAAGTTGAAGGACTCGTTCCAGACCTTCGCGATCTTGGACAGCGCCGCGGTGTCGTTGTTCGCGAACGCGTCGATGATCGCCTGCTTGCCCTCCTCCGGGTCGTCGATGCCGAGCGCGAGCTTGGCGACGGCGTGCGCGGCGACCGGCGACGGCTGGAAGGAGATCTCCCAGTCGGAGCGCGGGGAGTCGTAGACGAGGGTGACCGAGCGGCCGTCGTCCGAGACCTCGGGGGCCTTGCTCACCAGGTTCATGGCCTGCGACGAGCCGTCGAAGTAGACGCCCGCGTCGATGGCGTCCTGGTTGGTGATGTTGCCGTCGTCGTCGTACTCCGGGGCGACGTTGTCGAAAGCGTCGTTCTGCGGGCCCCAGTAGAGGATGAGGTCAGCGGCGTCCACGGCCGTGCCGTCGGACCACTTGACACCCTCGTTGACCGTGTACTTGACGGTCAGCGGGTCGTCGGAGACCTTCTCGTACGTGCCGAAGTCCTCGCTCTTGACGAGGTTCAGGTCAGCGTCGTAGTAGTTGAAGTTCGCCGTCGTCATGTAGAGGACGTTCGTGTTCGTCGTCGCGTTGCCCGAGGACGTCAGGTTGTTCTGAGCGTAGAACGGCTGGTTCCAACCGACGTTGACCGACGTGTCCTCGACGATCTCCGACCCGGTGTCGGGGCCCGAGCATGCGCTGAGCACCACGGCGCCGGCAGCGAGCGCCGCGACGCCCGCGCTGATTCGCCTGATCTTCAATGTTCCTCCTGGGAAGGTGGTGGACGTGCGGTCACCGGCCCGTGTCGTCCGGCGCGAGCCGGCAGGGCCGGAGCGCGCAGGGACGTCCGCCGTGAGTGGTGCCACGCTAGCCACGGAACCCCGGGCATAACGGACACGGACGGTCGTCGGGGCCGGATCGTTACCTGATTGATACTGGGCGGTATGGTCCAAGATGCGAGACGAAGCCTGGCTGAAACATGCTGTTTACATGTCTGATCCGCATGGCGGGCCTCTGAGCCGTCTCAAATCCAAGACGCACCGCGGGCGGTTCTGCTATAAGACCACGGGCTGCCGCACGGGCATCCGACCGAGGCATGGATCAGGGGACGTGCGCCGGGGGCGCCCGCGTGGGTGGATGATGGCAGGTTGACGTCATGGCGCACCACGACCCGAAGGCCGACCTCCTCCGCTACCTGCAGGCGGCGCGCGACGCGCTGCTCTGGAAGCTCGACGGGCTCTCCGAGCACGACGCCCGTCGTCCGCTGACGCCGACGGGCACCAACCTCCTGGGCCTGGTCAAGCACGTGGCCAGCATCGAGCTCGGGTACTTCGGCGAGACGTTCGATCGTCCGTCCGGCGAACCGCTGCCGTGGTTCGCCGACGACGCCGAGCCGAACGCCGACATGTGGGCGACGGCCGAGCAGTCACGTGCCGACATCGTGGGGCTCTACCACCGGGCCTGGGCCCACTCCGACGCCACGATCGCGGCGCTCGACCTCGATGCGATCGGGCACGTGCCCTGGTGGCCGGAGGACCGCGACGAGGTGACGCTGCACCGGATCCTCGTGCACATGGTCGCCGAGACCGACCGCCACGCCGGGCACGCCGACATCGTCCGGGAGCTCATCGACGGCGAGGTCGGCCTCCGTGCGGGCAACGACAACCTGCCGCCCGCAGACGCCGCCTGGTGGGCCGGCTACCGCGACCGGCTGGAGGCCGCGGCACGCGAGGCGTCGGCCGAGAGCTGAGCGCCCGCGGCCGAAAGCTGCGCGCCCGAGCACGTCATCCGCAGACGGCCGTGACGTCGTCCCCCGTGAACGGTTCCCGTCCAGCGGTCTTCGTCTCCGCGGGCGTCGGCACGGTGGCCGGATCGACGGTCGTCGTCGGGCTCGTTGCGCCCGTCGTCGCGGAGCCGGTCGGCGGGGTCGTCGCCGCACTCGTCGCCGCCGTGGTCGGCACCGTCGTCTCCGAGGCGACGACGGGCAGGTCCTGCACCATGTTCGACCACACGGTGTCGGCCGCCGACGTCCACACCACGCGGTTGGGGTCGGCCGGGTCCGGCCCGTTGGGAATCGTGAGGAACGTGATCCCCCCACCACTGAGGCTGCGCGCGCTGTAGGCGAGACCGACCATCGTCTGGACGGTCAGACCGCCGTCGGTGGTCAGCGAGCTGGTCGCCGCGGACATGAACGAGAGCAGCTCCGGAACGTCGGCCACGAGGTTCTTCGAGAGCACCTCGGTCATCACGGCCGACAGCAGACGCTGCTGGTTGCCGATGCGCGTCAGGTCGGAGCCGTCGCTGCCCACGACGTGCCGGGCGCGGGCGAACTGCAGCGCGGTGACCCCGTCCAGGTGCTGGTTCCCCGCCGCGACGTTCAGGCCGGTGTACTTGTCCTGCATCGCATCCGGGATGCAGATGTCGACCCCGCCGATCGCGTCGATCATCTGCTGGAACCCGGCCATGTCGACGACGGCCACGTGGTCGAGCGTCAGCCCGGTGTTCTCCTGCACCGCGCTCATCGTGCAGGCAGCGGCCGAGGCGATGTCGCCCCCGAGCGACCACCCGGTGGCGAACGCCGAGTTGAACTGCGCCTTCGAGGACGTCCGGGAGGTCTTGCCGTTCGTCGCGGTGCAGGACGGCATGCGCACCATCGAGTCGCGCGGGATCGACACCAGCTCGACGCGGGTCCTGTCCGCCGAGATGTGCGCGACGATCGTGGTGTCGGAGGCCATGCTCGAGTTCGCGCCACCGATCGCCTCGTTCTCCCCGGTGCGCTGGTCCGAGCCGATCAGCAGGATGTTCACCGGCGAGCCCGCGTTCGGGTCGTCCGGGTCCGGCTCGCGGGTCACGCTCGGCGAGGCGGCGACGACGAGCCCGTCGAGGTCGATCTTGTCGACGTTGCTCTGCAGACGCAGCGCCACCGAGGCCGCGGCGCTGGCACCGAAGGCGAGCACGGCCGTCAGCACGAGCCCGAGGGCGCGGACGACCGGGCGGCCCTGCCGTGAGCGCGTGTGACGGACGACAGACCTTCGGCGCGACTTGCGGTGACGTTCGGGCACGGCCCGAGGTTAGGCGCTCCGAGCGCGCCGAGGCTCGACTCGGCACCGTGTCGCCTGTGAGTCGCAGCGTCGACGTGCAGGCAGGCCGCGACGATCGGTCAGGTTTCGAGAAGCGGAGGGGACCCGGCCGTTCCTAGCCTGGTCGCGCACCCGCAGGCACGCACGAGGAGGACCCGCCATGGACACGACGCAGCAGCCGTCCCGACGCCCGACCGCCGCAGACGCCGAACCCGACGGCTTCACGGCGGAGGAGCGCGCCGCCATGAAGGAGCGGGCCCGAGAGGTCCGGGCCGACAAGCGGCGCCGCGCGGGAGCGTCGAAGGCGGACCCCGAGGCCGAGGTGCTCGCCACGATCGCCGGGCTGCCGGACGCCGACCGTGCACTCGCCGAGGCGATCCACACGATCGTCCGGGCCGACGCCCCCGACCTGGCGCCACGGCTCTGGTACGGCATGCCCGCCTACGCCCGGAGCGGCAAGGTGATCTTCTTCTTCCAGCCTGCCTCGAAGTTCAAGGCCCGCTACGCCACGCTCGGCTTCAACGACGAGGCGCGACTCGACGACGGCGCGATGTGGCCCACGGCGTTCGCCCTGACGAGTCTGACCGCCGCGGTGGAGGACACGATCCGCGAGCTGGTGACCCGAGCAGCCGGCTGATGCCGGCCCGACCCCTTCGCTATCGTGGGTCGATCCACACGCGCTCGTGACGGGGGCAGCCATGTCGGTACGTGTCGACCTGAACATCTCGCTCGACGGCTTCGCGACCACGACGGACCAGACACCCGAGAGACCGTTCGGCGAGGACTGGCCGCGCCTCGTCGGCGCCTACACCGCCACCAGGACCTTCCGGGAACGCGTCCTGCACGACACCTCGGGCGAGGGCACGACCGGCGTGGACGAGACGTACGCGCGGTCCTACTTCGCCGAGGTCGGCGCAGAGATCATGGGTGCGGGCATGTTCGGGCTGCACAACCACCCCGACGACCCCGACTGGCGAGGCTGGTGGGGCGACGAACCTCCGTTCCGGGTCCCGGTGCTCGTCCTCACGCACACCCCGCGGCCGTCGCTCGAGATGGCCGGCGGCACGACGTTCCACTTCCTGTCCGCAGCGCCCCGTGAGGCGCTCGACCGGGCACGGGAGGCGGCCGGGGGCAAGGACGTCCGGGTCGGTGGCGGACCCACCGTCGTGCGCGACTTCCTCAAGGCCGGCCTCGTCGACCAGCTCCACGTCGCGATCGCGCCGATCCTGCTCGGTCGCGGCACACGCCTGTGGGACGACCTGCGCGGGCTGGAGTCCGGTTACGAGGTCACCGCCGAGACGGCCGAGAGCGGCACCATCCACCTGACGTTCCGGCGGTAGGGCACGCGGCTGCCGCCTCGACGACGGCCGAGACACCTCGCCGCGTCGCGGCACCGATCAGCGAGCGTCCTCGCCCGAGGTGATCGAGCCGCGCCACGTCCGAAGCCGTCGCTGGGCGCCCTCCGGAACTCCTGCCAGCGTGAGGAACGCGACCAGGTCCAGGCCTGCGAGCGCATCCCGGAACGCCTGTTCGGTGCTCGAGCCCCGGCGCGCGAGGATCGCCTCACGCGCGGGCTCGTCGTTCTCACGTCCGCTCGCCGCAGCGAGCGCATCGGCACGACGCACCGTCTCCAGGTAGTCGTCCACGATCGCGTCAGACTCCACGCCGACGACGCTGAGCAGGAGCATCGCGACGAGGCCGGTCCGGTCGCGTCCCGACATGCAGTGGAAGAGGACTCCGCCCTCGCGCGCCCCGGCCACGGCCTCGAGCGCGGCGCCGGCACGCTCGGGCATGGCGGCCAGGTGGGGCAAGAAGTGGGCAGCGGTGCCCCACAGCCCGCTCTCCGCGTAGTCGTGCCAGAAGTCGACGTTCTCCAGGCCGTCCAGGTCGACGTGCACGGTGACCACCCAGTCGGGCCGGGTGCACTGGTCCCGCTCCCGCTCGGCAGCCTGCCGAAGATCGACGACGGTGCGAACTCCGAGCCTGTGGAGCTCGCCCCACCCGCGGGCCGTCAGGGCATCGACGTTCTCGGAGCGGAAGAAGACCCCGCGCGGCGTCGCGCCGCCCCCGCGCAGGGGAAGGCCGCCGAGGTCCCGCGCATTGACGAGGCCGTCGACCGCCAGAGCTCGCACGGGGACACCGTACGACGCGTCCGCCGGACCCACGGCAGGCATCGGCCGCTGACCCTGCTACACGTTGGAGCGCCCCGGTCGCGTTCGTGGTGCGCGAAGTGGCGACCCCCACCTACGCGGAACAGCTCGGCGTCCTCGACTCACGCGACCTGCAACGGCGCGATCGCGGCGATCTGGTCCGCAACCCGATCCTCGGCGAGGTCCAGGTCGTACCGCGCCTGGAGGCTCAGCCAGTAGGCCGCCGACGTGCCGAAGAACTTCGCCAGCCGGAGCGCGGTGTCTGCCGAGACGCTCCGCTTGCCGTGGACGATCTCGTTGATCCGTCGTGGAGGTACGCCGATCGAGACGGCGAGCCTGTGCTGCGTGATGCCGAAGCCGTCGAGGAAGTCCTCCTGGAGCACCTCGCCCGGGTGGATCGGCGCGATCTTGTCGTTCACCTCAGTGGTAGTCAACGATCTCGACCTCCTCAGGGCCAGCGACGGTCCACGTGAAGCAGATCCGCCACTGGTCGTTGATCCGGATGCTGTATTGGCCGAACCGGTCGCCCCGCAGCTGCTCCAGCCGGTTTCCCGGTGGCACCCGCAGGTCCTCGATCGACTCCGCGGCACCGATCTGCCGGAGCTTGCGCAGAGCGACCCTCTCGACCCGCGGATCGAGAGACGGGACTCGGTGGCGTCGCCACAGGCGTTCGGTGTCCTTGCTGGCGAACGACCGGATCACAGTCAGGACCGTATAACGCGATGCGTCATGAACGCTAGACGTTAAGCGGAACCGCGCCACGTCGCAAGGCAGCGTCTGCGTCGGGCTGCCTCCGGCTGCCCGGCGCAGATGCTTGGCTCTTCCCATGCAGATCTTCCATCTGACCCATCGTGACGACTGGAACGCGGCGTTGGTACACGGCACCTACGCGATCTCGACCCGGGGCGCGAGCCTGCAGGACGTGGGCTTCGTCCATGCCTCGTATGCTCACCAGCTCGGTCCCATGGCCGAGTTCGTCTACGCGCGGGACGACGCCGAGCTCTGCGTGCTGGTTCTCGACCCGTCCGCGATCCGCGCTGCCGGCACACATGTCGTGGACGGGGACGGCGGGGACGGCGAGCTGTACCCGCACATCTACGGCCCGATCACCCCCGAGTTCGTCACCGAGGTCCGGCCCGCCTGGTTCGACGCCGAGGGCCGCTTCCACTTCTGACGGCAGACCTCCGCCACCAGGGCACGCGGGCGACAGCGGTGCGAGCACGCCGCTCGCATGCCTCGGGACGCCCGTCCGACCTTGAGATCGTGGTTGGCCTCGGCCGTACTACACGTTGAAGCGGAACTCCACGACGTCGCCGTCGACCATCACGTAGTCCTTGCCCTCGATACGGGCCTTGCCTGCCGCGCGGGCCGCGGCGACGGAGCCGGCGTCGACGAGGTCCTGGAACGAGACGACCTCGGCCTTGATGAAGCCCTTCTGGAAGTCGGTGTGGATGACACCGGCCGCCTGGGGCGCCGTCCAGCCCTGGTGGATCGTCCAGGCACGGGCCTCCTTGGGCCCCGCCGTCAGGTAGGTCTGCAGGCCGAGGGTGTGGAACCCGACGCGCGCGAGCTGGTCGAGGCCGGCCTCGTCCTGACCGTTGTCGGCGAGCATCTCCTTGGCCTCGTCGGGCTCGAGCTCGACGAGCTCGGACTCGAACTTGGCGTCGAGGAACACCGCGTCGGCCGGCGCGACGAGCGCGCGCAGCTCGTCCTGCAGGGCCGTGTCGGCCAGGCCTGCGTCATCGGTGTTGAACACGTAGATGAACGGCTTGGCGGTCATCAGCTGGAGCTGGGCGAGCTGCTCGGGGTCGATCCCGGCGGCCTTCGCACCCTGGAAGAGGGTCTGCCCCTGCTCGAGCACGGCCTGAGCGGCCTGGGCGGCCTCCAGCAGCGCGGCGTCGACCTTCTTCGCCCGGACCTCCTTCTCCAGTCGCGGGACGGCCTTCTCCAGCGTCTGCAGATCGGCGAGGATCAGCTCGGTGTTGATCGTCTCGATGTCGTCCTTCGGCGAGACGCGACCGTCGACGTGCACGACGTCCGGGTCGGCGAACGCGCGGGTGACCTGGCAGATCGCCTCGGCCTCACGGATGTTCGCCAGGAACTTGTTGCCGAGCCCCTCCCCCTCGGAGGCGCCCTTGACGATGCCGGCGATGTCGACGAACGAGACGGTCGCGGGCAGGATCCGCTCGGAGCCGAAGATCCCGGCGAGCGTCTCGAGCCGCGGGTCGGGCAGCGGCACGACGCCCACGTTCGGCTCGATCGTCGCGAACGGGTAGTTCGCCGCGAGGACCGACGCACGCGTCAAGGCGTTGAAGAGGGTGGACTTGCCGACGTTGGGCAGGCCGACGATGCCGATGGTGAGTGCCACGGGCGACGAGTCTACGGGCGCCCCGCCCGCAGGCCGACCGGTCGTCGTCGCGGGCGAGCGCTCAGGCGAACGAGCGCAACCTGGCCAGCAGTCCGGGGGCGGTACGGTCCAGCGAGCGGCCGCCGACCTGCACGCCCGTGACCAGCAGCGCGGCACCGAGCGCGGGCCCGAGCACCAGCGCGACCCAGCCCAGGGCGGGCATGTCCCGGGCCACCGCGAGCACCCCGAGCACGATCACCGGCGACGAGAGCAGCGCGACCGCCGACCAGCCGACCATCTGGGAGGTGAAGGCGGCCAACGAGGTGCCCTGCCGCGTGGTGAACGGGTTCTGCCCCGGCTCCTGGACCGGGTAGACCACGAGGGCCGAGACCACGCTGGATCCGCCGAGCGCAGTGAGCAGCACGCCGACCGTCGCGCCGAGCACGGCCGGCAACGCCTCGGGCCGGCCCGTGAGCAGCGCACTGGCGACCGCTGCCACCAGCGCCACGGGTCCGGCGACCACCAGGGCCGCCACGGCTCTCCCGGCCCGGTCGACCCGGCCGGGCAGCGGCGCGGCGACGTGCGTCCAGAACGCGGTCCCGTCGAAGGCGACGTCGGCGGAGATGCTCCACCCCATGAGGAACGCCACCAACGGACCGGCCAGCAGCAGCGCCTGACCCTCCACCCCGACCAACCAGAGCATGAGCACCACGAGCGGCACCGTGGCGACCGACGCGGCGTAGCGAGGATCGCGGACCCAGTACGTCAGGCACCGGGCGACGACCGCCCCGAACGGCGTGCCCGGCACCCGACCGAACATCCCGACCCCGTGCTTGTGCGTGGCCGAGGCGTCGCGCGCCGGGTGCACCAGCGCGTAGCCGAGCGCACGATCCCACGCGACGGCGAGCACGAGCAGCGAGACGAGCCCGAGGAGCAGGCGGAGCACCGCGGCGCCGGGGGCACCGGCCGCCACGTCGGCGGGCACGGCCCAGAGCGCACCCATCGGCGTCCAGGCGACCACGTCGGCGACCCGCTCGAGCGCACCCGTCGCGGTCGCAGCGACACCTTCGCCCAGCCGGGACATCAGGGGGCCGAGCAGCACGAGCGGAAGCACGGCGACGACGGCGGCGAGCTCACGGACCCGGCGCCTGCCCACGACCCGCGCCAGCAGCGTCGTCGTCGCCCGCGAGCCGACGACGCACAGCGCGACCGTGAGCACCGCGCACGGCACCGCAGCCGCGAGCGCGGCAGGGGTGCGCCACCAGACGCCCGCCAGGGCGAGCACCGCGAGCACCGTGAACAGACCGGGCAGCCCGACGAGCGCCGCGACGGCCAGGCCGGCCACCAGGCGGCGGCGCGGGATCGCGAACGTCACGAAGCGCAGCGGGTCGAGCGTGGCGTCCACACCGAAGGCGACGAGCGGGACCACCCACCAGCCGAGCACGAGCACACCGCCCAGCAGCACGGTCACCTCACGCTGCAGGCCCACGTCCTGCACGCTGAGCGCGGCGGAGGCGGCCACGACCACGGCCAGCGCCCCGAGGCCGTAGAACGCACCGATGACCAGCCCGACGACCTGCCACGGGCTGCGTCGCAGGCCGTTGCGCAGCAGCGCGAGCTTCAGACGGACGAGGTGCGCAACCACGCGAGCCCTTCCCCGCCGACCCGCCCGCCGACGAGCTCGACGAACCGGTCCTCCAGGCTCGCGTCCCCCCGCACCGCGTCGACCGTGCCGGCGGCGAGCACCTGGCCGGCCGCGATCACTGCGACGTGGTCGCACATGCGCTGCACGAGGTCCATGACGTGCGAGGACACGATCACGCTGCCGCCCGAGCCGACGTACCCGGCCAGGATGTCGCGGATGTTCGCCGCCGAGACCGGGTCGACCGCCTCGAACGGCTCGTCGAGCACGAGCAGCCGGGGGGCGTGCACGAGCGCGCAGGCCAGCGCGATCTTCTTCGTCATGCCCGCCGAGTAGTCGACCACGAGCGTGTCGGCGTCGGCCCGCAGGTCGAGCGCGCCGAGCAGGTCGTGCGTGCGGGCGGCCACGGTGTCGCGGTCGAGACCCTGCAGCAGCCCCGCGTACGTGATCAGCTGGGCGCCCGTGAGCCGGTCGAACAGGCGCACGCCGTCGGGCAGCACACCGAGCATGCCCTTGACGGCGCCGGGATCGGCCCACAGGTCCCGCCCGTGCACCAGCACCGTGCCGAAGTCGGGGGTGAGCAGTCCGGTGGCCATCGACAGGCTCGTCGTCTTGCCGGCGCCGTTGGGCCCGACGAGGCCGTAGAACGATCCGGCCGGGACGACGAGGTCGACGCCGGCGACCGCGATCTTGGTGCCGAACCGCTTCCACAGTCCACGCAGCTCGAGGGCAGGCGGGGGCACGTCGACGGGGGGCACCCGGTCAGCATAGGGAGCCCGTCGGGCCCAGGACGCGCGTTCGGGCCACGGTGTGTGGGCGGCCGCTGGAAGGGTGGAGCCATGGAGATCGTCATCGCGGTCCTGGTCGGCGCCCTGCTCGGGCTCGCGGCCGGCGTCGTCATCGGCACGTCCCGGGCGTCGCGTGCCTCCGAGCAGCGGGTGCGCGACGCCGAGATCGAGGCCGTGGGGCTGCGTGCCCGGTTGGACGCCGAACGGTCGCTCGCGCAGCAGCGTGCGGCCGACGTCCAGGCTGACGGCGCCCGGCTCGCCGAGCAGTTCCGCGCGCTCGCCGCCGACGCGCTCACCACCAGTTCCGAGCAGTTCCTGGCCCTGGCGCACCAGCGCCTGTCGGCCAGCCACCAGACGCAGGTCGGCGAGCTCGCCCAGCGCGAGCAGGCCGTGCGGGCCATGGTCGAGCCGCTCGCCACGACCCTCGAGCAGGTGCGCACCCAGCTCTCGCACGCCGAGCAGGCACGGGCGGCCGGGCAGGCCGCTGTCGGCGAGCAGGTCAAGGCGATGCGTGCGGAGTCCGAGCACCTGCGGAACCAGACGGCACAGCTCGTCACGGCCCTGCGCTCCTCCCAGGTGCGCGGACGCTGGGGCGAGCTGCAGCTGCGCCGGGTCGTGGAGTCCGCCGGGATGCTCGCGCACGTCGACTTCGTCGAGCAGGAGCAGGTGCGCACGGACGACGGGCTGCTGCGCCCCGACATGGTGGTCAAGCTCGCAGGCGGCAAGAACGTCGTCATCGACGCGAAGGTCGCCTTCCTCGGGTTCCTCGACGCCGCGCAGACGGACGACGAGGCCGAGCGGGCCGCCCGGCTGGCCGCGCACGCCCGGCACGTGCGCAAGCATGTCGACGACCTGGCCGCCAAGCGCTACTGGGACCAGTTCGCGCCCGCCCCGGAGTTCGTCGTCATGTTCGTGCCCGCCGAGTCGTTCCTGCACGCGGCCGTCGAGCAGGACCCCTCGCTGATCGAGTACGCCTTCGAGCGCAACGTCGTCATCGCGACGCCCGTGACGCTGCTCGCCCTGCTGCGCACCGTGGCCTACGCCTGGCGGCAGGACGCACTGGCTGCGAACGCCCAGGCGGTGCTCACCCTCGGCAAGGAGCTGCACGGGCGGCTGGCCACGATGGGGGCGCACCTGGCCCGGCTCGGCCGGTCGCTGGACGCCGCTGCCGGCGCCTACAACCAGACCGTGTCCTCGCTCGAGACGCGGGTGCTGGTCAGCGCCCGACGGTTCGCCTCGCTCGACGTCGTGGACGGCGACCTGCCGACCCCGCCGACCGTGAACCCTCAGCTGTCGGCGGTCAGTGCGCCCGAGCTCCTTGCCTCGGTGACCGAGCAGGTCGTGCCGCTGCCCGAGCGCGCGCAGGAGGCTGCAGAGGCCTGAGCCCCGCAGGACCGCACGGTCAGACAGAACGGCCGGACGGGTCGGTCGGAGCCGTCAGACGGTCTGGACGTCGATCGCGGTGCGGCCCTCGCGCCGCGGGCGGCCGGCTCGACGCTCCGGCTCGACACCGCCCGCGCGCAGGTCGGCACGCAGCTCGCGCGGCAGGGAGAACATGAGGTCCTCGGTCGCCGTGCGGACCTCCTCGACGTCCTCGAACCCGTGGCCCGCCAGCAGCTCGAGCACGTCCCGGACCAGGATCTCGGGCACCGAGGCACCCGAGGTCAGCCCCACCGTGGTCGCCCCGTCGAGCCAGGCCGGGTCGATGTCTGCCGCCCGGTCCACCCGGTAGGAGCTGCGGGCGCCCGAGTCGAGCGCGACCTCGACGAGACGCACCGAGTTCGAGGAGTTCGCCGAACCGACCGTGATGACGACGTCGCACTCCGGCGCGAGCTTCTTGACGGCCACCTGGCGGTTCTGCGTCGCGTAGCAGATGTCGTCCGAGGGCGGGTCCTGCAGGTGCGGGAACCGCTCGCGCAGCCGGCGCACGGTCTCCATCGTCTCGTCGACCGACAGCGTGGTCTGCGAGATCCACACCAGCTTCTCCGGGTCGCGCACGACGACGGCGTCCACCGCCTCCGGGGAGTTGACGACCTGGATGTGCTCGGGGGCCTCGCCCTGCGTGCCCTCGACCTCCTCGTGGCCGTCGTGCCCGATGAGCAGGATCTCGTAGTCGTCGGCGGCGAACCGGACGGCCTCCTTGTGCACCTTCGTCACCAGCGGGCACGTCGCGTCGATCGTCTGCAGGGACCGCGACGTCGCGGCCGCGCGCACCGCAGGCGAGACCCCGTGGGCCGAGAACACCACGCGGGCGCCCTCCGGCACGTCGTCGGTGTCGTCGACGAAGACCGCGCCGCGCGAGGCGAGGGTCTCCACGACGTACTTGTTGTGCACGATCTCCTTGCGCACGTACACGGGGGCGCCGTAGTGCTCGAGGGCCTTCTCGACCGCGACGACCGCGCGGTCGACGCCGGCGCAGTAGCCACGAGGAGCCGCGAGGAGCACGCGCTTGCGGCCGGGGGTGCTGGTCGTGGAGGTCACCGAGCGAGTCTAGGCGGCGGTCCGCGCGGGTCCTGCGTACGGGTCGTGCGCAGGCGGTGCCGGTCGTACCGGTCGCACAGCTCGTGCCGGTCGTGTCGGGACGGTAGGGCACCCTGGTCCCGTGAGCCCGGACCCCCTCGACCCACCGCCCGGACCGACGCGCACGACGGCGCTGCCGGTGAAGGCGGGCGACACCACCGCCGACCGCCCGTGGCCCGTCCGGCACCTCGCGCCGAAGATCGCGGACTACATCGCCCGGATGCCGCCGGTCTGGGTCGAGGGGCAGGTGCTCAACCTCAAGCGGTGGAACTCGCTGTACTTCCTGACGCTGCGCGACACCGACCTCGACATGTCGTTGTCGGTCACGGCACCCGCCTCGGCCATCGGCCCGGTGGCCGACCGGCTCGCGGACGGTTCGCACCTGGTGGTGCACGCCCGCCCGCGGTTCCACGCGAAGAAGGGCGACCTGACGTTCGCCGCCGACGAGGTCCGGCTCGTCGGTCTGGGCGAGCTGCTCGCGCGCATCGAGCACCTCAAGGGCGTGCTGGGCGCCGAGGGCCTGTTCGACGCCGACCGCAAGCGCCCGCTGCCGTTCCTGCCGGCCGTCGTCGGCCTGGTGTGCGCGCAGCAGGGCGACGCCGAGCACGACGTGGTGTCCAACGCCCGCGCCCGGTGGGCGGCGGTGCAGTTCGAGATCCGCCGCGTGACCGTCCAGGGACCGCGGGCCGTGCCCGAGGTGAGCGCCGCGATCGCCGAGCTGGATGCCGACCCGCGGGTCGAGGTGATCGTGGTCGCCCGGGGCGGCGGCTCGTTCGAGGACCTGCTGCCGTTCAGCAACGAGGCGCTCGTGCGTGCGGCGGCCGCGTGCCGCACACCGCTGGTCTCGGCGATCGGCCACCACCTGGACGCACCGCTGCTCGACCTGGTCGCCGACCTGCGCGCGTCGACGCCGACCGACGCCGCCAAGCGGATCGTGCCGGACGTCGCCGAGGAGCGTGCGCGGCTGCAGCAGGCCCGGCAACGGTCCCGGCACGCCCTGGGTCAGCGGCTCACCCGCGAGCAACACGGGCTGGACCACTGGCGCAGCCGTCCCGTGCTGGCGACGCCGACGACGCTCGTCGACCCGCACGAGCGTCGGCTGCACGTGCTGCGGGACACCGGTCGTCGCCTGCTCGACGACGCCGTGCTGCACGCCCGCGCCGAGACGCTGCGCCTCGCGGCCCAGGTGCGGGCACTCTCCCCCGCGGCGACCCTGGAGCGCGGGTACGCCGTGGTGCAGCGGGCGGACGGCCACGTGGTCCGTGACCCGAGCGACGTCGGCGCGGGCGAGCGCCTGCGGGTGCGGGTCGCGCACGGAGAGCTGGCCGCCACCGCACTCGGCCCCGAGGCCGATCCTGACGACACGCCACGCGCCGACAGCGACCAGGACGCACCCACCCAGGCCGGGAAGAAGCCGGCGCGCAAGGCGCCGCGTCGGGCCGCCGGCTCCACGGTCTGAGACCGAGCGCCCCGCGGAGCGATCGCGTGGGCGCCGCCTGGTTGACTGTGCCCGTGCCTCCGTCGAACACCCCCACGCCCGACGTCCCCACCGAGGTCGCCTCGCTCGGCTACGAGCAGGCCCGTGACGAGCTCGTGTCCGTCGTCGCCCGGCTCGAGGCCGGTGCCGACTCGCTCGAGGAGTCGCTGGCCCTCTGGGAGCGCGGCGAGTCCCTGGCCGCCCGCTGCCAGGAGTGGCTGGACGGCGCCCGGGCTCGCCTGGAGGGCGCCCGCACGTCCTCGACCCCAGCATCAGCCTCCGCGTCAGCACCCGAGGGCGAGGAGCTCTGATGAGCACGCCGACACCCGACCCGACCTCCGACCCGACGCCCGACGAGCACCGCCCGCGCACCCCTGCCCAGGCCTGGGCCGCGCTGCGCGCTGGCAACGACCGGTTCGTCCGCGGCGAGATGGAGCACCCCTCGCAGGGCATCGACCGGCGTGCTCAGCTGTCCGCCGCGCAGTACCCCTTCGCCGTGATCTTCGGGTGCTCCGACTCGCGCGTGGCCGCCGAGATCATCTTCGACCAGGGACTCGGCGACGTGTTCGTCGTGCGGACCGCGGGCCACGTGCTCGACACCACCGTGATCGGCTCGATCGAGTACGGCGTCGAGGTGCTCGGCGCCTCGCTCGTGGTCGTCCTCGGGCACGACAGCTGCGGGGCGGTCGCCGCCGCCACCGCAGCGCTGCAGCACGGCGAGCTTCCTCGCGGGTTCGTCCGCGCGGTCGTCGACCGGGTCATCCCGAGCATCGTCAGCCTGCACGGGCCCGACGGCACCGGCATGGCGACCGTCGACGCCGCCACGCTCGGGCACGAGCACGTGCGGCACACCGTGCAGATGCTGCAGGGCTACTCGATGTCGCTGGCCGAGGCCATCGACCAGGGCCGGTGCGCGATCGTCGGCCTGGAGTACACGCTCGCCGACGGGCACGTGCACCTCACCGAGGCGATCGGCGACATCGACTGACCGTCCCCCTGGCGCGTCGCCGACGCGCCCCCGACGACGCCCGGCGCGGGCCCCGGATGCGGCAGGATGGCCGGATGACCTCCGTGACGGGTCCCGACGAGGGGACCGAGTTCCGTATCGAGCACGACACGATGGGCGAGGTCCGGGTTCCGGCCGCCGCCCTCTACCGGGCGCAGACCCAGCGGGCGGTCGAGAACTTCCCGATCTCCGGCAGCAGGCTCGAGCGGGGCCACATCGAGGCCCTCGCCCGGATCAAGAAGGCCGCGGCCCGCGCGAACGCCGAGCTGGGGGTCCTGCCGCAGGACGTCGCCGACGCGATCGTGACCGCGGCCGACGAGGTCGCTGCCGGCCTGCACGACGCGCACTTCCCGGTCGACGTCTACCAGACGGGCTCGGGCACGAGCTCGAACATGAACACCAACGAGGTCCTCGCGACGCTCGCGACGCGGGTCCTGGGCCGGGACGTGCACCCGAACGACCACGTCAACGCCTCGCAGTCCTCGAACGACGTGTTCCCGACGTCGGTGCACGTCGCCGCGACCGCGGGTGTCGTCGTCGACCTCGTGCCCGCGCTCATGCACCTGGCGGCCGAGCTCGAGGAGAAGGCCACGGCGTGGTCCGGCGTCGTGAAGTCGGGCCGCACGCACCTGATGGACGCCACGCCCGTGACCCTCGGTCAGGAGTTCGGCGGCTATGCCGCCGCGGTCCGGTACGGCGTGGAGCGGCTGCAGTCCGCGCTCCCCCGCGCCGCCGAGGTGCCGCTGGGCGGCACGGCCGTGGGCACGGGGATCAACACGCCCGCCGGCTTCCCGCAGCGCGTCATCGAGCTGCTCGTCGAGGACACCGGTCTGCCGCTCACCGAGGCGCGCGACCACTTCGAGGCGCAGTCGTCGCGAGACGGCCTCGTCGAGCTGTCCGGTGCGCTGCGGACCATCGCCGTCAGCCTGACCAAGATCTGCAACGACCTGCGCTGGATGGGTTCGGGGCCGAACACGGGCCTGGGCGAGATCTCCATCCCGGACCTGCAGCCGGGCTCGTCGATCATGCCCGGCAAGGTCAACCCGGTGATCCCGGAGGCCGTCCTCATGGTCGCCTCCCGGGTCGTGGGCAACGATGCGACCGTCGCGTGGTCGGGGGCCAGCGGGGCGTTCGAGCTGAACGTGCAGATCCCGGTGATCGCCTCGGCGGTGCTGGAGTCGATCCGGCTGCTCGCGAACGCCTCGCGCGTGCTGGCCGACAAGACGGTGGCCGGCCTGGTCGCGAACGTGGAACGTGCCCGGTCGTTCGCGGAGTCCTCGCCCTCGATCGTCACGCCCCTGAACCGCGTGATCGGCTACGAGGCTGCGGCCGCGATCGCCAAGCACGCCGTGAAGAAGGGGATCACGGTCCGCCAGGCGGTGCTCGACCTCGGCTACGTCGAGCGCGGTGAGCTCAGCCTCGATCAGCTCGACGCGGCACTGGACGTGCTCTCGATGACCCGTCCGCCGCAGGGCTGAGCCCGGCGGTCGTCCTCGCCCGCGGTCGTCCTCGCCCGCGGCCGTCGCCGGGCGGTCAGGCCTCCAGGCTGAACCTGGCCACCTGCGCCTCGAGCTCCTCGGCGACCGAGGTGAGCGAAGCGACCGCACCCTGCACGTCTCCCGCCTCGGCACGTGAGCGGGAGACGTCCTGAGCGACCTGCGCCATCGAGCCGGCGATCTCCTGGGTGCTGGTGGCGGCCACGACGAGGTTCCGTTCGACGTCGGAGGTCGTCGCGGCCTGCTGCTCGACGACCGCCGCCATCGACGACTGGTGGTCGTCCACGAGGCCGATGGACTGGCCGATGCGGGCGACGGCCTCCTGCACGTCGGCGGCGTCCCGCTCGACCGCGGAGAGCAGGGGTCCGATCGTCTCGAGCGCGTTCGAGGTCTGGCGGGCAAGGTCCTTGACCTCGCCTGCGACGACGGCGAAGCCTCGACCGGCCTCTCCGGCCCGGGCCGCCTCGATGGTCGCGTTGAGCGCGAGCATGTGGGTCTGCCCGGCGATCGCGGCGACCGCGGAGACCACGGCGCCGATCTGCGAGGACGACTCGGCGAGCCGGGTGGCGGCGCCAGCCGCCTCGGCCGCCTCGGACACCGATCCGGCAGCCTGGGAGGAGGCCGCGGCGACGTCCTGCGCGACGTGCTCGATGGTGGTGCGCAGCTCGGTCATGGCGGCCGTGATCGCCTGGACCTCGGAGGACACGACGGTCGCGCTGCCGGAGACGGTGTCGGCGAGTGCCGAGGTCGCGCCGGCGACGTCGGCGAGCGTGGTGCTCGACCCGTCGAGGCGGCGCGCGGTCGAGAGCACCTGGTCGGCGCCCTGGCGCATCTGGCCGACGGCGGTCCGCATGCTCGTGACCGCGTCGGTGAGCGCACCGTTCATCACGGCGATCTCGTCCTCGCCGTCCGTACCGCGCGTGCCGGCGGTCTCGGCCCCGACGCTGACGGTCAGGTCGCCGTCGGCCACGCGACGCAGGGCACCGGTGACCCGCGCGATGCGGCGCACGACCCGACCTGACTGCCACACCACCAGGCAGGACGCGAGAGCGGCGACCAGGCCACCGACCAGCAGCAGCTGCACGCCGATCCCCCGGGCACCGTCCTGGAGGGTGGCGGAGACCGCGCCGACCTCGCTGTCGGGCATCCAGGCGACGATCGTCCAGCCCCACGCGGCCACGTGCACGACCTCCGCGGTGGCGGCGGTCCCGCCCGCGACGATCTGCCGGTCCAGCTGCTCGCCGTCCGCGAGCGCCACGGCGTCGGCGACGAGCGCGCCCGCGTCCTGCTCGGTCAGCACCGCAGGGCCGTCGGACGGGACGAGCTGGGCGCCGTCCTTGTCGAGGACCGTCAGCCCTCCCGTCTCACCGAGCGTGACGCCCGCGAGCGACTCACGCAGCGGTGCGTCCACCTCGGACTGCGGGATGCCGACGAACAGTGCCCCGACGACCTGGTCACCGGCGACGATCGGGGCGTACGCGGTGACGTAGGGGGCGCCCACGACGCTCGCCGTGCCGTAGTACGGCTGGCCGGCGAGCAGCGAGGTCACGACGGCGTTGGGGGTCGCGTCGGCCCCGGTCGCCGGGATGTACGTGCCGATCGCCCGGGTGCCGTCGGCGGTGGGCACGGACGTGGCGACGCGCAGCATGTTCCCCGACTCGTCCATCCGCTGGAAGACGGTGACCGCGGCGTCGAGTAGACCGGCCGTGTCGTCCACGAACGCCGTGGGGGCGGTCAGGTCGGCGTTCTGCCCGAGCCACAGACCTCCGACGCGGACGGCGGGCAGGCTGAGCTGGCTGACCTCGCCGGAGACCTGGTCCTTCGCGGTCCAGGCGACCGGGTCGCCGAACGACACCCCGCCGCTGTCGACGAGCCGCTGCTGGGCCACCGCGAGCTCGACCGCCATGCGCTGCGTGACGGTCGCCACCTGGGTCTCGACGAGGTTCGCGGACTGTGCGGCGGACTGCTGCAGCGAGGAGTGCACGAGCTCGTCGACGTGGCCGGCGGCGTCGTCCGCGAGGGCGGAGGTCCGCACCCCCGACACGACCGACAGGACGACGGCGGTGACGACGACCGCACCGGCACCGCTGAGCACGAGCTGGTTGCGCAGGCTGCGGCGGACGGTCCTCGGGAGGAGTGGCACGTAGGGCTCCGCTTCTGATGGGTCGCTGTCGTCCGTCCCATCGGTCGCGTCGCAGGTCGCAGGAGGCCCGCGGGCCTCGCAGGACCGCACCGGGGCAGGATTCACCCGGTGCCGTCCCGGCGGCCCGCGGGCCGTATCCGGGGCTTCCGCTCAGGCCTCGGCGGTCGAACCCTCGACGGCTGCGACGGCCGGCTCGGCGGGCGCGGGAGCCGGCGTGTGGCCGTGCTGCGGCCGGATGCCGTGCATGGCCAGCGCCGAGACGAGCCCGAGCACCAGGACCGCCGCCGCGAGCAGCAGCGTCTGGCCGACGGCGGTCGCGAACCCGGAGTGCACCGCGTCGAGTGCGACCTGCTGGACCTGGGCGGCCACGTCGGCCGGCACCGAGTCGGGCAGGGTCAGTCCGCCGCCGGAGCCGCCGGAGAACGACGAGACGTCGGCCTGGGCGAAGCCGTCGACGAACTGCTGCCGGAACGCCTCCGGCAGGCGACCGGCGGCGTCCTGGGCCGCGGCGGGGATCGTGGCCGCGAGCCGGGAGGTGAGCATCGCGACGATCGCGGCCGACCCGATGACGCCACCGATCTGGCGCGTGGTGTTGAACGCGCCCGCTCCGGCACCCGCGGTGCGCTGGTCCAGCCCGGAGGTGGCGAGGTTGGCCAGCGGGGAGAACAGGCAGCCCGTGCCGAGCCCGAAGACCGCCATGGGGCCGAGCACGTGCCAGGCGACGAGGCCGGGCTCGATGATCACGGAGAGCCACACGACCGAGATCGTGAGGAACGCGAACCCGGAGGCGACGACCCACTTGCCGGGGACACGGTCGGACAGCCGGCCGGCGAACGGGGCGACCACGCCCGAGATGAGCGAACCGGGCAGGTTCACCAGGGCCGCCTGCAGCGGCGAGAGGCCGAGCACGGACTGCAGGAAGAGGGTCAGCGGGAAGAAGATGCCGATCATCGCGAAGGACACGGTCGCACCGGCGACGTTCGACAGCGAGAAGTTCCGGCGGTGGAACAGGGTCAGCGGCAGGAGCGCGTCCTGGCCGCGGTGCCGCTGCCACAGGATGAAGCCGACGAGCACGACGACGCCGGCGGCGATGACGGACCACACGGTGATCGGGCCCGTGATGGTCCCCCAGTCGTACGTCGCACCTTCCTGGATGCCGAAGACGAGCAGGAACATGCCGACGACCGACAGTGCGACCCCCACGCCGTCGAAGGACCGGGTGTGCCGTTCGAGCGAGGGCAGCCGACGCACGGCGAGCACCAGCGCGACGACCCCGACGGGGATGTTGACGAAGAAGATCCACTCCCAGCCGACGGTCTCGACGAGCAGGCCGCCGAGCACGGGGCCGGTGATCGTGGCCACGCCGGCCACGGCACCCCAGATGCCCATGGCCGCTCCACGCTGCTGGGGCGGGAAGACCCGGGTGATCATCGACATGGTCTGCGGTGTCATGAGCGCGCCGCCGATGCCCTGGACGGCGCGGGCCGCGACGAGCATCCCGATGCTGCCGGACATGCCGCACCACAGCGAGGAGAGCGTGAAGACGACGAGGCCGACGACGAACACCGGCCGCGGCCCGAACGTGTCGCCGAGCCGGCCGGTGACCAGGAGCAGGACGGCGAAGGTGAGCAGGTAGGCACTGTTGACCCAGCCGACGGCGGTCAGGCTCGCGTCGAAGGTCGAGACGAGCGTCGGCACGGCGATGTTCACGATCGTCGTGTCGACCATGATCATGAAGAAGCCCAGGCACAGCGGGGGCAGGATGCTCCACGGGCTGCGCCCGTGCAGGTCGACGAGGGCGCGTGGCACGGGGGCCGGCGCGGGTGCGGGTGTGGTCATGGTGCGTTCTCCGTGGGGGTGAGGGCGTCCGTGTCCAGGGTGCGCGCGGCCCGCACGAAGTGCTCGGGCAGCGGGGCGTCCCAGTCGAGGGCGCCGGTGGTGAGCTCGCGCAGCGTGCGGTCGAGCCAGTCGATCTCGGTGCGCAGGTGCGCGATCTCGTACTCGACGTCGAGCAGGTAGTGACGCGGAAGGCCGCGGTCGCGGATGGCCTGCAGGCGCCGGTTCATCTCGTCGAGGCGGTCGACCGTCCGGGTGCGCCGCTGGGCGAGGGCCGCGGTCACGTCGGCTTCGGGCAGCTCGTGGCACTCGGCGAGGCCGACGGTGAACAGCGGGTAGGACGGGTGGTCCTCGCCGAGCAGCGCGCGTACGCGCGTGGCGAAGGCCGCCCGTCCGTCCGCGGTGATCTCGTACGTGGTGCGTTCGGGTCGGCGGCCGTCGCGGTCCGTGCCGACGACCTGGGCGAGGCCGTCGCGCTCGAGGCGTTCGACCGCGTGGTAGACGGCGCCGGGGCTGACCCGCACGAGCCGGGTGTCCCCGCGCTGCGTGAGCACCTGGTGCACCTGGTAGGGGTGCATGGGTCGCTCGTGCAGCAGCGCGAGCGCGAGGACCGCGACGGCCGACAGCTCTGCACGCACGACGACCAACCCCTTGCTCCGCGCCGACTATTCCGGCCGGAATATAGGCACACGCTCGGGGCGAAGTCCAGGCCGTCTCCTCGGCCGGACGGCCGCCTCAGACCTCGATGCCCTCGAGCATCTCGGTGACCAGGGCCGCGACGGGCGACCGCTCGGACCGGGTCAGCGTGACGTGCGCGAACAGCGGGTGGCCCTTGAGCGCCTCGATGACCGCCGCCACGCCGTCGTGCCGGCCGACCCGCAGGTTGTCCCGCTGGGCGACGTCGTGCGTGAGCACCACGCGCGAGCTCTGACCGATGCGGGACATGACCGTGAGCAGCACGTTGCGCTCGAGCGACTGCGCCTCGTCGACGATCACGAAGGCGTCGTGCAGGGAGCGGCCACGGATGTGCGTGAGCGGCAGCACCTCGAGCAGGTCCCGGTCGAGGATCTCCTCGACGACCTCCTTGCTCACGAGCGCCCCGAGCGTGTCGAACACGGCCTGCGCCCAGGGGTTCATCTTCTCCGCCTCGGAGCCGGGCAGGTAGCCGAGCTCCTGCCCGCCGACGGCGTACAGCGGCCGGAACACCATGACCTTGCGGTGCTGGCGACGCTCGAGCACCGCCTCGAGCCCGGCGCACAGCGCGAGTGCGGACTTGCCCGTACCCGCACGGCCACCGAGCGAGACGATCCCGATCTCCTCGTCGAGCAGCAGGTCGATCGCGATCCGCTGCTCGGCGCTGCGCCCGTGCACCCCGAACACGTCCTGGTCGCCGCGCACGAGCTGCACGTGCTTGTCGGCCGTGACCCGGCCGAGCGCGGAGCCGCGCGGGCTGTGCAGCACGAGTCCCGTGTGGCAGGGCAGCTCCTGCACCGTGCCGGTCGGACCGATCGGCAGCTCGACGTCGGCGAGCGGCACCGACTCGTGCTCCCACAGGTCGGCCATCTGCTGCTCGGTGAGGTCCAGCCCGTCCATGCCCGTCCAGCCGGAGTCGATCGCCAGCTCGGCCCGGTACTCCTCCGCCCGCAGCCCGACGGCCGAGGCCTTGACCCGCATCGGCAGGTCCTTGGAGACGACCGTGACGTCGTGCCCCTCGGCGGCGAGGTTCGCCGCGACCGACAGGATGCGCGTGTCGTTGTCACCCAGCCGGAAGCCGGCCGGCAGCACCGTCGGGTCGGTGTGGTTGAGCTCGACGCGCAGCGTGCCGCCCTCGTCGGTCAGCGGCAGCGGTGCGTCCAGCCGGCCGTGCCGGATCCGCAGGTCGTCCAGCAGCCGCAGCGCGGACCGGGCGAAGTAGCCGAGCTCGGCGTGGTGCCGCTTGGCCTCGAGCTCGGTGATCACCACCACGGGGATGACCACGTCGTGCTCGGCGAACCGCAGGATCGCGCGCGGGTCGGACAGCAGGACCGAGGTGTCCAGCACATGGGTGCGGCGGCCCTCGAGGGCCGCCGCGGGAGCTTCGGGCATCTGGTCGACCGAGGTGCGGAACTCGTCCATCTCGTGCGCGGTGCTGGCCACGGCAGCTCCCCAGGGTTCCCGGGCAGCGGGCGCCGCCCTCTTGTCGGGAACGTACGCCGGGCCACCGACATGCAGGGCGCCGCATCGACGCGTGTCGCGAGGTCGTCCTCGAGTGTTCACCTGCCCGACACACGCCGGTCCCGGCCTGCCGCGAGGGACCGTCGGGGCGGCACCCGCACGCGCCGCGCGGAACCCCAGGTCAGCGCTCGGACCGTGCCCGGAGCACCGCCCCCGGGCCGGCGGGAGGCAGCTCAGCGGCCGAGTCGACGCTCACGATCGCCGTAGGCGCGCACCGCGCGCAGGAAGTCGACCCGCCGGAAGTCGGGCCAGTAGGCCTCGCAGAAGTAGAACTCCGAGTGGGCGCTCTGCCAGAGCAGGAACCCGCCGAGCCGCTGCTCGCCCGACGTGCGGATCACCAGGTCCGGGTCCGGCTGCCCCTTGGTGTAGAGGCGTTCGGCGATGTGCTCGACGTCGAACGCCTCGGCCAGCTCGTCCAGGCTCGACCCGGCGTCGGCGTGCTCGCGCAGGAAGGCGCGCACCGCGTCGGCGATCTCGCGCCGCCCGCCGTAGCCGACGGCGACGTTCACGTGCAGGCCGCGCACCTCGGCCGTGGACCGCTCGGCCTCTCGCAGCGCCGAGCGCGTCTGGTCGGGCAGCAGGTCGAGCGAACCGACGGCCTGGATGCGCCACCGGCCGGTCGCGGCGAGGTCACGCACGGCGTCCTCGATGATCGCGAGCAGCGGCTCGAGCTCCTCGGCGGGTCGCGCCAGGTTGTCGGTGGAGAGCATCCACAGCGTGACGACCTCGACCCCGACGTCCTCGCTCCAGTCGAGCAGGTCGGCGATCTTGTCAGCCCCCCGCTGGTGACCGGTGGCGGTCGACTGACCGAATGCGCGCGCCCAGCGCCGGTTGCCGTCGAGGATCACTCCCACGTGCCGGGGCACCCGGTCCTGAGCGAGCGAGCCGCGCAGGCGCCGTTCGTACAGCCCGTAGAGCGGGTGGGGCAGACGCACGCGGGGGCTCCTCGGTGGGATGACGACGACGTGCCCACCGTACCCGTCGACTACCGTCGTCCTGAGCGGTTCGCTGCGTCGACAGCACTACCTACGGTGCCGTAACCTACGGGCTCGTAGGTTGTCCATGACGAGTCACGCCGTGCAGGCACGGCCCCGCTGCCGCCGTCAGGCAGCCCCCGACCGGAGGTTCCCATGGAGCAGTCCCGACCGACCCAGGCACCGGGCGGAGCGGTCGAGCAGGCGATCGAGACCGTCAAGGGCGCGGTCAAGCCACTGCTGCGGGGCTGGATCCACGCCGGCGTCGCCCCGTTCGTGCTCGCCGCGGGCATCGTCCTGGTCGCGCTGTCCCCCACGCCGGCCGCACGGTGGGCCAACACCGTCTTCGCGATCTCGGCGTTCCTGCTGTTCGGGACGAGCGCGGTCTACCACCGCGGCCACTGGTCGCCCAAGGTCGCCGCCGTCCTGCGTCGGCTCGACCACACGAACATCTTCCTCATCATCGCGGGCACCTCGACGTCCCTGTCGGTGCTCCTGCTGCCCGCCGACACCGCGCGGGCGCTGCTCATCATCGTCTGGTCGGGGGCGATCCTCGGGCTGCTCGCCCGGATCTTCTGGCTCGGCGCCCCGCGCTGGGTGTACGTGCCGGTCTACGTCGCGCTGGGCTGGGTCGCGGTGTGGTTCCTGCCGGACTTCGCCGAGACCGGCGGCATGGCGATCGTGTGGCTCGTCGCCGCCGGCGGCCTGGCCTACACGCTCGGCGCGGTCGTCTACGGGCTCAAGCGCCCCAACCCGAGCCCGCGCGTGTTCGGGTTCCACGAGATCTTCCACGCGCTCACGGTGATCGGCTTCACGTGCCACTACGTCGCGGTGTCGATCGCGACGTACACCGTCGCCTGACCCCTGCCGTCACCGCGACGCGTCGGGGTCCGCGAGGCGCTCGACGCCGCGCGGGACCACGTCGTACCGCCGGTTCGCCAGCGACGGGTTCCGCTCCCGGACGACCGCGAGGGCCGCGCCGTCGACGTCGACCGTCCGCACGCCCGGCCGCTCGTCCAGCTCGAGCCCCACGACACCGTCCGGCGCGACGACCAGCGAACGGCCCACGACCCCCCGGCCCGCCTGACCGACCGCGACGACCGCGCACGTGTTCTCGATCGCCCGCGCGACGGCCAGCGTGCGCCAGTGCAAGGCCTTGAGCTCGCCGTCGGCCCACGCCGCGGGGACGACGAGCACGTCCGCGCCCGCGTCGACGAGCCGGCGCGCCTGCTCCGGGAACCGCAGGTCGTAGCAGGTCATGACCCCGAACCGCAGCCCGGCCACCTCGAGCACGAGCGGCGGGGCGTCAGCCGGCCCCGGGACCAGCCGGTCGGATTCGCGGTGCCCGAACGCGTCGTACAGGTGCACCTTGCGGTACACGCCCACCAGCGCCCCCGTGCCGTCGACACCGACCACGGCGTTGACGGCGCGACCGTCGCCCGGCCCGGGCAGCGTGGTCCCCGCCAGCGCCGCCACACCCGTACGCGCCGCACAGGCGCGCACGAGCTGGACGAACGGGCCGTCGAGCGGCTCGGCGTGCTGCTCGCCGACACCGTGCGGGTCGAAGCTCGAGGCGTACTCCGGCAGCACGAGCAGGTCGGCGCGGGCACGTTCGGCGATCGCGAACGCGTCCTGCACGGCCTCCCGGTTCGCGGCCCGGTCGTCGGTCACGCTGAGCTGCCCGACCGTGACCCGCACCGCGGGGCGGACCGGCGGCTCGGGGCGGTTCACCGCCCCGACCCCTCCGTGCGGTCAGCGGGTTCGACCTCGGCAGGGTCGTCCTCGGCCTGCGAACCGGCCTGCGTGCCCTCGCCCGTCGGGCCGACCTCGTCGCCGTCCTCGCCCACGTCCTGACCCTCGTCCTCGTCCTCGTCCTCGTCCTCGAGCTGCTTGGCCCGTCGGTCGACGACCCGCAGCTGCCGGGTCAGCGAGAGGAACAGGCCCACGCAGGCCACCGCGAGCGCGAAGGTGAACACGAACCCGAGGAAGCCCGGCGAACCACCCTCGGAGTCCGAGACCAGCACGTCGGACGGGCTCGGGGACGGCGCGGCCGCAGCGAGCGACGTCACGAGCCGCACGGCCAGGTCCAGCGAGCCGCTCACGCCCCCGCCTCCCCGACCCCGGCGAACAGGTCGTCCTCCGGCAGGGTGACGGGTACGCGCGAGGCGGCCAGCTCGTACTCCTCGGTCGGCCACAGCCGGGCCTCGAGCTCGCGCGGGACCGAGAAGAAGAACCCGTCCGGGTCGATCTGCGTGGCATGCGCGCGCAGCGCCGCGTCACGGGCCTCGAAGTGGTCCGCGACCGGCACCCGCGTCGTGACCTCGCGCTCGGGGATCTCGCGCGCCATCCGCGAGTCGATCCAGTCCCCGAACGGCGAGGGGTGCCCCTCGGCGACGAGTGCGTCGTGCACGGCACGCATCCGCACCAGGGAGAACCCGTGGTTGTAGTACAGCTTGAGCGGCTCCCACGGCTCGCCCGCGTCGGGGTAGCGGCTCGCGTCCGCCGCCGCGTCCCACGCCTCGACGGCGACCTTGTGCGTCATGACGTGGTCCGGGTGCGGGTAGCCGCCCGTGGGGTCGTACGTCGTGATGACGTGCGGCCGGAACTCGCGCACGAGCGCCACGAGCGGCGCGGCCGCCACCTCGAGCGGCTGCGCGGCGAAGCACCCCTCGGGCAGCGGGGGCAGCGGGTCGCCCTCGGGCAGACCCGAGTCGACGAAGCCCAGCCAGTGCTGGCGCACGCCGAGCGCCTGCGCGGCGGCAGCCATCTCGACCCGTCGCACCGCGCGCATGGCCTCGATCCCGGGCTCGACCGTGCCGTACGACGGGTTGAGCACGTCGCCGCGTTCACCGCCCGTGCACGTCACGACGAGCACGTCGACGCCCTCCGCGGCGTACTTCGCGGTCGTCGCAGCACCCTTGCTGGACTCGTCGTCGGGATGGGCGTGCACCGCCATCAGGCGCAGGCGCTCTCCGGTCACGTCGTGCCTCCTGTCGTGCGCCGACTCCCCAGGGCGCAGGGGACAATGATCGCGCACCGAGGACCCCGAGGAGGACCGCGTGGACACCGCCCTGCCCGCAGGACGCTACGGCACCGCACCCGCACAGCCCTCGACCCGCGCACGCGTGCGGCGTGCGGTCGGGATCGGCGTGGCGGTGCTCGTGCTCGTCGTCCTGGGTGCCTGGATGGCGCAGGGCGTGTTCTCCGACCCGGTGCAGTGGAAGACCGTCGGGTTCCACGTCGCCGACGCGACGAGCACGGACGTCACGTTCGACGTGACGAAGGACTCGCAGGCGAGCGTCACGTGCCGGCTGCAGGCTCTCTCGGAGTCCTACGGCGAGGTCGGCGTGCGCACGGTCGAGGTCGGTCCCGGCGACGCGCGCACGCAGCGCGTGACCGCCACGATCCGCACCACGGGCCTCGCCGTCTCGGCGACCGTGCTGGGCTGCGAACCCGTCGACGGCTGAGCGGGAGCGGACCCGCACGGCGCTGGTGCGACCGAGGACCGGGTCGTTGCCGCCCCGGCGGTCCGGCACCTTGGTAGCCTAGGAGTTTCATCCGCCGCCCCGGCCTGCTCGAACGCCTGCGTGACCGCCCGGCTGACGCGACCGAGAGGCCTGTGCGAGAGCACGCCCGACGCCCGTCATCACCGGCGCGTGCGCGCACCGACGAGCCCGCGGGGTGAGCACGGCCGGCGAGCACGCGGCCAGGGTGAGCACGGACCGAGCACGACGACGACGCTGTCACCGCACCCGGCGGCAGCACACGAAGGAAAGGAGCGATCGTGACCGACACGACTGCGGCTACGTGGTTGACCCAGGAGGCCTACGACCGCCTCAAGGCCGAGCTGGCACGCCTCGAGGGCGAGGGCCGTGCGGAGATCACCTCGCGCATCGCCGCGGCCCGCGACGAGGGCGACCTGAAGGAGAACGGCGGCTACCACGCCGCCCGCGAGGAGCAGGCCAAGCAGGAGGCGCGCATCCGCGAGCTGCAGGCCAAGCTGCGCAACGTCCAGATCGGCACGCCGCCCGACGACGGCGTCGTCGAGCCCGGCATGGTGGTCACGGCCGAGGTGGCAGGCGACGAGATGGTGTTCCTGCTCGGCTCGCGCGAGATCGCCGGGTCCGCGGACATCGAGGTGTTCTCGCCGACCTCACCGCTCGGCGCGGCCATCAACGGCGGCAAGGTCGGCGACGCGGTGTCCTACACCGCCCCCAACGGCCGTCAGATCCCCGTCGTGGTGCGTGCCGCCACGCCGTTCCTGGGCTGACGCCCCGACATCGAAGGCCCGGTCCCCCCCGCGTGGGGAACCGGGCCTTCGTCGTCCGCCTGGCCGCCGTGCACCCTGACCGGTCGGCGGCGGGTCCACCTCACTCGGCGAGACGGTAGCCCGCCTCGCGCAGGCACGTGAGCACCTGGGAGCAGTGCTCGGGTCCCTTCGTCTCGACCTGCACCTCGATCGCGACCTCGTCGAGCGCCAGGTCGATGCCGGTCCGCACGTGCGAGACGTGCATGACGTTGCCGCCGGTGTCCGCCAGGTCGCGCAGCAGCGCCGCGAGGGCGCCCGGGGTGTCGTCGATCCGCACCCGCAGCTGCAGGTAGCGCCCGGCGGACGCCAGACCGTGCCGCACGACCCGCATGAGCACGATCGGGTCGATGTTCCCGCCCGAGAGGATCGCGACGACCGGTCCGGTGAACTCGCCCGGTGCGGCCATCAGCGCGGCGACCGACGCCGCGCCCGAGGGTTCGACGAGCAGCTTGGCCCGTTCGGCGACGAACAGCAGCGCCCGCGACAGGTCTTCCTCGGACACCGTGCGGACCGGGGTGCCGTGCGCGGCGAGGATGCCGAACGGGACCGTGCCCGGCGTGCCGACTGCGATGCCGTCAGCCATGGTCCGCATGTGCTCGAACGGCACCGGGTGCCCGGCGGCCAGCGACGCCGGGTAGGCGGACGCGCCCGCCGCCTGGACGCCGATCACCCGCACGTCGGGACGGACCTGCTCGACGGCGGCGACCACACCGGCCGCCAGGCCTCCCCCGCCGATCGGCACGACGATCGTCGCGACGTCCGGCACCTGCTCGAGGATCTCCAGGGCGATGGTGCCCTGACCGGCCACGACGTCCTCGTGGTCGAACGGGTGGATGAGCACGGCACCGGTGCGCTCGGCGTGCGCGCGTGCGGCGACCAGCGCCTCGTCGACCGTGCGGCCGACCAGCTCGACCCGCGCGCCGTACTCGCGGGTCGCCGCCAGCTTCGGCAGCGCGGCGTCGACGGGCATGAAGACGACCGCCTCGATGCCGAGCAGCCGGGCGGCGAGCGCCACCCCCTGCGCGTGGTTGCCCGCGCTCGCCGCGACCACGCCCCGGGCCTGCTCCTGCGGGCTCAGCCGGGCCATGCGGACGTACGCGCCGCGCAGCTTGAACGAGCCGCCGCGCTGCAGGTTCTCGCACTTGAACCACACGTCGGCGCCGATCAGGCGGGCGAGCGCCTCGCTGTGCTCGATCGGCGTGCGGTGCGCGACGCCGTCGAGCAGCCGGGCCGCACCGCGGATGTCCAGGGGTGCGCTCATGCCGGGGTGCTCCCGTCGGCGCGCGGGCCGGGCCCCGGTCCGTGCTCCGGACCGGGATCGTCACCCGGACCGGGTTCGGGGTCGATGAGCGCCTCCATCCCCACGATCGAGCGCCGGACCGCGACGCGCCCGCTCGGGCGCAACGACACGTGGTCGTCCGTCCCGAGCTGCGGGAACTTGTCGTGCCCGTGCAGGTAGAGCACCACCGTGTTGAGCACCGCCGCGATGGGCACCGCGAACAGCGCCCCGACGATCCCGGCGAGGAACGACCCGGCGGTCACGGCGAGCAGGACCGCGACCGGGTGCAGCGAGACCGCGTGGCCCATCAGGAACGGCTGCAGCACGTGACCCTCGAGCTGCTGCACGGCGAGCACGATGATGAGCATGGCCAGCGCGGCGCCCGGGCCCTGCGCGACGAGCGCGACGAGCACGGCGACGGCCCCCGTGACGATGGCCCCGACGATCGGCACGAACGAGCCGAGGAACACCAGGATCGCCAGTGGCAGCGCGAGCGGGACCTGCAGGATCGCGGCGCCCAGGCCGATGCCGATCGCGTCGACGGCAGCCACGAGGATCTGCGTGCGCGCGTAGGCACCGAGCGTGACGAGACCGCGCCGCCCGGCCTGGTGCACGCGCTCGCGCGAGTGCCGCGGCAGCAGACCGACGACCCAGGCCCAGATGGTGCGGCCGTCGAGCAGGAAGAAGAACGTGCAGAACAGCGCGATCAGCGTGCCCGCGACGACGTGACCCACGGTCGAGGTCACCGACAGCGCCCCGGAGACGACCCCCGACGCGGAGGACCCGAGCGCGGACTGGGCCTTGTCGAGGTAGCCGGTCAGGTCGGCGTCGGTCAGCTGCAGCGGGCCCTCGGACAGCCACGTGATGACGGTGTCGACGCCCTCGGACGCCTCGTCCCACAGGTCTCCGAAGCCGCCGGCGATCGACCGCCCGGCGAGGGTGAGCAGCCCGGCGACGACCAGCAGCATCGCCACGACCGAGACGCCCGCCGCGAGCGCCCGCGGCCAGCGGGCCCGCCGGTGCAGCACACCGACGAGGGGGGCGAGCAGCACCGTGAGCAGCAGTGCGACCAGCACGGGCACGACGATGACCTTGAGCTGCATGACGACCCACAGCCCGACGGCCACGAGGGCGCCGACGAGCAGCAGCCGCCAGGACCACGACGCGGCCGAGCGCACCCCCTCGGGTACGGCGTGCGTCGCGGGCGGGAGTGCCGCGAGCGCACCCTGCTCGTCGGGTGCACCGTGCTCGTCGGGTGCGCCCTGCTCGTCGGGCTGCGTGATCTGCGGGGAGTCGGGCCCGCCGCTCACGCGTCGCGTCCGGCGGCGAGGGCCTGGTCGAGGTCGGCCAGCAGGTCCTCGAGGTCCTCGATGCCGACCGAGACCCGCACCAGGTCGGCGGGCACCTCGAGCGCGGTGCCGGCGACCGACCCGTGGGTCATGCGCGCGGGGTGCTCGATGAGGGACTCCACGCCGCCGAGCGACTCCGCGAGCGTGAACACCCGGGTGGCCCCGCACACGGCGACGGCCGACTCCTCGGAACCGGTGCGGAAGGAGACCATGCCGCCGAAGCCGCGCATCTGACGTGCGGCGACCTCGTGACCGGGGTGGCTCTCCAGACCCGGGTAGATGACCTCGGTGACGGCCGGGTGCGCGGCGAGGTGCGCGGCGACGGCCTGCGCGTTCGCGGTGTGCCGGTCCATCCGCACGGCCAGGGTCTTCAGCCCGCGCAGCGTCAGCCACGAGTCGAAGGGGCCGGCGACCGCACCCGAGGCGTTCTGGTGGTACCCGACGGCGTCGGCGACGGACGTCGTGCCGGTCGGCCCGGTCAGCCCGACGGGCAGCTGCGCACCGTCGGCGACGACCACGGCCCCGCCGACCACGTCGGAGTGCCCTCCGATGTACTTGGTCGTCGAGTGCACGACGACGTCCGCACCGAGCGCGAGCGGCTGCTGCAGGTAGGGCGTGGCGAACGTGTTGTCGACGACGAGCAGCGCCCCGGCCGAGCGTGCGTGCGCGGCGAGCACGGCGATGTCGGCGATGCCGAGCAGCGGGTTCGTCGGCGTCTCGACCCAGACGAGCTTGGTCCGACCGGGCTCGATCGCGGCGAGCACCGCGTCGGGGTCGGACAGGTCGGCAGGCGTGTGGTCGACACCCCACGGCCCGAACACGCGCGCGATGAGCCGGTACGTGCCGCCGTAGGCGTCGTCGGGGACGACGACGTGGTCACCGGGGCGCAGCACGGCGCGCAGCAGGGTGTCCTCGGCGGCCAGGCCGGAGGCGAACGCAAAGCCCGCCGCACCGCCCTCGACGGCCGCGAGCGCCTCCTCGAGCGCGGTGCGCGTCGGGTTGCCCGAGCGCGAGTACTCGTAGCCGTTGCGCAGGCCGCCGACGCCGTCCTGCTTGTAGGTCGAGACCTGGTAGATCGGCGGGACCACCGCACCGGTGGTCGCATCGGGGTCCTGACCTGCATGGATGGCGCGGGTCGAGAAGCCCGCGGACGTCAGGTCGTGCGTGGTGGCGTGCTCGGGTGTGCTCACGGGCACCAGCCTAGGTCCGCCTGCGCGGACAGGTGAGGACGACGCCGGGAACAGGTCCGGGACGGGTGCCGTTGCACACGCCGGGGCCGGGAAGGCGCGCAGCGGTGCGTCGCCGACCGGCACACCCCTCGGACCGGCGGTCCACCCGCCAGGAAGGAGCAGACCGATGGCCTGGCTCTTCGGTTCCGCGTTGCGCTCGTCGATGGTCGACCCCGAGCGCGCGCTCGTCGGACGGGACGCGTACGCCTACCCCGTCCCCACCACCCACACGGTGCTCGGCACCCCGCTGCAGGGCCCCTGGCCCGAGGGCACCGCGGTGCTCCACCTGGCGATGGGCTGCTTCTGGGGCGCCGAGAAGGAGCTGTGGCAGACGCCCGGCGTCGTCACGACCGCTGCCGGCTACCAGGGCGGCTTCACGCCGTACCCCACGTACGAGGAGACCTGCACGGGCATGACCGGCCACACCGAGACGGTGCTCGTGGCCTACGACCCCGCGGTGCTGACGCACGAGGCGCTGCTGCGCCGCTTCTGGGAGCTGCACGACCCCACGCAGGGGTTCCGGCAGGGCAACGACGTGGGCACGCAGTACCGCTCGGCGATCTTCTTCACGACCCCGGAGCAGGAGGCGGCCGCACGGGCGACGCGTGAGGCGTTCGCCCCGCAGCTGGCGCGCAACGGGTTCGGCGAGATCACCACGGAGATCCGCTCGGCGCAGGACGCCGGGCCGTTCTACTACGCCGAGGGGTACCACCAGCAGTACCTGCAGAAGAACCCTGCGGGCTACTGCCCGGTGCACTCGACCGGCGTCGCCTGCCCGGCTCCTGCCTGAGCCGCGGGGCGCACCGGAGCGCGACGAGGCCCGCCGTCCCCGAGGGGGCGGCGGGCCTCGTCGTGCGCGGGGTGCGTCAGTTGCTGGTGCCGACGATGTCGACGACGAAGACGAGCGTGTCGCCGCCGCGAATGCCGGCCTGCGGGACGCCGCGGTCGCCGTAGCCCAGGTGCGAGGGGATCGACAGCAGCACGCGCGAGCCGACCTGCTGGCCGACGAGGCCCTCGTCCCAGCCGCCGATGACGGCGCCGACGCCGATCGGGAAGCTGATCGAGGAGCCGCGGTCGTAGGAGTTGTCGAAGACGCTCCCGCCCCACGCCTGGCCGAGGTAGTGGACCTCGAGGTCGTCGCCGGCCTCGACGAGGGGGCCGTCGCCACGGCTGAGCACGACGACCTCGAGCTCGGCGGGGGCAGGCGTCTGCGGGAAGCTCAGGGTCGGCTTCTGGCCGAAGGAACCTGTGGCCTCGGGCAGTGCTGCGGTCATGGGGTGCTCCTTGTGTTCGCGGATCTGTCCGGTGCCCCTCCCGGGGGTGGGCACCGGTCCATCCTGCACTGCCCTGCCGACGCACGCGAAGGGCGCGCGGTCGGGCCGACCCTTGACGGCGTTGGCTAATGGTCTTAGCTTTGGGTCATGCCCACCGACCCGCACAGCCCCACGAAGGCCCCGACCCTCCGGTTCCTCGACCGGCCCGAGGGTCGCATCGCCTGGACGAGCGAAGGCCCCGACGACGGACCCACCCTCGTGCTCGTCCCCGGCATGGGCGACCTGCGCAGCACCTGGCGCGACCTCGTCGACCCGCTCGTCACCGCAGGTCACCGCGTCGTGCGGACAGACCTGCGCGGCCACGGCGACTCCGGCACGACGTTCGCCACGCACGGCGACCTCGCCACCGGGGGCGACCTGCTCGCCCTCGTCGAGACCCTCGGCGGAGCCCCCGTCGTGCTGGTCGGCAGCTCGATGGGCGCCGCCGCCGCAGCCTGGGCCGCCGCCGAGCGCCCCGACCTCGTCGCCGGCCTCGTGCTCGTCGGACCCGTGCTGCGCGACCGGCCGATGCCGGCCGTCGCGGCCGCCGCCATGCGCGCCGCCACCCGGCTGCTCTTCGCGCGCCCGTGGGGTGCCCGGGCGTGGACCCGCTACTACGGGGGCCCGCTCACCAAGGGCACCCGTGGCCCCTGGCTCGAGGAGCACCTCGCGGACGTGCACGCCAGCCTGCGAGAACCAGGGCGGCTGCGCTCGTTCCGCGACCTGGCCGTGCAGCTGACGCACGCGCCCGTCGCGGCCCGGCTCGCCGAGGTGCACGCGCCGGCGATCGCGTTCGTCGGCGACCACGACCCCGACTTCGCCGACGTGCCGGCCGAGCGCGCCTGGATCGAGGAGACGCTCGGGGCCGAGGTCGTGGCCGTGCCCGACGCGGCGCACTACCCGCAGCACCAGCGCCCGGACGTCGTCGTGCCGCGCACGCTCACGTTCCTCGCGAGGCTCCCCCGCCGGGCGGACGGTGGGTTCGCCGTCACGGCGCCCGCAGAGCCGCCCTCGGCCCGCCCCGGGCCCGACACGACCGACCGGCCCGAGCGCGGCGCCGGTGCCTAGGGCCGGGCTCACCCCGGCCGCCGTGGTCGCCCTCGGGCTCGACGTGGTCGACGCGGGCGGCCCGACCGGCTGGGCCGACCTGTCGCTGTCGGCCGTCGCCGCCCGGGCCGGGGTCGCCGTGCCGAGCCTCTACAAGCACGTCGACGGACTGCCCGGCCTGCGCCGGGCCGTCGCCGTCGCGTGCGTCGACCAGCTCACCGCGGTGCTCGACGACGCGTGCGCGGACCTGCACGGGACGGACGCGCTGCGGGCGACCGCGCACGCCCTGCGCGCCCACGCCCGGACGTTCCCTGGCCGCTACCAGGCGACCCAGACCGGCGCGTGGGTCACGGACCCGCAGGCCGTCGAGGTGCACGCGGCGGCGGCACGCACCCTGGCGGTCGTCGAACGCGTCGTCGGCGAGCTCGGCATCCCCGACGAGCGGCACGTGGACGCCGTCCGGGCCGTCCGGGCCGCCGTGCACGGCTTCGTCGTCCTCGAGCTCGACGGCGGGTTCGGCATGCCCGAGGACGTCGAGATCAGCTTCGGGTACCTCGTCGACGGTCTCGTCGGTGCCCTCGGCGGACGCTGACAGGCACGGAGCCCGGGCGGGCGGTCAGCGGGTCAGGTACCCGAGCAGGTCGTGCCGGGTCAGGACGCCGATCGGCTGCCCGTCGTCGACGACCATGAGCGCGTCCGCCTTCTGCAACGCGTCCTTGGCGGACGTGACCGACTCCCCCGACCCGATCAGCGGCAGCGGTGCGGCCATGTGCTTGTCCACCCGGTCGGACAGCTCGGCCGCTCCGGAGAACACCGCGTCGAGCAGCTCACGCTCGCTCACCGACCCGGCGACCTCCCCGATCTTCAGCGGCGGCTCGGCACCGACGACCGGCATCTGCGAGACGCCGTACTCGTGCAGGATCTCGATCGCGTCGCGCACGGACTCGGTCGGGTGGGTGTGCACCAGGTCGGGAAGCGCGCCCGTCTTGGTGCGCAGCACGTCGGCGACCGTCGCGCCCTCGTCGGCGGCGAGGAACCCGTACGAGCGCATCCACGAGTCGTTGAAGATCTTCGACAGGTACCCGCGCCCGGAGTCCGGGAGGATCACCACGACCACGGCCCGCGCGGCCGCGTCGGGGTCACGTTCCTGCAGGTCACGTGCGTAGCGCAGCGCGGCCTCAACCGCCATGCCGCAGGAACCCCCGACCAGCAGGCCCTCCTCGCGGGCGAGCCGACGGGTCATCGCGAACGAGTCGGCGTCCGAGACCGCGATGATCTCGTCGGGCACGCTCGGGTCGTAGGCGGCCGGCCAGAAGTCCTCCCCGACGCCCTCGACCAGGTACGGGCGCCCGTCCCCGCCGGAGTACACCGAGCCGAGCGGGTCGGCGCCGACGATCACGACACGGCCGCCGTCAGCCGCTGCCCGGTCGGCCGAGACGTCCTTGAGGAACCGGCCCGTGCCGGTGATCGTGCCGCCCGTGCCGACGCCGGCGACCAGGTGCGTGACCCGCCCGTCGGTGTCCGCCCAGATCTCCGGGCCGGTCGACTCGTAGTGGCTGGCCGGACCGTTCGGGTTGACGTACTGGTTCGGCTTCCAGGCGCCGGGGATCTCGGCGGCCAGCCGGTCGGACACCGAGTAGTAGGAGTCCGGGTGCTCGGGCGGCACGGCCGTGGGGGTCACGACGACCTCGGCCCCGTACGCGCGCAGCACGTCGCGCTTGTCCTGGCTGACCTTGTCCGGGCAGACGAACACGCAGCGGTACCCCTTGCGCTGCGCGACGAGCGCGAGGCCGACACCGGTGTTGCCGCTCGTCGGCTCCACGATCGTGCCGCCGGGCTGCAGCTCACCGCTGGCCTCGGCCGCCTCGATCATCTTGAGGGCGATCCGGTCCTTGACCGAGCCGCCCGGGTTCACGTACTCGACCTTGGCCAGGATCGTGGCCGACAGCCCCTGGGTGACGGCGTTGAGCCGGACCAGCGGGGTGCCGCCGACCAGCTCGGAGATGTGGTTCGCGTACTTCACGGTGACGGGCTCCGGTGCACTGGTGGCGAAGGGGGACGACGGTCGATCTTCTCACCCTCGGCGTACGGTGACGGAAGGCGGCCGGACGACGAGGGGGTGCGCGATGGGCACACCGGCGGACGTGGTCGTGGTCGGCTCCGGGCCGAACGGGCTGGCCGCGGCCGTGACGTGCGCGCGGGCCGGGCTGTCGGTCGTCGTCCTGGAGGCCGAGGCGACCGTCGGCGGGGGCGCACGCACCCTCGACCTGGGGCTGGCCGACGGGCTCGTGCACGACGTGTGCTCGGCGGTGCACCCGATGGCGTGGGCATCGCCGTTCTTCCACGCGTTCGACCTGCGGGCCCGAGGCGTGGAGCTGCTCAGCCCGGAGGTGTCCTTCGCCCACCCGCTGCCCGACGGCCGGGCCGGGCTCGCCTACCGGGACCTGGACCGCACGGTCGACGCGCTCGGCGCGGACGGTGCGGCCTGGCGTGCCCTGGTCGGACCCCTCACGCACCGGCCCGCCGACGTCGTCCGGGTGGCGCTCGGCGACAAGCGCAGCGTGCCGCCCGGGCTGCTGCCGCGCGGCGTGCCGACAGCCGCGCGGTTCGGCCTGGGCATGGTCGAGCACGGCAGCCGCGGCGCGTCGCGTCGGTTCCGCGGCGAGGTCGCACCGGCGCTCCTGGCCGGCGTCTCCGCGCACGCGATCACACCCCTGCCCTCGATGGCCGCGGCGGGTACGGCGCTGCTGCTCACGGCGCTCGCGCACTCCGGGCTCGGGTGGCCGATCGCCCGTGGGGGTTCGGGTGCGATCGTCGCGGCACTGCTGGCGGACCTGCGGGCGCACGGCGGGCTCGTCGTGACCGATCACGCGGTGACCTCGGCCGCACAGCTGCCGCCCGCGCGCGGCTACCTGTTCGACACGACCCCACGCACCCTGGTCGAGGTGCTCGGGGACCGGCTGCCCACCCGGTCACGGCGGGCGCTGCAGCGGTTCCGGTACGGCGCGGGTGCCGCGAAGGTCGACCTCGTGCTCTCCGGACCCGTGCCCTGGGCCGTCCCTGACGTCGGCCTGGCCGGCACCGTGCACGTGGGCGGGACCCGGGCGCAGGTCGCCGAGGCAGAGGCGGCGGTCGCCGCGGGGACCCATGCGGCGCACCCGATGGTGCTGCTGAGCGACCCGTCGGTGGTCGACCCCGACCGGCAGGTGGGCGGCCTGCGACCGTTGTGGGCCTACGCGCACGTGCCGCACGGCTCCGACGTCGACGTCACCGAGGCGGTGATCGCGCAGATCGAGCGCTTCGCGCCGGGCTTCCGTGACGTGGTCGTGGCCGCACGGTGCGTCCCGGCGTCCCGCATGGCCGAGCACAACCGGAACCTGGTGGGCGGCGACATCGCCGCCGGGGCGACGACGATGCGGCAGATGTTCGCGCGGCCGACAGCCCGCTGGGACCCGTACGCGGTCGGCATCGAGGGCACCTACCTGTGCTCGGCCTCGACCCCGCCGGGCCCGGGCGTGCACGGGATGTCCGGCTGGTTCGCAGCGCACCGGCTGCTGCGCGAGGTCTTCGACGTGCGCGAGGCCCCCGGCCTGGCACCCTGAGGTGCGGGCCGAGGGCCTCGCCGAGCGATGGACTGCCGGTGCGGGGCGAGCCCCGCCCGGGTCACTGCCGAAGGATCGCGAGCAGCCGCAGCAGCTCGAGGTACAGCCACACGAGCGTGACGATGAGGCCGAAGGCCGCCGACCACGCCATCTTGGCGGGCACACCCAGGTCGACACCGCGCTTGATGGAGTCGAAGTCCATGATCAGGCTTGCCGCGGCCAGACCGACGGCCACGAGGCCGACGACGATGCCGAGCGGCCCGGAACGCAGGGGACCGAAGTCGCCACCGCCGACCCCGAAGATCATCAGGACGACGTTGACCAGCGAGTACACGACGTAGCCGACCATCGCCACGAGCACGGCCCGCTGGAACTTCGGGGTGACCCGGACCTTGCCCGAGCGGAACAGCACGAGCGAGACGGCGAACACGCTCAGCGTCGCCAGCACGGCCTGCCCGACGATGCCGTCCCACTGCGACTCGTAGAACGCGCTGATGCCGCCGAGGAACACACCCTGCGCCGCCGTGTACAGCGTGATGAGCACCGGGCTCGGGCTGCGCCGGAAGGCGTTGACCAGGCCGAGCACCAGCCCGACGATCGCGCCGACGATCCACAGCCCGGGAGCGAGCACCCAGGTCGCGGCACCCGTCACGACCAGCAGCGCGAGCAGCCCGGCGGTCTTGACGATGACGTCGTCGTACGTGAGGCGACCGGTCTCGCGCGTGGTCGCGGCCGGCGAGTCGTAGAGGGCGTTCAGCGTCGCCGCGTCCGCGACCTGCGCGCCGGCGGTGCCGGCCGTCATGGTCGCGCCACCCGGGGCGCCCGCGGTGCGCTTCTTCTTGCGGGGGTCGCCGAAGACGGGACTGTTGTCGAAGACGGGATTGCTCATGCGTGCTCCTGGTCGGTCGGGTTCGGCCGGTGTGGGGCAGTGCCGGACGGACGGCAGACGATTCCTGCCATGCTGTCCAACGTCAGCGACTTCCGCAACGTTCCAGGGATCGTTCAGGGTCGGGTCCGCCTTCCGGTGGAGAGGCCCGCGCGGACCGGATCCACCTCGGGGACGATCCCGCGGGTGGTCACGCTCCCGTACCGTCGAGGATGCAACCCCACTGACCAGAGGACACGCGCGATGATCGAGGCCCACGGCCTGACCAAGAGGTACGGCGCCAAGACCGCCGTCGACGGCATCAGCTTCACGGTGCAGCCCGGCAAGGTGACCGGGTTCCTCGGCCCGAACGGCGCCGGCAAGTCGACCACCATGCGCATGGTCGTCGGGCTCGACCGCCCGAGCGCGGGCTCCGTGATCGTCAACGGCCGCCCCTACGCCGAGCACCGCTCCCCGCTGACCGAGGTCGGCGCCCTGCTCGACGCGAAGGCCGTGCACACCGGCCGCAGCGCCCGCAACCACCTGCGCGCCATGGCCGCCACGCACGGCATCGGCACCAAGCGTGTCGACGAGGTCATCGAGATGACCGGCCTGCAGACCGTCGCCGGCAAGCGCGTCGGCGGCTTCTCGCTCGGCATGGGCCAGCGCCTGGGCATCGCCGCCGCCCTGCTCGGCGACCCGCGCACGCTGCTGCTCGACGAGCCGGTCAACGGGCTCGACCCCGAGGGCGTGCTGTGGGTCCGCAACCTCGTGCGCTACCTCGCCTCCGAGGGCCGCACGGTGTTCCTGTCCTCGCACCTCATGAGCGAGATGGCCCTGACCGCCGACCACCTGCTGGTCATCGGCCGCGGCCGGATCATCGCCGACGCACCCGTCTCCGAGGTCGTCGCCCGGGCGACCACGAGCACCGTGCGCGTGCGCAGCCCGCGCGCCACCGAGCTCGCCGAGCTGCTCACGGGCAACGGCGCGCTCGTCTCGTCGCTGGAGCCTGGTCTGCTCGAGGTCACCGGCCCCAACGCGGAGGCCGTCGGCGAGCTCGCCGCCGCCGCGCGCCTCGTGCTCCACGAGCTCACGCCGGTCACCGGCTCGCTCGAGGAGGCCTACATGAACCTGACGGCCGGCGAGGTCGAGTACCACTCGGGCGTGCCCACGGCAGGCGCGCACAGCGCCCCCGCCGCTGCACCCCCGGCACCCCCGGCCCCCGCCGACACCCCCGTCCCGACGACCGTCGAGGAGTCCGCCCGATGAGCACCACCACCGCCCCGGCGACCGGCTCGCACGCCGTCGTCGCCGCCGCGCCGATCCGCACGCGGGTGACCTTCCCGCACCTGCTGAAGGCCGAGTGGATCAAGTTCTGGACCCTGCGCTCGACCTTCTGGACGCTGGCGTCGACGGCCGTCGTCTTCCTCGGCCTGGTCACGCTCGTCGGGCTCGCCATGCGCTCGCTCGGTGCCGCCGAGGTCGGTTCCGACGCCGCGCAGATCCCGTTCGTCCCCCTGATGGCCGCGACCCAGACGTCGTCCCTGGCCGTGGTGGTGCTCGGGGTCCTCATCATCACCGGCGAGTACACGACCGGCATGATCCGCTCGAGCCTGTCCGCGGCACCCAAGCGCCTGCCGGTGCTCTGGGCGAAGGCCGCCGTGCTCGGCGCGGTCACGTTCGTCGTCACGGTCGTCCTCGTGGCCATCGGGGCGGGTATCACCAGCGCACTGTTCAGCGGATCCGCGGCGACCTTCGACCTCGGGGACGCCGAGACGCAGCGCATGCTGTTCGGCACGGCCCTGTTCCTCACCACGATCGCCCTCTTCGCGTTCGCGATCGGCGCCCTGCTGCGGCACTCCGCCGCCGCGCTCGCCACGGTGTTCGGACTGCTCCTCGTGGTCGAGAACGCGGTCGCACTCATCCCGTGGCAGCCGCTGCAGTACGTCACGCCGTTCCTGCCCTACAGCAGCGGCATCAAGGTCACCTACTCGTCGTCGATGATCGAGATGGCCAACGACATGAACACGCGTGGGCTCGACCTGGGGGTCTGGGCGAGCTACGGCGTGCTCGTCGGCTGGGTCGTCGTCCTGCTCACCGCCGCCGCGATCCGGCTGCGCACGCGGGACGCGTAAGGACTCGCTGTCGGGGTGGCCTCGCGAGGGCCCGCCCCGACGCGACAGCCCCGTGAGGGGCGCTGAAGGCGGTCGCCAGGGCCGGAGGGGGTCCGGGCGACCGCCTTCGCTGCGCCCGGACCCGGGCAGGTGAGCCGCCCCGCGAGACGCTGCTGGTCTGACGGCCGCACAGCCGCCCGACGTAGGCTCCGCGGTCGGCGCTCGTCGCGACGTGCCGCCGATCTCGTCCCCGGCCCGGAGGTGCAGCTGTGACCGACTCCCCCACCCGCGCGCCCGGCCGTCCCCGCCCGGCCCCGCTGCGGGCCGAGGTCGTCCGCGCCGAGCGGATCTCACCGGCGTTCGTGCGCGTCGTGCTCGGAGGGCCCGGGCTGGCGGGCTTCGTCGCGTCGCCGCACGCCGACTCCTACGTCAAGCTCGTGTTCCTGCCGGAGGCCGCCGCTCACGCGCCGGCGCTGCGCCCCGACGGGCGGCTCGACCTCGACGCCGTGCGCGCCGGGCTCCCGCCGCACGACCAGCCGCGCCAGCGCAGCTACACCGTGCGGGCGTTCGACCCCGCGGCCGGAGAGCTCGCCCTGGACATGGTCGTGCACGGTGACGAAGGTGTCGCCGGGCCGTGGGCGGCGCGCGCGGCCGTCGGCGACACCGTGTGGCTCGTCGGTCCGGGCGGCGCCTGGTCGCCGGACCCGACGGTCGCCTCGCACCTGCTGATCGGCGACGCGAGCGCGCTGCCGGCGGTCGCCGTGGCACTCGAACGGCTCCCGGAAGACGCCGTCGGGACGGTCGTGCTGGAGGTGCCCGGCCCGGAGGACGAGCTGCCGCTGACCGCCCCGGCCGGGATCGACGTCCGCTGGGTGCACGAGCAGGACCACACACCCGGACGTGCGCTCGTCGCGGCCGTCGAGGCGCTGCCGCCGCTGCCCGGACCGGTCGGCGCGTTCCTGCACGGCGAGGCCGGGGCCGTGCGCACCCTGCGCGCGCACCTGCGCACGGTGCAGGGCGTGCAGCGCGAGCACCTGTCGGTGTCCGGCTACTGGCGGCTCGGCGCGGACGACGAGGGCTGGCGCGCGGGCAAGCGCGCCTGGCTCGCCACGATCGAGGAGCAGGAGCAGGCGGCCGGGCTCGCCTGACGAGCGAGCGGGCGAACGGGCGAACGGGCCGACCTCGCGCGCCCGAACGCCCTCGCGGGCCCGCCCCCTCGGCTAGCCTCAGGCTCGGCCACGCCCGCCTCCGCGGGCCCGGGGGGAGGTCCGATGATCCGCGCACTGCCGTTCCTGGTCGAGATCGCGCTGCTCGTGTACTGCCTGATCGACTGCATCCAGACCGACGAGTACCGCGTCCGGAACCTGCCGAAGACGGTGTGGGTCATCCTCATCGTCATCCTGCCGCTCGTCGGCGGCATCGCCTGGCTGGTCGCCGGTCGCCCGGAGGGTGCCCGGCGCACCGGCCGCGACGTGCCGTGGCCGTCGACCGCGACCGCCGGCTTCCCCGAGTACGAGCGTCCGCGACGCTTCGCACCCGACGACGACCCGGAGTTCCTGGCGTCCGTGCGCCGCTCGGACGACCAGCACGAGAAGATGCTGCGCGACTGGGAGGCCCAGCTGCGCGAGCGCGAGCAGCGCCTGGCCTCGCCCGAGACCGACGGCACCGGCGAGACCGGCGCAGCGCCCGAGACACGCGGCTGACGCGCCCCGGGCACAGGTCCGAGCTCCGAGGTCAGAGACCCACCATGGACAGGCCCGTCGCGTCGTAGCGGTCCCCGGCCACGCCGATCGCGGCGGCCAGGCGGTCGAGGCCGTCACGCTCGTCGGCCGACAGCGCGACCGTGGTGGCCTCGGCGTTCTCCTGGACGCGGCTCAGGCGACGGGTCCCCGGGATCGGGACGACCCACGGGTGCTGGGCCAGCAGCCAGGCCAGGGCCACCTGGCCGGGCGTCACGCCCTTGCGGGCGGCGAGCAGGCGCACGTGGTCGACGATCGCGGCGTTCGCGTCCCGGTTCTCGGCGGTGAACCGCGGCACCCGCAGCCGGATGTCGCCCTCCGCGAACGTCGTCGTCGAGTCGACCGTGCCTGTCAGGAATCCCTTGCCGAGCGGGCTGAACGGCACGAACCCGATGCCCAGCTCGGCGCACGTGGGCAGCACCTGCGGCTCCGGGTCGCGGGTCCACAGCGAGTACTCCGACTGCACGGCCGTGACCGGGTGCACGGCGTGCGCACGGCGGATCGTCGCAGCACCGGCCTCCGACAGCCCGAAGTGCCGCACCTTGCCCTCGGCGACCAGCTCGCCGACCGTGCCTGCGACGTCCTCGATGGGCACGTCCGGGTCGACCCGATGCTGGTAGAAGAGGTCGATGACGTCGGTCCGCAGCCGACGGAGCGACTCCTCGGCGACCCGGCGGATCCGCTCGGGGCGCGAGTCGGTACCCGGCCAGGAGCCGTCAGGCTGGATGTCCCACCCGAACTTCGTCGCGATCACCACCTGGTCGCGCACAGGCTCCAGGGCTTCGCCGACGAGCTCCTCGTTGACGTACGGGCCGTACACCTCCGCGGTGTCGACGAACGTGACCCCCAGGTCCACGGCACCGCGCAGCACGGCGATCATGTCCTCGCGCGACCCGGGGTTCGGGCCGTAGCTCATCGACATCCCCATGGCGCCGAGGCCGACCGCCGAGACCTCCAGGCCCTGACCGAGCGTCCGACGATGCATGGCGACACCTCCTGGCGATGGCCGGCCGGCACCGCGCCGTCCGAGCTGTCCTTCGACGGTAGGCCCGGTGCTGCGCGCGTGGGAGGCCCTGGCGTTCCCCCGCTCGGCGCACCACCCCTCACAGCAACTCTCGCCGGCACGGGTGGTGCTCGCCGCTCACTGCCCGCGCGGCGGGACCGCCTCGGCACCGGCGTCGGAGCCGGCTTCGGTGGCGGCTTCGGGGCTGGCCTCGGGGCTGGTCTCGGGGCTGGCGTCGGCAGGCAGAGGTACCGCGCCGGGCCACGCGGCCAGGATGCTCGCGCCCGCGTCCAGGTCCGGCGTCAGGAGCGCGATCTGGACGTCGTCGTCCGGCCCGGACACCACGATCGCCTCGAGCACCTCGGCGCCACGGACCGCCGGTTCGGCGATGACCAGCCCGATCTCGTCCCAGGTCATCGCGAAGGACCGACCGTCGTCCGGGTCGACCAGCTCGACACCGCCGGGGTTCAGGAGCAGGTGCCCGTTCACGAAGCTCTCCCCGCGCCCCTCGGCCCGTTCGCGCAGGCGGAACACCCGGACGGCGTCGGGACGGTTCGTCCGCAGCCACCGGGTGCGCTCGGCGACGACGCGGCGCGCGTAGCGTGCCAAGCCGAACGAGATCGAGGCCGCGACGACGAACGTGACCGAGAACAGGAGCGTGCGTGGAGGCAGCACCCCGAGCACCGCGAGGAGCGCTGCGAGCAGGCCGAGGCCGATGATGGTCAGGTCGCGAGCAGGGGAAGGGATGCGCACGTGCCCCCGGCGGGACTCGAACCCGCCCTCGACCGGGTTTAAGCCGGTTGCCTCTGCCAGCTGGGCTACGGGGGCCATGCCCGGCACCGTGGCGCAGGGCTCACCCATCCTGCCAGTGACGCGCGCCCGGACGACGACGCCCCCGGGCTCTTGAGCCTCGGGGGTGTCGGGGTGTCGTCGGCGGGTCATCCGCCGACCGGTGGTCGGCCGCGGGTCAGGAGGCGGCAGGCTTCTCGGGCGCCGGCACGGCAGGCGGCACAGCCGGCGACACGGCGGGCGGCGCGACTGGCCGAGCAGCAGGCACGGACGCGGCACGGAACTCCGCGCGCGGGTCGTGCAACGAGCCCAGCGCGACGACCTCGCGGCGCAGCAGGAGCGAGCCGGTCCACCCCGCCGCGATCCGCAGCTTGCGGTTGAAGGTCGGCATGGCGGCCACGTGGTACGAGCGGTGCAGCACCCAGGCGAGGAACCCGCGGACCTTGATCTTGCCGAACATCTGCGCGACGCCCTTGTACATGCCGAGCGAGGCGACCGCGCCGATGTTCTTGTGCTTGTACGGCTCGAGCTCGGCGGAGCGCAGCGCACGGGCGAGGTTGTCGCCCAGGTGGTTGCCCTCGCGAAGGGCGTGCTGGGCGTTCGGCGGGCAGAACTGACCGGGGTTGTACAGGTCCGGGACGGCCGCGCAGTCACCCGCGGCGTAGGCGTCGGGGACCACGTGGCCCTCGGCGTCGACGACCTGCAGGTACTCGTTGCACGTGACGCGGCCGAGCTTGTCGAGCGGCAGGTCGGAGTCGGCGAGGACCGGGTTGGCCCGCACGCCGGCCGTCCACACCAGGGTGTCCGCGTCGAACTCGATGCCCGTGGAGAGCACCACGTGGCCGTCGACGCACGAGCTGAGGAACGTCGAGAGGTGGATCTCGATGTTGCGCTTGCGCAGCTGCTCGAGCGTGTAGCCGCCGAGCTCCTCGTTGACCTCGGGCAGGATGCGCCGGGAGCCCTCGACGAGCACGAAGCGCAGCTCCTCGGGCTCGATCTGCTTGTAGTGGCGCACCGCGTACCGGGCCATGTCCTCGACTTCGGCGAGCGCCTCGACACCGGCGAACCCGCCGCCGACGAACACGAAAGTGAGCAGCTTGCGGCGCAGCTCCGGGTCCCAGGTGCTCGAGGCGACGTCGATGCGGTTGAGCACGTGGTTGCGCAGCGCGATGGCTTCCTCGACGTTCTTGAAGCCGATGCCCTGCTCCGCCAGGCCCGGGATGGGCAGCGTGCGGGCGACCGAGCCCAGGCCGACGACGAGGTGGTCGTAGCTGATCCAGTACGGGTCGCCGGCCTCGGGCGTGATCTCGACGCGGCGCTTCGCGTGCTCGATGTGCGTGACCTTGCCCTGCAGCACGTCGGCGCCCTTGAGCGCGCGGCGGTGCGGGGCGACGACGTTGCGGGCGTCGATCGACCCGGCGGCAGTCTCCGGCAGGAACGGCGCGTAGGTCATGTACGGGCGTGGGTCCACGACGACGATCGCCGCCTCACGACCACCCAGACGCTTGCGCAGCCGGCGGGCGGTGTAGAGGCCGACGGTGCCGCCGCCGAGGACGACGACGCGGGGCACCTTGCGCGGCTTGGCCGTCGTGGCGCCGGCAGGCTCCGTGAGGGCAGCGTCGACGGTCGAGGCAGGCTGAGGCATGGCTCAACGGTAGCTCCGTGGGGTGAGGCCTGCCTCACCCGGACGCGGTGACGCTGCGCACAGTCCCTAGGACCTTCGACCCGTGCCGGCGGATCAGCCCCGGTGCCGTCGGCGCAGGTTCCCCGTGCGAGCGGTCAGCGGTCCGGCAGCTCGATCGTCGCGAGCGCGCCCCCGCCGTCCCGGTCGCCCAGCACGAGCCGCCCACGGTGCCGCTCGGCGACCTCACGGACCAGCGCGAGCCCCAGACCGAAGCGCGGCCGTGCGGAGTCGGACCGAGCGCCGCGCTCGAACCGCTCGGTGAGCCGACGCCGGTCGTCGGGCGACGCCGGGAACCCCTCCCCCTCGTCACCCACGGTGATCCGGACCAGACCGTGCGCCGCGTCGTGCGCGACCGCGACCAGGACGCGACCCTCGGCCGGGCTGTGCGCGAGAGCGTTGTCGACCAGGCATGACACGGCTCGCCGCAACGCGGTCGGCGCAGCCGGCACGCTCACCGGCTCGCCCGACACCTCGATCCGCACCCGGTCCGCGATCGCCTCGAACGAGTCGGCGACCGCGTGCAGCATCGGCAGCACGTCGACCACCTCGCGCGTCACGGCCCCGTCCTGACCGTCCATCTGCGCCGAGACGAGCAGATCGGTCACGACCTCGCCGAGCACCCGGGTGTCCTCGACGAGCTGGGCCGTGACCGGCCGGCGCGGGTCGTCCGTCGGGGTGCGCACGAGCAGCAGCTGCGCCCGGGTGTGCACCACGGTCAACGGCGTGCGCAGCTCGTGCGAGGCGTCGGCGACGAACCGGCGTTGCGTCGCCAGCGCCTCCTGAACCGGGCGGACCGCCCGCCGCGCGGCGAGGATGCCGACGGCCGCGGCGCTCACCGTGCCGACGAGCACCACCCCGGCGAGCGCGAGCGCCGCGGTGTCGTCCGAGGCCTGCTCCACCGGGACCTCACCGCCCGGGGGGACCGCGCCCTCACGCCCCTCCTCCCGCCCGGCGAGCCAGGCGAGCACCCCCACGACCGCCACGACCAGCAGCACCGCGCCCGCCACCGCCACCGCGATCCGTCGCTCCGCCCGCCGCACGACGACACGGTCCGCGCCCGTCACGACTCCCCCATCCGGTAGCCCAGACCGTGCACCGTCCGCACGACCCCGCGGCCGAGCTTGACCCGCAGGTAGTGCACGTAGGTGTCGACCGAGTTCGGCACGTTCTCGCCGTCGAAGACCAGCTCGAGCAGCTCCTCCCGGGTGAACACCCGCCGAGGGCGTCGGGCCAGCGTCTCCAGGAGCGCGGCCTCGCGCGCCGTCAGGTCGACCGGGCCGTCCGGGCCGCCGGTGACGCGTCGGCTGCGCACGTCGAACGACCTGTCCCCGACGGCCAGCCGCTCGCTGGTGTCGCCGTGCCGGCGCAGCAGCGCACGCAGCCGGGCGAGCAGCTCGGCGACGTCGAAGGGCTTGACCAGGTAGTCCTCCGCGCCGGCGTCGAGACCCTCGACGCGGTCCTGCACCGTCCCGCGCGCCGTGAGCACCAGGACGGGCGAGCGCAGGCCCGCGCGGCGCAGCCGCTCCACGAGGTCCAGCCCCTCGATGCCCGGCAGCCCCCGGTCGACGACCAGCACGTCAGGGGTGTCGGTGAGCGCCCGGTGCAGACCGGCCTGGCCGTCCCGGGCAAGGGTGACGTCGTAGTGCTCGCCGAGCACCTCGACGAGCAACGGGCCCAGCTCCCTGTCGTCCTCGACGAGCAGCAACGACGCCCTGGGGGCACCCACGATGGCTTCCACGTCCCTCATCGTGCACCCGGGGTTCCCAGAACGTTCCCAGAAGCCCTGACCAGGCTCGACACGTCGCCCCGCCACCGAGCGGAGCCCTCACCCGGAGGTGGTCATGGTCAACGGCCTGCCCGCACACGTCCTGCTGGTCCACGCCGTCGTCGTCCTCGTGCCGCTCGCCGCACTCATGGCGGTGATCGCCGCCGCCTGGCCTGCCGCGCGCCGCAAGCTGGGGTTCCTCACCCCGCTCGTCGGCCTGGCCGCGCTCGGCGGCGTGCCGCTGGCCACCGAGGCCGGCGAGTGGCTCGAGGAGCACGTGCCCGAGAGCCCGCTCGTCGAGCAGCACACGCAGTACGGCGACGCGGTGCTCGTCTGGGCCGTGGGCCTGTTCCTCGTGACCTGCGCCGTCTGGTTCATCGGCCGCCTGGCCGACCGGGCCCGTGCCGAGCGGCTCGCGTCCGCCGGTACGACGGGAGCGGACGGCACGGTCGCCGCGACCCCCACCGCACGCTCGGCCTGGGCCGGTGCACCGTGGGCGCGTGCCGTGGTCGGTGTCGTCACCCTCGTCATCGCCACCGGCGCGACGCTCGCCGTCTACCGGGCCGGCGACTCCGGCGCCCGGGCCGCCTGGCAGGACCAGGTCGGCTCGACGTCCTCCGGGACGGCCGGCGCCGGCAGCGCCGGCCAGGGCGACGGCGACACGGACGGCGGCTGAGCGGTCGCTGCTCCGGCACCCCCCGGCCGGAGCAGCGACCGATCACCCGACGGGCTCCTCGGCACCCCCGGTCGAGGAGCCCGTCGGCGTGTCCGTGGCGGTGTCGCCTACAGCCGCCGCGCCCGCGGTCGCGCCTGCGGTGGGGACCACCGAGGGAGACGGGCTCGGGGACGGGGTCGGGGAGTCCGCGGGTGACACCGTCCGCACGGGGGGCACCTGCTCGAACGGGAACGGGAGGTCGACCGCGGTGCCGCCGGTGACCTCGTCGCCCTCGAACCAGCCGTTGAGCACCCCGGCCCGCGGGTAGACGTTCGCCCGCACGGTGCCGTCGAGGTCCTCGGCCGGCACGAGCGCCCACTGCTGGTCGCCCTGGAACTGGTAGACCCCCTCGCCCACCGACACGGGCTTGCCGTCCTGGTCGTACACGAGGGCGCCGGGCACGGGCAGGCCGTCGGCGTCGTAGACGAACAGGTTCTTGGCGGGAACGCCGTCGACGTACACGCCCTCGTCGGGCGACTCGTAGACCGCGTACATGCCCCCGTCGCCGTCGATCGACTGCGACAGGTAGTAGCCGACGGGGATCAGGGCGACGACCGCGACCGCCTGAGCAGTCGCGGCGAGCACCCGCAGCCCCCGCCTGCCCGCCCACCTCCCCCGGCCCCACTGGACGCTCGCCGCGAGAGCGGCCACGAGAAGGAGCCAGCCGGCCAGTGCGTACGGCAGCAGCGTCGTGTGCGACTCCAGCACACCTGCCACCGCGCGGTACAGCACGTACCCGCGCAGCACCCACCACGCCGGGGCGAGCTCGGCGGCGAGCCCTGCCGCACCGGGCCACCACAGTTGCGCCCGCAGGGGTCGCAGCACTCGCTCGCGCAGCGCGACGAGACGGGCACGCACCGCCTCCGACCGGCGTCGCCGCGTGGCCGGCGCCTCGCCGAACCCTGCCGCGGTCCGCAGCTCGGTGGCGTACTCCTTCGGCGGCCCGAAGAGCGCGAGCAGGTCGTCCCCGCCGCCAGGCCGGTCCGCGAGCGCGTCCGCAAGGTCGGCCTCGAGCCCGTCGGTGAGGTCGTCGACCTGGTCCGTGCTGAGCCCGCCCAGATGCCGACGCACGGCGTGCGCGTACGCGTGCACGTCGGCCGGTGCGGCGTCGACGGCGCGCTCGCGGCTCGCGGTGGTGTGAAGCGTGCTCATCGGTCCGTCCCCCCCTGGAGCAGACGTGCCATGACGTCTGCGAACTCGTGCCACTCGGCGCGCTGCTCCTTCAGCAGCGTCCGGCCGTGGGCGTTGATCCCGTAGTACTTGCGGTGCGGCCCCTCGTCGCTCGGGACGACGTACGAGGTCAGCGCCCCGGCGGAGTAGAGCCGGCGCAGCGTGCCGTAGACAGACGCGTCGCCGATGGCCTCGATGCCCGCGGTGCGCAGGCGGCGCACGACGTCGTAGCCGTAGCCGTCCTCCTCCTCGACGACGGCGAGCACGGCGACGTCGAGCACGCCCTTGAGCAGCTGTGTGGTGTCCATTCGTCCTCCGGTGTGCCGTGCGCTGCGATGCTCCCGCTCGCCGCGTGCGGCCAGGTCTGGTGCGGGAGCCCCCTCCGGCTCCCGCACCATGGACGGTACTGCACGATCCGCAGTAGCGTCCAGAACGAAACACCGGTCGACGACCGGCGTGTCGCCGCCTGCTCGGCCACGGCGAGGGACCGACGTGACGACCGATCACGTGCCGGACCGCCCCGCCGTCGCCCGGGCGGTCCGGCTAGGTTCGCGGCACGGACCACCGCCGGCACGGCCGAGGAGACGCACCATGACCGACACCCCGCGCGCCCACCTCGCGCAGAGCGAGCCGTTCCGCTGGGACGGGGTCGACGAGCTCGTCTACAAGGAGTCGGACAGCACGTTCCGGGACGTGACCCGGCGGGTCCTCGCGGGCGCCGAGGCAGGGCAGGGCGTCGAGCTGCGCTACTTCGAGGTCGGCCCCGGCGGGCACTCGACGCTCGAGCACCACGGGCACACGCACGTGGTCGTGCCGATCCGAGGACGCGGGCGCGCACTGGTCGGCACCGAGGTCGTCGACCTCGCACCGCACGACGTCGTGCAGGTCCCCGCGTGGACGTGGCACCAGTTCCGCGCGGCCGACGACGAGCCGCTGGGCTTCCTGTGCCTGGTCACGACCGAGCGCGACCGCCCGGTGCGACCCGACGCCGACCAGCTCGCGCAGCTGCGCGCCGACCCGGCGGTCGCGGAGTTCATCCGCGTCTGAGGTCGCGTCCGGGGCCGAACCGCCGGGAACGGACGGTCACCGGCCGCGTCAGGTCAGCCGCCGACCGCCGCGCGGAACTCCTGCGCCGACCGACGCAGGTCTCCCCCGCGGTGCAGCTCGCCGCCGATCAGCAGGACGACGTCCTGCCCGTACGTCTCGAGCAGCTCGGGCACCCGGTCGATCCCCATGCCGCCACCGGGCGCGGGCAGCGCGCCCGGCACGTCGCCGAAGGGGCGTCGCAGCCCGCCGGCGATCGCCTCGCACTGCTCGCGCGTGAACGAGAACCGCCCGCCGAACGACGGGAACACCACGACGTCCGCCCCCGCCAGGCGCAGCAGCGGACCGAACAGCAGCTCGGGGGCGATGCCGTGCGTCGGGTCCGCCACGAACGAGCCGAGCAGCGCCGGGTGGGCCATGAGCGGCGTCCCCGCCGGGACCAGCGACGCCACGTGACGGACCTCGTCGAGCCCGCCCACCCCGGGCAGCACGAGGAACCCGCCGACGCCCGCGTCGAGCGCGAACCGCACGCGTCGTCCGAGCGTCTCGGCCGGCCCGGACAGGGTCGGCAAGTAGAGCGTGCGGCCACCGGTACGCGCGTTCGCCCGCGTCACCGCGGCCGCCACGGCCGCCACCCGCTCCTCGAACGGCGACCAGCGCTGCGAGGCCAGACCCTGGTCGTCCTTGACGAGGTCGATGCCACCGAGTGCGAACGCCTCGGCCCGTTGCGCCAGCTCCGCCGAGGACAGGCCGACGGGCTTGAGCGCCGTGGCCAGCAAGGGGCGTGACGGAGCGTCGAGCAGCGTGCGCAGCCCGTCGACACCCACCCGCGGACCCGGGCCGACGTGCTGCAGCGCGGGCGGCAGCTCGAGGTCCACGAGCCGCACGCCCGGCTGCAACGACACGTTGCCGAACAGCAGCACGAGCAGCTGCGACAGGTCGTCGCCGGCCAGGTCCGCCGGGAACTCGACCTGCGCACGCGCCAGCGTCGGGTGCACCTCGACCAGGTCGACCACGTGCGCCAACGAGACGAGCGTGTGCTCCGGCGCGAGCTCGGTCGGGAACTCGTGGCTCTGCTCGACCGCGAGCGCGTGCGCCCGCCGGGCCGCGTCGAGGACGGGACCGTGGATCTCGTACGTCGCCCGGATGACGGCGCCGCCCGGGTCGCTCGTCGCCGCGCTCACACCAGCTCCTCAGGGGTCGGTCCGCCGGCCAGCACGGCGGCGGCCAGACTCGTGGTGAACGGCGGGCGCAGCACGCCCGCCTCGGTGACGATGCCGGTCACCAGCGCACCCGGCGTCACGTCGAACGCCGGGTTCCAGACGGGCACGTCCAGGTCGCCGGGACGGTCGAGCACCTCGGACGCGGCCCGCGTCTCGATCGGGATCGCTCCGCCGTCCCGCAGACCGAGGTCGACAGCGTTGAGGGTGGCCGCGACGTAGAACGGCACGCCCGCGTGCCGGGCGGCCAGCGCGAGCCCGAGCGTGCCGACCTTGTTGGCGGTGTCCCCGTTCGCGGCGATCCGGTCGGCCCCGACGACCACCGCGTCGACCAGCCCGCCCAGCAGCGCGGCCGCGGCGGCACCGTCCGGCAGCACCTGCACGTCGACGCCCGAGCGCTGCAGCTCCCACGCGGTCAGGCGGGCGCCCTGGCGCAGCGGCCGGGTCTCGGTGGCCAGCACGTGCACGTCCTCGCCGGCCTGGGCCTTGGCGTGCACGATGCCCAGGGCGGTACCGATGCCGGTGGTGGCCAGGCGTCCGGTGTTGCAGTGCGTGAGCAGCCGCGTGCGGCCGGCGAGCTCGACCCGGCCGGCCTCGCCGATGCGTCGGCACTGCTCCCGGTCGGCCTCCAGCAGACCGAGGGCCGCCGCGAGCGGGTCGCGACCCGCCCGGGCTGCCGCGGCGACCACGTCGACGGCGACCTGCAGGTTCACGGCGGTCGGCCGCGTGCGGGCCACGAGGGCCGCCACCTCGTCGAGCGGGCGCCCGGCACGCAGCCCGAGGACCACACCGAACGCCCCGGTGGTGCCGATGACGTTGGCGCCGCGCACGGCGAGCGTCGCGATCGCGTCGACCACGTCCTCGACCGTGCGCAGGTCGCGCAGCACGAGCTCACCGGGCAGGCGCCGCTGGTCGATGACCCGCACGGCGTCCCCGGTCCACTCCACCGACGGAGGCAGGCCGGGTGCGGCGACGGCGTGCAGGCCCCCGGCGGCGGCCGCCCGGACCGTGCGGATGTCCCTCGGGGCGTCGGTCACGAGCGTCATGCTCGCGCGCCCACGGCCTGCGTGCGCAGCGCGTCCGCGTCCGGGCCGTGCTCGGCGTCGACGGACCCGACGAGACCGGACGGCAGCAGCTCGCCCGGCCCGGTGATCCTCGTCCGGTCGGTGATCCAGCCCCGCGCGGTACGCAGCACCGCCCGGGCGGCTCGCACGCGCTCGTCGGTGCCCAACGTCTGCAGGTCGGAGACCTTGGCCAGCCCCACGACCCGACGGATCGCCTCGAGGCCGGCGAAGCCGACCGCGTCCTGCCACACGGCGTCGATCCACGCGTCCCGGAAGCCGTCCGTCCAGGAGGCGTCCGCCCGCTGCGGCCACAGCCGGCCGATCTCGGCGACGAACGCGTCCCACGTCTCGGCGGGCAGCCCCGCGACCCAGGTGCGGAAGTCCGCGGGCCGATCGAGCACCTCGGCGCGCACGTGCGCGAACAGGTGGTTCGCCAGGCTCGTCCCCAGGTCGAACCCGACCGGGCCGTAGAAGGCGAACTCGATGTCGAAGACCTTGGCCGCCGGTGCGCCCTGCGCGCGCTGCGGCGCACCCGGCACGAACACGGACCCGCTGTGCAGGTCGCCGTGGATGAGCGCCTGGCCCGCCGTGAGGAACCGGAACTTGAGCGCCGCGACCTCGTCGAGCAGGGCGGGGTCGCGCAGCGCGAGCACGTCGGCGGTCAGCTCGTCGTCCCACGCGTTCTGCTCGTGGTCGATGAACGGCTCGGTGAAGACCAGGTCCTCGGTGATCCGGCACAGCTCCGGGTTGGCCGCACCGGCGGCGGCCTCCTGCACGTCCTCGGCGCGCCGGCCGAGCACCGAGGTGCCGAACGCGATGCGCGCGGCGTACGTGCCGACCGCAGCGCCCGCCCCCGGGTCGATCACGCCGTCGTTCAGGGACCGGCGCCAGACGGTCCAGGAGGAAAGGTCCTCGAGCACGAGCACGCGCCGCTCGGCGTCCAGGCCGTGGAACGCAGGCGTCAGCTCGGGGCTGAGCGACTGCGCCGCGACGTACCCACGCCCCTCGGCCAGGATGCGGTCCTGGCTCAGCGGCCACGACTCGCCGACCATCCGCACGTACGGCAACGACTGCTTGACGACGAGCGAGCGCCCCTGCGCGTCGCGCACCACGAAGACCAGGTTGAGGTTCCCGTCGCCCACCTCCTGCACCGTCGCGGTCGACAGGTCGATCAGGTCGCTCACCCCGGGACGGGTGGCCAGGTAGGCGGGGACGGTGGTGACGTCGAGCACCTCGGCGCTCATCGGGAGCCTCCCGTGCGGCGGAACAGGGACGAGAACGAGAGCAGCACGGCGCCCACGAGCAGGGCGCCCTTGATGAGGTCCTGCGCGTAGTAGGGAGCGTTCTGCATGGTCAGGCCGTTGATGACGACCCCGACGAACAGCGCCCCGACGATCGTGCCGAGCGCGTGCGGGCGGTTGGCGCCCAGCACCGCGTACCCGATGAGCGCGGCGGCCACCGTCTCGAGCAGGTAGGGCGAGCCGGCACCGACGTCGCCGCGGCCGAGCCGGGCGGTGAGCAGCACGCCGCCGACCGAGGCGAGGAACCCGGAGACCACGTAGGCCAGCGCGCGGTAGCGGCCCACCCGGACGCCGGCGAGCCGGGACGCCTCGGGGTTGCCGCCGACGGCCTCGAGCAGACGGCCCGCACGGGTGCGGGTGAGCAGCACCGCGACGCCCACCGAGACGACCGTGACGATCACGACCGGGGCCGGGATGCCGAGCACGTCGCCGCGACCGAGCCACAGGAACGACTCGCTGATCCGCCCGGTCGTCGGCTCGCCGCGGAACGTCGCCCCCGCGGACACCGACTGCCCGGAGGTGAGCACGAGCGCGAGCCCCTGGACGACGAACATCGTGCCGAGCGTGGCCACCAGGTCGGGCACCCGCCCGAGCACCACGAGCGCGGCGTTCACCAGCCCGACGAGGACGCCGCAGGACAGCCCGGCCAGCACGGCCACCCAGGCCGGCAGCCCGAAGTAGACCTGCGCCGCCGCGGAGACCATGACGGTCAGGCTCACGGTCGCGCCGGCCGACAGGTCGAACCCGCCGGCCACCAGCGAGACGGTGACCCCGAGCGCGACGACGGCCGTGATGGCCACCGACTGCAGGATGATCAGCACGTTCCGCACGGTGGCGAACTCGGGCGTGGCGGTGGAGAACCACACCACGAGGACGGCCAGCAGCACGAGCAGCCCGTACCGGTAGACGAGGTCGCGTGCCACGCCGAGCGCACGGGCACGCCTCGGTTCGGGTGCGGCGGCCGGGGGCGCGAGGGCCTCGACCGGGGAGAGGGTTCCGGTGCTCATCGGGAAGCTCCTTCGGGCTCGCGGCTCGGGGGTGCCGCGACGTCGTGCGGGGTCGGACCGGTCTCGTCGGACGAGCGGTCGTCGGGGGAACCGGTGGCAGAGAGACGGTCGGCAGGGCGACGGTCGCCGGTCGCCCCGGCGAGGAGGGCGGCCAGACCGTCGGCGTCGACCTCGCCCGGGCGGACCTCGCCGACCACCGTGCCACCGGCGAGCACGAGCACCCGGTCGGCGACCTCGAGGACCTCCTCGGGGTCGGAGGACGCGACGATCGCCGCCTGGACCTCACCGCTGCGCAGCAGCGCGGCGATGTCCGCCCGGGCACCCAGGTCGACGCCGCGGAACGGCTCGTCGAGCACCAGCAGCCGCGCGCCGGCGGCGATCCAGCGGCCGACGACGACCTTCTGCCGGTTGCCGCCCGACAGCGAGCTCATCAGCGCACGGGGTCCGGAGCACACCACGGCGAGCGCGTCGATGACCGCGCGGGCCTGCGCGCGCTCGGCCAGGGAGTCGAGCAGCCCGCGGCGGCGTACCCGCCGCAGGTCGGGCAGGGTGACGGTGCGCGTCACGTCCCAGTCGGGGATCTCGGCCGCACGCACCCGGTCCTCCGGGACGAAGCCGAGGCCGGCAGCGACCGCGTCGGCGGGGTGCCGCGGCCGGTACGTCCGGCCCTCCACCTCGAGGTCTCCGGCGAGCAGGGGGCGGGCGCCGACGAGCTGCTCGAGCAGCTCGGTCTTGCCCGCTCCCAGCAGTCCGGTCAGTCCGAGCACCTCGCCGCGGTGCACGACCAGGTCGACCGGTCGCGCACCGGGCCACGCGCGCACGCCGCGCGCGGAGAGCACCGGAGTCCGGCCGCCGGCGGCCCCCTCGCCCGCGAAGGGCACGCCGTCGGAGGCTGCGGCGCGAGAGGTCCGAGCGGCGCTCGCCAGGTCGCCGAGGATCGCCCGCACCAGCTCCGCCCCGTCGAAGGGGGCGGTGAACGTGCCGACGACCTCGCCCTCGCGCAGCGCGACGACCCGGTCGCTCACCTCGGTCACCTCCGCCAGGTGGTGCGAGATGAAGACCACCGCCGTGCCGGCCGCCGCCAGACGTCGCACGTCGGCGAGCAGACGCTGCTGCTCGAGCACGGACAGGGCGGCCGTCGGCTCGTCGAGGACGAGCACCCGGGGGGCCGCGGCGAGCGCGCGGGCGAGGAGGACCTGCTGCTTCGCCGAGGTGCTCAGGTCCTCGACACGCGCGTCGAGGTCGATGGGGAAGCCGTCCGGCACGAGCCGCGCCGCACGGGCCCGGATCGCCCGCCGCGACGCGCGCACGCCGCCACCGGGCCGGGCCAGGTCGGCGAGCACGAGGTTCTCGGCGACCGTGAGGGTCGGCACGAGGGCCGCGTCGACGTCCTGGTGGACGGTCGCGACACCCTGGGCGACCGCGTCGATCGGGCCGTGCAGCCGCACGGGCACGCCGTCGACGAGGAGCGCGCCGGACGTGGGCTGCTCGGCACCGGCCAGCACCTTGATGAGCGTGGACTTGCCCGCACCGTTGGCCCCGATGAGCCCGACCACCTCGCCCGCGTGCACCTCGAGGTCGACGCCGGCCAGCGCGGCCGTGGCGCCGTAGTGCTTGACGAGACGACGCACCGAGAGCACGGGCGTCGCGGCCCGTGCTCCCGGTGCGGTGGTGCGGTCGGTCATCAGGGAACCGGAACCAGGTCGTCCGTGGTCAGGCCCGGGAAGACCGCGGCCAGGTCGGCGATCGTGGTCACACCGGCGTCGCGCAGCTCGTCGGCGAGGATGAGCGTCGGCGTGACCTCGATCGAGGCCGGCACGTCACCGCCGGTCGCCGCGAGGTAGGCCGCACGGACGGTGACCGCACCGACGTTCGCCGGGTCGGTCGCCGCGGTGGCCACCCACGGGCTGTTCTCGGCCGTGAGCACCTCGATGTCGGCGGTGGAGATGTCGGCGCCGTAGATCTTCACGGTGCCCTCGAGCCCGAGCTCCTGGACGGCGAGCGTGGCCCCCTTGGCGAACTCGTCGTACGGCGCGAAGATCGCCGTCACGCCGGGGTTGGCCTGCAGCGCCGCCTTCGCCTGGTCGGCGACGGCCGAGGCGGTGGAGTCGCTGACCACGCCGATCTGGGCGACCTGCTCGAGGCCGGGGTTGGCGGCCTTGACGTCCTCCCAGGTCTCGTTGCGCCGGTCCAGCGGGGCGTAGCCGGCGACGTACGCGTACAGGACCTGCGCGGTGCCGCCGGTGTCCTCGAGGAGCTGGTCGAGGGAGGCCTGGGCCAGCTCGTGGTCCGACTGCGAGACGGTCACGGCACGCTCGTCCTCGACCTCGGCGTCGAACGCCACGACGGGGATGCCGGCGTCGAGCGCTGCGGTGACGCCGTCGCCGATCGTGTCGGCGAACCCGTGGTCGACGATGATCGCGTCGGGCGCCTGGTTGACCGCCGACTCCAGGTCGAGCGACTGCTGGTTGTCGTCGCCGTCGGCGTTCGAGACCTGCAGGTCGACCCCGAGCTCGTCGGCCTGGGCCTGGGCCCCGGCGAGCCACTGCTCGAAGTAGTCGCCCGAGCCGAGCTGGCGCACCAGCGAGATCGAGACGGAGTCGCCGTCGGCTGCCGAGGATGCGGTGGACGCGCCGTCCGCGGCCGCGCCGCTCGAGCAGGCGGTCAGCGCGAGGAGGCCGGCGACGCCGGTGGCGAGGAGGGCTGGGAGGTGGCTGCGCCTGGTCACGATCGTGCTCCTGTCGGGGGGTGGCGGTCTGCGTCGGCGCACCACCCCCGGACGGACCTGCGTCCGCACCGGTCCGGGGCGCGCCGGGATGCGCCGCGGATTCGGTGGGGGGTCTGGCGTGGTGCGGAACCGGGAAGGTTCAGCGACTCACGCGCACGACCGGCCGACGCCGCGACGGCTGGCGCAACACAGGCGCGCACAGCTCGGGGCGACGGGGCAGGTCATGTCCCGAAGCATGCCCGTCCATCCGACAGGCGGGAAGCAGCGTTCCATCATCCGGACATGTGTCCGGTTGGCGGACACCTCGGCGGGAGGGCCGGCGCTCCTCAGTGCCCCTCAGTGCCCCTCAGTGCCCCTCAGTGCCCCTTAGCGCTCGACGACGCTCCAGGCGATCCCGTCGAGGATGTCGTGCTCCGACGTCACGACGCCGCTCAGGGCACCGCCCGCGGCCCGGACGTCCGCGCTCACGCGGCTGACCACGCCGTGCCACACCAACGAGCCGGCACCGATGACGTCGACGCGGCCGGGGTGCATGAAGCCGAGCGCCGCGCGTGCCTCACGGGGCATGGCCAGCAGGTCCTCGCACGTGGCCAGCACCTGGTCCACCTCGAGCGTGGTGCCGTCGATGCGGGCGGGGTCGTACGCCGGCAGACCCAGCGCGTGCGCCGTCACCGTCGTCACCGTGCCGGCGAGCCCGACGAGCGTGCGCGCCTGCGCCCACGGCACGTGCGCCGCCGCCTCGGCGAGCGCTGCCTCGACGTCGGAGCGGGCAGCCGCCACCTGGTCGGAGGTCGGCGGGTCCGTGCGCAGGTGCCGCTCGGTCATCCGCACGCACCCCACGTCCATCGACCACGCGGCGTCCGGGACGCTCGTGCCGAGCACGAGCTCGGTCGACCCGCCCCCCAGGTCGACCACCAGGTACGGGCCCGGGTGCGCCGACAGCCCGCCGACCGCACCGCGGAACGACAGGGCAGCCTCCTCGGTGCCCGAGACGACCTCGGGCTCGACACCGATCGCCGCGCGCACCCCGTCGACGAACTCCGCGCGGTTCTCCGCGTCGCGCGTCGCCGAGGTGGCCACGAACCGCACGGCCTCGACGCCCAGCTCGTCGCAGATCCGTGCGTACCGCGTCGTCGCCTCGAGCGTGCGGGCGAGCGCCTCGGGAGCCAGTCGCCCCGTCCGGTCCACGCCCTGCCCGAGACGGACGACCTCCATGCGGCGGTCCAGGTCCGTCAGCACCCCGTCCACGACGTCGGCGACGAGGAGTCGGATGGAGTTGGTCCCGCAGTCGATGGCAGCCACACGCGTCACGGCGGACATCCTCCCATCCGCCGCACGGTGCCCCCCGCGACGTCCGGCCCGGGTGTGGCCGTGCGAGCGCTGCCCGCGCCGGCGTCGGGGCGGCCGACGAGGTCAGCAGGTGCAGCGGTCGGGGCGCCACTCCTCGTGCAGCAGGCCCAGGACCTCGTCGCCGATCGGGTTGACGCCCGGTCCGGCGGCCAGCGCGTGCCCGACCAGCACGTGCAGGCACTTCACCCGGGTGGGCATGCCACCGGCGGAGATCCCGGCGATCTCCTCGACGTGCCCGAGCTCCTCGCGATCGGCCAGGTAGGCCCGGTGCGCCCGCTCGTACGCCGCCGCGAGCTCCTCGTCCTCGCCGAGCCGGGCGGTCAGCTCCTTCATCAGCCCGGTCGCCTCGAGCGTCGAGACCGCCGCGACCGCCGGGGGGCACGTCAGGTAGTACGTCGTCGGGAAGGGCGTGCCGTCGTCGAGTCGCGGGGCCGTGCGGACCACGAGCGGGCGACCGCACACGCACCGGGCGGCGACGCCGACGACGCCGCGGGCAGGCCGACCGAGCTGCTCAGCGAGCACCTCGCGGTCACGGTCGGTCACGGCGTCCAGGGGCGTGCGGGTCACGTGCGGTCCGATCGGTCACGGCCCGGGGCTGCGCGCCGCTCCGGGGCCTCAGGGGCTGGTCGTGCCCGCGTCCGGCGCGGGAGAGCCCCCATTGTCCCCCGCGTCGCCGGCCGTCGTGCCATCGTCCTCACCGGCGGCCCCGGCCGCCTGCACCGAGTCCCACACCGTGGCGTACCAGGGCAGCGTGAGGCCCTCGTCGTCCTCGGTGGTCGTCGTGGCCCCGGCCGTCGCGCCGGTGTCGGGCACGGTCTCGGGGTCGATCACCCGGAACGCGGTCTCCCCCGGCATCACGAAGGCGAGCCGTTCACGGGCCTGCGCGGTCACGTAGGCCGGGTCGTCCCACCGCCCGAGGTCGGACTCGAGGTCGTCGTTGCGGTCCTGGGCGGCCGCGACCTCGCTGCGCAGCGCCTTGAGCTCGGCCTGCTGCTGCAGGTACGAGCTCAACGTCGGGTAGACGAGCACGAACGCCAGGCCGAGCACGACCGCCATGACGGCCACGCGGATGCTGAACAGCCGCGGCAGCCGCGTCTGGACCACCTGGGCCCGCGGCGTGCCCCGCGCGGGTGTCGGGGCGGGACGTGCGGCCGGGCGGCTCGAGGACGGCCGGGAGGAGGTCGGGCGCGGGGTCGCGGTCCGCTGCGGCGACCCGGCGCGGGTGGGTGCCGCGGTCCGCGAGGCAGCCGGTCGAGGAGCAGCCGGTCGCGGAGCGGCCGGTCGGGGTGCCGCGGCCCGTGGTGCCGAGGGCCGGGGCGCGGCGGGGCGCGTCGCAGGTTCTCCGGGTGCTTCTCCGGACGCAGGCGTGCGCGGGGCAGCCGGGCGTCGCGGAGCAGACATGGCACCGATTCTGCCCCCGCCGACCAGGTCGGACGCGCACATCCTCCGGCGTGGGCGCGCCGGAGGATGTGAGGGGTTCGTGATGACGCACCCTGCCCCGGGCACGGCAGAGGCCGGCGACCCCTGTGGGTCACCGGCCTCCGGTGCGAGCCGCCCGCCGAGGGCGAGGCGGCTCGCGACGGGCTCAGCCCTGGCGGAACCGCGGGAATGCGGAACGACCGGCGTACACGGCGGCGTCGTCCAGCTCCTCCTCGATGCGCAGCAGCTGGTTGTACTTGTTGATGCGCTCGCCACGGGCCGGCGCACCGGTCTTGATCTGGCCGGCGTTCGTCGCGACGGACAGGTCGGCGATCGTGGTGTCCTCGGTCTCGCCGGAGCGGTGCGAGGTCATCGTGGTGAAGCCGTTGCGCTGCGCGAGCGTCACGGCGTCGAGCGTCTCGGTCAGCGTGCCGATCTGGTTCAGCTTGACCAGCAGCGAGTTGGCGGCCTTGAGCTCGATGCCCTTGGCCAGACGCGTCGGGTTGGTGACGAACAGGTCGTCGCCGACGATCTGCACCTTGTCGCCGACCTTGGAGACCAGCTCGGACCAGGTGCCCCACTCGTCCTCGGACAGCGGGTCCTCGATGGAGACCAGCGGGTAGTCCGCCACGAGCTGCTCGTAGAACGCGATCATGTCGGCGGGCGAGGTGGCCTTGCCCTCGAACTGGTACGCGCCGTCCTTGAAGAACTCGGTCGCGGCGACGTCGAGCGCGAGGCCCACGTCGACGCCCGGGGTGAAGCCGGCCTTCTCGATCGCGATGAGGATCAGGTCCAGCGCGGCACGGTTGGACTCGAGGTTCGGCGCGAAGCCACCCTCGTCGCCCAGACCGGTCGACAGGCCCTTGCTCTTCAGCACGGACTTGAGGGAGTGGTAGACCTCGGCGCCGGTGCGCAGGGCCTCACGGAAGGTCGTGGCGCCGATGGGGGCGACCATGAACTCCTGGATGTCGACGTTGGAGTCGGCGTGCGACCCACCGTTGAGGATGTTCATCATCGGGACCGGCAGCACGTGGGCGTTCGGGCCACCGACGTAGCGGAACAGCGGCAGGTCGGCCGAGTCGGCCGCAGCCTTGGCGACCGCGAGCGAGACGCCCAGGATCGCGTTGGCGCCGAGCTTGCCCTTGTTGGGCGTGCCGTCGAGCTCGATGAGCGCGGCGTCGACCAGACGCTGCTCCGAGGCCTCGAAGCCGATGAGCTCGGGGGCGATCTCGTCGATCACGGCGTTGACGGCGTCCTCGACGCCCTTGCCCAGGTAACGGCTCTTGTCGCCGTCACGGCGCTCGACGGCCTCGAACGCGCCGGTCGAGGCACCCGAGGGGACGCCTGCACGAGCGATGGTGCCGTCGTCGAGGGCGACCTCGACCTCGACAGTGGGGTTGCCTCGCGAGTCAAGGATCTCGCGGGCGCCGACGGCCTCGATGCTGGCCATGGTGCTCCTTCGACGAGCGGTTGGGTTTGCGACCTCAGCCTAGAGGGAACTGCGCGAACTGGAGACAGGACCTTCGACCGCGCGACGGCCCGACCCCCGTGCAGGGGAGGTGCGGGCGCACCTTCCCGCTGGTCAGAGGGCCTGGATGATGTGCTCGACCTGCTCCTTGGCGTCACCGAAGAGCATCGCGGTGTTCTCGCGGAAGAACAGCGGGTTCTGCACACCGGCGTACCCGGTGGCCATCGACCGCTTGAACACGATCACCTGCTGCGCGTGCCACACCTCGAGCACCGGCATACCGGCGATCGGGGAGCCCGGGTCGTCCAGCGCGGCCGGGTTCACGGTGTCGTTCGCGCCGATCACCAGCACGACGTCGGTGTCCGCGAAGTCCTCGTTGATCTCGTCCATCTCGAGCACGACGTCGTACGGCACGCGCGCCTCGGCGAGCAGCACGTTCATGTGGCCGGGCAGACGGCCCGCGACGGGGTGCACGCCGAAACGGACCTCGACGCCGGACGAGCGCAGCCGGGACACCAGGTCCGCCACGGGGTACTGGGCCTTGGCGACCGCCATGCCGTAGCCGGGGGTCACGATGACCGAGCGGGCGCCCTTGAGCATGTCCGCGACGTCCGCCGCCGACACCTCGCGGTGCTCGCCGTAGTCCTTGTCGGAGGCGACGACCGTGCCGCCCTCGGCGCCGAACCCACCCAGGATCACCGAGACGAACGAGCGGTTCATGGCCTTGCACATGATGTACGAGAGGATCGCACCGGAGGAGCCGACGAGGGCGCCGGTGACGATGAGCAGGTCGTTGCCGAGCATGAAGCCCGCCGCGGCGGCCGCCCAGCCGGAGTACGAGTTCAGCATCGAGACGACGACCGGCATGTCGCCGCCGCCGATCGAGGCGACCAGGTGCCAGCCGAGCGCGAGAGCGATCACGGTCATGAGCAGCAGCGGCACGATCGAGGGTGCGGCCAGGAACCAGGCCAGCAGACCGACCGACAGGACGAGCGCGGCCAGGTTCAGCAGGTTGCGCCCGGGGAGCATCAGCGGCGAGCTCTTGATCCGCGCCGAGAGCTTCAGGTAGGCCACGATCGACCCGGTGAACGTCACCGCACCGATGAGCACGCCGAGGAACACCTCGACCAGGTGCACCGCGTCGGTGCCCTCGGTCAGGTAGGAGTTGAACCCGACGAGCACCGCGGCCAGACCGACGAAGCTGTGCAGCATCGCGATCATCTCGGGCATCTGCGTCATCTCGACCTTGCGGGCCTGCCAGGTGCCCACGCTCGCGCCGATGAGGAACACCAGGGCGATGAGGAGCAGGGTCACCAGGACGGAACGCTCCGCCTGGTCGGCGGCGAGCACCACGGTGGCCAGCAGGGCCAGGCCCATGCCGACCATGCCGAGCAGGTTCCCGCGCCGGGCGGAGGTCTGCTTGGACAGACCTGCCAGCGACAGGACGAACAGGACGGCCGCGACGAGGTACACGGCCTGGGCGAGCGAGGTCAGCACGTCAGGCGTCCTTCCTGAACATCCCGATCATGCGGTACGCGACCAGGAACCCACCGAAGATGTTGATGCTGGCCACGGTCGCCGCGACGAACGCCAGCGTGCTGACCAGGGCGGAGTCCGACCCGATCTGCAGCAGGGCGCCGACCAGGATGATCCCGGAGATCGCGTTCGTCTGGGCCATGAGCGGCGTGTGCAGCGAGTGGCTCACGTTCGAGATGACGTAGTAGCCGACGATCACCGCGAGCGCGAACACCGTGAAGTGCCCGAGGAAGGCGGACGGGGCGTAGGTGAGCCCGAGCGTGAGGAGCACGGTCGCCAGGCCCGCGACCACGAGGTTGCGCCGGCCGCGCAGCTGCGCCTGGCGTGCCACCTCGGCCGGGTCGACCTCGACGGGTGCCGGGGCGGCCTCGACGACGGGGGCGGCGGAGACCTGCACGGGCGGCGGCGGCCACAGCACCTCGCCGGCGTGCGCGACGGTCATCCCGCGCTGCACGACGTCGTCCAGGTCGAGCACGAGCTGCCCGTCCTTGCCGGGCGTGAGCAGCGCCATGAGGTGCACGACGTTGGTGCCGAACAGCTGCGAGGTGTGCTGCGGCATGCGGCTGGTCAGGTCCGTCCAGCCGAGGATCACGACCCCGTTGGGCGACACGACGCGCTCACCGGGGACGGTCAGCTCGCAGTTGCCGCCGCCGGACGCGGCCAGGTCCACGATCACGCTGCCGGGGCGCATGCCCGCGACCATCTCCGCGGTGATCGTCGTGGGCGCGTGCCCGCGCACGAGCGCGGTGGTGATGACGATGTCGGCCTTGGCGGTCTCCTCGGCGTACATCGCCGCGGTCAGCGCCTCCTGCTCGGCCGTCAGCTCGCGGGCGTAGCCGTCGGAGCTGACCTCCTGCTGGGCGGTTGCCGCCTGGACGAACTGCGCGCCCATCGACTCGATCTGCTCGCCGACCTCGGGGCGCACGTCGAACGCGCGCACCTGGGCACCCAGGCTCGCGGCCGCACCGAGCGCTGCCAGACCGGCCACGCCCGCGCCGATCACGAAGACGTTCGCAGGCGCGGTCTTGCCGGCGGCCGTGACCTGGCCGGTGAACATGCCGCCGTACTCCTCAGCGGCCTCGATGACCGCGCGGTACCCGGCGACGTTCGACAGCGTCGAGAGCACGTCGAGCGCCTGCGCACGCGAGATGCGCGGCACGGCGTCGAGCGCGAGCGCCGTGACACCGCGGGCGGCGAGCGCGTCCACCAGCTCGGGGTGCGCAGCCGGACCGATCATCGCGATGGTCGTCGCGCCGGGTGCGAGGGCCGCGACCTGCTCGTCGGTCGGTGCAGCCACGGTCGTCACGACGTCGGACGCCCAGACCTGCGCGGCGTCGGCGATGCTCGCACCGGCGTCCACGTAGGCGGCGTCGGAGAAGTTCGCCGCGGCACCCGCGTCGTGCTCCACGACCACGTCGTAACCGAGCTTGCGCAGCTGCGCGACCGTCTTGGGTGTCGCCGAGACGAGCCGCTCGCCGGGACGTGACTCCCGGGGGACGCCGATCCTCATCCTCACTCCTCGCCTGTGTCGTGCTCCGCCGTGCGGTCGTGCAGTGCTGCACAGCCGTGCGTCCGTGCGCACCCGTCACCCCGTCGGGGCCGCGGGTGCGTCCACATCGCGGGACGGCCCGTTCCGGTTCCGTCCGCGCACATCCTGTCCACCCACGAGCCGTCGGATGCCGGACCAAGGGCCTGGCGGACGGCGAGCGTGCGGCGGATCACATCGGGGCTGCGGTGCGGCGCGTCGCCGCTCGCTGCCTGCAGCGGGACCTTAGCCCCACCCGTGGGTCGCGGGGCGAACGGTCCGGCCCGCGAGCTGCCGCTGCGGCCGTCACTGCGGCCGTCACCATGCCCGTCGCTCCGGCCGTCACTCGCGCGGCTGCGGACCCTGCGGGGCGACCCCGGCGGACTCGACCTCGCGCGCGTGCGCCTCCCAGGCGGCTGTCGCGCGGCGCAGCTCGCCCTCGGCGTCCACGCCCTGCGCGTGCGCAGCCATCACCATCGCGAGCAGGCGTTCGCCGACCGCCGGGCCTCCTTCGCCGATGTCACCGCCGTCGCCGTCGTCGTTGGCCGGCTCGGCGACCGCCGCCGTCCCTGGCACCACCGGGACGGTGACCGGCAGGCCGGCCCGCGCCGCACGGGAGACGAGCTTCTGCGCTCGCGCGAGCGCACCCAGCGAGGCCGGGACCCCGTCGAGCGCGGAGGCGCGCCGCTTCTCGACCTTCTTGATCCGGTCCCACTGCACGTGCAGGTCGGCGACCGCCGAGGCGGGGGTCGGGCCGAAGACGTGCGGGTGGCGCCGGACGAGCTTGTCGATCAGGTCGGACGCGACGTCGTCCACGTCGAAGGGGTCGACAGGATCCTCCTGCGCGACCCGGGCGTGGAAGACCACCTGCAGCAGCACGTCGCCGAGCTCCTCGCGCAGCCCGGCGCGGTCACCCGTCTCGACGGCCTCGACGAGCTCGTGGGCCTCCTCGAGCAGGTAGGGCACGAGCGACTCGTGCGTCTGCTCGGCGTCCCACGGGCAGCCGCCCGGGGAGCGCAGGCGGTCCATGACCGCCACGAGCGCGCGCAGGGCGTCACCCCCGACGGCGTCGCCCGGCAGCGCAGCGGAGGAGCCGGAGGGGTCGCTCACGTGCGACGGCCGGGGACGACAGCGCAGCTCACCGGGCGCGGATCACTTCTCGACGGGGCTCTCGGTCGCGCTCGGGGTCGGCGTCGAGCCGGACGACCCATCGGTCCCCGTCGCGTCGCTGCCGGTCGCGTCGCCGGACTGGAAGATCCAGGGGCGCACGCTCGGGTCGGAGACGAAGTTGCCGTCGCCGAGCGTGCCGAACCGCGGGTTCACCTCGACGTCCAGCGCGGCGACCCGCTCGACGAGCTCGGCGTTGATCGCGTCGGCGTCCTCGAGCGCGGTGAGCTTGCCGTACTCGACGGAGAACTTCGCCACGGTCAGCGAGGCCGCGCTGAAGTCCGACCCCTTGAGCCCGTCCGCGGCGGCGACCTGCGTGAGCGCATCGGCTGCGTCCTCGTCGGAGACGGCCACACCGTGCTCGGCCGCCACGGCGGAGACCGCCGGCTCCTGCACGAGGATCGTCAGCACGGCTGACGTCGAGGCGCTCTGCAGGTACGGGCCGAGCTCGTCGAGGACCTGCTGCACCTCGCCCGGGGTGATGGTCCGGCCTTCGACGATCGCGGCCGTTCCGGGCTGCCCGCTGCACGCGCTCAGCGCACCGGCGCCCGCGAGCAGCGCGAGCACCACACCTGCCCGACGCACCCGGCGTGCACGCCGCGGCGCGGGCGCCACGCCGGCTCCCGACCTCACCTGCACGGACGTGCCGTCCACGTCGCCACCGACCACCGTCACCAGGACCTCCTGCGTCGTCGCCCGTCGATCTGCCGCCATCGTAGAGGCCCCGGCTGGGTGTGCGGGCCGACGTCAGCGCCGCGCGCCGAGCGGTCCGACGTCAGCGCCGCGCGCCGACCTGGTCCGACGTCAGCGCCGCGCGCCGACCTGGGCCGCCGCCGACACGTCGCCCCGGATGACCGCGTCGATGAGCTGACGGGCCCAGTCCAGCACGGCATGCCCCTGCAGCGGCTTCCCGCCGACCCGCGCGGTCGTCGGGTACGGGACGAGCACCGTGCGCACCGCCGGCTTGAGCACCGAGCCGGGGTACAGCCGCTTGAGCCGCAGCTGCGCCGACTCGGGCAGGTCGACGGGCGCGAACCGCACGAACTTGCCCTGCGCGGTCACGTCGCTCAGCCCGGCCGAACGCACGTGCAGGCGGAACTCCGCGACCGTGAACAGGTTGTCGACCGCGGGCGGCACCGCGCCGTACCGGTCCACGAGCTCGGCACGCACCTCGGACAGCGTCGCCGCGTCGGCAGCCCCGGCGACCTTCCGGTACGCCTCCAGGCGCAGCCGCTCGTGCGCGATGTAGTCGTGCGGGATGTGCGCGTCGACCGGCAGCTCGATCGTGACGTCCGGCACCTCCTCGGGGGTGTCACCGCGGAAGCTCGCCACGGCCTCGCCCACCATGCGCACGTACAGGTCGAAGCCGACCCCCTCGATGTGCCCCGACTGCTCGCCGCCGAGCAGGTTGCCCGCCCCGCGGATCTCCAGGTCCTCCATGGCCACGGCCATGCCTGCCCCGAGGTCGGTGTTCGCGGCGATGGTCTGCAGCCGGTCGTGCGCGGTCTCGGTGAGCGGCTTCTCGGGCGGGTACAGGAAGTACGCGTAGGCGCGCTCGCGCCCGCGGCCCACGCGCCCGCGCAGCTGGTGCAGCTGCGACAGGCCCAGCAGGTCGGACCGTTCGAGGATCAGCGTGTTCGCGTTGGAGATGTCCAGGCCCGTCTCGACGATGGTCGTGCAGACCAGCACGTCGAACCGCTTCTCCCAGAAGTCGACGATCACCTGCTCGAGCTGGTGCTCGTTCATCTTGCCGTGGGCCACCGCGACCCGGGCCTCGGGTACCAGCTCCTGCAGCCGGGACGCGGCCCGCTCGATCGAGTCGACCTTGTTGTGCACGTAGAAGACCTGGCCCTCGCGCAGCAGCTCGCGGCGCAGCGCCGCGGTGATCTGCCGCTCGTCGTACGCGCCGACGAACGTGAGCACCGGGTGCCGCTCCTCGGGCGGGGTGGCCAGCGTGGACATCTCCCGGATGCCGGTCACGGCCATCTCGAGCGTGCGCGGGATCGGGGTGGCCGACATCGCCAGCACGTCGACGTTGGTGCGCAGGGCCTTGAGCGTCTCCTTGTGCTCGACGCCGAACCGCTGCTCCTCGTCGATGATCACCAGGCCCAGGTCCTTGAACCGGATCTCGCCGGTGATCAGGCGGTGCGTGCCGATCACGACGTCGACCGAGCCGTCGCGCAGCCCGTCGACGACGTCCTTCGACTCCTTGGTCGACTGGAAGCGCGAGAGCGCCTTGACGTTCACGGGGAACGGCGCGTAGCGCTCGGCGAACGTGTCCAGGTGCTGCTGCACGAGCAGGGTCGTGGGCACCAGGACGGCCACCTGCTTGCCGTCCTGCACGGCCTTGAACGCCGCCCGGACCGCGATCTCCGTCTTGCCGTAGCCGACGTCGCCGCAGACCAGGCGGTCCATCGGCACGGTCTTCTCCATGTCGGCCTTGACCTCGTCGATCGTGGCCAGCTGGTCGGGCGTCTCGACGTACGCGAACGCGTCCTCGAGCTCGCGCTGCCACGGGGTGTCGGGGCCGAACGCGTACCCCGGGGTGGCCATGCGGGCCGAGTAGAGGCGGATCAGCTCGGCGGCGATCTCCTTGACCGCCTTGCGGGCCTTGCCCTTGGTCTTCGCCCAGTCCGAGCCGCCCATCCGGTTCAGGCTCGGCGCCTCACCACCGACGTACTTGGTCACCTGGTCGAGCTGGTCGGAGGGCACGAACAGCCGGTCCCCCGGCTGACCCCTCTTGCTCGAGGCGTACTCGATGACCAGGTACTCGCGCGTCGCCGCGTTCGCACCCGTGCCGATGGTCCGCTGCATGAGCTCGACGAACCGGCCGACCCCGTGCTGCTCGTGCACGACGAAGTCCCCGGGCCGCAGCGCGAGCGGGTCGACCATGTTGCGCCGACGGCTCGGCATCCGCCGCATGTCCTTGGTCGACGCCCCCGCCCGCCCCGTGAGGTCGGCCTCGGAGAGCACCGCGAGGCGCAGGTCCGGGGCGACGAAGCCCGCACCGAGCGAGGCCGGCACCACGAGGACGACCCCGCCCTCGGGCTCGGCCGTCAGCGAGGGGACGAGCCGCGCGGGCACGTCGGCCGCCTTGAGCTGCTCGACGATGCGCTGCGCCGGACCGTGCCCCTCGGTGGCCAGGACCAGCCGCCACCCGGCCTGCTGCAGCGCACGGACGTCGGTGATCGCCCGGGCGACCTCACCGCGATACCGCTCGACGTCGCGGGCGGACACCACCAGCGTCGTGCCCTCGCCGCTCGGCGCGGGTGTGCCGAGCGGGACGCCCAGCGCGCTGCCCGTCTCCCCCGCGTCGGCCGCGTCCACGGCCTCGGCGTCGAGCGTGAACGGGCTCAGCGTCCACCAGCCGAGCCCGCGGACCGCCGCGAGCGCGCGCACCTCGGCGAACGTGTGGAACGAGGCCGCCGACAGGTCGAGCGGGGTCGCAGCGCCCGCAGCCGCGCTCGTCCAGGCCGCGGCGAGGAACTCCTCGGTCGTGGCGACCAGGTCGTGCGCCCGGCGGCGGACACGCTCGGGGTCGGCCAGCACCAGGAGCGCGTCGTCGGGCACGAGGTCGAGCACCGGGACCATGTGCTCGACCAGCGCCGGGGCGAGGGACTCCATGCCCTCCACGGCGATGCCCGCGGCGAGCTTGTCGAGCATGTCGATCGCACCCGGCAGCTGCTCGACCAGCGCGGCGGCACGCGCACGCACGTCGTCGGTCAGCAGGATCTCCCGGCACGGGGGCGCCCACACGCCGTGGTCGGCGACCTCGAGGCTGCGCTGGTCGGCCACGGCGAACCAGCGGATCTCCTCGACGTCCTCGCCCCACAGCTCGACACGCAGCGGGTGGTCCTCGGTGGGCGGGAACACGTCGAGGATCCCGCCGCGCACCGCGAACTCCCCGCGCTTCTCGACCATGTCGACCCGGGAGTACGCGGCCGCGACGAGCCGCTCGGCGACGTCCGTCAGGTCGACGCGGTCGCCCGTGCCGATCGTCACCGGCACCAGGTCGCCGAGCCCCGCCACGACGGGCTGCAGCAGTGCGCGCACCGGCATGACGAGGACCCGGACCTCGCCGGTCGGACCGCCGTCGGGAGCCGGGTGCGCGAGGCGACGGAAGACCGCCAGCCGGCGTGCCACGGTGTCGCTGCGGGGCGAGAGCCGCTCGTGCGGCAACGTCTCCCACGAGGGCAGCACCGCGACCGCGTCCTCCGGCAGGTAGCAGCGCAGGGCACCGGCGAGCTCGTCGGCGTCGCGCCCGGTGGCGGTGACGACGACGAGCGGCCGCCCCTTCCGCTCTCCCCCGGCACCGGCCAGGGCCGCCAGCAGGGGCGGCCGCACCCCGGCCGGTCCGACCACGTCGACCTCGCCGCGAGCGCGGACGTGCTGGAGCGCGGCCGCGGCGGCCGGGTCGGCGAGCAGGGAGGGCAGCAGGCCGGTGAGGTCCATGGGGTTCCTTCGGCGGAGGTCGTGGGCGACGCGTGCCGGGCGGCCGGGGCACGTGCAGCACCAACGCCCCGGATCCACTGAGGACCGGGGTGCGGGCGAAAGTCTACGAGCGCGGGCCGACAACGACCCGATCGCGACGGACCACGACGGAACGCGGCAGCCGCGAGTCCCGCCCGGTGGCAGGGTGGGGCCCGCGGTGCACCGTGCACCCGAACCTCGTGAAGGAGACAGCCCGTGGCACGTGTCGTCGTGGTCGGCGCCGGGATCGTCGGACTCGCGGTCGCCGCTCGGCTCGCCGACGACGGGCACGAGGTCACGGTGCTCGAGAAGGAGCCCGCGGTCGCCCGGCACCAGACCGGGCGCAACTCCGGCGTCATCCACTCGGGCCTGTACTACGCGCCCGGAAGCCTCAAGGCCCGCATGGCGACCGCAGGCGCGGCGAGCATGAAGGCCTACGCGCAGCGCCGGGGCGTGCCCGTGCGCACCTGCGGCAAGCTCGTGGTCGCCAGCGACGACACGCAGCTGCCCGGCCTGCACCGGCTCGCCGAGCGGGCCCTCGCCAACGACGTCGAGGCCGCCCTGCTCACCCCCGAGCAGGCGCGCGAGCACGAGCCGCACATCGCGAGCGTCGGGGCCCTGTGGGTCACGCAGACCGGCGTCGTGGACTACCCCGGGGTGTGCGCCGCGCTCGCCGAGGACGTCGTGGCGCACGGCGGCGGCCTGCTGACCGACACCCAGGTGGTCTCCGCCGCCGAGCGGACCGATGGCCTGCACGTGCAGGTGCGCACCGGCGGACGCGAGCACGAGCTCACCGCCGACCTGCTCGTCGCGTGCGCCGGCCTGCAGGCCGACCGCGTCGCTCGCGCCTGCGGCATCGAGCCCGCCGCCCGCATCGTGCCGTTCCGGGGCGAGTACGCCACGGTGCGCGAACCGGCCGCGAGCCTGGTCCGCGGCCTGGTCTACCCCGTGCCCGACCCCCGCTTCCCGTTCCTCGGCGTGCACCTGACGCGCGGCGTCGACGGGCACGTGCACGCCGGCCCGAACGCGGTGCTCGCCCTCGCCCGCGAGGGGTACACGTGGGGGCAGATCAGCCCGCGGGACGTGCTCGACACCTTCAGCTGGCCGGGGCTGTGGCGCATGGGGGTGCACCACCTCGGCTCGGGTGCGTCCGAGGTCGCACGCTCCGCCTCGCGACAGCTGTTCGCCCGGTCGGTCGCCCGGTTCCTGCCCGAGCTGCGCACCGAGGACCTCGTCCCTGCACCCGCGGGGGTGCGTGCGCAGGCGCTCGCCCGGGACGGCAAGCTGGTCGACGACTTCCTCGTGCAGCGCAGCGGCCGTCAGGTGCACGTGCTCAACGCGCCTTCACCGGCGGCCACCGCGGCGCTGGAGATCGCCGCGCACGTCGTCGACGAGCTGCCGCAGCCCTGACCGCACGCGCAGGCGGGTGAGCACGCGGGTGAATTGCCGCCCGGAGGCGTCGACGTGCCCTTCCGCGGAGCTACCGTGGTGGTTCCGAGATGTCCGATATGCGCAGGTCCGGCCGGTTCGCCGCACCTGACCGCGTGCGACCGGACCGCCTGGCCCAGCAGACGACCTGCCCAGCAGACGAGACGACGTGATGGCACCCCTGACCGGCACCGCCCGTGCCCCTCGCGACCCCTCCGCCCGACGGGGTCGGCGTCGTGGCGCCACGACCGCTGCGGCGTCCGCGCTCGTCGTCGCTCTCGGGCTCCTGCTGGCCGCGTGCAGCGGCTCGGGCGACGACGAGGCCCCCACGTCCGGGTCGACGGGCGGGACTTCCGGCTCGTCGTCCGCCGGCCAGGACGGCGGGTCGGCCACCGCCGACGGGTCGGACGCGACCGACGGGACCGGGCAGGGCACGACGCAGGACCAGAAGCTCGCCGAGAGCGAGACGAACGCCAAGGTCCCCGAGCGCAGCCCCGCCCCCACGACCCTGCCCGGTCTGGACGGCGTCCAGGTCTCCGACGCCGTCACCCTGACAGGTGCGCTGCCGACGACGGCTTCCGCGCGGGGCACGCTCGTCGCCGGTTTCCCGGAGCTGGTGCTGCCCTCGGGCACGGCCCTCGAGGTCGTCTCGAGCTCGGTCTCGGCGGAGGGCGCACGGCTGCAGATCGGCCTCGAGGCGGGCACGGCTGTGGCGCAGGACGACGTCCGGGCCGCGTTCACCGCGACACTCGAAGCCCTCGGGTTCCGCAGCGAGGAGTCCCCGGCGCTGCCGGGCAACCGGGCCACGGCCTACGTGCACGGGGACGAAGGCCTGGTCCTGACGACCCACGAACGCACCGGTGGTGGGACCGAGCTGTCGGTCGCCGGCACCCTCGAGACGGCTCCGTGAGACCGGCCGACGCCGCCCCCACGCTGGACCGTGCGGGGCACGAGAGGCCGGACGACGCAGGGAACGAGGGTGAGCACGCCTCGCACGACGGCTCCGCACCGGACGCGTGCACGCACCCGCCGACCTCGAGCGGCCGACGCCTGACGCCCACCGACGCGGCCACGGTCGAGGCGGCACGTGCGGCCCGTGCCGCTCGCTCGGCGCGCAGCACCCGGGTGTCCTCGACGGTCGTGACGATCGGTGTGGTCAGCCTGCTGACCGACATCTCCTCGGAGTCCGTCGCCGCGATCCTGCCGCTGTACCTGACGACCGCGCTCGGCATGACGACGCTCGCCTACGGCTTCGTCGACGGCCTCATGCAGGGTGCGACCGCACTCGTGCGGATCGGCGGCGGCTGGGCCTCGGACCGCGGCGACCACCCCAAGTGGGTGGCCTTCGCCGGGTACGGGCTGTCCGCTCTGACGCGGGTGGGGCTGCTGCTCACCACCGGGTTCGTCGCGATCACCTCGCTCGTCGCGGTCGACCGGCTGGGCAAGGGGCTGCGCACTTCGCCCCGCGACGCGATGATCGCCGCCTCCAGCAACCCGAGGAACCTGGGTCGCTCGTTCGGCGTGCACCGGATGCTCGACACGGTCGGCGCCGCCGTGGGACCGCTGCTGGCGTTCGTCGTGCTGTGGCTGCTGCCCGACGGCTACCACACCGTGTTCGTGATCTCGTTCGGGTCGGCGGTCATCGGGTTGGCCGTCCTCGGCCTGCTGGTGCCGGACCTGCGGCCGCGACAGGCGTCCTGGCTGACGACCCACCAGTCGCGTGCGGAGCGCAAGCTGCCCAGCTGCAAGGGCTGCTCGTGCAGCGACGGGGCGGTGCCCGCCCTCACCGAGCGCCCGTTCAGCTGGCGGTTCCTCGCCGAACCCGGTCTGCGCCGGGTGCTGGTGGTCTCCGGTGTGCTGGCGCTGCTGACGATCGGCGACGGGTTCATCTACCTGTCCCTGCAGGAGCGGGACGGTTTCGCCACGAAGTGGTTCCCGCTGCTCTACGTGGGCACGAACGTGGCCTACATGCTGCTGGCGATTCCCGCCGGGCGGCTGGCCGACCGGGTCGGCCGGGCGCGGGTCTTCGTGTGGGGCCACGCGATGCTCGGCGCGGCGTACGTGTGCGCGGCGTTCGGCGGGGCGTCGGCCGTGACGACCCTGGCCGCCCTGCTCCTGCTCGGTGCGTTCTACGCCGGGACGGACGGCGTGCTGGCCGCCGTCGTGGGACAGCGCACCGCGCCGCAGGTGCGCGCCTCGGCGATCGGCACCGCGCAGACCGTGGTCGCCGTGGCCCGGATGGCCGCGTCCGCGGCGTTCGGCGTGCTCTGGTACACCCTCGGCCGTCAGCCGGCGATAGTCTGCGTGGCCGTGCTGCTCGCCGTCGCCCTCCCTGCCTGCTGGTTCGCCCTGCGCCACCTCGACCATCCGGCCGGTCTCGTCCCGGACACGGCGTCCGAGACCGACGCGGTGGTGACGGCGCCGTGAGGCGGCTCCCGCCCCGCGTGATCGCCATGGTCGCGATCACCGTGGTGGTGGTGCTCGGCGTCGGCGCGTACGTGTGGTCGGCCGCACGCAGCCACCAGGAGGCGACCGAGGCGGCCCCGACGGTGGAGTCCACCGACCTGGCCGGGGTCCTCGACGGGCCTCACATCCTGTTCCGCAGCACGCTGCCCGGGGCGCAGTACGGCCTGGTGGCTGCCGTTCCTCTGGACGACCCGAGCGGGACGCGCGCGTTCACCGACGTCGCCTGCGACCGGATCTACCACGCGGGCGACTTCACCTCGTGCCTGCGCACCGTCCGCGGGATCGCCACGACCTTCGAGGCCGTGCTCCTCGACGACTCCTGGCAGGAGGTGCAGACCTGGCCGCTGCCCGGCATCCCGAGCCGCACGCGGCTGAGCCCCGACGGGTCGTTGGTTGCGACGACCGCGTTCGTCACGGGCCACTCCTACGCCCAGGTCGGCTTCTCCACCGAGACCAAGATCCACGGGACCGACGGCACCGACCTCGGCAGCCTCGAGTCCTGGACCTTCGTCGTCGACGGGGAGAAGTTCACGGCCTCGGACCGCAACTTCTGGGGCGTGAGCTTCGTCGACGACGACACGTTCTACGTCACCGCGGCCTCGCAGTCGGCCGACACGACCTGGATCGCCACGGGCTCGGTCTCGACCCGCACGATCACCGCGCTGCGGGACGGGGGCGAGTGCCCGTCCGTCTCCCCCGACCGGTCGATGGTCGCCTACAAGAAGGTCCAGCGCGTCGAGGACGCCCAGAAGGTGTGGGCCTACGCCGTGCTCGACCTCGCCTCCTCGGACGAGACGCTCTACCCGGTGACCGAGGGCTGCGACGACCAGATCGAGTGGCTCGACGACTCCACGATCCTGTACGGCATGCCGCGGGCGGACGAGCCCGGCACGACGGACGTCTGGTCCCTGGACATCACGACGCCGGGCGCGGAACCGCAGCTGTTCCTCGAGGGCGCCTGGTCGCCGTCGATCGTCCGCTGAGCACGTCGCGCCGACACTGCCCTGAGACGGCACCGAGCACGACGCAGCCCCCGCCTCCCCTGAGGCGGGTTCTAGCGATCCCCGCAACACCCTGAGTTTCAGGGAGTTGCGGGGATCGTGTCGTCGTTGGAGTTGAAGGGGTTGTTCTTCGCGGCCCTCGCGGTGGAGGAGGGGAACGTCTCGGCCGCTGCGCGTGAGGTCGGGGTGAATCTGAACACGGCGTTCGGGTGGGTGCGCAAGGCCGGTCTCCGCGGGACAGGCACTGGCGGCCGGGGTGGGCATCCTGGTCGGGCGGAGTACGAACGGTTGCGCGCTCAGGGAGTCAGCCGACGGCAGGCCGCTCGGCGTGTCAGCGTGCACGTGCGCACTGCTCGGGACTGGGATCGGGGCGTGCTCTCGCGAGGTCATACCCGGATCTATCCCGACGGCCGGAAGGTGGACTACCGCACCGGTGAGACCACGGCGGTCACCCCGCCGATCGGGCCGTCGATGGCCGTCGTGGAGGCCGTGCTGCACCCTCGGTTCCTGACCCTGGTCGAGCGTGAGCAGATCGCCGATCTGCGCCGTCGAGGTGAGTCGTTTCGCGCGATCGGGCGGGCACTGGGTCGGCCCGCGTCCACGATCATGCGTGAGATCAGCGCCAGGTCCGTCGACGGCATCTACCTTCCGCACCGCGCGCACCGGTCGTGGGCCTCGGGCAGGTCGCGGCCCCGGCAGGCCAAGCTCGCCCGGCACGGTCGCCTGCGTGACTACGTCGCGGGCAGGCTTGCCGAGCAGTGGTCTCCCGAGCAGATCTGTCACGCTCTGGTCCGGGAGTTCCCGGACGACGAGAGCATGCGGGTGAGCGTGGAGACGATCTACCAGGCGATCTACGTCCAGGCCCGCGGCGGTTTGCGCCGGGAGGTCGCCGACGCGCTGCGCACCGGGCGCACCCGCCGCAAGCCCCACCGGGCGCCCGAGCAGCGCACGCCTCGGTTCGTCGATGAGATGGTGATGATCTCCGAGCGGCCGGCCGAGGTCGCCGACCGGGCGGTGCCCGGGCACTGGGAGGGCGACCTGATCGTCGGGACGGGGTCGCGCTCGGCGATCGTGACCCTGGTCGAGCGCTCGACCCGTTACGTGATGCTCGGGCACCTGCCCGGCGGGCACACCGCCGAAGAGGTCCGCGATGTGCTGGTCCCGCTGATCGGGTCTCTGCCGGCGCACCTGCGCGGGTCGCTGACCTGGGACCAGGGCTGTGAGATGGCCGCCCACCAGCAGTTCAGCATCGCGACCGGGGTCCCGGTCTACTTCTGCGACCCGCACTCGCCCTGGCAGCGCGGGTCGAACGAGAACACCAACGGTCTGCTGCGCCAGTACTTCCCCAAGGGCACCGACCTGTCCGTCCACTCACCGGCCGACCTCGAGCACGTCGCTCAACAGCTCAACGCCCGACCACGCAAGACGCTCGACTGGGGCACCCCAGCCGAGCGCCTGCGTGATCTACTGACGACCACGTAGGCCACCAGGTGTTGCGAGGACCCCGAGAATCCGCCCGGGGGGACGGGGGCTGCGGCTTCCCTCAGGTCAGAGGGTGATCGCGGCGCCGGTGTCGGCCCACGTGTTGCTCGTCCAGGTGACGGGCACGTTCACCCGCACCGGCCCGTAGGCCGCACCGCGTCCGAAGGTGTTGCCCTTGAACGTGATGTTCCCGATGAAGTACTGGCCGTTGTTCCCGTCGACGCAGAACACGGTGTAGTTGCCGCCGGCGAGGTAGTTGTTCTCGATGGTGACCGGGCCGTTGGTGCTGCCGCCCAGGTCGGGGGCGATGAACAGCGCCGCGTTGGCCGAGTTCGTGGTCGACAGGTCGATCACGTTGTGGCGGATGACGAGGTTGACCACGCCGTACTGGACCTGACCGCCGTCGGCGTGCGCGCCGGCACCCGGGGTGAGGTTGTGGATCCAGCTGTCCTGCAGGACGACGTCGCTGCCGAACTTCACGCCGTCACCGGTGTTCGAGTGGATGTTGACCCGGTAGGCCTTCCAGCTGTCGAAGCCGATCGCGTTCTCGAAGCCGTAGATCTCGGTGTCGTAGATCGTCACGGAGCCCGAGCCGCTGGTCTGCACGCCGGTGCCGGAGCCGCCGCCGTGGATCCGCGAGTTCTTGATGACGACGCCGGGGGCGTTGACGTAGACCGCGCCGGAGATGTCCAGGCCGTCGATGACCGTGTTGGCGGTCGTGATCGTCAGGCCGCCCGAGGCCTTGAGCGTGGTGCCGGCCGGGACGCCGGTCGTGGTGGCGCCGGGGGTGGCGGTGCCGACGGTGGTGCCGGGCGCAGGGGTGGGCGTCGGGGTCGGCGTGGGCGTCGGCGTCGGGGTCGGCGTCGGCGTCGGGGTCGGCGTCGGCGTCGGGGTCGGCGTCGGGGTCGGCGTGGGCGTCGGGGTCGGCGTCGGGGTCGGCGTCGGCGTGGGCGTCGGCGTCGGCGTCGGGGTGGGCGTCGGGGTGGGCGTCGGCGTCGGGGCCGGCGCGGTGGTCGTGGCGGTGCCCGGGGTGAACAGCACGTCGACCCAGTAGTTCGTCGACTTGTAGGTCGACTTGGGGAAGGTGCCCGTGCCGTAGGCGTAACGGCCGACGTTGGTCGACGGCACCGTCAGCGAGGTGCTGGCCGACGTGCCCGTGAACGACTGCGTGTAGGCGTACTTGCCCTTGGGGGCCAGGTAGGACGCGACGTAGCTGGCGCCCTTGGTGACCTTGATCGGGGTGGCGAACAGCACGGTCTGCCAACCGCTGGTCGTCTCGTTGACGAAGGTCGCCTTGGCCAGGCGGGTGCCCGCCGAGCTCCACAGGGACCCGACGTGCGTGCCCTTGTTGTCAGCGGTCTTCCAGTACTTCACGCCGCTGACGACGCCGTCGGCGTTCGCGGTGAAGGCCGTGCCGAGCTCGACCGACGACGCATCGCCCAGGTCGACGGCTGCCGCGGAGGCGGCGGTCGTCGTCCAGATCGACTGCGGGGTCACGGTCGCGGTCGCGGCGGTGGCCGGCTGAGCCACGACTGCTGCCGTGACGGCGAGGGCTGCGACCGTGGCCGCACCGAGGGCACCGCGGACGAGTCGTCGTCCGCCGTTCCAGCTGAGGTTCCTGCTCATTGTGTTCCCGTCATCAATCGGTGCGCGGAGGGGCGCACCGGGTGGAATGAGACCGGCGACCACGAACCGGATGCACGCCCGCAAGGCGTGCAACCTTCCGAAGTCCGACCACCCTCATGAATCGGCCGCGATGTCCTACCCCTGAGGGGTGTGACCCATGTCGGTCGCGACCGTCGGTCTCGTTCACGGTCGGCGCCGCGCGTCCCCGCGTGGGCCCGTGATCACAAGCCGGTCTCCGGTCCACGTCGGCCCCTGCGGGCGCTCGGCCCGCCAGGGACCACGTCGGTCCAGGTGACAGCTCTTCGACATCGCAGACGAGTGTGGGACACAGGCGAATATGCTCTGCAGCGAGCAAATCCCGCCGGAGGTGGGCCTTCGCACATTCGACACAAATAAGACACCGGACCCTCACGGAATGCGCGCGAAATCTTCACCCCACGTTCGGAGCAGAATCGACGTGATTGATGCACAATGTCCGATTCGCGAGGGATGCGACCGTCGACGATCGGGACCCTTCGGACACGTGTTCACCCGTCCGGCAGCAGGGTGAAATCGGCGCGCCCGGCACACCGATCGACGCTCGCGGCGCCCCGTGCCGGTCGCGCGCCGTAGCGTGGGCGTGCCCGGGATGCACCGATCGTCCCCGGACGGACTGTCCGCACCGACCCCGCGCACGCCGCACCGATCAGCCGAGCCGACATCTCGAGGAGCCGACCCGATGCCCGCACGCGCCACGTCGGACGCCCCGTCGGACGCCACGGTCCCCGGCGCACGGTTCGCCGCCGCCGACGAGCCCGCCCGTCTCGCCGTGCTCGTCGTCACCTACAACAGCGCGCACGACGTCGGCCGGCTGCTGGCCAGCCTGCGCCCCGAGGTCGCGCGCGTCCCGTCACGGGTGCTCGTCGCCGACAACGCCTCGACCGACGACACCCTGGACCGGCTCGCGGACCACCCCGACGTGAGGGTCGTCCCGACCGGCGGGAACCTCGGCTACGCGGGCGGGATCAACACGCTGCTGCCGCTCGTCGGGGACGTCGAGGCCGTGCTGGTCCTCAACCCCGACCTGGTGGTCCGTCCCGGCGCGCTGAGCGCGCTGCTCGCATGCCTGGCAGATCCCGGTGTGGGCGCGGTCGTCCCGAGCATCCTGGAGCCGGACGGCACCCCCTACCCGTCGCTGCGCCGCGAGCCCACCGTGCTGCGAACCCTGGGCGACGCGCTCGTGGGGCGGCGGTGGCCCGGCCGGCCGTCGTGGGCGTCCGAGACCGACCGCACACCCGCGCACTACACGAGCGCCCACGCAGTCGAGTGGGCCACCGGCGCCGCGCTGCTGGTGCGCGCCACGACCGCGCGCACGCTCGGCCCGTGGGACGAGCGCTACTTCCTGTACTCGGAGGAGACCGACTACTGCCGCCGGCTGCGGGGCACCGGGCAGCAGGTCTGGTTCGAGCCGGCCGCGCAGGTCGTGCACAGCCGCGGCGGGTCCGGCAGCTCCCCCGCGCTCGTCGCCCTGCAGGAGGCGAACCGGGTGCGCTACGCGCGGGCCCACGGCTCGCCGCTGCACGCGCAGGCCGTGCGCGGGGTGCTGCTGCTCAAGTCCGGCCTCCGGGTGCGCGACGCCGGGCACCGCGCCGCGCTGCGCAGCCTGCTCGACGGCGCCGCCCTCGCCCGTCCGCACCGGCCCCCCGTCACCTCGCCCCGCCCTGGGGCCACCCGGGCCGACGCCGACGCCGACGGGCCCAGCGGCTCCGTCGTCATCCCCGCGCACGACGAGGCGGCCGTCATCGCGCGCACGCTCGCGCCCCTCGCCGAGGACGCCGCCGCAGGACGGCTCGAGGTCGTGGTGGTGTGCAACGGCTGCACCGACGCGACGGCCGAGATCGCGCGATCCGTGCCCGGCGTGCAGGTCGTGGAGATCGACGTCGCCTCCAAGCCCGCGGCGCTGCGCGCCGGTGACGCGGCCGCCACGCGGTTCCCGCGCCTGTACCTGGACGCCGACATCGAGTCGGCGCCGGGTGCCGTCGCGGCGCTGTTCGCGGCGCTGTCCGCTCCCGGGGTGCACGCCGCGCGACCGACGACGATCGACGACCTGGCGGGCGCGACGTGGCCCGTGAGGTCCTTCTACCGCCTCCGCGGGCGGATCCCGGCACTGCACGAGCACCTGTGGGGCGCGGGCGCGTACGCCCTCGACGCCACCGTGCGCGCCCGGCTCGGCGCGTTCCCGGACGTCACCGCGGACGACCTGTGGGTGGACCAGCACGTGGCGGCCTCCGAGAAGACCCGGGTGCCGGGTGCGAGCGTCATCGTGCGCCGACCCCGCGACACCCGGTCGCTGCTCGCCGTGCTGCGCCGCACCCGTCGCACGGACGCACCCGCCGAGGAGACGGCGCCGCCCGTCGACGAGGGGTCACGGACGATCGGTCCGAGCGACATCGCCCGGACCGTGCGCGGGCCGCGGTCGCTGGTGGACGCGATCGTCTACGTCACGCTGGTGACGCTCGCGCGTGCCCAGCTGCGTCGCGCACCGGCCCGCCGCTGGGAACGCGACACCAGCTCGCGCCGCTGATCTTGCGAACGGCCGGGCTCCCGAACGGCTGGGCTCCCGAACGGCTGGGCTCCCGAACGGCTGGGCTCCCGAACGACTGGGCTCCCGAACGGCCGAGCTCGCGGGCTGCGACGCTCAGCGCGTCACGCCGCGCGCCCGGACGAACGCCTCCAGCTCCTCGTCCGTGACCACCTCGGGCGACGAGGCCGGGGCCGGGTCGACGAACGGGCCCGCACCGGAGACGTGGCCCGTCACGGCGTCGAACACCGAGACGTACGTGGCGGCCTGCGGGGACCAGTCCAGCTCGGCCACGCAGCGCTCCCGCGCGGCGAGCGAGAGGCCCACCCGCAGGTCGGCGTCGTCCAGCAGCCGCTCGACCGCGTCGGCCATCTCCGCGACCGAGCCGACGTACAGCGCCGTGTCGCCCGCGCTCGCCCGCGCCTCCACCAGGTCGAACGTGACCGCCGGGACGGCGAAGGCCATGTACTCCATCGTCTTGTTCATCGTCGAGATGTCGTTGAGCGGCGTCTTGCGGTCCGGGCACAGCCCCACGCTCGCCGCCGACAGGTAGCGCACGATCGTCTCCTTGCCGGCCCGCCCGGTGAACTCCACGACGTCGTCGAGATCGAGCTCGCGGGACAGCGCCCGCAGCTCCGCCTCGCAGTCCCCGAAGCCGAGCAGCGCCGCACCGACGTCGCGCCGACCCCGCACGTGCACGAGCTCGTGCACCACCCGCAGCGCGACGTCCACGTCGTCCTGCGGGCCCATGATGCCCAGGTAGACCAGCAGGTGACGGCCCCGGGCGACGTCCTGCGCCCCTCGGACAGGACGCATCACGCGGGTGTCCGGCCCGCTGCGCACGACCGCCGTATGACGGGGGTCCACCCCGCCGCGGCGCACCGCGACCGCGCGGTACGACTCGTTGGTCGAGATCACGCGGTGCGCAGCCCGGAACGTGCGCCGCTCGAGCCAGCGCAGCCCGGCCAGCTGGGCACGAGCTCCGGCGGACGTCGGCTCGCCGAAACGGGACAGGAACAGCTCGGGGTTCAGGTCGTGGTGGTCGAACACGAAGCGCACGCCGCGCAGCCGCCACAGCAGGGCCAGCGCCCAGTACGTGTCCGGCGGGTTGCACGCCTGGACGACGTCGAACCCCCGCTCGCGACGCACCGCCAGGGAGAGCACGGCGGTGCGCACCCACGAGTAGACGAACTCCCAGACGAAACCGAGCACCCCGCGGGCCTGCGGTGCCGGTCGGTACTTGTACAGGGCGACGCCGTCGACCGTGTGGCGGGTCGGGTCGCCCGGTCCCTGCGGGCAGATGACGCTGACCTGGTAGCCCGCCGCGACGAGCGCGCGGCACTCGAGCCACACGCGCCTGTCCAGCGGCACGGGCAGGTTCTGCACGATCACCAGAACCCGTGGTGCTCGTGCCGTTCGTGGCGTTCGTCCAACGGCCATGGTCTCCCCCTCAGTGTCCGGTCGCGCGGGCGTGCACGGCGGCGTCGAGGACCTCCCGCGCCGCCCGCCCCCACGTGTAGTGCGCACGGCGCGCGTCGGCCTGGGCCGCGCACGCCGCGTAGAGCGCGTCGTCGTCCAGCGTGTCGAGCACGACCCGGGCCAGCTCGTCCGGGCTCTCCGAGCCGACCAGCCTGCCGCCCGAGGTCGGGTCGATGATCTCGGGCATCGCGCACGCGTCCCGTCCGACGCACGGAAGCCCCCGCATGAGCGCCTCGGCGAACACCATGCCGAACCCCTCCATGCGCGAGGGCATCACGAACAGGTCGTGCGTGTCCATCAGCTCACCGACCCGCGCGCGCGGCACCCGCCCGACGAAGTCGACCCCGTCGGGCACGTCACCGTGCATCGGCCAGCGGTCCGGCCCCGCGACGGTCAGCGAGACGGCCGGCCCCAGCTCGGCGCGCAGCAGGGCGAACGCGGCGACCACCTGGGCGCCGCCCTTGGTGTCGAAGTCGCGTCCGACGAGCAGCAGGCGCCGCACGGGGCCGGTCCGGCGTTCGGGCACCGGGGAGCCGACCGCCACGGGGGCGCCTGCCCCGGGGTTGACCACCCGGACACGCTCAGCCGGGACCCCGTGCGCCACCAGGTGGTCGCCGAGCCAGCGGCTCATCGGCAGCAGCATCGCGGCCTGCGCGTACACGCGGTCCTGGGCCCGACGCAGCTGCTCGATGCGGCGACGACCCAACGCCCGGAAGTGCGGGACGCCGTCCGGCCCGAACCGGTCGAGCAGGAGCGCGTAGCTCAGGTCCTGCAGCACCATGAACGGCACCCTCGGCGCACTCAGGTCCTGGATCTCCAGCACGACGTCGGGACGCTCGCGCACCGCGGCGCGACGCACGGTGCGGGCCACCGCAGCACGCGTCGCCGCACCGTGCCGCCAGGTCGACGTCCAGCCCGACGGGGTCCGCCGGGCGCCGGCGAGCCGCAGGGGCGTGCGCAGGGCCGGCGGGAGCTCGACGCCCAGGTCCACCACGGGGGTCAGTCGAGCCAGCTCGGCCCGCAGCCGCCACGGGGTGCCCGACCAGGTCTCCTCGTGCGGGGTCGTCCAGTGGCAGGCGAAGCCGAGGCGCAGCGGGGCGTCGGCCACGCCCGGCGCCGTCGGAGGCCCGGGCGTGCCGGTCTCACCGCCAGTCTCGGGCACGCCCACACACTAACCAGGGGCCCGTCCGGTTTGTCCCCGCCGGCGGGCTCCCACCCGCAGGTTCACCCGCTGGGAGCAGGCGCCCGCCCGCGCGCGTCCGGGGTCAGTACCGGGCCTCTGTCCCTTCGGTGTAGACGTTGCCGGCCCAGGTCACCGGGACGTTGACCCGGGCAGCGCCGTAGTCGGCGCCGCGACCGAAGGTGTTGCTGCGGATGGTGATGTTGCCGACGACGTACTGCCCGTCGTTCCCGTCGACGCAGAACACGGTGTAGTGGCCGCCGTCCAGCACGTTCTGCTCGACGAGCACGGGACCGTCGGTGCTCGGGCCCTGGTCGGGTGCCAGGAACAGTGCCGAGTTGGCGCCCTCGGCGGTCGTCATGTCGATGACGTTCCGGCGGATCGTGAGGTTGGTGACGCCGCTCTGCATCTGGGCGCCGTCGGCGTGCGCCCCGGAGCTGGGCGTCATGTCGTGGATCCAGCTGTCCTCGAGGACGACGTCGCTGCCGAGCTTGACCCCGTCGCCGTAGGTCGAGTGGATGTCGACCCGGCTGGCCGTCCAGGAGCTGCCCGCGATCGCGTTCTCGAAGCCGAAGATCTCGGTGTCGGTGATCGTCACGCTGCCCGACCTGACGTACACCCCGTAGGTGCCCGACCCGTGGATCCGCGAGTTCCGGATCACCACGCCGGGTGCCTCGATGCTGATGTCGCCGTCGACGTCGAGGCCGTCGATGACCTGACCGGCCTGCGTGACGCGGATCCCGCCGGAAGCCGTGAGCGCCACCCCGTCGGGCACCCCGGTGCTGCCGGGCCCCGGCCGGGACGACGAGCCGAGCGGTGCCGGCGCAGGCGCCGCGGGGGCAGCCGCCGTGCCGCTGGTCGACGCCGACGACCGCGTCGAGGCCTCGCCCTCGCCCGACGGGGTCGGCGTCGGGGTGGGTGTGGGGGTGGGCGTCGGGGTCGGCGTGGGGGTGGGCGTCGGCGCCTCGCGCTTGGTGGCGGTCGGGGTCGGCCGGCCTGGTGCCGTGGCCGACGCGCTCGGACCGGACGTCGCCGCCGCAGGCGTGCCCGGTTCGGAGTTCACGAGGACGACGACCGCGGCAGCGGCCAGAGCCGTGCTCGCCACCTGCGCGATCCGTCGGCGCGTCGAGCGGTGCATGCGCATCTGAAGGTCTTCCTGTCGGGGAGAGGGGCGCCCGCGGACGCCGCACCCGGGAACGGGGCGAACCTGTCAGACCGGCAGAATTCACCCGGCCGTCGGCCATCCTAGGTCAGCCCTCGTCGACCCCGACAACTACCGTGAGCGGCGCACGGGTCGCCGGCCGTGCCGCAGTGCCTGTGACCTGCAGAGCGACCCCTCGGACGAGCAGAAGGAGTCCACGTCGTGGGCAACGTACGGGCCAGGATGCCGGGCTGGGCACGCACGGGAGCCCGCCGCATCGCCGACGTCGTCCTCGCACCGGTGCTCGGGTCGGTCGCCGGCGGACGCCGCGACGACGAGGTGGCCGTCACGTTCGACGACGGGCCCGACGAGGCGACGACACCCGCGCTGCTCGACCTCCTCGACCGCCTCGGCGTGCGCTGCACCTTCTTCCTGCTGGTCCCGCGCGCCGAGCAGCACCCCGACCTCGTCCGGCAGATCCGCGACCACGGTCACGAGATCGCGCTGCACGGCCTCGACCACCGCCCGCTGACCTCCTTGCGGCACGCCGATGCGGTCCGCACGCTGCGCGACGCCCGCCGTCGGCTCGAGGCCGTCGCCGGGACCCCGGTGACCCGCTACCGCCCGCCGTACGGGAAGCAGACGCCCGCGAGCTGGGTCGCGGCCAGGCGCGCGGGGCTCGAGGTCGTCGTCTGGACGGCCGACGCGGCGGACTGGGTGGACCGCCCCGCGGCCGAGGTGGCCGCCACCGCGGCTGCGCGGCTCGGCCCCGGAGGCATCCTGCTGCTGCACGAGCGGGTCGAGCCCGGGCCCGACGGCGAACCGGTGAGCACCTCGTTCGACCGCGCGGAGATGGCCGAGCGGGTGCTCGACGACGTCTCCGCGCGGGGCTGGTCGGCGGTCACGGTCGAGACGCTCGTGCGTGACGGAGGGGCCCGCCTCACCGCCTGGTTCGGTCACTGAGGCGCGGGTCGCCCGTCCGGGACCTCAGGCCGGTACGGGTTGCCTGCTGGGCCGACGCGAGCGCGCCCGCCTGCTGCCGTGCCGGCTCGGCGGACGCGACCGGAACGCGTCGACACCCAGCGCGACGGCGCCGGTGGCGATGGCGCACAGGATGGCGGTGACCGCCAGGGCCCGCATGCGCGAGCCGCCCTGCATCGTGTAGGCGGGCATCTCCGGGCTCAGCTCGGTGCGGATCCGCAACGCCTGCGGCACCTGCTCGGCGTCCTCCAGCTGGGTGAGGGCCGCGTCGACCTGCTCGAGGGCGACCACCATGGACATCTGGGCTTCCTCGAGCGTCCGTCCGGTCGACCGGACGTCGAGCACCGGGTCCTCGTAACGGGTCTCCCACTGCCCACCGGCGTTCGGCTGACGGATGCTCCAGCCCTGCTCGACCCCCATCGAGGCCAGGGTGATCTCCGCCGAGACGGTACGAGGCGCGTCGTGCGGGCCGTTGGCCATCCGGGCGACCACACCCGCCATGCTCACGAGCGAGGCCGTCGTGGTCGCGAGCGCGTTGCCCGGTGCATCCTTGGGTGCCAGGAACATCACGCTCACCCGACCGTTGTAGACCTGGTGCTCGGTCGCGACCGCCTGCAGGACGGCGAGGGACAGCACCGCGCACAGCAGCACGGCGACACGCTGACGCCACATGGTGACCAGAAGGTCCCAGATCGTCACGTGACCGCCCCAATGTTCACCCCGCCGGCCCACGAACAGGCCCTAAGGCCCAGCCTATGCTGGGCCGAACGGGACATTCGAAGCGCAACCGGGCGAAAATCGAGCGAGAACCAGCGAGGTGGTCGTGTACCTGTCCGAGATCCTCGCCGGGCTCCGTCGGCGCTGGTGGCTCGTGGTGGTCGGCGTGCTGCTGACCGCTCTCGGCTCCGCCTACGTCGTCTCGCTCGTGCCCCCGGAGCAGGTCGCCCGCGCCTCGGTGCTGCTGGTCCCGCCGGAGGTCGTCGTCGGTGACACCGGCAACCCGTACCTCGGCCTCAACGGCCTGCAGCCGGCAGCCGACGTGCTCGCCCGAGCCCTCAACGACGGCCAGGGCCACGCCGACCTCGCCCCGCCCGGGGGCACCGGCGACTTCGTGGTGTCCCGGGACACCTCCTCGAGCGGCCCCGTGCTCGTCGTCGAGGTGACCGACACCGACCCGGACAGCGCCATCGCCATGCTCGACGACGTGCTCGCCGCGATGCCCGACATGCTCGAGCAGCTGCAGGCCGACGTCGACGCACCCACCAGCTCGTTCATCCGGATGACCGTGGTGACCAGGGACGACATCCCCGAGGCGTCGAGCAAGACGCAGATCCGTGCGCTGCTCGTCAGCGTCGTCGGCGGGCTCGCGCTCACCGCCTTCCTGACCTACGCGATCGACGGCCTGCTGGTCCGCCGGGGCCTCGAGCGTCGCCGTGGCGGGCGCCCCGCGCCGACCGCCACGCATGCCGCCTCGGCGGCCCCTCCCGCTCCCCCGACGCCCGCGGCACCCTCGGCACCCTCGGCACCGCCCGTGCCCACGCAGGGCACCGCACCGCACGCACCCGTGGCGGCAGCGCCTGCCGGGACCCGACCGCAGCCGCGGCCGACCCCCGGACAGCAGTCCGACACCCCCGCCCGACCCGCGGCCGCCCGTTCCGGCGCGCAGCAGGGCACTGGCCTCCCGGTGCCCCCCGGATTCGTCGGCAGCCGCACGAAGTCCCGCTGACCGGTCGCCACCATGGGCAGACCTGCCGGCCCCCGCGCCGCCGTGGTCCGGCGTTCCGTCGACGCCGGCGTGCTGCTGCTCGCCTGGGTGCTGGTGGTCATGCTGGTCCCGGCGAACCTCGTCCTCAAACCGCTGGGCGCCGCCGGAACCCCCGCGCAGATCCTCGGCCTGGCCGCGGCCGCCTGGTGGCTCGCGGTGCAGCTCGACCGGTCCCGCACGACCCTGCGGCCCGCACAACCCGTGCGCACGGCCATGGCGGTGTTCGTCGCCGGGATGCTGGCCAGCTACGTCGCCGCCGCGTCCCGTCCGATCGAGGCGCTCGAGATCAGCTCGGCCGACCGCGGCCTGCTGCTCGTGCTGTCCTGGTGGGGTCTGGTCATGCTCGCCGGCGACGGGTTCGCCCACCGGGGGCGGCTCGACCGCGTGCTGCGGGCCCTCGTCGGCGCCGCCGGGTTCGCGGGCGCGCTCGGCGTGCTGCAGTTCTTCACCGAGAAGGCCTACGTCGACCTCATCTCCATCCCGGGCCTGTCTGCCAACTCCACGCTCAACAGCGTGTACGGCCGCAACGGTTTCGCCCGTGCCGCCGGCACCTCGACGCATCCCATCGAGTTCGGCGTGCTCATGGTGATGGTGCTGCCGATCGCGCTGCACTACGCACTCTCGGACACCCACCGGTCGCGGTTCGTCCGCTGGGCGCCGGTCGTGGCCATCGGCGCGGCCGTGCCGATCACGATGTCCCGCTCCGCCCTGCTCGGCCTCGCGGTGGTGCTCGCCGTGCTGCTGCCGAGCTGGCCCGTGCGGCGACGGTGGTGGACGGGCGCCGCGGTGGTCGCCGGGTTCGGTGCCGTGTACGTCGCGATCCCGGGCATGCTCGGGACGATGATCCGGCTGTTCACCGGGATCTCGCAGGACGACAGCGCGCTGTCCCGCACGGACAGCTACGACCTGGCCCTGCAGTTCATCGAACGTGCCCCCGTGTTCGGGCGCGGGCTGTCGACGTTCCTGCCCTCGTACCGGATCCTCGACAACCAGTACCTGGGTCTGCTCATCGAGACCGGGGTGGTGGGCACGCTCGCGTTCCTCGGGCTGCTGGTGACCGCGCTGATCGTCGCCTACCGGATGAGCGTGCGCCTGCCCGAGGCGGTCGACCGGAGCCTGGCGCGCGGGCTGACCGCCTGCATCGCGGCCGCCGCGCTCGCCTTCGCCACGTTCGACGCGTTCGGCTTCCCGCAGGTCGCCGGGGTCCTGTTCTTCTCGATCGGGTGCGTCACCGCGCTGCGGCGACTCACCGCACCCGGCCGCGCCGGAACCCTCACGACCACGGCGGCGATCCCGGTGACCGCTGCGGCGACGGGCACGGCGCCCGCGGCGGCCCTGAGCGGGGAGCGCCCCCGGTCCTCCGACGCCGACGCCACCGAGCTGCCGGCACCGGGCCGGACGAGCGTGACCCCGGCGCCGGCCCTCAGCGGGCACACCCCGGGCAACCCGCACACCCGTGAGGTGGAGGCCCGATGAGCCCTGACCGCGCCGACCGCCCGGACCCGTGGGTGGTGCTCGCATCGGGGGTCTCCTGGGACGACGCCTGGATGTCGGAGAAGCACCTGGCCGTCGCCCTCTCGGCGTACGTGCCCGTGCTCTTCGTCGACCCGCCGGTGTCCTACCTGACCCCGCTGCGCAAGCCGCACCTACGGGCCGGCGGCCTGCGCCCCCGGGTCGCCGAGGTCCACCCCGGCATCACGCGGGTGACGCCGCTGGCCCCGCCGGGCGTGAGCCGCCCCGGGCTCCGGGTGGCGGCCGCTGCGGCCACCCGGCACGCGATCCGGTCAGCCGTCGCGCGTGCCGAGGGGCCGCGACGAGCCGTGCACGCCGTCGTGGTCGCCTCGCTCGACGACGTGCTCGGTGCGTGCCCGGGCGCGCTGCGCGTGCTGTGGGGCACCGACGACTGGGTCGCCGGTGCCGAGCTCATGGGCCTGTCGGCGGACTACCTGCGCCGACGCGAGGCCGACCAGCTCGCCGCGGCCGACGTCGTCGTGACCGTGACGGGGCACCTCGCCGACCTGTGGCGCGAGCGGTCCACCGCGGTCCGGGTCGTGCCGAACGGCTGCGACCCGGGGCACTTCGCGACCGTGGACCAGGTACCCGCGGCCCCGGACGTGCACCTTCCCGGCCCTGTCGCCGGGTTCGTCGGACACCTCTCGGACCGGATCGACGTGGCCGTGCTCGAGGCCGTGGCGGACACGGGCGCGTCGCTCCTGCTCGTCGGCCCCGTGCAGCCCGGCTTCGCGACCGAACGGCTGGCCCGCCTGCTGGCCCGCGACAACGTCCAGTCGACCGGTCGACGACCCTTCGAGGACCTGCCCGGCTACCTGCGCGCCATCGACGTCGGGCTCACGCCCTACGCGGACACCGCGTTCAACCGCAGCAGCTTCCCGCTCAAGACCATGGAGTACCTGGCCGCCGGGCGACCCGTCGTCACGACGGGGCTCCCGGCCGCCCGTGAGCTGCCCGCCGACCTGGTGACGATCGCCGACGGGCCCGCGCAGGTGACGGCGGCGACGCTGGCCGCGCTGGCCGCACCGGCCGACCCCGCGCTGGCCGCGCGACGACGCGCCTACGCGGCGGGGCAGAGCTGGGACGCGCGCGCCCGGGCCTTCCTCGACGTGCTCGGCCTCGCCGACCGGGTGCCTGTCGCTGCGGACCAGACGCTCAGCGCCGAGCGCTGAGCTGCCGAGCGCCGAGCTGCCGAGCGCTGAGGCGCTGAACGCTGAGATCCGGAAGCCGGACGCAGCGCCCGGTGGGGATCAGATGCCCTGATAGGTCCAGCGCACGTAGTCGAGCTCGCCGAGCACCGAACGCCAGTAGCCCACCAACGACGAGGTCAGGTCCCGGTGCGAGACCGGGCCGACCTTCTCCAGACGACGCACCAGGGCGCGACCGCGCCGTTCGCCGAACACCCCGGGGTCCGTCTCCTCGGCGAAGTCGACGAGCGCCGTCACGTCCTCGGCCTGCGCACCGGGGCGGTCGAGCATGCGGTGCACGGTGTCGACCGCCTCACGGGCGAGCGTCCGCCGGGCCCGTGCGTGCAGGGCGGCGGCGTCCGGCAGGTCCCCGCCCGGGCCGCCGAACACGACGTCGAACACGGTGGCCCGCTCGCGCAGGTCGAGCAGGGCACCCGAGCCGTCCGTCGCGCTCATCGACCCCGCGTGGTCGCGGTGCAGCGCCTGGTCGGCGCCGTCGACCCGACCCACGTCGCTGACCGAGGAGACCCGGCACCACATCTCCATGTCCTGGGCGTAGCCCAGCCGGGTGTCGAGCGGCCCGACCTGCTCGATCACCGAGGCTCGCACGACCGCCTCAGGAGTCGTGATGCAGTTGACCCCGACCCGGCAGCGCTCGGCGAGCCAGTCGTGGCCCGACCACACGGTCGACCCGACCCTGCCGACCTGGGCGGGCGGCGCGACCGAGGTCACGAAGTGCCGCGGGTGCCCGTAGACCAGCCCGACGTCCGGCTCGGCGTCGAACAGCGCGCAGGCGCGGGCCAGCGACCCGGGGGTCAGCAGGTCGTCGGCGTCGAGGCGTGCCACGAACTCCCCCGTGGCCTGCTCGAGCCCCCGGTTGAACGCCCGCACGTGCCCGAGGTTCACGTCGTTGTCGACCGGGACGACCCGCGGGTCCTCGGCCGCGAAGCCGTGCGCCACCCGTCGCGTGCCATCGGTCGAGCAGTCGTCGACGACGACGACCTGCACGTCCACACCGTCCTGGTCGAGCGCGCTGCGCACCGCGCCCGGCAGGAAGTGCGCGTAGTTGTAGCAGGGGATGATCACCGAGACGGTCGGTCGCCGGGTCAGCGGCGCCGCCTGCCCGGCCGGCACCCGCAGGCGAGGCCGCAGGTGCCTCGGCCGGACGGCCGCGAGCGCGCCGAGCGCGGGCGTGCTCACCGACCGGTGGTCGACGACGGACCGGGCACGGGCCGACAGGCCGCCCAGGGTGCTCATGCGTTCTCCTCCAGACGGACCGGCACGGGCGCCGTTCCCACCACGCGCAGCAGCGGACCACGGAACCGGCCCGGCAGCATCTCGACGACGGCGCGGGCCGTGCTCGGCATGAGGAAGCGGACCGCCACGACGTGCACGACGCCGATCACCAGGCCGGTCAGCCCCACCTCGACGATCGCCGGCAGGCTGTCGGTCGAGCGTGCCACGGCCATCCCGGCCAGTGCCGACAGCGCGACGCACACAGCCACGCCGCCGAACGGCCGGGCGACCGTCCGAGCAGGGGCGCCGACGAGACGTCCGACCAGCTTCCAGCGCACCACGGTGGCCACGGCCGCCACCCCGATGAAGCCGACGGCGATGCCCGCCAGGCCCCAGCGGACCGCCCAGGCGGTGGTCGCGACGGTCAGGACGTCGATCGCGACCGCGTACACCAGCCACCGGCCGGGCTTGCCGACGCCGTAGAACAGCCCGTGGTCGAGCATCGCGCCGAGCGTGAGCACCGCCGCGAGCGCGAGCGCCTGCGCGACCGGGACGCTGGGCTCCCAGCCGTCGCCGAACAGCAGCGGGACGAGCACCGGACCGGTGACGGCGACGACCGTCATCACGGGGGCGACCGCCGCGTAGGAGACGCCGAGCGCCTTGAGGTACGACGCACGCAGCCGGTCGGCGGACGACCTGACCTGCGCGAAGACGACCGTGGCAACCGGCAGCAGCGCGGCCGCGCTCATGTCCTGGGTCACCTGGATGAGCTTCTGGGCGATGCTCAGGTAGCCCAGCCCGGTGGCCCCCAACGATGCGACGACGATCGCCGTCTCGGCCCACGACCGCAGCATCGCGATGACGTCGACCCCCACGACCTGCAGGCCGAACCGGGCCATCGCCACGAAGTCGCGCCTCGAGAAGAGCAGGCGGGGCCACCAGCGGGCCCAGATCCACGCCAGGACCGCCGAGACGCCCTGCGCCACGATGAGCTGCAGGACGAGCGCCCACACGCCCATGCCCGCCAGCGCCGTGACGACGGCGACGACCTGGGCGAGCAGCGCCGCGATCCCGCCCTGCACGGCCAGGGCCCGGAACTGCATGCGTCGGCGCATGAGCGCGTACGGGATCGACGTGACGACGACGAACGCGATCGAGATCGTCATCACCCGCAGGACGGCGACCAGGTCGGGCAGGTGGAACAGGTCGGCGAGGACCGGCGCGAAGAGCAGCAGACCGACGCACATCAGCCCGCCGACGATCGTGGAGAACCAGAACCCGGTGCTCAGCCGCCGCTCGTCGACCTCGTCGGCCTGCACGATGTACGCGGAGAAGCCCAGGTCGGAGAACAGGTAGACGATCGGCGCGACCGTGGAGGCCGCGGCGACCAGGCCGAACTGCTCGGGTCCGAGCAGGCGGGTGAGGATCGCGACGGTCGCCAGACCGCTGAACCGCATGAGCCACTTCTGCGCGGTCATCCACAGCACACCCGATGCGGCGCGCCGGCCGATGTCGCCGGAGCCCTCGGGGTCTCGGTCGTCGTGCGGACGGTCGTCCCCGTCGCCGGGACCGTCGCCCGGCCCGGTACCGCCGTCGACCGGGCCACCGAGCGCTCGGGCCCCGGCCTGCTCGGTCAGGTGCTCGACGTCCGTGACGAGGCGGGGCGTCGGGTCGATGCCGCTCATCGTGCCCGCACCCGTCCGGCGAGCGCGCGCACCCGTCGGCGCACGAGGCGCAGCGGTGAGCGGCGCAGCTCGCGCGGCAGCTGCCGGGCCCGTCGACGCGGGCGGGTGCTCGCGGGTCCGGTGACCGGCCGGGTCGCCGGCTCCCCGGCGGGGGCCAGGGCGCGCACGCGGTCGGCGAGCTGGTCCTGCGCGCAGGCGGCCAGGTCGGCGGCCAGGTCGTCGAGCCACTGCGCCCAGGTCAGGTCCGGGAGGGGATGGACGGAGGTCCGCGCACGTGCGGGACCCTGCAGGGGACGGTGACCGGCCAGCGCGGCGAGCACCGCACGGGTGCGGCGCAGCTCGGGGTGGTCGATGTCGGGGAAGCGGCCGGCGGCGGCCTCGGCCCGGCCGACCGAGCCCTGGCAGAGCAGCACCCGCACCCAGGTCGCCCAGTCGACCGGGTCGGGGTCGTAGGCGAGGTGCCGCCGCACGGACTGCTCGATCGCCTCCCACGCCCGCGGCGCCGCCTGCTCCGCCCGGCCCTGGCGCAGCAGCGCGCGCGCGGTGCCGTGCGTGGCCTCGGGCATGTGGTGCAGCGCGAGGACCTGGGCGAACGTCTCCTCCGCCTCGACCGGGCGGCCGTCGTCGAGCTCGGCCCGGCCGCGGGCCAGCAGCACCAGGTCACGCGCGCGCGAGGCACCCGTGGCGCCCGCGATCCCCATGGGCGGACCGACGGGTGCGAGCACCATCGGCCCGAACGGGTCGGGCTGCACGACGCGCTGCCCCGACGTGGCCCGTCGCTGCAGCTCGTACCACTGCCGCATCTGGTCCCGCGTGGTCAGGTCGTGCCGCTCGTGCACGAGGGCCTGGCCGGCCGCGGCGATCCGGGCCAGCTCGTCGGGGTGCTCGAGCAGGTGCGCGACCTTGTCGACCACGTCGTGCTCGTCGGCGAGCACGCAGGTCTCCATGTCGACGAACCCGGCCTGCTCGACGGCCGCGGTGCGCTCGGTGAGCAGCAGCGCCCCGGCCGCGGGGATCTCCAGGTGCTTGCGCACCAGCTCGTGCGCGATCGTCCCGCACGTCGGCACGATCTGCGCCGCGCTCAGCGAACGCGCATAGGCCTCGCCGGAGACCATGCCGGCCGTGGCGCGCGCGTCGAACCAGCCCGCGTGCGGCTGCGGCTCGACTCCGAACCGCTCCTGGAGCAGCGCGTTGACCCGCACCCGCCACGGGTAGTTCGACTGCTGGCTGCCGGTCAGCAGCAACCGGGTCGGGCGCCCGCCGTCGTACGTGCGGAACAGCGTGCGGTCGGCGAAGTTGGGCCACACGAACAGGCGGTCGGCCACCTCGGGCATCCGCTCGCGCATGACCATCGAGATCGTGAAGTACGTGCCCACGCCCCACCGGTCCATGTCGGACAGGAAGACCGAGCGGGTCTGGCAGTACGCGTCGGCATTGATCAGCCCGATCTTGGGCACGTCGGGGTGCGTGTGCGTGTTGTCGATCCGACGGTCCCGGCGCGCGTAGACGCCCGACTCGACGAGCGTGAGGTCGGGCCGGTGCACGTCGCACATCTGGTCGTAGTCGCACGCGCCGTCGACGAGCACGACGTCGAAGTGCGCCTGCAGCGCCCGCAGGTGCTCGTCGAGGTGCTGCAGCACGAACGCCGGCAGGTCGGTGCGGTCCTGCCGCAGGAACAGCAGGCGGGGTCGTCCCTGCGCCCCGCTCGACGGGTCCGTCGCGGCAGGTCGAGAGGTCGTGGTCGTCCGCACGGCGCTCACATCCCGTACCGACGCCACACGCGCCAGCGCGCCTTGTCCTCGAGGTCGCGCAGCAGCGCACCGACCGGACCGGTGCGCACCGTGCCGTCGGCGCGGCAGGTGCGCCGCCAGGCACGCGTGCGCACGATCGTCGGGTCGCTCTCCCGGGCGAACGCCAGCAGCTGCTCCGCGGGCACCTCGAGCTCGATGCGCCCCTCGGCGTCCCGCTGCACCATCCGCAGCGCGTCGCGCGCGAGCGTGCGAGCCAGCGTGGCGCGCGTGCGCTCGAGGTCGGGCAGACGGTCGCCGTGCTCGTCCAGGAACAGGGCGAACGCGTCGGCCCGCGCCTGCAGGTCGCGCCAGAACCCGCCGTGCATCGTGGAGTGCATGTTGGAGCCGTGCACCCGGTACAGGCCCTGCACCGGGCCGTCGACCCGTGCCACCCCGCCCACGGACGCCAGCCGCAACCACAGGTGCAGGTCGGAGGCCGCAGCCACACGCACGTCGTGCCCGCCGACCTGCTCGAGCGCGCTGCGACGGATGACGACCTCGGGCTGAAGGATCACGTTGTGCCCGCGCCGCACCCGGCGCTCGATCCACTCCGGGCCCGTCCACACCGACCAGCGCCGCACGGCCGTGCGCGTGCCGACCGGGGTCGCGCCCTCGAACCGCTGGGCGTACCCGTAGCAGAACGCCACCTCGGGGTGGGCCTCCATCAGCGTGAGCGAGCGACGCAGGGCCCCCGGGGGCAGCACGTCGTCGGCGTCCATCTTCAGCACGTACGGGGCGTCACCGACCGCGAGCGCCTCGCTGAACGTCGCGATGTGCCCGTGGTTCACCTCGTGCGCCCGCACCACCACACGAGGGTCCTGCGCGGCGAGGCGCCGGGCGAGCGCGAGGCTGCCGTCGTTCGACGCGTCGTCGATGATCGTCACGTCGACGTCCACGCCGTCCTGCGCGAGCACCGAGACGACGCACTCCTCGAGGTACTGCTCGTAGTCGTGCAGCGGGATCCCGACGGACACCCGCGGACGACCACCCGGCCGGACCTCGGTCGGCGTCGTCGGCGCGGGGCTCGTCACGGCCCCGGTCACGCGGTGGGCGGACAGGTGAACGGGCATGTCTGCGTCATCCGTGCGACCCGCGCACCGCCTGCGAGAGACGGTCGACGACCGCCTCCTGCTGCTCGACGGTCAGGTGCGGGAACATCGGCAGCGACACGATCCGGTCGGCGGCGGCCTCGGCGACGGGGAACGCACCGGCCCCGTGGCCCAGGTGCGCGTACGCGCCGGTCAGGTGCACGGGGGTCGGGTAGTGGATGCCCGCACCGATGCCGGCGGCGTTGAGCTCGGCCAGCACCCGGTCACGCTCGTCGACCTGGACGACGTACAGGTGCCAGACGTCCTCGTTGCCCGGGACCACGGCAGGCGTGGTCACGCCGGGCACGTCGGCCAGCAGCGCCTCGTACCGTGCGGCAGCGGCCCGGCGCGCGTCGTTCCACGTCTCCAGGCGACGCAGCTTGGCCTCGAGCACGACGGCCTGGACGGTGTCCAGACGCGAGTTCATGCCGATGACCTCGTGGTCGTACTTCGCGGCGGACCCGTGCGCCCCGAGCACGCGCACGGCCCGGGCGACCTCGCCGTCCGACGTGGTCACGGCGCCGGCGTCACCGGCCGCACCCAGGTTCTTGCCCGGGTAGAAGCTCGTCCCGGCCGCCAGCCCGAACGACCCCGCGGCACGCCCCTCACGGCGGGCACCCTGGGCCTGCGCGGCGTCCTCGACCATCGGCACGCCGGCGTCGGCTGCGATCTTCCCGATCTCCTCGACCGCGGCCAGCTGCCCGAACAGGTGCACCGGCACGATCGCCTCGGTGCGCGGGCCCACGGCGGCACGCACGGCCGCGGGGTCGATGAGCAGGTGGACGGGGTCCACGTCGACGAGCACGGGCACGCCGCCCAGCCGCGAGACGGCCTCGGCCGTCGCGATGAACGTGTTGGCGGGCAGGATCACCTCGCCGCCCGGGCGCACGCCGACGGCGCGCAGCGCCAGCTCGATCGCGTCCGTGCCGTTGGCGACCCCCACGCAGTGGGTCGCGCCGACGTACTGCGCGTACGCCGCCTCGAAGCGTCCGACGGCGGGACCGCCGATGAAGGCGGTCGCGCCGAAGACCTCGTCCAGCCCGGCCTTCACCTCGTCGTCGATCTCGCGCTGCTGCGCCCCCAGATCAACCAGCGGGATCCTCATCGTGCGACCGCCCCTCCCTCGATGGTGGCCGCGGGCATCCCGGTCGGCCAGCTGTCCTGCGGCACCGGAGCTGCTGCCCGTGCCGTCGCGTCCGTCCCGTCCTGCACCGCTGCGGCGTCACCGGCGGCCGGCGTCGCGGTCGACGTCGCGGTCGACGCCGCGGTGCGCGCCGTGGCGCCGATCGCCCGGGCGGGCACCCCCGCCCACGTCTCGTGGTCGGGCTGGTCGGTGAGCAGCACGGCACCCATGCCCAGGGTCGCGTGCTCGCCCACGTGCACCGACTGGCGCACCGAGGCGTTCATGCCGACGTACGCGCCGTGCCCCACCACGACGCTGCCGCCGAGGGCGACGCCGGCGCACACGGTCGAGTAGTCCTGCAGCACGCAGTCGTGCGTGAGGGTGACGTTCGGCATGACGACCACGTGCTCGCCGATCGTCACGTCGGTGGTCAGCACCACGCCCGCGAGCACGATCGCTCCGGCGCCGATCTCGCAGCCGTGCGGCACCTCGACGCCAGGGTGAACCAGCGTGGCGTACCGCAGCGGCCCGACGCCCAGGTGCACGAGCCGCTCGACGATCGCCTCGCGCGCCGCGCCGCTGCCCGCGCACACCAGGATCTCGGCGTACGGGTGCTCACGGACGGCCTCGAGCCCACCGAGAACGGGGACCCCGTCGACCAGGGTGCCCTGCCGGGCCGGGTCGTCGTCGAGGAAGCCGATGACCGGCGCGATCGCGTGCGTGCGCAGGCAGGCGAGCACCTCGCGCGCCAGTCCGCTCGCGGCGACGAGCAGCAGCGGGGGCGCCACGGTCAGGCCCCGCGCCCGGCCGAGCGCAGCGCGTCGACGACCCGCGCCTGCTCGGACTCCGACATCTGGTGGAACACCGGCAGGATCAGCGTGCTGTCCGTGAGGTGCTCGGTCACCGGCAGCGGCCCGTGCGGCACCGCGGCGTGCGCGGGCTGCCGGTGCGCCGCCATGATGCCGCGCCGGGCGGACACGTCGGCCGCCGCCAGGTGCGCCAGCAGCCCGTCCCGGTCCACCGGGTACCCCTCGCCGACCTCGACCCAGAACGACTGGAAGTTGCACGTGCCCCACGCCGGGTCGGCCACGGCCCGCAGGCCGGGCAGCTCGGCGATCTGCTTGGCGTACGTCGCCGCGATCTGCCGCCGGCGGTCGACGACCTCCGGCAGGCGGCCGAGCTGCACGATCCCGACGGCGGCCTGCAGGTCCGTCATCCGGTAGTTGTAGCCGACCTCGAGGTACTGCTCGGCCGGTGCCAGGACGCTCGCGTGCCGGTCGGCCGCCGAGACGCTCATGGCGTGCTCGCGCAGGCGGCGGGCGCGTGCGGCCCACTCCGGGTTCGACGTCGTGAGCATGCCGCCCTCGCCCGTCGTGACGATCTTGCGCGGGTGGAACGACCACGCGGTGACCTCGGCACCGGCACCGACCGGGCGGCCCCGGTACGTCGAGCCGGCACCGCACGCGGCGTCCTCGACGACGACGATCCCGCGCGGGTCGGTCACGGCACGGATCGCGTCGAGGTCGACGGGCACCCCGCCCTGGTCGACCACGATCACCGCGCGGGTGCGGTCGGTCAGCACGGCCTCGACGCTCGCCGCCGTGACGTTGCCCGTCACCGGGTCGACGTCGGCGAAGACAGGACGCGCGCCGACGTAGACCGGTGCGTTCGCGGTCGCGACGAACGAGAACGAGGGCAGGACCACGTCGTCCCCGGCCTGCACGCCCGCCACGACGAGCGCGAGGTGCAGCACGGTCGTGCACGAGGAGGTCGCCACAGCGTGCGCGACCTGCTGCGCGTGGGCGAACTCGGTCTCGAACTGCGCGACCTTGGGGCCCTGCGCGACCCAGCCGGAGGCGATGACCTCGCTGACGGCCGCGATCTCCTCGGGCCCGAACCACGGCTGCATGACGTTGATGCGTCCCGACGCCCCGCTCATGCGGCACCCCCGGCCCGCCCGGCGGCGCTCAGCGCGCGGCCGGCAGCGATCTCCTCGCGCAGCGGACGCCACCAGTCGACCAGCTCGCGCAGCCCGTCCTCGAGGCCGACCTGCGCCTCGAAGCCGAGGTCGACGCGGGCCGCCGTGGTGTCGGCCAGGCGCCGGGTGACCCCGTTGACCGCCCGCTCGGGACCGTGCTCGACGTCCAGGTCGGAGTCCATGGCCCGCAGCAGCGCCTCGGCCAGCCCGAGCAGGCTCGTCTCGGTGCCCGAGGCCACGTTGTACACGCCCTCGACCACGTCGGAGGCGGCCGCCAGCAGGTTCGCCCGCGCGATGTCCCGCGTGAACACGAAGTCCATGGTCTGCAGCCCGTCGCCGAAGATCAACGGCGGCTGGCCGTCCACGATGCGCTCCATCCAGCGCACCAGCACCTCGGTGTACAGGCCGTGCACGTCCATGCGCGGTCCGTACACGTTGAAGTAGCGCAGGAACACGTAGTCCAGGCCGTGCATCGCACGGAAGCTGCGGGCCATGCCCTCGTTGAAGGACTTGGCTGCGCCGTAGAACGTGTCGTTGTTGTGGTGGTGGTGCCGCTCGGTCGTCGGGAACTGCTCGGCCAGCCCGTACACCGAGGCGCTCGACGCGGCGATCACCTTGTCGACCTTGTGCTCGGCCGCGGCCTCGAGCACCGTGAACGTGCCGTCCACGAGCACCTCGAGCGCCAGGCGGGGCTCCTCGGCGCACTGCGTGATCCGGATCGCCGCCTGGTGGAAGACCAGGTCCTGCCCGCGGGTCACGTCGTGCACGAGGTCGCGGTCGCGCAGGTCGCCGACCACCAGGTCGACCTTGCCGGTCGCGAGCGCGCCCTCGAGGTTCTCCCGCCGGCCGCGCACCAGGTTGTCCAGCACCACGACGTGCGCGGCCCCGGCGTCGAGCAGCTGGTCGACGATGGTCGAGCCGATCGTGCCCGCTCCCCCGGTGACCAGGGCGCGGGCTCCCGTCAGCGCGCTCACGCGAGGCTCCCGGCCACGGCCGAACCGGTGACGGGCGTCAGCCGGCCGCCGTCGACCAGGCTGCGCGAGGCCGCCTCCAGCACGTCGAGGACACGCAGACCTGCGTGGCCGTCGGTGCGCGGGGCGCGCCCCTCACGGATCGCCGCGGCGAACTCGCTCACCATCACTCCCAGGGCCTCCTTCTCCGGCAGGGCGGGCGCCCAGGCGTCACCGAGCCGGTACGAGATGTTCGTCGTGGTCTTGTCGGGCAGCGGCTGCCCGAGCTCGACACCACGGTCGTAGACCGTCAGCCGCTGCTGCGGCGACAGGTCGTCCCAGACGATCGTGCGGCGGCTGCCGCCGATGACCATCTGGCGGATCTTCGTCGGGCTGAGCCAGTTGACGTGCACGTGCGCGATCGCCCCGCCCGGCAGCGGCAGGGTCAGGTAGCCCACGCACGACTGCCCGGCGCCGATCGGGTCGGCGCCCTGCGCCGCGACGCCGGTCGGCACGAGCCCGCCGGGGAGGATGAAGTCGAGGATCGACAGGTCGTGCGGCGCGAGATCCCAGAAGACGTCGACGTCGGGCTGCACGAGACCGAGGTTGATGCGCACCGAGTCGACGAAGAGGATGTCGCCGAGCGCGCCCTCGGCGATCAGCTCACGCATCTTCAGCACGGGCGCGGTGTAGCAGAACGTGTGGTCGACCATCAGCACGCGGTCGAGCTCCGCGGCCCGCGCGACCATCGCCCGTGCGGCCACGCCGCCGTCCGCGACGGGCTTCTCGACGACCACGTGCTTGCCGGCCTCGAGCGCCGCGAGCGCGATCGGTGCGTGCGTGCGCGCCGGGGTCGCGATCGCGACCGCGTCGACGTCGTCCCGGGCCAGCAGCTCGGTGACCGAGGTGACCACCTCGACCGTCGATCGTGCGCCCACGACCTTGCGCGCACGCGCCTCGTCGAGGTCGCACACCGCGACGAGGTCCCAGTCGGGGCTCGTGCGGAAGTTCCTCGCCAGGTTCGGTCCCCAGTAGCCGGCGCCGATCACGGCAGCCCGCAGCTTCTCGGTCATCAGTCCCCCACTCGTCGTTCGACCTGTTCGTTCGACCTGTCCAGTCTCACAGGAGATCTGGACATGTCGGCCGATACCCGGCCTTTTCACCCCGCCTGAGCGGGCGATTCAGCCGATCGGCCGCCGCCCGACCGGACGCACCGGGGACGGGGGCGGGACAGGCGAGCGCGATGCGTCCTGCCGGGGGTCAGCCCGCCGGCGCGAACACGACGTCGACGCCGTAGGAGGCGTTCGAGGTCCCGGAGGGCAGCCCGGTGCCGTAGACGTACGCACCGCCGGGCACCGCGGTGGTCAGCGGGCCGCTCGTGCGGGCCGTGGCCAGGGCGTTCGGCGTGACGGCGTACCGGCCGGTCGTCGAGTGGTACGCCGCGATGTACGTCGTCCCGGGGACGAGCGTCACCGGCGAGGCGAGCGCGACCGTCTGCCATCCCGAGGCGGTCTCACCCGTCGAGGGCGCCTCCGCCAGGAGCGTGCCCGAGGCGTCCCACAGCTTGACGGTGTGCGTGCCGGTGTTGGTGGCCCCCTTGTAGAAGCGGATGGCGGTCACCGCCCCGGCGGCACTCGTGCTGAACCGGGTACCGACCTGCACCGCGGCCGAGTCGTCCCAGGCGGGGTACGTCGGCACGTCGGTGGTGGTCCAGAACGAGACCGGGTCGGGTGCCGGCACGACGGCCGTGGTCGTGAAGCTCCACGACCCGCCCTCGAGCGCCTGACCGTCCACCGCGACGACCACCGACACCACCGCACCGGCGGGCAGGGCAGCGGCGGGCTGGAAGGTCAGCGTCCGGGAACCGGCGACGTACTGCTGCTGCCCGGCGACCGTCGCCCCGCCGGCCTGGACGGTGATCGTCGGCACGGCCGTCGACTGCGACGCGGACAGGACCGCCGTGACGGTCGTGCCCACGGCCACGTCGGTGGCGTTCGTCGCCGGTGTCCGGGTGGTGACCGTCGGCGGGGCGGCCGGCGCGGTCTCGAAGACGGCATCGACGAAGTAGTTCGTCTGCTGCCAGCTCGACGTCGGGAAGCCTCCGCCGTACTTGTAGCGACCGTTGCCGGTGGCCGGGACCGTGAGCGGACCCACGGTGAGGTCGGCCGCGAAGGCCGAGGCCGTGGCCGAGTACCCGCCGCTCGGCGCCAGGTACGAGACCACGTAGGTCTGACCCGGCGTGACGGCGTACGGCGAGCTGAACAGCGCGGTCTGCCAGCCGCTGGCGGTCTCGCCGACGAACGTCACGGTGCGCAGCTGCTCACCGGTCGAGCTCCACAGCGTGCCGGTGTGCGTCCCGGTGTTCGCGGCGCCCTTGTAGAAGCGCACACCGGTCACGGTGCCGGCGACCGACGGGACGAACGAGACCCCGAGCTCGACCTTGGCACCGTCGTTCGCGGAGGCCACCGCAGGCACGCGCTCGCCGAACAGGGTGCACGGGCATCCGCCGGTGCCCGCCGTGGTGAACGTCCACACGAGGTTCTCGGCCGTGCTGCCGTTGGCCGAGGCGAGCCCGGACGCCGTCGCCGTGACCAACGTCCCTGCGGGCAGCGGGGAGGTCGGCGTGAACGTCAGCGTCTTGCCGCCGTCCGCACGAGCGAGCGTGCCCGCGACGGACGTGCCGCCCGCTGCGAGGCTCAGCGTGGCCGCGTCGCTCAGCGCGAGGTTGAAGCTCGCCGACACCGCCGAGTCCACGTCCACGGCCGTCTGCCCGGCCGCGGGGCTCACGGAGGTCGAGGTCAGCGCGGTCTTGTCGCGGGTGAACACGACGTCGACCATGTAGCTCGTCGAGGACGTCGAGCCCGGGTACCCGTCGGCGTAGGAGTACGCACCGGAGTCCGCGGACGTCGACAGCGGCGGCCGCTGCAGCCCGAGACCGGAGAACGCCCCGACGGTCGCCGAGTAGCGCCCGGCGGTCGTCCGGTACGAGGCGATGTACTGCGTGCCCTTGTCGATGTGCACGGGCGAGCCGAACGCCACCGTCTGCCAGCCCGAGGCGCTCTCCGCCGTGAACGTCGCCGTGGCGAGGGGGGTCGTCGACCCGGCGAGCCACAGCGCGCCGACGTGCGTGCCCGTGTTGTTCGGGCCCTTGTAGAACCGCACGCCCGTGACGTAGCCCGCGACGCTGCTGGAGAACTTCACACCGAGCGTGACCGCCGAGGTGTCGGCGTCCTGGAGGACCCCCGGCACCGCCGAGTCGTCGTACAGGGTGACGGTCGAGGCACCGGCCGACTGGGCGAGGGACGCCGTCGTGAAGGTCCAGGAGACCTGGCCCCCGAGCGCCTGGCCGCCGGAGGTGGCCGACACCGTCGCGGTGTAGGTCGTCGACGCCGTCAGCGAGCCGTCCGGGACGAAGGTGGCGGTGCGTGTCGCGGCGTCGTAGGTCGTCGAGCCGGTCACGGCGGCCCCACCCGCAGCGGTCAGCGTCATCGTCACCGCACCACCGTCAGGGGCACGCGAGAGCTGTGCGGTCAGGACCGATCCGAGCGGCGTACCGGTCGCACCGGCGACGGGCCACTGCGAGGCGACCGCGAACGGCGTGGAGTCCGTTGCCGAGAAGAGCACGTCGACGTAGTACTGCGACGCCCCCCAGGTCAGGGTCGGGAACTGTCCCGGTGCCGCGTACACGCCCGCGCCGGTCGCACCGAAGCCACCGGCGACGCTCAACGGCGGCGCCGAGCGCCCCGTGTACCAGAACGCGCCGGACTGGGCGGCGTAGCGGCCCTGCGGCGCCGTGTACGAGACCACGTACGACGTGCCGGCCTGCACCGCGACAGCAGAGGACAGCTGGGCCGTCTGCCACCCGGAGGCCGTCTCCCCGGTGAACGTGACCGTGGCCAGCCTGGTCCCCGTCGCGCTCCACAGCGAGCCCACGTGCGTGCCCGTGTTGCCCGTGCCCTTGTAGAACCGGATCGCGGTGACGAACCCGCCGGCCTGCGGCGTGAACGTCAGGCCCAGCTCGACCGGGGTGGAGTCGTCGACCGAGGCGACGGCGGGAACGCTCTGCCCGTAGATCGAGCAGGGGCACGCGGTGGTCAGCGAGCGCGTCACGGCCTGGCCGATGTTGGCCGAGTCGTCGATGCCGCGCGCGAGGACCTGGACCGCGCCGTTGCCCGACAGCACCCCGGTGTACGTCCAGGTCGCGGTGCCCGTAGCGGGGTGCCACGTGGTGCCGCCGTCCAACGAGACCTCGACGCCCGCGACGCGCCCGCCGGCGTCCGTCGCGGTCCCCGACACGGTGAGCGAGGTGCCGTTGGCCACCGCCGCGCCCGCCGTGGGTGAGGTCACCTGGACGACCGGTGCGGTGGTGTCGCTGGACGCCGTCGCCGCGACGAGCGTGCTCATCAGGGTCGTCGGCTGGGCACCCATGTCGGCGAGCAGGTTCACCGTGGCCTGCTGGATGCGCGGGTCGGCGGCAGCACCGACGCCGTCGTGCACCGCGTCCAGGCCCCACGACCACTGGATCGAGCCGGCCGAGAACACCAGCGCGCCGCTGTCTGCGCGGTACATCGTCAGGTGGTGCGTCGTGGTGCCGGACTTCACGACCGTGCCGAAGTCCTGCAGGTAGGAGTTCACCGCCCCGGTCGTGGTCGACAGCCGGATCAGGCCCTCGGGACGGAACCCGTTGTCGAGGTCCTCGTCGGACTCGTAGCCCACGGTGTGCGCCGCGAGCGTCGTGCTCGTGCCGGACATCGCGTCGAGGCCGGTGCCACGCCACAGGCGCAGCTTGCCCTCCTCGGCCGACACCGTCAGGGCCAGGTCGGAGTCGTTGGCCATGTACATCGTGCCGGTCACGGCGTTCTCCGGGGAGCCTCCACCGTTGGCCGCCGAGGCGAACCGCGGGTCGCGCGACGTGCCGGTCCACTCGGTCGACGGGTCGATCTTCGCGTCGGACCACGTCTCCTTGTAGGAGACCAGGGTGCGGTCGTCGGTCGCGGTACCCGCGACGGACGGCTCCCAGCGGGTGCGCCAGTACATCTCGTTGCCGCTGAAGAACGCCAGGTCGACCCCCGCGTCACGGGCCGCTTCGACGTTGGCCCGCTGCGGGCCCGACCAGTACTCGTCGTGACCGACGGACAGGAAGACGTCGTGGTTGAGCAGCAGCGCGCCGCGCGCATCGGTGTCGAGACCCGACTGGTAGGACACGTCGTACCCGTTGCGCTCGAGGAACCGCACCATCGGGAACTCGTTGCCGAAGTAGAAGTCACGCTTCTCGACGCCCGCCCGCGTGGCGAACGGTCGGTTGTACGAGATCTTGTAGGCGCGCCCGTTGGCCGCCCCCTGGTAGTAGTCCGAGCCGCCGTACGCGTTGTAGGCCTGCCACGTGGTGTCCGAGGTCTGGAAGATCACGTCGGACGTGCTCGCGTCGTTGCGCACGACGAACGTGATGTGGCTCTCGTCGCCCGTCGCCGGGTCCTGCAGATGCGCGACGTAGACGCCCGAGACCGCGGCTGCCGGCACGTGCCAGCTGGCCGAGACGGCCCAGTTGCCGCAGTCGTACAGCTCGGTCGTCGCGTCCGTGTAGCACTGCGGCTGCGTCTGCGGCAGGGTCGCCGAGGGCGTGACCGAGGCGATCTTGCGGGCGCCGAGCCCGTCGTACCAACCGGTGCGGTAGATGTCGATCGTGTAGGCCGTCGCGGCGGTGTCGATCTTGAAGTCGATCGTCCCGCCGACGTTCACCGAGATCGCCGTGGAGAAGCCCTGGATCCCCTCGTCGCCTGCGCCGTCGATGTCCCACTCCGAGGGGTCGGCACCCGGCTTGGAGTTCTCGCAGACGATCGGGTTGCCACCCACCGCGCACGGGTCGGTGGCCGCGGCCGGCGTGGCCACCGCCGCCATCATGAGCGGCACGCCGAGCGCGAGAGCGGTCACCGACGCCAGGACGGAGCGGGGGCGGACGGACATGGACGGCTCCGGGGGGTGAGGGCTGGCGTGCGCAAAACGTCGCTAAAAGGACGATACGGGCATCGGCCTCACGGGGCCGCACCCGTCGGCGGATATCACCCGCTCGCCACGGGCGCCACCCCCTACGCCGTCGACGCACGGCTCCCCGCCCGGCAGAATCGGGGGATCCGCGCACCGTGGCCCCGCGCCCGGCCGCGCACCGCGCACCTCGGAGGACTCCCGTGACCGACGCCTCGCCCCGCCAGGACCCGACCGAGCAGGGCCCGTTCGAGCAGGGCCCGACCGAGCAGGGTCCGACCGAGCAGGGCCCGACCGAGCAGGGCCCCACGATCGCACCCACGGCGGACGTCGACCCTCGCGCGCACGTCGGCGCCGGCACGAAGGTGTGGCACCTGGCGCAGGTGCGCGAGGACGCGCAGGTCGGTGAGGACTGCATCATCGGCCGGGGCGCCTACATCGGACCCGGCGTCGTCGTCGGCGACCGCTGCAAGATCCAGAACCACGCCCTCGTCTACGAGCCGGCCGTCCTCGAGCCCGGCGCGTTCGTCGGCCCGGCGGCCGTCTTCACCAACGACTACTTCCCGCGCGCCGTGAACCCCGACGGGTCGCTCAAGTCGGCCGACGACTGGCACGCGGTCGGCGTCACCGTGCGCGAGGGTGCCTCGATCGGCGCACGGGCGGTGTGCGTCGCGCCGGTGACGATCGGACGGTGGGCGCTCGTCGCGGCCGGTTCGGTGGTCACGAAGGACGTGCCCGACCACGCGCTGGTCGCCGGCGTGCCGGCACGACGCCTGCGCTGGGTCGGCCGCGCGGGACACCCGCTCGAGCCGGCCGACCCGCGCGAGAGCGGCGAGTGCCGCTGGGTCTGCCCGGTGACCGGGGAGACCTACCTGGAGACCGACGGGACCCTGCGCCTTCTCGCGCAGCCCGACGACACCCTGTAGTCGCCCGGCGGTCCGGGCGCAGCCGTCTGGCGGTCCGGCTCAGTACGCCCCGGAGGACCCCAGCACGGCGCGCCCGGTCTTCCACAGGATCAGCAGGTCCATCGCGACCGACCAGTTGTCGACGTAGCGCAGGTCCAGCCGGACCGACTCGTCCCACGACAGGTCGGAACGTCCGCTGACCTGCCACAGACCGGTCAGCCCCGGACGCACCCGCAGCCGACGGAACACCTGGTCCCGGTAGGCGTCGACCTCGACGGGCAGCGGCGGGCGCGGGCCGACGAGCGACATGTCGCCGCGCACGACGTTCCACAGCTGCGGCAGCTCGTCGACCGAGTACCGGCGCAGCAGCCTGCCGACCGAGGTCACCCGCGGGTCGTCGTGCATCTTGAACATGAGCCCGTCACGGTCCGACTCGGCGAGCAGAGCCTCGCGGCGCGCGTCGGCGTCGACGTACATGCTGCGCAGCTTCCACATAGTGAACCGACGCCCGTCGACGCCGATCCGCGTCTGGCGGTAGAACGCGGGTCCCGGGCTGTTCAGGCGCACGGCCAGCGCGGCACCGGCGATGACGGGCGCGGCCGCCGCGAGCAGCACGGCACCGAGGGCGTGGTCCAGAAGGGACTTCGCGATGAGCCGTCCGCCGGGGGGTGCCGTCTCGACCTCGAGCAGCGTGAGCCCTGCCGTCGGGCGCAGCTGGAGCCGCGGACCGAGCACCTCGACCAGGCCCGGCTCGACGACCAGGTCGGCACCGACGCGCCCGAGCGCCCAGGACAGCCGACGCAGCGCGTCGCCCGCCAGGTCGCCGCCCGTGACGATGACGACGTCGATCCGCTGGTCGTACGCGACCTGCGGCACGTCGGCGTAGGCACCGAGGGTCGGCACACCGTCCTGCGGCGGCGCGTCGTCGACCGACGGAAGGCACAGGCCGACGACGCGGTAGCCGTGGTGCGAGGCGTTGCGCAGGTCGGTCACGAGGCGGTGGGCGGACGCGGCGTCGCCGACCACGAGCGTGCGGGCCATGGCCACGCCCTCGTGACGGCGCCCGTGCAGCCGACGGCGCAGCAGGTAGCGGCCCAGCGCCGCCGCCGGCGTGACGACCAGCAGGAAGGCGCCCACCGGCAGACGCGGCAGCGTGGTGCCGAGCGCGACGCTGGCCAGCGCCACGGCTGCGGCCGCGCTCAGGCACGCCCGCAGCAGGGCCTGGAACTCGGCGGGCCCGTTGCCCACACCGCGGCGGTCGTACCCGCGGAAGACGGCGACGAGGACCAGCAGGACGACCGCGGTCGCCGCGACCCACACGGTCGTGGACGCGGAGGCGTGCGAGCCGAGCACGACGAGCACCGCCGCACCGAGCGCGGCGAGCGTGTCGAGCACGAAGGCCCGACGCACGTAGCCGCCCACCAGGGCGCGCCAGCCGGGCACGCGCACCTCGGCGTCGAGGCGCTCCTCGGCGCGGGGTCGGCTCACGAACGGCTGCGCGGACGCCCAGGACAGGCGCGGTCCGGCTGCGGTCCGGCGCCTGTCGGCGCCGACGGTGCTCAGCTCGTCCGTGTCGACGAGGCGGTCCAGCTCGGAGTCGGGCAGGCCGGGCGACACGTGCTGCACGGCAGCCCGTCTCGAGTCGTCCAGAATCGTCATGGCAGCATCCCCCCGAATGCGGTAGTTCGTCCGCTCGGAGGCTATTGCGTGGTGATGTGGGCTGTAAGCCCCGTTTGTCCGTTTTCACCCCTTCTATCACCCGTTCGGGTCCCGGGGAGGGGTTTCGGCTGGACGACCGCTCAGGACTTGGTGTGGAACCGCAGCTGGGCCTTCTCCAGACCGTCGACGACGACGGCCTCGACCGCGTCCGCCGCGGCGTCCACGAGCCACGGCAGGTCCTTGAGCTCCGCCTTGGCGAAGTCGCGCAGCACGAAGTCGGCGGCGTCCGTGCGGCCGGGCGGACGGCCGACTCCGACGCGCACCCGCACGTAGTCCTTCGTGCCGAGGGCCTTCGTGGTGTCGCGCAGGCCGTTGTGCCCGCCCTCGCCGCCGCCGATCTTCAGGCGCACCTCCGCGAACGGGATGTCGAGCTCGTCGTGCACCATGACCACCTGCTCGGGCGGCACGTCGAAGTACCGGGCGAGCGCCACGACGGGCCCCCCGGAGACGTTCATGTACGTCGTCGGCTTGGCGAGCACGACGCGGGGTCCGGGGGCCCCGCCCGCCAGGGTGCCGAGCCGCGCCTCGGCCACGACGGCCTGCGGGCGACGCGAGAGCAGCCCGCCGACGCGAGAGCCGAACGTCACACCGGTCCTGCGGGCGAGCTCGTCGAGCACCATCTGGCCGACGTTGTGCCGGTTGCCCGCGTACTGCGGCCCGGGGTTGCCGAGCCCGACGACGAGCCAGGGGCGGTCGCTCATGCGGGTCTCTCCTACCGGGTCGGACCCGGCTCTGCCGGGCACGGGGGTGCTGCTGGGGTACGCCCCGGACGCGGCAGCGCCCGGCACCGTCGGAACGGTACCGGGCGCCGGCGTGCGCGGGTCGCGCGGAGAACGCGGAGGATCAGTCCTCGGCGTGCGCAGCGGCCGACTGCGAGGCGGCGAGCGACGCGGCGGCCACGTCGGCGGCCAGGTCGTCAGCCGAGGCGTGCGGCACGGAGATCGCGACGACGGTGGTGTCCGCGTCGGTGACCAGCGTGGAGCCCTGCGGCAGCGTGACGTCGCCGGCGACGACGGTCGCACCGCCGCGCAGGCCCTCGATCGAGACCTCGACGGCCTGCGGCAGGTGCGTCGCCTCGGCCTCGAGCGTCAGCGCCTGCGTCTCGACGACGTGGATCGTGCCCGGGTAGGACTCGCCGACGACGTGCACCGGGACCTCGACCTGGACCTTCTCACCCTTCTTCACGATGAGGAGGTCGATGTGCTCGATGATGTTCTTGACCGGCTCGCGCTGGACGTCCTTGACGATCGTCAGCGTGACCTCGCCGTCGAGCTCGATCTCGAACAGGGCGTTCGAGTGCTTGAGCGCCAGCATCGTCTCGTGGCCCGGGAGGGCGACGTGCAGCGGGTCGGCACCGTGGCCGTAGAGGACGGCGGGGATCTGGTCCGCACGGCGCAGACGGCGGGCGGCACCCTTGCCGAACTCCGTACGGGTGAGGGCGGCGAGCTTGACGTCGGACACGGTGACTCCCAGATGATGACGGCTGCGGGTACGCAGGCGAGCGGTGATGGCGGCTCAGAGTGTGGTGGCCTCGACGCGGGGCGCAGGACGGGCACGCGGAGGCATCCGCCCAGTCGATCACGGAGCGCTGGAGGGCCCTTCCCGTGGAGCACGGGCGGACCGTCCGACGTCCCTCGCCGAGGCAACCTGACGATCTTACCCGCCCTCACGCCGTGCCCCCAACCGGTCGCCCGGACGAGCGTGCACGGACGTGCGTGAGCCCGCTCACGCACGTCGGCGGGAGCGGGCTCAGGCGGTCCGAACGGGGTGCCGACCGGTCAGGACTGACCGTCGAACAACGAGGTGACCGAGCCGTCGTCGAAGATCTCGCGGATCGCCCGGGCGATGAGGGGCGCGATCGACAGGACCGTCAGCTTCGGGAAGCGGACCTCCTCGGCGATCGGGAGCGTGTCGGTGACGATGATCTCCCGGGCACCGCACTCCTGCAGGCGCTCGCTCGCCGGCTCGGACAGCACGCCGTGGGTGGCGGCGACGATGACGTCCTTGGCCCCGGCCTCCATCACGACGCGCACCGCACCCGCGATCGTCCCGGCGGTGTCGATGAGGTCGTCGACCAGCACGCACGTGCGGCCCTCGACCTCGCCGACGACCCGGTTCGCGACCGACTTGTTCGCGGTGCGGATGTCCCGGGTCTTGTGCACGAACGCCAGCGGGCTGCCGCCCAGCTTGGCCGCCCACTGCTCGGCGACCCGGATGCGGCCCGCGTCCGGGGACACCACGGCCACGTTGGACGCGTCGACCCGGGTGCGCACGTAGTCCGTGAGGATCGGCATCGCCCACAGGTGGTCGACCGGCCCGTCGAAGAAGCCCTGGATCTGCGCCGAGTGCAGGTCCACGCTCATCAGCCGGTCCGCGCCCGCGGTCTTGAACAGGTCGGCGAGCAGCCGGGCCGAGATCGGCTCGCGACCGCGGTGCTTCTTGTCCTGCCGGGCGTAGCCGTAGAACGGCGCGACCACGGTGATCGTCTTCGCGGACGCCCGCTTGAGGGCGTCGACCATGAGCAGCTGCTCCATGATCCACTGGTTGATCGGCGAGGCGTGCGACTGCAGGACGAACGCGTCCGAGCCGCGCACCGACTCCCCGAAACGGGTGTAGATCTCCCCGTTGGCGAAGTCGTAGGCGGTCGTCGGCACGAGGTCGATGTCGAGCTCGCGCGCGACATCGGCGGCCAGGTCGAGGTGAGCACGGCCAGAGACGAGGACGAGACGCTTCTCGCCGTCGCTGGAGACGATCCCGGTCATCGGGCGAGGTCCTTCGGGTCGGTCCCGGCAGACCGGGGGGCGGGGTCGGGCAGGTGGGCCGGCTGGTCCGGCAGCACGGGAGGCGGTGTCACGGGGATCCCCGAGGCCGCGGTGGCCGCACGCTCGCGCTCGGCGCGCGCCTGCGGGGACAGCTCCTGCTCGTCGCGGCTGGCGTTGGCCCGGGCTGCGGCCTCGGCCGCCGGGGTGCCGGCCCGCGCACGCGCGACCCAGCCCTCGATCGACCGCTGCGGGCTCGCGCTCACGGCGAGCGCACCGGCCGGGACGTCGCGACGGATCACGGAGCCGGCGCCGGTGTACGCGCCGTCGCCGACCGTGACCGGGGCGACGAACATGTTGTCGGCACCCGTGCGGGCGTACGAGCCGATCGTCGTGCGGTGCTTGTTCACCCCGTCGTAGTTGACGGTCACCGACGCGGCACCGATGTTGGTGTGCTCGCCGATCGTCGCGTCACCGACGTAGGACAGGTGCGGCACCTTCGAGCCGGTGCCGATCGTCGCGTTCTTCGTCTCGACGAACGTGCCGATCTTGCCGTGCTCGCCGAGCACCGTGCCCGGTCGCAGGTAGGCGAACGGGCCGACGCTCGCGTCCGCACCGATCACCGCGAGGGAGCCGTGCGTGCGGACCACCGTGGCCCCCGGGCCGACCTCGACGTCGGTCAGGGTCGTGTCCGGGCCGATCGTGGCACCCGAGGCGACGACCGTCGCCCCGTGCAGCTGCGTCCCGGGGAGGATCGTCACGTCGGGCGCGAGCTCGACGTCGACGTCGACCCAGGTGGTCGCCGGGTCCACGACCGTGACGCCCGCCCGCATCCAGTCCTCGAGGATCCGCCGGTTCAGCTCGGCGCGCAGCACCGCGAGCTGCACGCGGTCGTTGACGCCCTCGACCGCGAACGGGTCGTCGGTGCGCAGCGCCCGCACGTGTCCGCCGTCGCCGCGCGCGATCGCCAGCACGTCGGTCAGGTACACCTCGCCCTGCGCGTTGTCCTGGTCGAGCCGGCCCAGCGCACCGCGCAGGACACCGGCGTCGAAGACGTAGATCGAGGAGTTGATCTCGGTGATCGTGCGCTGGGCGTCGTCGGCGTCCTTCTCCTCGACGATGCCGAGCACGTCGCCCGAGCCCGACTCGCGCAGGATGCGGCCGTAGCCCGTCGGGTCCTGCACGTCGGTGGTCAGCACCGTGACGGCGTTGCCATCGGCGTGGTGGGCCTCCAGCAGCTCGGTCAACGTGCCCGCGTCGAGCAGGGGCACGTCACCGGCGATGACCACGACGGCGCCGTCGAGCCCCACGCCGACGGCCGAGCCGACGACCCCGGGACCCTCGCCCGCGCTCGCCGCACCGGCCTGCGCGGCTGCGTCCAGCGCGGTCATCGCGACCTGGACGGCACGGCCCGTGCCGGGGATGTCGTCCTGGTCGACGAGCAGGACCTGCGGGTCGAGGGTGCGTGCGTGCTCGGCGACGCGCTCACGCTCGTGCCGGACCACGACCGCGACCCGCGCCGGCTCCAGCGCACGCGCGGTGGCCAGGGCGTGCCCGAGCATGGACCGCCCCGCGAGCGAGTGCAGGACCTTCGGGGTGGACGAGCGCATTCGTGTGCCTTCGCCTGCGGCGAGGACGATGACGGCGGCTGGACGGTGGGTGCCAGGGTTGGTCACCTGTGGCTGCTCCTCGCGGATCTGCCCGTCACCGGGCGGCGGATCGTGCGCACGTGCACTCTACCGCCGGTCCGGGAGAGGGCCGGTCGCCCGCCTGCATGCCGCCACCTGCTTGCTCGCTCCGCCCCCAGGATTCGAACCCGGACCTCAAGGCACCAAAGGCCTGTGTGCTGCCGTTACACCAGGGCGGACCGTCGCGCGCACGGCCTGCAGGCCCGTGCGCGACGTGAAGCGCCCAGTCTGCCAGGGCCGGCACGGCATGATGGGACCGTGGCCACCGAGACCAAGCGCACCGCACGCTCCCGCATGACTGCGGCCCAGCGTCGCGCGCAGCTGCTCGACGTGTCCCGCCGGTTGTTCGCCGAGAAGGGGTTCGAGGGCACCAGCGTCGAGGAGATCGCCGCGCGCGCCGAGGTCTCCAAGCCCGTCGTCTACGAGCACTTCGGCGGCAAGGAGGGCATGTACGCGGTCGTCGTGGACCGGGAGATCCAGGCGCTGACGGGCGCCCTCACGGGTGCCCTCGAGGGCGGCGGCCACCCCAAGGTGCTCGTCGAACGCACCGCGCTGGCCCTGCTCAGCTACATCGAGACCTCCGAGGACGGGTTCCGGATCCTCGTGCGCGACTCGCCCGTCGCGCAGGCCACGGGCACGTTCTCGAGCCTGATCGGTGACGTCGCGACCCAGGTCGAGCACCTGCTGGCCGACCAGTTCAAGAAGCAGGGCCTCGACCCCCGGGCCGCACCGATGTACTCCCAGATGCTCGTGGGCATGGTCGCGCTGACCGGGCAGTGGTGGCTCGACGCGCGCAGCCCGAAGAAGGCCGACGTCGCCGCGCACCTGGTGAACCTCGCGTGGAACGGCCTGGCCGGGCTCGAGCGGCGTCCCGCGCTCGAGCGCCACTGAAGCCCCTCCGGGAACCGGCGGCCACCTGATCGGCACCCGGTCAGGACCTGTCGTCCCGGGACCTTGTGTTGACGTCGAGTAATCTCACCGCATGGCAGACGGCACAGGACCCGAGGCGGGCGGTGCGCGCGACGAGGTCGACCGGATCGTCCTCGCCTGGCAGCGCGAGCGCCCCGACCTCGACGTGCTGCCCCTGACCGTGCTCTCCCGCGTCAGCCGGCTCGCCCGGCACCTCGACCTGGCCCGTCGCAGCGCGTTCGCGCGGCACGACCTGGAGACCTGGGAGTTCGACGTGCTCTCGGCGCTGCGACGCGCCGGCACGCCCTACCAGCTCTCCCCCGGCGCGCTGCTCACCCAGACCCTCGTGACGAGCGGCACGATGACCAACCGCATCGACCGGCTCGTCGAGCACGGCCTGGTGCGCCGGCTGCCGTCGCCCGACGACCGGCGCGGCGTGCTCGTGCAGCTGACCGCCGAGGGGCTCGCCCGGGTGGACGCAGCCTTCAGTGACCTGCTCGACGTGGAGCGTGGTCTGCTCGGTGACCTCGGCGAGGAGGACCGCGACCGGCTCGCGGCGCTCCTGCGTGAGGTCGTCGCCCCGTTCGACCAGCCGTGAGCGCGAGCCCGCCCGACCGGCCGGCGCGTGCGGGCCGGAGCGCCGTCAGCCCGGCCGGGTATCCCGGGGGTGCCGCGCGGGGCCTGGCGCTGTCGGCCGTGCTGCTCTACGCGCTCAACCTGCGCGCGCCGATCACCGCGCTCGCCCCGGTCGTGGGCGACGTCAGCGCCGACCTCGCACTGACCCCGGCCGGGGCAGGCCTGCTCACCGGGATCCCCGTGCTGTGCTTCGCGATCGGCACCCCGCTGGCCTCCGTGCTGCTCGCCCGGGCGGGCACCGCGGCGATGGTGACGGCCTCGCTGACGACCGTCCTGCTCGGCACGGTCCTGCGCTCGGCCGGCGGGTTCGCCACGGCCCTGGTCGGCACGGCACTGATCGGCCTGGCGATCACCGTGGGCAACGTCGCGGTGCCCGTGCTCATCGGCCGGGACTTCCCGCACCAGGTCCCCCGGGTGACCGGGCTGTACACCGCGGCGCTCAACGTCGGCAGCGTGCTCACCACCCTGTTCACTGCGCCGCTGGCCGGGCTGATCGGGTGGCGGTGGGCCCTGGCGGCCTGGGGCGTCATGGCGGTCGGGGCGACGTTCGTCTGGCTGCGCGCGTACGGCGTGCACGACCCCGGGGAGCCGCCCGTCGTCGGCGCGGCAGCGGATCCGGACGCCGCGGACACGTCCCGCCCCCCGGTGCACGTGCTGCGACGACCCGTCACCTGGCTGCTGGCCGTCGCGTTCAGCGGTCAGGCGTTCGGCTACTACGCCGTCAGCGCGTGGCTGCCGTCGATCCTGCACGACCAGCTCGGGCTCGCGAAGGCCTCCGCCGGTGCCGCGGCCGCGCTCTTCCAGCTGTTCGGCGTGCTCGGCGGCGTGGGCGTCCCGCTCGCCCTCGGGCGACGCGTCCCCGTGCGCGTCGTCTCCTCGGTCATCGCGGCCGGGTGGGTGGTGCTGCCGCTCGGGCTGCTGCTCGCGCCGCAGGCGTGGCCCGTGTGGTGCGCGCTGGCAGGCACGTCGCAGGGCGGGAACTTCGCGGTGATCTTCACCGTCGTGGCGCAGTCGGCAGGTTCGCAGGCGGCCGCCCGGCGGATGTCGGCGACCGTGCAGACCGTCGGCTACGGCTGCGCCGCGCTCGGTCCCAGCGTCATGGGTGCCGTGCACTCGGCGACGTCGACCTGGGTCGCGCCGTTGCTCGTCGTGCTCGCCGGGCTGCTCGTCATGGCGGCGTGCAGCCAGCTGGCGCTCGTGCACGTCCGCCGGGACGCCACCGCGTCGCTCTGACGCCGTCCGGTCCGGGTCGCTGCCCGAACTTCTCGGCCGGACGTCAGCCGGCGATCTCGGACGCCTCGAGCCAGACCATCTCCAGCTCGTCCTTCTCCGCCGCCAACGTGCGCAGCTGCTCGTCGAGCGCCCCGACGGCGACGTGGTCGGTGGCCTGCTCGACCATGCGGGCGTGCAGCTCGGCCTCCTGCGCGGAGATCCGCGACAACCGGCGCTCGACGCGGGCGATCTCCTTGCGTGCCGCACGCACGTCGGCCGCGCTCGGTGCCTGCACCGCGTCGACCTGCGTGGGCACGTCCTGCTGCGCGACCGGCGCCGGGCTGCCGGGCGAGGCCGCCGCCGGCCCGGCGGCCAGCGCCGCCGCACGCAGCGCGAGGTACTGCTCGACCCCGCCGGGCAGGTCGCGCAGCGCACCGTCGCCGAGCAGGGCCATCTGCCGGTCGCACACGCGCTCGAGCAGGTACCGGTCGTGCGAGACCACGATCAACGTGCCGGGCCAGCCGTCGAGCAGGTCCTCCAGGGCGGCCAGGGTGTCGGTGTCGAGGTCGTTCGTCGGCTCGTCGAGCAGCAGGACGTTCGGCTCCCCGACGAGCAGCCGCAGCAGCTGCAACCGTCGCCGCTCGCCGCCGGACAGGTCACGCACCGGTGTGCGTGCGCGGTCCCGCGTGAAGCCGAGCCGCTCGACGAGCTGCGACGCGGTGAGCTCCTTGCCGCCGACGACCACGGACCGCTTCTCGCGCTCGACGACCTCGACGACCCGCAGGTCCGCCAGCTCGTCGAGGTCCTCCACGTCCTGGCGCAGCTCGGCGACCTGCACGGTCTTGCCGCGCTTGACCCTGCCGGACGTCGGCTCGAGGCGCCCGGTGAGCAGACGCAGCAGGGAGGTCTTGCCCGCACCGTTGACGCCGACCAGTCCGATCCTGTCGCCGGGGCCCAGACGCCACGTCACGTCGTCGAGCAGCACCCGGTCAGGTCCGCCGTCGTGCGCGGGGAACGACAGCGTGACGCCCTCGACGTCCAGCACGTCCTTGCCGAGGCGTGCGGTGGCCATCCTGGTCAGCTCGAGGTTGTCGCGCGGCGGCGGCTCGTCGGCGATCAGCGCGGCGGCGGCGTCCAGGCGGAACTGCGGCTTGGACGTGCGCGCCGGCGCGCCGCGGCGCAGCCAGGCGAGCTCCTTGCGCAGCAGGTTCTGCCGCTTGGTCTCCACGGTCGCCGCCTGCTGCGCACGCTCGGCCCGCGCCAGGACGTAGGCGGCGTACCCGCCGTCGTACTGGTCGACCTGGCCGTCGTGCACCTCCCACGTCCGGGTGCACACCGCGTCGAGGAACCAGCGGTCGTGCGTGACGACCACCAGGGCCCCGCCGTTGCGCGAGTAGCGGGCCGACAGGTGCGCGGCGAGCCAGGCCACGCCCTCGACGTCCAGGTGGTTCGTCGGCTCGTCGAGCACGAGCACCTCGTCGTCACGGACCAGCAGCGCGGCGAGCGCCACCCGGCGGCGCTGGCCGCCCGAGAGCGTCGCGACGTCCGCCGCCAGGTCCAGGTCGGACAGCAGGCCGGTGTGCACCGAGCGGACGCGTGCGTCGACCGCCCACTCGTGCGTGTCCGCACCGCCGTGCACCGACTCGAGCACGGTACAACCGGCGGGCAGGTCGTCACGCTGGTCCAGGACCGCGACCCGCACCGAACCGGCACGGGTCACCCGGCCGTCGTCCGGGTCCTGGAGACCGGACAGGACGCGCAGCAAGGTGGACTTGCCGGCGCCGTTGGGGCCGACGACGCCGACGCGCATGCCGTCGTCGACGCCGAGACTGACGCCGTCCAGCAGCGTGCGCGTGCCGAGCGTGAGGGTGACGCGGTCCGCGCCGAGCAGGTGAGCCATCGAGCGTGCAGGCTACCCGGCCTGGTCGGCGCCGCTGACCACCCGGGTGCCGGCGACCGGTCCCACCGCCGTCAGGACCGCGTCCGCGACCCCGGCGGCCGTGAACGCCGCGGCGAGCACGAGGGCGTGCTGCCTGCTGCGGGCCAGCGCGGCCACCGTCGGACCCGAGCCCGAGACGACGGCACCCAGCGCGCCGGCATCCTCGGCGACCTCGAGCGGTTCGGCCAGGGCGGGGTCGAGCGTCAGCGCGGCCGGCTGCAGGTCGTTGTGCAGCGCGGCACCCAGAGCCGTGGCGTCGCCGGCGAGCAACGCCTGCATGAGGGCGAGGTCGTCCTGCGGGTCGGGGTCGCGTGCGTCGTCGCCGGCCAGCTCGTCGAACCGCGCGTAGACGGCGGCGGTCGACAGGCCACGATCCTGCACGGCGAACGCCCAGTGGAACTCTCCCCGGGCGAGCACGGGCGTGAGCAGGTCGCCGCGTCCGGAACCCACGGCGGTGTGCCCGGTGAGCGAGAAGGGCACGTCCGAGCCCAGGTCCGCCGCGAGCTCGAGCAGGTCGTCCCGGCTCAGGCCGGTGTGCCAGAGCGCGTCGCAGGCGACCAGCGCCGCGGCCGCGTCGGCCGACCCCCCGGCCATGCCCCCGGCGACGGGGACACCCTTGTGCAGGTGCAGGTGCACGCCCTCGTCGATGCCGGCACGCGCGGCCAGGGCGCGGGCGGCCCGCACGGCCAGGTTCGTCCCGTCGGTCGGCACGAGCTCGGACTGCGGGCCGGAGACGGTGAGCCGGAAGTCCGTCGACGGTGTGGCGACGACGTCCTCGTGCACCGAGACCGCCTGGAACACGGTCGACAGCGGGTGGTAGCCGTCCCGCCTGCGCGGACCGACCCGCAGGGACAGGTTGACCTTGCCGGGGGCACGCACGCGCACCTCCCGGTCCGGGACGACGTCGAGGCGCGTGAGGGTCACGGGGCCACTGTGCCAGGTCGGTCCCGGTCGGTCCCGTCGTCGCTCGTCCGGGCCACGACGGCCAGCTGCGCGGCGACACGGGCGAACCCCTCGACGTCGACCGTCTCGCCCCGGGCCTGCGGGTCGACGCCCGCGGCGACGAGCGCGGTCACCGCGGCCTCCGACGAGCCCGCGACACCGGCGAGGGCCGAGCGCAGCATCTTGCGCCGCTGGGCGAAGGCGGCGTCGACGACCGCGAAGACCTCGCCCCGCGTCACCGGGATCGCCGGGGGCTCGCGGCGGTCGAGCCGCACCAGCGCGGAGTCCACGTTCGGCACCGGCCAGAACACGGAACGACCCACGGTCGCGGTGCGACGGGCCGACGCCCACCAGGCCGCCTTGACCGACGGCACGCCGTACGTGCGGCTGCCCGGAGGGGCGGCCACCCGGTCGGCGACCTCGGCCTGCACCATGACCAGCAGGCGCTCGAGCGAGGCGAACCGCTCGAGGAAGGTCAGCAGCACCGGGACGGAGACGTTGTACGGCAGGTTCGCCACCAGGGCCGTCGGCGGCGGACCGGGCAGCACGTGCACGTCCAGGGCGTCGCTGAGCACCACGGTCAGCCGGTCGTGACCCTCGGCGTCACGCAGCCGGACCACCGGCGCCCCGTCGGCCGTGGGTTCGTCGTCGACGCGTTCCAGCCCCGGCAGGTGCCGGGCCACGGTGGTCGGCAGCAGCCGGGCGAGCACCGGGTCGATCTCCACCGCGACGACGTCGGCCCCGGCCTCGAGGAGCCCCAACGTGAGGGACCCGAGGCCGGGGCCGATCTCGACGACACGCTCGCCGACGACCACATCCGCCTGCCGGACGATCTTGCGGACCGTCCCTGCGTCGATGACGAAGTTCTGGCCGAGCGTCTTGGTCGGTCGGATGCCCGCCTGCTCCGCGAGCTCACGGATCTGGGCCGGGCCGAGGAGCGACGTCACGGACATGGCGACGAGCGTATGTCAGGCGGGTGCCCCGGAGGGCACCCGGACAGGCGCGCTCAGCTGAACAGCCGCGCCCCGCACACAGGCCACTGCCCCGCACCGGACCGGTTGTAGAGCATCTTCGCCCGAGCCGTCTGCTCGTCCGCCGACGCCTGGGACGGCAGTCCTGCGCCGCCCACGCCCTGCCACGTGCCCACCGAGAACTGGTAGAGGCCGTGGTACAGCCCGTTCCTCGACACGATCGTCGGGTTGCCGCCCGACTCGCACGCGGCCAGCGCGGCCCAGTTGAGCGAGTCGGCGCTGCCGCCGGCCGTGACCGGGCTCGACGTCCCTGCGGCGGCTGCGGGAGCTGCCGCGACGACCGGACGGGCCTTGGTGCCGACCGCGACGACCTCGTCGACCGGTGCCTGCGTGACCGTGTCCGACAGCGTCGTGCGGGCCGTCTCGGCACCGTCGACCGTCGTGACGCGATCGACGACCGTGCGCACCCCCGGGACCCCCGCGGTGACGACCGTGCGGGTGCCCTTGTAGCGGTTCGCGTCGTCCTGATCGACGGAGGCGAACGCGATCTCGCTCGTGGAGGTGACGTCCTGCACGACCACGCGCTGCACGACGACCTGCACGCGACCGTCGTCACCCTGCTGGACCCGCACGGTGTCGAGGTCGCCGAGCGTGATGCCCAGCTCGTCGAGCACGTCGGCCACGCGCGCGTCGCCGTCGGGGGTGCTCAGGACGGTGCCGTCGACCAGCACGTCCGCCGGACCGTGCAGCGTGAGGTCGAGCGCGAGCTCGGGACGGCCGCCGGACGAGCGGGACGCCACCAGGGCGATGTCGCCCGAGCGTGCGTCGAGCGTGTCGAGCGCCTCGTCCGCCGTCAGCGCCGTGGTCCACACGGTGCGCTCCTCGCCGCCGTCGGTGACGACGATCGTGCGACCGTGCCGCACGACGACCTCGGAACCGTCGGCGAGCGCACCCGCCGGGGCCACGGCGTCGTGCGCGCCGACCTGGATGCCGCGGTCGGCCAGCAGGCCGTCGACCGATCCGGCGAACGTGTCGACCGTGACGGTGGTGCCGTCGACGTCGAGCGTGACGGTCTTGTGCGCCTGCGCGAACGCGACGCCGGCGCCGGCGATGACGAGCGCCGCGGCGCTGAGCAGGACGAGGGGGACTGCGCGGGAGGCGTGGCGCCCGTGCCCGGACCGGTGGTCCCGGGAGCGCGTCGGACCGCCCGACTCGGAGGAGGGGCGCGTGGGCGCGAGGGGACCGCGGGTGCGGGGCGAGAAGGGCACGAGGCTCCAGACGTCGGGGTGCCCGGGCACGGAGAGCGGTCACGCCCCGAGGGGCGTCCGACGGGTGTGGGCACGAGGCCGCACGTCCGGTCACCTGGAGGGAGGTGACCCCCGCCGGTCCGGATCTCCGATCCGGCCGTCGTGGTGAGACGCCCAGGTTACGAGGGCGATCCACCGCGCCGCCTCGATGTCGGTCACGTCCTGCGGAGCATCCTTCGAAGAGATCCGAGGTGCGTCAGGGGTGTTCTCGTCAAGAGCGGCACGCGACCGTAACCCGATCGTGACCGATGCGCCAAGCCCGACGGGGGTGAAGCCACCCAGCGCCCGACCGTGCCGGACCTCGGGGAGGGGTCAGTACCAGCCGCTCGACTCCGAGTGCGCCCACGCGCCGCACGGGTCCCCGTAACGGCCCGCGATGTAGCCAAGACCCCAGGTGATCTGCGTCGCAGGGTTCGTCTGCCAGTCCGCGCCGACCGTCGCCATCTTCGACCCCGGCAGCGCCTGCGGGATGCCGTAGGCACCCGAGGAGGCGTTGGCAGCATTCACCCGCCAGCCGGACTCCTTGTTCCACAGGGCGAGCAGGCAGGCGAACTGGTCGTCGCCCCAACCGCGGGCCGCAGCCATCTCCTTGCCGAGTGCCTGCGCGGTCCCCGGCTCGACAGCCACGGTGCTCGGGTCCGGCAGCTCCGCCGTGCCGACCCGCACGACCTGGGTCACCGGCTCCGTCGTCACGATCGAGGTCAGCAGCGTGCGCCCGACCACGACGCCGTTGACGACCTGCAGCTCGTACGTCGACGTGCGCACGCCCGCCTTGCCAGCCACCTTGACCTTCGTGTTGCCCTTGATCAGCGTCGCGTCCTCGACCTCCTGGGTCTCGAACGGGACCGCCTCGGTGACCGTCTCGCCGCTGCTGCTCGCCCGCGTCACGAGGACCACGAGACCGTCGACCGCGGTGGCGTCGAGCGGGACCGACACGTGGTCACCCTCCTCGAGCACCAGGCCGATGTCCTTGAGCGCGTCGCGGACGGTCGAGGAACTGCTCACACCGTCGATGACCTGGCCGTCGACCACGAGGTGGATCGTCTTCTGCGTCGACACCCGAATCGTCTCGCGGCCCAGCGACGAGGACCGGGAGGCGGACAGGCGCACGTCGGAGTCGCGCAGGCCCAGGTCGTCGACCGCCTCGCCGACGGTCAGCGCCGTCGTCCAGACCGTCTGCTCGGAGCCGTCGACCTCGACGTCGATCTGCCGGGCGTGCCGCACCACGATCTGCCCGCCCCGGATCGCCGGCTCGGACAACGACGGGGCCACCAGGTCACGCTCGGCCACGTCGATGTCAGCGCTGGCGAGCACGTCGCCGACCGTGCGGCCGAAGCCTTCGACGACGACCGCCCGACCGTCGACGTCGACGGTCACCTCCTTGTGCAGGACGGTGAACGCGCTGGTCGCGCCGACGACCATGGCCAGGACCGCCCCCTGCGCGCCGACCCGACGCCAGCGGGCCGCACGCGAGAGCGGCGCCAGAGCGGCCTGCTCAGCAGCACGGCGGGCACCGCGACGGGTGGTCGCAGCGGGATCGCCGGCAGTCACGCGGTGGGTCCTTCCGTCGGACGGTCGTGGGCAGGTCGGTCCGACCGTAACCGATCCGTGACGTGGGCCGGTAGTCGGCGTCCGGATTGTCCGCGGAGATTCACCACGGGCCGTAGACCTGCTCGGCGACCGTCGCGACCTGCACGCAGACGTCCTCGAGCGGCCGACCGGTCACCTCGGCGACGGTCCGGACCGTGCCGGGCAGCAGGTAGGGCGCGTTCGGACGTCCGCGGTGCGGGTGCACGGTGAGGTACGGCGCGTCGGTCTCGACGAGCACCAACGAGGCGGGCAGCTCGAGCAGGGCGGCCCGCAGCCCGTCGTTCGACGGGAACGACACCGGGCCGGCGAACGAGCAGTACCAGCCGTGCTCGGCGGCCAGCCGGGCCATCGCGGCATCCCCGGAGAAGCAGTGGAACACGGTGCGCTCGGGTGCCCCGTCGGCCAGCAGGACCTCGATCACCTCGGCGTGGGCGTCACGGTCGTGGATCTGCAGCGCCAGGCCGAGCTCCTTGGCGAGCGCGACGTGCGCCCGGAACGCCTCGACCTGCACGGCACGACCGCGCTCCCCCGCCCGGAAGTGGTCCAGGCCGGTCTCGCCGATCGCCCGCACGCGCGGGTGCCGGGCGGCCGCGGCGACCGCGGCGAGCGCGTCGTCGAGCCCGACGCGGTGCCGCTCCTGGGGGTCGGGCGTCAGGCCGTCCGGGGCGATCTCGTGCACGCGCGCGTGCAGCACCGCCTCGTTGGGGTGGATGGCCAGCGCCCCCAGCAGCGCGGGGTGGGCGTCGAGGGCGGCGACGGTCCAGGCCACGGCGTCCAGGTCGCAACCGACCTGGACCATGCGCGTGACCCCGACGGCCGCAGCCCGGTCCAGGTGGTCCTGGACCGAGGGTGCCGTGGCTGCGACCTCGAGCGCGGCCGGGTCCGCGTGCTCGGCAGCCTCACGAGGCGTGCCGTCGGCGTCCCGCGCCCAGCCCGCGGCGCGCACGCCGAGCACCGCGTCCAGGTGCGTGTGGTCGTCGACCACCGGCACGGGCAGCGGCGCGGGCGGCGCGGGCCAGCCGCGGTCACGCGACCGGTTGCGACCCACGCGCTCAGGCCTTGCGCAGCCGGTCGAGCTCCTCCTCGACGATCGAGTCGTCGAGCTTGGTGAACACCGGCGTCGGCTTGGCCACCGGCGCACCGGGCACCACCGGGGTCGACGCCCACGCGCGGACACCCTCGCCCAGCCTGTAGTACCCGGTGATCACCGGGTACTGCCGGGAGGCGTCGTCCAGGTCCGTGACCTCCTCGATGCGCGGCAGCGGCGAGACCTCTCCGGTGCCACCGAGCGCCTCGTGCACCTTCTGCGCCGAGTGCGGCAGGAACGGCGAGAGCAGCGTGTTCGCGTCGTTGACGGCCTGCGCGGCCGTGTGCAGGACCGTGGCCAGGCGCTCGCGATCACCCGTCAGCTTCCACGGCTCGGTCTCGGAGATGTACCGGTTGGCCTCCTGCACGACGCGCATCGCCTCGCCGACGGCCGCGCGGTGCCGGTGCGTGCCGACCAGCTCGCCGATGCGGCCGAAGGCCGTGCCCGTGGTCTCCAGGAGTGCCGCGTCGACCGGCTGCACCTGCGTCGGGGTGGGGATCTCGCCGAAGTTCTTGTGGATCATGCTGGCCGTGCGGTTGACCAGGTTGCCCCAGCCGGCGACGAGCTCGTCGTTGGTGCGGCGCTTGAAGTCCGACCAGGTGAAGTCGGCGTCCTGGTTCTCCGGACCGGCCACCGAGATGAAGTAGCGCAGCGCGTCCGGCTGGTAGCGGGCCAGCATGTCGCGCACGTAGATGACCACGCCGCGCGAGGAGGAGAACTGCTTGCCCTCCATGGTCAGGAACTCGCTCGAGACGACCTCGGTGGGCAGCTGCAGGTCGCCGAAGACGCCCGGTGCACCACCCTTCGTGCCCTTCCCGTCGTAGCCGAGCAGCTCCGCCGGCCAGATCTGGGAGTGGAAGGTGATGTTGTCCTTGCCCATGAAGTAGTACGAGCGGGCCTCGGGGTCGTTCCAGTACGCGCGCCACGCCTCGGGGTCGCCGCTGCGACGCGCCCACTCCACCGACGCGGACAGGTAGCCGATGACCGCGTCGAACCACACGTACAGGCGCTTGGACGGGTTGTCCTCCCAGCCCTCGAGCGGCACGGGGATGCCCCAGTCGATGTCACGCGTCATGGCCCGCGGGCGCATGTCGTCGATGAGGTTGAGGGAGAAGTTCAGGACGTTCGGGCGCCAGTCGCCGCGCGTGCGCAGCCAGGAACCGAGCGCGTCGGCGAACGCCGGCAGGTCGAGGAAGAAGTGCGTGGACTCCACGAACTTCGGGGCCTCGCCGTTGATCCGGCTCTTGGGGTTGATCAGGTCGATCGCGTCGAGCTGGTTGCCGCAGTTGTCGCACTGGTCGCCGCGCGCGCCGTCGTAGCCGCAGATCGGGCACGTGCCCTCGATGTAGCGGTCGGGCAGCGTGCGCCCCGTCGACGGGCTGATCGCGCCCATGGTCGACTGCTCGACCATGTAGCCGTTCTTGTGCACCGTGCGGAACATCTCCTGCACGACCGCGTAGTGGTTGCGCGTCGTGGTGCGGGTGAACAGGTCGTACGACAGGCCCAGGGCGGTCAGGTCCTCGACGATGACGCGGTTGTACCGGTCGGCGAGCTCCTGCGGGGCCACGCCCTCCTGCTCGGCCTGCACCAGGATCGGCGTGCCGTGCTCGTCGGTGCCCGAGACCATCAGCACGTCGTGGCCCGCCATGCGCATGTACCGGGAGAAGACGTCCGAGGGGACACCGAAGCCGGCGACGTGACCGATGTGGCGGGGGCCGTTCGCGTAGGGCCACGCGACGGCCGACAGGATGCGGGACATGCCGCCGATCCTAGGTGAGCAGGCTGGTCCGAGGGCCACCCGACCGGCCCGCGACACTGCACCGGCGCTGCACCGGGGCTGTGGTCGGCTCAGCCCTTGCGAGCGGACAGCGCCGCTGCGTACAGGTCGCGCTTGACGACCCCCGCACTCACCGCGACGTCCGCCACGGCGTCCTTGAGCCGCTCCCCGGCGTCCGCCCGCGCGAGCACCTCTGCGACCAGGTCGGCGGTCGTCAGCCCCGCACCGCGCACCGCTCCGCCCACGACGACGACGATCTCGCCGCGCACCTCACCCGTCGCCCACTGCGCGAGCTCGGCGAGCGGGGCACGGCGGACCTCCTCGTACGTCTTGGTCAGCTCGCGGCACACGGCGGCGGGCCGGTCCGCCCCGAAGGCGTCGACCATCGCCGCGAGCAGCTCACCGAGCCGGTGCGGCGCCTCGAAGAAGATCATCGTGCGCCGTTCGGCCGCCAGGTCGGCCAGTGCACGGGCCCGCTCCCCCGGCTTGCGCGGGACGAAACCCTCGAAGCAGAACCGGTCGGTCGGCAGGCCGGAAAGCGCGAGGGCCGTCAGCACCGCGCTCGGTCCCGGGGCGGCCGTGACGGGCAGCCCGGCCGCGACCGCCGCGGTGACCACCCGGAAGCCCGGGTCGGACACCGCCGGCATCCCCGCGTCCGTCACGACGACGACCGTCCCGCCGCCCGCGACGACCTCGAGCAGGTCCGCGGCCCGCTCGGCCTCGTTGTGCTCGTGGTGGCTCACCACCCGACCGCCGATCTCGACACCCAGCCGGGCCGCGAGCGCCCGCAGTCGCCGGGTGTCCTCCGCGGCGACGACATCGGCCTCCGCGAGCAGTCGACGCAGACGCGCCGAGGCGTCCTCGACGTCGCCGATCGGGGTCGCGGCCAGCACGAGCCGACCGACCGGGGACGGGGGTGTGCACATCCCGCCAGCCTCCCACGGGCCCCGCCCCTACGATGACCCCGTGCCGCCCACGCCCGACGACGAGCCCACCCCTGTGGGTCCGCTCCCGCTGCCAGGCCCGCCGTCCAGCCCGGGCACCGACCCGACCGCCGGAGCACCGCAGTCCCCGCCCGTCGACCCGCCCGCCGGCCCACCGGTCGACGAGCCGCACGACGAGGATGCCGCTGCCGCGCCGGGTGAGGGCGCCCGGCGCGAGCCGTCCGGGCATGTGCCCGGGGAGCCGGACCAGGCGGTCGAGGCCTACATCGCCGCAGACGGCGACGACCTGACGGTGCCACCGGGCTCGACCGTGGCGGCGGCGGCCCGCGCCGCGTCGATCGGTCGCACAGCCGACGCGCCCGACGAGGGCGACGGCGTGCAGCACTCCGCCGAGAACGACCGTCCGGGAGACATCACGGACCACGACGGAGAGGTGGCGGGCGACGTGTCCGCCACCCGGCCCTCGACGGACGAGGCTGCGTCGGCCCACCGGCCGGAGGGCGACTCCCCCGACCCTCGGGACGACGGGCTCCTCGCGGAGGGCACCCACCCCCTCGACGCGGCTGCGGACGAGCCCACGGAGCCCGAGGAGCCGACGCGCACCCGCCTGCTGCGGCGACTGCTCGGCGAGGACCGTCTGGCACTCGACGCGACGCCGCGGGCCCGCCTGCTCGGCTGGCTCTGGCCGCTCGCGGTGACCGTGCTCGGCGGGGTGGCCCGGTTCTGGGACCTGTCGCGACCGCACGCGCTCGTGTTCGACGAGACCTACTACGTCAAGCAGGCGTACTCGCTGCTCGCGCGCGGGTTCGAGGCCCAGTGGGGCGACAACCCGAACCCGGCGTTCGAGGCGGGCGACACGAGCAGCCTCGGCTGGGTCGCCGAGTACGTCGTCCACCCGCCTGTCGGCAAGTGGATGATCGCCCTCGGCATCCAGCTCGGCGGCGGTGTGGAGAGCTCGGCCGCCTGGCGGCTGTCCGCCGCGGTGTGCGGCACGCTCGCGATCCTCATGATCGCGCGCATCGGCCGGCGGCTGTTCGCCTCCACCGCACTGGGCACCGTCGCGGGCCTGCTCCTCGCGGTCGACGGCGAGGCGATCGTGCACTCCCGGGTCAGCCTGCTCGACCCGTTCCTCATGTTCTTCGTGCTGGCCGCGTTCGGCGCGCTGCTCATCGACCGGGACCAGATGAGACGACGGCTCGCCGAGCGCACCGCGGTCCTGCTCGACGAGGGGCGGCCCCTCGGCCTCGGTCCCCGGATCGGCTGGCGCTGGTGGCGGCTCGCCGCGGCCGTGCTGCTCGGCCTCGCCATCGGCACCAAGTGGTCCGGCGTGTACTTCCTGGCCGTCTTCGGCCTGATGAGCGTCCTGTGGGACCTCACAGCCCGTCGGGCCGTCGGCGTCCGGTTCTGGGCGTGGGCCGGCGTCTGGCGTGACGGCATCGTCGCCGGCATCTCGATGGTGCTCATCGCCGGCTCGGTCTACCTGGCCTCGTGGTGGTCGTGGTTCGCCTCGACGGACGGGTACCTGCGGCAGTGGGCCGTGCAGAACCCCGGCGAGGGCGTCCAGTGGTTGCCACCGGCGCTGCGGTCGCTCTGGAAGTTCCACACCGACATGTACGCCTTCCACACCTCGCTGACCGCGGAGCACGCCTACGCCGCCCACCCGCTGGGCTGGATCGTGCAGTGGCGTCCGACGTCGTACTTCTACCCGACCGAGATCTCGGGCCTGACCGGTCAGCAGGCGCTCGACGCGTGCGGCGCGAGCTCGTGCTCGCAGGCCATCACCTCGATGGGCAACCCGGTGATCTGGTGGGCGGGCGCCGCCGCGTTGCTGGTCGCGGTCGTGTGGCTGCTGTGGTTCCGTGACTGGCGCGCGGGGGCGGTGCTCTCCGGCATCGTGGCCGGCTGGCTGCCCTGGTTCCTGTACGCGCAGCGCACGATCTTCACGTTCTACTCGATCGCGTTCACGCCGTGGGTGATGCTGACCCTGACGTACGTGCTCGGCCTCGTGGTCGGCCCGCGCACCACCGACGCGCGCGGTCGGCGTGCGGCGATCGCCTGGGTGAGCGCGTTCCTCGTGCTCGTGGTCGCGGTCAGCGCGTTCTTCTACCCGATCTGGACGGCGTGGGTGGTGCCGTACGACTTCTGGCACGCGCACATGTGGTTGCCCTCCTGGGTCTGAGGCGCCCCGACCGGGGCGTCCCGGCCCGAGCGTGCCGATGCCTCAGCGCCGCCAGTCCACCTGCGGGCTCGGGTACCAGCTGAGCCCGAGGCGGTCCCAGAACGCGGCCTGCCCGGCGACCCGTGCACGAAACCCGGGCCAGTCGCGGCGCTCCGGCTGCGTCCACGCGACCTCGGCGACCGCGGCGAGCCGAGGCAGCAGCATCTGGGTGAGCTCGGGCAGCGTGGCGATCGTCTCGGTCCAGATCGCCGCCTCGACACCGACGACGGCGTCGGTGGGCAGGCCGGGGACGAGCGTCGACGGCTCCCACTCGTAGGCGTCGCGCAGCTCGATCGCCCCGGCCCAGTCCTGGCCGAGCGGGGTCGAGGAGTCGTAGACCATGTCGAGGTAGGTGCGGTTCCCCGGCGACATCAGGACGCGGGCACCCGCACGTGCCGCCGCGACCACCGCGTCCCGGTCGGCGCGGGCACCTTCGCGGTCGTCCCAGTACTGCACGACCGTGCCCGGGGTGACGGGGGCGTGCGCGATCTCCTGCCAGCCCACGACCTGCTTGCCGTACGCCCGCACCGCGTCCGAGGCGAGCGTGACCAGGCGCGCGTACTCCGTGGGCGTCAGCTCGAGCGCCTCGTCGCCGCCGATGTGCAGGTAGTCGCCCGGGGTCAGTGCGGCGACGTCACCGAGCACGTCGGCGAGGAAAGGACCCGTGGCGGGCACGTCGGCGTGCAGCCGGCTGAAGCCGACCTCGATCCCGGTGTAGGGCTCGGTCGGCTCGCCCGACGGCGTCAGCGCACCATAGGCGTGCAGGGCCGCGTTGACATGCCCCGGCACGTCGATCTCCGGCACGACCGTGACCCCGCGGGTGTGCGCGTAGGTGACCAGCTCGGCGAACTGTGCCGTGGTGAGGAACCCGCCCGGCCCGCCGCCGACCGCGGTACCGGACGACCGCGCGGTCAGCAGCGGCCGGGACGGCATCTCCAGCCGCCAGCCCTGGTCGTCCGTCAGGTGCAGGTGCAGCACGTTGAGCTTGTAGTGCGCGAGCAGGCCGACCACGAGCTTGAGGTCGTCCAGACCGAAGAAGTGCCGCGCCACGTCGAGCGAGAGACCTCGCCAGGCGTACCGGGGCACGTCCTCGATGCGGACGGCCGGCACGCTCACGGTCCCGTCAGGGGCGTGCCGCACGAGCTGGCGCAGCGTGACGACGCCGTGCACGAGCCCCGTGGCCGTGCGGGCCTCGACGAGCACACGTCCGGGACCGACGACCAACCGGTAGGCCTCGTCGCCGCCCGGCAGCGCCTCGGTCAGCCGCAGGCGGATCGCCCCGTCGCTGCCGTCGTCGCCGTAGCGGACCTCGATCGCGTCACCGATGACCCGACCCAGCAGGTCGGCCGCCAGGACCGCGACGGTGATCAGCTCAGGACGCGGGTCGACCAGCAGGGGCGTGTCCGGGGCCACCACGAACGGGGCCTCCGGGGACGGGACGAGCGACACGGGCCGTGGGACCACGGCGATCTCGGGCACGGCCACCTCGACCTGGTTCGCAGGGACGTCGAGGGAAACCTACACACTCTGCCCGTCGCGGTCCGCCAGACGGCGCGCGACGACCGCGCAGGTGGCGAGCTGCAGCTGGTGGAAGACGACCACCGGGAGCGTGACGCTCGCCGCGACGACCGGCGAGAAGAGCACGGCCGCCATCGGCAGCCCGGTCGCGAGCGACTTCTTCGACCCGCACATGAGCAGGGCGATGCGATCCGGGTAGGGCAGGCGCAGGCCGGCACCGGCACGCCAGGTCAGGCTCAGCATCGCGGCGAGCAGCGCCGCGCAGACCACGACCAGCACGAGGAGCGCGACCCAGGTGATGTGCGACCAGGCGCCCGAGGTCTGCGCCTCGCTGACCGAGGTGTAGGCGACGAGCAGGATGGTGCTGCGGTCGCTGATCTTGAGCAGGTGCGGGTGCGCACGCACCCAGCCGCCGATCCACGGCTGGACGGCCTGCCCTGCGGCGAACGGCAGCAGCAGCTGCAGCAGGGTCGCCGCGAGCGACCCGCCGGTCGACCCGCCCGTCCGGCTCATGAGCACGCCGACGAGCAGCGGCGTGACGACGATGCCGAGCACGTTGGACACCGTCGCGCCGGTGATCGCCCCGGCCACGTTCCCGCGAGCGATCGAGGTGAAGACGACCGAGGACTGCACGGTGGACGGCAGCACGGACAGGAACAGCATCCCGGTGCGCAGGTCGGGCGCCATGACGTGGTCGGGCAGCAGCTGCACCGCCAGGCCGAGCAGCGGGAAGACGACGTACGTGGCCGCGAGCATCGAGCCCTGCAGCTTCCAGTTGCGCAGGCCGGCGCGGACCTCGGTCGCGTGCATGCGGGCGCCGTAGAGGAAGAACAGCAGGACGATCGCCGCGGTCCGGACGTGGTCGAGCACGGCGGCGAACGAGCCGTCTGCAGGCACCAGGAGACCCAGCACGAGCACCGCGACGATCATGAGGACGAGCGGGTCGGCCCACCGACCGACGACACCGCGTACGCCAGCCCAGCGGCCCTGCACCGTGACGGCCTCCCTGGTCTGACTGACGGTTGCTGCGCCCTGCAATGACAACGGCCCGGACCGTGATGGTCCGGGCCGTTGTCGATGTCGTTCCCGACATCGGCGGGTGGAGCTGAGGGGATTCGAACCCCTGACCTTCTCATTGCGAACGAGACGCGCTACCAACTGCGCCACAGCCCCGCGGGCGGGCTACAGACTAGCACCGCCCAGGCGCCGATCGCGAAATCGGCGCAGCCCCCGAGGCGTCACTCCCCTGCGGCCCGACGCTTGGCCAGGACCGCGTCCAGGTCGATGCTGCCGGTGGTGGTCGCCGGCCGCTCGAGCGGGGTCCGCGGATCGCCGGTGTGCGCGGCGGCAGCCAGGGCTGCGACACCGGATGCGCCCGTGACCTGCTCGGACGAGGTTCGCGCCGCGGCGGCCGTGGACCCCTCGAGATCGGCGAGCGGGATGGGCTCGCGGCGCGGCGCGGCGGGCTTCATCGTGTAGGTCGGACGCGGCACCGGGACCGGCGACCACCCGTCCTCGGCGGCGTCGCGGGTCTCAGGCGCATCCGTCGCGACGACCGGCGTCCGGCCCGTGGCGGAGGCCACCGGCGCGTGCGCCCGGCCGTCCTCGTCGAGGACGACACGGCTGAACATCTCGGTGCTGGTGTCCGAAGGGTGCACGGCGCGTCCCGTCACGACCGGCACAGCCCCGGTGGCGATCCCCGCCCGTCGCTCCCGCGCTGCCTGCTGGCGTGCCGCCGCACGTTCGATCTCCTGCGCCCACGCGGCGTCCGCGGCCTCGCCCGCGACCACGGCACGACGCCCGAGGGTCAGCACCCCGACCAGCAGGACCGAGGGCACGAGCCCGGCGACCCACGTGACCGCGGGAAGCAGCCCGGCCGCCCCCCAGCCGGCGACCGCGACGACGGCCAGCACCGTCACGAGGGCAGCACGACGGCGTGAGGCAGCCGCACGGCGCGCAGCAGCGGCGGCCCGAGCGGCGCGCGCCTGGGCGGCGCGTCGAGCCGCGTCCGCGGTGATGCGGTCCTGGGTCGCGTGCGGTCGGTCCACGGTGGTGCCTCCTGTCACGGGTCCGGTGGCGAGCACCGGGACCCCCCAGCCCGGGGTCAGCAACCCCGTCCGTCCTTGCGCTGCCGGGCCGCAGTCGGCCGAGGTCGCCTCTCGTGCGTCGCGGGCCCGTCCGGACCGTACCGCCCGACCGCGCAGGTGGCCACGGTGCGACCGGTCGGTCACGGCCAGGACGCGCAGCGCCTCGGAGAAGCGGTCGTCGGTGCGTGACTCGAGCAGCTGTTGCCGGTACCGCAACTTGTGCGGCACCAGGTAGGCGACCCACAGGCCCACGAGCGCCAGAGCGACGGGGCCGGCGAGATCGTTCACGTCACGACGGTAGGTGTCCGTCGGACGGGCGCGCCGCACCGTTGCGGCGTGTCGCGTGCCAACGCGCCAGCAAACCCCCCGGTACGTCCTCGGTCGTGAGCGCGAACGAGCGGTGGTCGCACCATCTGCCCTGAATGTGCAGGTATCGCTCGCGCAGGCCCTCGTCGCGGAAGCCGAGCTTGTGCACGACCCGCAGCGAAGGCGCGTTCTCGGGTCGGATGTTCACCTCGACGCGGTGCAGGCCGAGCGCCCCGAAGCAGTGGTCGGTGGCCAGCGCGACGGCGGTCGGCATGACGCCGCGCCCCGCGAACTCCTCGCCCAGCCAGTACCCGACGGTGGCCCCGCGCAGCGACCCGTGCACGATCGAGGAGACCGTCAGCTGACCGGCGAGCTCGCCGTCGACGTCGACCGCGAACGGCAGCGCCGTACCGGCACGCGCCTGCGAGGCGAGCATGCGGACGAACTGGCCGAACGTGGGCGCGGGTCCGCTGACGGGGACCGGGCTCGTCGCGTCCCACGGGTCGAGCCATGCCGCGTTGCGGGCACGGAGCATGAGCCATGCGTCCTGGTCGCGGCGACGCAGCGGTCGCAGCCGCACCTCGCCGTCGGTGAGGACGGCGGGCCATCCGGTCGCCATCAGCCCTCCAGCACCAGGCAGTGCACCACCTGGCCGGCCTGAACGGCCAGGTCCTGCTCGCCGACGACCGCGAGCGCGTTCGCCTGCGCGAGACCCTGCACGGACGGTGACCCGGGGTCGCCCACGGGCGTGACCTGGTAGCCGTCGTCGGGACTGCCCACGACGGTCGCCGGCACGAACTGCCGCATCCCCGCGGGCGAGGGCCACCCGACCGTGGCGTGCGCGGCCACCGACGGGCGGAAGATGTCGGCGTGCCCACCCATGGTCCGTAGCGCCGGGCGCACGAAGACCTCGAACGACACCTGTGCCGCGACCGGGTGGCCCTGCAGCGCGAAGATCGGCACGGCTCGCTCGCGCCCGACGGCGGTACCCACCGTGCCGAAGCCGTGCCGGTAGCCGGGCGTCATCGCGACGTGGTCGAGCCGCACGGTGCCCAGCGGGGCGAGCACGTCCTTGACCGTGTCGTGCGCGAGCTCGGACAGCCCGCCGGTCGTGACGACCAGGTCGGCCCGCACGAGCTGGTCCTCGAGCGCCTCGCGCAGCGTGGCGCGGTCGTCGGGCACGATGCCGACCCGCACGGGGGCGGCGCCGGCGTCGCGCACCGCCGCCTCGAGCGCGTGCCCGTCGGCCTCGAAGACCGCACCCGGAGGGGCTGCGGCCCCGCCCGGCTCGACGAGCTCGTCGCCGACGGAGAGCAGCACGACGCGGGGTGTGGGGTGCACGTGCAGCCGCCCGCGCCCCATGGCGGCGGCGAGCGCGAGCTGTCGGGCACCGAGCCGCGTGCCGACGGTGAGGACGACGTCCCCGCCGCGCACGTCGGACCCGGCCGTCCGCACGTGCTGGCCGGCGAGGGCCGGTCGCTGGAACGCGACCCGTGCCGTCCCCCGGTCCGTCTCCTCGAGCGGCACGACCGCGTCGGCACCCAACGGCAGGGGGGCACCCGAGGCGACCCGGACGGCCTGCCCGGGCACGAGCCGCAACCCTGCCGGCGCGCCCGGTCGCAGGTCGTGCGCGACGGGGAGCGTCGGCGGCTGGCCGTGGTGCGTCGCGGCGGTGTCGTGCGCGGCCACGGCGTAGCCGTCGCGGGCGGCCACGGCCACCCCGGGGACGTCCGCCGCGGCCGTCACGTCCGCCGCGAGGATGCAGCCGACGGCGTCGGCGAGCACCACGTCGAGCGGGGTGACCGGTCCGGCGGCGGCGAGCACGGCCGCGAGGTGGTCCTGCACCGATCTCATGGCCGCATTCTGCCCCGCCGCGCGCGGGTCCTGACGCAGACGGGGCGGGGCGGGTGACGCGCTGTGGCTCAGTCGCTCAGCGTGGCGACGAACTGCGTGAGCCACGTCCGGAACTCCGGACCGAGGTCCGTGCGCTCGGAGGCGAGCTGGACGACGGCCTTGAGGTAGTCCAGCCGGTCCCCGGTGTCGTACCTGCGACCCCGGAAGATCACGCCGTGCACGCCGCCGCCCTGCTCGGGGGGCATCGAGGCGAGCGTCGCGAGCGCGTCGGTGAGCTGGATCTCGCCCCCGCGGCCGGGTGCGGTGCTCTCGAGGACCTCGAACACGGCGGGGTGCAGCACGTAGCGACCGATGATGGCGAGGTTGCTGGGGGCGTCCTGCACCGCGGGCTTCTCGACGAGGGCGGTCACCCGGACCTGGTCCGGGTCGCCCGTGGCGTCGGACGGCTCGACCGCGGCGCACCCGTACAGCGAGATCTGCGAGGGCGGCACCTCGAGGAGGGCGACGACCGAGCCACCGACCCTCTCCTGCAGGGCGACCATGGTGGAGAGCAGGTCGTCGCGCTCGTCGATGAGGTCGTCGCCGAGCATGACGGCGAACGGCTCGTGCCCGACGTGCTGCTTCGCGACGAGGACCGCATGGCCGAGGCCGCGCGGCTGGCCCTGACGGACGGTGTGCACGGAGGCGAGCTCGGACGAACGGCGGACCGCGGCCAGCCGGCCCGCGTCTCCCTTGGCCTCGAGCGCGGCCTCCAGCTCGGGAGCGGCGTCGAAGTGCGCGGCGAGGCTGTCCTTGCCGCGTCCGGTGACGAGCAGGACGTCGTCGAGCCCGGAAGCGGCGGCCTCGGCGACCACGTACTCGATCGCCGGGGTGTCGACGACGGGGAGCATCTCCTTCGGCGTCGACTTCGTGGCGGGCAGGAACCGCGTGCCCAGACCAGCGGCGGGGATGACTGCCTTGTGGATCGTCATGCACCGAGGTTACCCGGGTCACGGGCACAACCACAGAGGCGTCCGCAGCCGTGGCCGAGGCCGTACCGACCGCCTCGAGCACCGCCCGGCGCCGTGACCTGGGACGGCACGCTTCACCCGATCCTCACAGCGGCTGTCCGGATCGGTCCGCGAGGTTTGAGACACTGGTCACCATGAGCAGCGCCGCCCAGCCCTACCTGCACGCGACCGAACCCGACGAGATCGAGGACGTCAAGGAGCAGCTGAGGCTCGCCATCCGCACGGCGCGCAAGGAGCGATCACCGCGTCGCCGCGAGGAGGCCGCGCAGGCGTTCGCGCAGGTCGTCGGCACCATCCCCGAGCTCGCGCAGGCACGCTGCGTGTCGGTCTACGCCTCCCGTCCCACCGAGCCGGGCACCGGGCCGCTCCTCGAACAGCTGCACGCGCGCGGGGTGCAGGTCCTCATGCCGGTCCTCGGCGACGGGCTGCAGCGCGACTGGGCCGCGTTCGCCGGCGCCGACGACCTGCGCGAACGCGCGCCCGGCCGCCCGCCGGAGCCCAGCGGCCCCGCCCTCGGCCCTGATGCGCTCGCCGAGGCCGAGGTCATCATCGTGCCCGCGCTCGCGGTCGACTCCGCCGGAACCCGGCTGGGTCAGGGCGGCGGCTGGTACGACAGGGCCCTCGCGCACGCCCGCCCGGGGGTGCGCACCGTCGCGCTCGTCTTCCCCGAGGAGCTCTACGAGGCGGGCACGCGGCCGCTGCCGCGCGAGCACCACGACCGCCGGGTCGACGCGGTCGCCACGACCGAGGGCTGGCACTGCCTGCGCTGACACCGCACCCGTGGTGGGTCCCGCTCAGCGGCGGGAGCCCACCATCGAGGTCACGGCGTGAGCGTGAGCGTGTCCTGCGCGCCGTCGTCCGTGGCCGTCTGGCTGAACGGCCAGGCGAACGTGTCACCGGCGGCCCAGGCGCCGAACTGGTCGGCGTAGTGCTCGCTCGCCGGGTGTCCGGACGTGCCCGTCAAGGTGACCCACGTCGAGGAGTCCAGGTCGCCCAGGTCGACGACCATGCGCATCGAGGGCGCCGCCGTGACCTCGTACGACCCCGAGGACGCGTCCCACGCGGTCGCGTCGACGATCGAGGAACCGCCACCCACCGCACGCGAGGACGGGTTCACCAGGCTCCGCACGAGCGCGGGCAGGGAGTCGCCGCCGAGCACCGGGTGCTCGGGGGCGGCGGCGTGCAGCCGGCCCCACTCCCAGTCCTCGGCATTGCGCCCGAGCTGCGCCGTCAGCTCCTTGCGTGCCTGCACGAGAGCCTGGGTGAGGATCTCATCACGACCCTCGACGAGCCCGGGCGTCGACCGGTCGTCCCACCAGGGCGAGTCGGGCTGGTCGAGCAGCCGGCGCACGACCTCGAGCCAGCGTGAGTCCCCGCTCGGGTCGTGGCCGTCGGGCAGGTCGTCGGCGAACGTCAGGTGCAGCAGCGTCTTCCACACCGCCGCGAGGTAGGCGGCCGCCGCCGAGTCCGAGCTCGCCTCGCCGTCCCACGCACGCAGCAGCTCCTGGCCGTCGTCGTAGAACGTGTCGTCGATCGGCAGGCTCACCAGGGCCGGGACCAGGACGTCCGCGTACGGCGAGTGCTGGTCGAGCTGGAGCTCGGAGGTCGTGGCCACGTCGATCGCGGTGCCGTCGGCGATCTGCTCGGTGAGCAGGTCACGGATGCGCTGGGCGCGGTAGCCGTAGTCCCAGTCGGTCGTCAGGAACGGTCCGACACCGGAGGGTGTGACCGCCTGGTTGGCCGCCACGACGATGCCGTCGGCGGGGTCGAGCACGTGCGGCATCGCGGCGTCGTCCACGAAACCCTGCCAGTCGTACGCGCTGTCCCAGCCGGGCCGCGGCCAGGTGCCGTCGGACGGCACGACCGCACCGACGACGCTCGCCCGCACCGGGATCTTGCCCGGGGCCTGGTAGCCGATGTGCCCGTCGGTCGTGGCGAAGACGATGTTCTGCGAGGGGACGTCGAACAGCGCGGCCGCGGCGGCCACGTCCTCGGCGTCGTGCGCGAGGTCGAAGGCGAAGATCGCGTCGGCGGTCGACCCCGGGCTCAGGGCGGTCCACGCCAGCGCCACCTCGTAGCGACCACCCGGGGACCCGTCGGGGACAGGTGCGGCGCGGACCTCGTCGATGTCGAGCACGTCCGAGACGATCGGGCCGTGCACGGTCTCGCGGACGGTCAGCTCGACGTCCTCGGCCCCGGCCACCTTGATGACCTCGGTACGGGAGGTCACCGGCACGTCCTCGCCGTCCAGCCTGCTCGTCTGGCCGCCGGGGTCGTCCGCGGCGCCGTCGACCCGTTCGACGAAGAAGTCCGTGACGTCCGCGCCCAGGTTCGTCAGCCCCCAGGCGAGGTCGTCGTTGTGACCGATGATGACGCCGGGCATGCCGGCGAAGGCGAAGCCGCTGACGTCGAACGGGCACGCCGTGCTGACATCCGCGCAGCGCAGGCCGACCTGCGACCAGATGCCGGGGGCCGAGATCGACAGGTGCGGGTCGTTGGCCAGGATCGGCGAGCCGGACGCGGTGTGCTCGCCCGAGACGACCCAGGAGTTCGAGCCGACGCCCTCGCCCTCGCCGAGCAGGTGCGGCACGGCGTCGAGCGCAGCCGAGGCGGCCTCCAGCGCTGCCTGCAGGCCGGAGTCGGCGAGATCGGCGTCGAAGTCCGTGGCGCTCGCGGGCTCGACCGTGCCGGTCCCGGACGCGGCCAGGTCGTCCGCGCTGAGGATCGGCTGGTTCACGTCCTGCGGGTAGACCGGGAACAGCTCGCCGACGCGCGCCACGTCGCGCACCGAGGAGTAGGTCAGGGCACGGTCGAGCTCGTCGTCGTAGTTGCCGCGCAGGTCCCAGGCCATCGCCTTGAGCCAGGCCACCGAGTCGATCGGGTCCCAGGGCTCCGGTGCCGCCTGGTCGACCTTGAGCCCGAGCACCGTGTACTCCACCGCGATCTCGGAGGGGTCGCGGCCCTCGAGGTAGGCGTTGACCCCGTCGGCGTAGGCCTGCAGGTGGTCGCGGGTGTCCTGCTCGAGCAGCGACCACTCCTGCTCGGCGACGCGGCGCCAGCCGAACGTGCGGATCACCTTGTCGGCCGCGAGCGCGTCCTCGTTCTCCCCGACGAGCTCCGACAGGCGGCCTGAGGTGACGTGCCGTCGGTAGTCCATCTCGAAGAACCGGTCCTGCGCGGCGACGTAGCCCTGCGCCATGAACAGGTCGTCGGCCGTCTCGGCGGTGATCGTCGGCACGCCCTGGGCGTCCCGGGTGACCGTGACCTCGGCGTCGAGCCCCGGCAGCGCCAGGGTGCCGTCGACCTGCGGGAGGGGGCGGCGCACGACGACGACGGCCGAGACGGCCGCGGCGGCGATCACCACCACGAGCACCGAGGCGACGGCGACGAGGATGCGACGGGCGGTACGGCGGCGGCTCACGTCACGGAGGGTATCGGGCCGCGGTGACCTCGGGCGCGCCCGCACGGCCGCCCGGCCGACGCGGGCGCTCGCGGGTGGCCCGGCGTCGGCGCTGGTCGGCGGCTCGGGGCCGTCGGGTAGAATTGGCACTCGGTCAGCGCGAGTGCCAGTCGCAGCCCCTGCGGGAGCGGCGACGGCGGACGAGTCCCCCGGGAGAGCAAGTGCCCACCTACGCCTACACGTGCACGGCGTGCGGTCACGCCTTCGAGATCCAGCAGTCGTTCAGCGACGACTCCCTCACGGTCTGCCCGGAGTGCTCCGGGCGCCTGCGGAAGGTCTTCTCGACCGTCGGCGTCGTGTTCAAGGGGTCGGGCTTCTACCGGACCGACTCGCGCGGCACGAAGACGTCGACCGCCTCGAGCTCGTCCTCGACGGGGACGTCCGGCTCGAGCAGCTCCTCCTCGGGGTCCTCCTCGGGGTCCTCGGGCAGCACGTCCGGGAGCGGCTCGTCCAGCAGCACGTCGTCCTCCTCGCCTGCGCCTGCCGCCGCGAAGCCCGCCGCGTCGTCCTGAGGGCCGCCGGGGCGCGAGCTACCCGGCCTGCGATCCCCCGGCCTGCGCGAGCCGACCCCAGCCCCGGCCCGTCACGCCGTGCGCGCTGGTCGACCGTTGCCGACCGACCGCGGACGACGCCCGCCACCTAGCGTCGCGGGATGCCGTCCACCCGACCTGACCCGACCGGTCGCCTGCCCGCGCGGCTCGCCCGACGGCGTCCGCCGCCACGCGCGCGGGTCCGCGCCGTCCTGTGGCGCGCGCGGGCGCCGATCGCCGCGCTGTGCCTCGCGCTCGGCTGCGCCACCGCCCTGACCGCGCTCAGGCCGCCCGATCCGGTCACCGTGCGCACGGTCGTGGCCGCGCACGACGTCGCCGCAGGCGAACCGCTGACCGCAGCCGACCTGCGGACGGTCGACCTGCCCCGGGACGTCGCCGTCTCCGGTGCGCCGACCGACCCGCAGACCGTGATCGGCGCGACCACGGCGGTGCCCCTGACCGCGGGCACCCCGCTCGTCCCGGGCACGCTCGCGCAGTCGTTCGTCGGTCCGTCCGGCACCGTCGTGGCGGCCGTCCGGTTCGCGGACGCGGCGGTCGCGGACTACCTGCAGCCCGGGGACCGGGTCGACGTGCTCGCTGCGACGCCCGACGGCGGCCCGGGCGGGACGCTCGCCAGCCGTGCGCTCGTGCTCCCTGATCGCGCACCCGCCCGGGACGGCACGGACGGCACCGGGATCCTGGGCGGCGGCACGCAGGCCGATGCCGGTCCGGTGCTGCTCGCCGTCACCCCGCAGGAGGCGTCCGCCCTCGCCGGAGCCACCGGCGGAGCCCTGTTGTCGGCCGTCATCGTGGAATGATCGCGGCCGGACCCCGACAAAGGGGACGAACCTGCTGATCGAGCTCCATGGAGGTTGCATCGTGACGGACGGACGCACGGGATTCTCGGGCGCGGGCGCCCAGCTGAAGGGGCTCGCCAAGGTCTTCGGTGGGTTCAAGGACTTCATCTCGCGCGGCAACGCGGTCGACCTGGCCGTCGGCGTCGTCATCGGCGCGGCGTTCGGCGCGGTCGTGAAGTCGATCGTCGACGGGCTCATCAGCCCGCTCGTCGGCTGGATCCTGGGGTCACCGAACCTCTCGAACGTGCTCACCTTCGAGATCGACCCGTGGACGGGCAAGGGTCTGCCGACGACCATCAGCCTCGGCGTCGTGATCAACGCCCTGGTCACCTTCCTCGGGACGGCGGCCGCGGTCTACTTCCTCATCGTCGTGCCGCTCAACCACCTGGCCGAGCGCCGCAAGCGGGGGCTCGAGCCCGAGCCGGCCGCACCGGCCGAGGACGTGCGCCTGCTGACGGAGATCCGCGACCTGCTGGCGCAGAAGGACGGCCCGACCGTCTGACGGGCACCAGAGCACCGACCACGCCTCGGGCAGGTCGTTCACCAGTGCGGTGGGCGGTCCCGCGCGAGGCGTTCGTCGTTCGTCCCGGCGCCGTCGCCCCACCCCTGGTCACCGTCGTCGGCGGACCTGCTGAGGTCACCCGCACGATCCAAGAGCCGTGCGAGCGACGCCGCCGACGCGTCCCCGACGGCGGGCTCGTCGCCACCCAAGGTCGCGGGTGCGGGATCGGCCGTGCCGCTCTGAGCGTCGAGTTCCCCCACCGTCGGGACGCCGGGGTCCTGGTCGGCGTCGGGCGCAGCGCCGGACGTGCGGTACGCGGGCAGCGTGCTGCGCAGCACCGACTCGTCGGAGCCGACCGTGTCGGAGAGCCGGACCGCACGCCGTGGACGCCTGCCACGCGGCCGCTCGGCACCCACCGGTTCGGTGCCCGCCGACTCGACACCCACCGGGGAGTCAGGGCCGCCGACCGAGCGAGGTGCGGTGTCGGGGTGGTCGGAGCTCACCCGCCGATCATCCCATCGCGCGACGCGCAGCCGGGTCGCGACCGCGCCCCGCAGGCGCCCCGAGCGGACGCCGTACGTCGCCTCAGACCCCGGCGCGGGCGATCGCGGCACGCACCGCGGTGTCGATCCGGTACGAGCGACGCGTGATGCCGAGCTCGAACCGCAGCGCGGCCGCCAGCTCGTCACGCGTGCGGTGCTGACCGTCGGAGACCAGCCAGCCCACGAGCGCGTCGAGCTCGTCGTCGCTGTACGCGCTGATCGGCAGCCCCGCACGCACGTCGGGCCGACGTTCCGTCGAGAAGCCGAACGCGCCCTGCAGCGGCACCGCACCGGTCGTGGCCGGCGGTGCAGCGGGGACGGAACCCGTCACCGTCGGGACGCTGCCGGTCGCAACGGTGCCCGTGGAGGACGCCACCTGCGGCACCGCGCCGGTGGGAGCAGCCGGGACGGAGGCCTCGGGCACGACGGGGGTCGCCCCGGTCGGGGCCCACACCGGGATCGCCCCGGTGACAGGTCGCGCGGGGGCGGACGGTGCCGTCGGAACGGGGGTCGCTGCCGGGACGTCCTGCACGTCGACCACGGTCACGGATCCCTCGCCGCCCGCCGGGGAGGTCGTCGCCACGACCGCGCCGACGCCCTCGGGCTCGACGACGTCTCCGTCCGGGCCAACCGTGCCGACGGAGGTCGGGGCCACCGGGGTCGACGGCGGCGCGGGAACCGCGGCGAGCACGGCGGCGACGACCCGGTCGGCCTCGGCCTGCGGGTCCAGGAACGCGGCCGCGGACCAGACCCGGACGACCGACCATCCGAGGCGGGCGAGCCGCTCGGCGACCTGACGGTCGCGCACGCGGATGCTCGGCTCGGCGACGTAGGCCTCGTCGTCGGTGAGCACCGCGACGAGCATGCGGTCGGGCAGCGACGGGTGACCGACCGCGAGCGGGATGCGCGTGCCCCCGGCGATGCCGTGGTCGACCTCGACGGTGAGGCCCGCCCGCCAGAGCCGTTCGGCCAGGTCGAGCACGAGGCGATCCGCCTCGGCGGCGTCCGCCGATACCGGTCTGTTGCTGCTCGTTCCGCCGTCCGGCGTGCCGCCCTCGGTGCCGGCTGAGGTGCCGACTGAGGTGTCGGCCGAGGTGTCCGCTGAAGGGTCGCCCGCAGCTCCGTCCACGACACGGCCCGCTGGCAGGTCTCCGCGTGGGGCCGACGACCCGGGGCGGTCGGCGGAAGGGGTACCACCGGCCCCCCGCTCGGCGGCGAACGCGAGCAGGTCGGCGAGCAGGCGTGCACCGGGACCGCGCAGCCGCTCGGGGTCCAGGTCGTCGGCACCGAAGCATGCCACGACCGAGAGTCGGTGCCGCGTGGCGCCGAGCGCGTCGAGCAGGAGCGCGTCTCCGCCCGGGAGACTGATCGGTCCGAACCGGTGCAGGATCCGCCGGTGCGGCGTGCGCCCGTAGCCGAGCGTGAGGACGACCGCCTCGCGGCGCAGACCGGCGACGTTGGCCAGGTCGACGACCGTGAACGGCTCGGGCCGTGCCGCGTCGAAGAACGCGGCGAGCGCCGGGTTGTCGCGCACCTCGGCGAGCACGGCCTCACGGATGTTCTCGGCGTGCGTCGGCGAGGGCGTGACGACCGCGAGGGACTCCTCGGACCGGGTCAGCGCGTGCGTGATGACGAGCTCGACGACCCGCTCGGTCTCCTCGCGCGTCGAGTCGACCGTCCCGGTCCGCTCCGAGGGCATGCCCGTGCCGTCGACGACGTCGAGGTGGACGAGCGGCCCGGACTGCGGCAGGGGTGTCGGGCTGAGGACACCCGCGTAGCCGTGCCCGGCCAGGAACGTCGTCAGGTACGGGTCCCGTCGGGACGCGTCGGCGTGCAGGGCCACGGTGGGCAGGACGGCCGAGAGCTCACGCAGCGCGCTGCCCGACGCGCAGCGAGCGTCACCGACGACGACGACCTGGCGGCCACGGGCGACCGCGGCCAGGGCGACCTCGACGGGCAGGTGCGCGGCGGCGTCGATCACGACGAGGTCGACCGTGCGGGTCGGCGGCAGCACCTGCGGTACGAGCATGGGGCTCGCGGCGAGCACGGGTCGCAGGCGACGGGCGACGTCCGGGTATCGGGCCACGGTGTCCCTGACGGAGGTCAGGCGCTCCTCGACCAGCTCGGCGAACAGCCCCTCGGCCTGCTCGCGGTGCACGCGCAGGGCGCCCCCGACGTGCCCGACGACGGCGGACATCACGGGGCGGGACAGGCTCGCGACGTGGGCACGGTCGAGCGCCGCGTACTGCGCGGACATCGCCCCCAGCGCGGTCCCGTCGTACCCGGCGAGCGCCGGGTCGGCGGTGAGGATCTGCTCGAAGACGGTGGTCCACCAGGCCAGGTCCAGCTCGGCGGGTGCGAGCGCCGGGTCGGCGCGGCGTTGCGCGAGGTCGTCCAGGAGCTCGCCCAGCCCTGCGGCGCGCACGTGGTGCAGCAGGGTCGTGCGGCGCGGCAGCGTGATGAGCGCCTCGGCCCCGGCGCGCAGACGGCCGAGCCGTTCGAGCAGGTCGGCGAACCCTGCGGAGGCCAGGTCGGCACCGGCGGGCGTGGTCGCCAGGACCTCGTCGAGCGCGTCGATGTCGGCGCGCACGGCGAGGTACTCCTCGTCGATGAGCCCGAGACCGTCGGGCAGCCGCGGCCAGCCCCCGGACGGGCAGTGCTGCTGCCAGATCTCGCGCTGCGCCTGCACGTCGATGAGCGCGGTGTGCAGGTCGGCGACGGGCCGGCCCGGGCGCACCATGTCCTTGGCCTGCTTGCGCAGCCGCCGACGCACCCAGTAGCCCATCTCGACACCGCGTGCGGCGCGCCATTCCTTGGTGGCGGTCGCGGCGACGAGGTCGGCGGCGGTGCGTTCGAAGACGAGCGGCTGGAACACGTCGAGCGCGCCGCGGACGCCGTCGAGCATCCGCAGCTGCTGCGCCCAGGCGTCCAGGCTGGTGGCTCGCACCAGGCCGGTCTCGTCGGCCACCTCCTGCGTGCGTGCGACCAGGCCGGGCAGCGTGGACTCAAGGAGCCGGTCGAGGCGGTGCCGCACGACGTCCGCGTCGGCGTCGGTGCGCAGGTCGGCGCCGTACCAGGGCGTGTCGGAGGGCCGCACGGCGAACGCGCCGAGCTCGCCGGCCCGGACCAGGTCGGCCGCGAGCGCCGCGCGCGCCGGGGCGTCCATCTGCCGGGCGACGTCGGCGGGCAGCCGCACCGTGGTGCGGGGTGCCGGGCGGGTCGAGGTGAGCATGGCCAGGTGCTGGAGCGCGTCGTAGGCGGACGCACCCCAGGGTTCGCGCGGGGCGTGCAGCGCGTCGACGTAGGCGCGCAGGACCTCGCGCTGGGCGACCAGGTCGGCGCGCAGACCCTGCAGGTGGGCGGCGTCGACGAGCGGGGCCTCGAGGGTCATGGCACCGAGCAGCCGGCGCGCCGTCGCGGTGCGCCACCCGGCGTCGGGGGCGATGTCGAGCAGCAGGTCGCCCACGCCGAGCGCGTCGAGGTGGGCGGCAAGGGCGGTCGCGGCTCGTCGGTGCCCGGGGACGTAGAGCACGGTCCGGCCGGAGGCGGCCGCGTCGGCGACGAGGGCGGCGAGCGTGCCGGTGACGTCGGCTCCCGCGGGCGCGTCGACGAAGGCGTGCATGCCGGTCGCGACGACGTCGAGCACGTGCTGCTGGGCCGGGTCGAGGTCGCCGACCCCGCGCTCCATGCCGGGCTCACGGTCACCCACGACGGGTTCGGGCAGCGGGTTCTGCAGCAGGAGGCGGGCGTCGTCGATGCCGGCGAGCGCGGCCACGACCTCGTGCCTGCCCAGCGCACCGGCGAGGTTGTCGAGGTCGTCGACCAGCACCTGCCCGGGGTGCACGAACGTGCCCACGACGATGCGCTCGGTGAGCGTGAAGCCCTCGAGCACGGCGGCACCGAGCGAGGTGATGCGGTCGAGCGCGCTGCGGGGGTCGAAGCCGGCGGACGTGAACGTGCCGCGGGCCACCGAACCGGGGTCGAGCAGGGCGCCGCGCGAGCGCAGAGCCCGGGCGAGCACGGGGTTGACCTCGACGGACGGCTCGAGCTCGAGGGCGTAGTCGCTCTCCCCCGAGCCGCGCGGGTGCAGGGTCACCGGGCGCAGCAGCACGGGTGCGCGCACGGTGCGCGGCTGCTGGGCGTCGGACGCGTCCTCGGGCGTGAGGTCCGCTCCGTCGTCGTCGGTCGGTCGGGCTGCCGGCGCGCGTGTGATCGCGGCGAGCGCGGCGACGTCGTCGGTCGCGACGTCGGGGGTGGTCCGCTCCGTCCAGGTCGCCACGCCGATGGCCAGGTAGGTCGGGGCGATGCCGTACCGCTGGGCGTACGACGCGGCGCGCGCGCTCACGGCCCGCGAGCGTCGACGTGCGGTGGACAGCGCCGCGCCTTCGCGGACGAGGTTCGACAGCCGTGTCTCACGGCCGGCGAACAGCTGGGCGAGCCCCGAGGGGTGCGCGGCCGACAGGTCGAGCGCAGCCTCCCCGAGCAGCTCGACGTCGGCGAGGGTGGAGCCACCGGCGGCCTCGACCAGCGCGGCTCGCCAGGTCGCGACGGCGCCCTCGAGGATCTCGGTCGCCGACGGCGGCTCGACGAGCGCGACGACTGCGTCCGCCGTACGAGCGGCGGGGTCGACGGTGCTGTCGGCGGTGCGGCTGGCGGGGTTCACGTCGGCACCGGGAACCTGCTCCGTGCCCGAGGAGGTTCCCGTGCCGGGCGTGCGCGCGGGGACGGTGCTCACCCTGCGAACGCTAACCGGGTGCACGGGCGGGGCACGGTGGGCGCGCCGTGGGCCCGGGTGATTGCACCTCGGCCGTCACGCGCCGCCCCTCGCTGAGACGTGCCGGGAAGAACGAGGGGCGGAGCGGTCTGGTGACCGGCTCCGCCCCTCGGACGTTGAGACGGTGCGCACCGCGCAGGGGGCAGGCGATGCGCACCGTCAGGACGAGTGTGCGGCACGAAGCACCCCCCGGTCAAACACCTGAAAGGCGTCTCGCGGGGTGATTCTGCGGCTCTGCGGGGGGCTCGAGCCCGATGACCACGGCATTCGTCGTGTTCGCGATGTTCGCGTTCACAGATACGTCACAGCAAATGCGGTGAATCGCCCGGCGAGTCGTTCCGGCGCGTCGCGCGCACCCGGGCTCTCACGGGCCCGGGTGCGCTGCGGACGTCAGGACCCCGGCGTCGTGCGGACGACCATCTTGCCGATGTTCGCGCCTCGCAGGAGGTCCAGGAACGCGTCGACCGCATGGTCGATCCCGTCCACCACGGTCTCGTCGAACACGATGCGACCGGCCTGGAACCAGGCACTCATGTCGGTGGTGAACTGCCCGTAGTGCTGCAGGTGGTCCCCCAGCGTGAATCCGCGCAGCGTGAGGCCCTGGGTGATGATCGTGGCCATGTTGTCCGGGCCGGGAGTGCGCCCGGTGGCGTTGTACCCGGCGATCGCACCGCACAGCGCGACGCGCCCGCCACGGTTCATGACGTCGAGCGCAGCCTCGAGGTGGTCGCCGCCGACGTTGTCGAAGTACACGTCGACCCCCTCGGGCACGAGGGCCGGCAGCTGGGCACGCACCGGAGCCTGCTTGTAGTCCAGCGCGGCGTCGAAGCCGTACCGGTCGGTGAGCAGCGCGACCTTCTCGGCCGAGCCCGCCGAGCCGACGACCCGCGAAGCGCCCAGCAGCCGGGCGATCTGACCGGCTGCGGTGCCGACGGCCCCCGCGGCACCGGAGATGAACACGGTCTCGCCCGCCGCGACGGGCGCGATCTGCGTGAGCCCCACGTAGGCCGTGTAGCCCGTCATGCCGAGCACGCCGAGGTAGGCGGACAGCGGCACGCCCGGCAGCGCGGGCACGACACGGAACCCGGCGGCGTCGCCCTGGGCCACGTCGCGCCAGCCGAGCTGGTGCAGCACGACGTCACCCACGGCGTACCCGTCAGCCGTGGACGCGACAACGGTGCCGATCGCCCCGCCGGTCATCGTCTCGCCGAGGGCGAACGGGGGCGTGTAGCTCTTCTGGTCGTTCATCCGACCGCGCATGTAGGGGTCGACCGAGACGAACGCGTTCTCGACCCGGACCTGGCCGGGCCCCAGGGGCGGCAGCTCGACGGCGACGGTGCGGAAGTCCTCGCGCGTGGGCCAGCCGTGCGGGCGCGCGACGAGCTGGACCTGGGTGCTGATGCTGGGGGTCACGATGTCTCCGGTCAGGGGTGGTGCGGACGATCGGGAAGGATGCGCGGCGGGTGCCGGCGCTCAGACGAGCAGCCCGACGACGAGGAGGGCGACGCCGAGCGCGGGTGCCGTGAGCTGGACGAGCGCGGCTCGTGCCTTGCCCGGCGAGGACACGAGCAGGACCAGGCCGGCGGCCACCATGGACCCGGCGCCGGCGAGCACGAGCGCGGCGCCGACGCCCTGCTGGCCGACCGCCACGAGCACGGTGCCGATCGCCACGAGGATCGCGAGGAACAGGTTGTAGAAGCCCTGGTTGAACGCCATCTCACGGGTCGCCTCGGCCGCCTCGGGCGTCGTGCCGAACGTGGCGCGCGTCCGTGGTGAGGTCCACGTCAGGGACTCCATGGTGAAGATGTACACGTGGATCAGGGCGGCGACGCCGGTGAGGACGAGCCCGGTGGCGATCATGTGAGTGCCTTCCACGAGTGCTGGTGTACCGATCGGTCCACTATATCGAGAATTGTGGACCGCATGGTTCACAACGAGGACTATAGTGGACCACACGGTTCACAACGGGAGCGGGGCGGGGCAGGATGGGGCGGCACCAGGGCTTCGACACGACCGAGGTCGTGCAGGCGGCACGCGACGTCTTCTGGGACTGGGGCGTCGACGGCGCCTCGCTGCCGGAGCTCGAGCGGGCCACCGGACTGTCCCGGTCCAGCATCTACCACGCCTTCGGGAGCAAGCGCGGGCTGTTCGGCGCAGCGGTGCAGGACTACCTCACCACCGTCGTCCGACCGCGGCTGCAGGTCCTCGTCACCTCACCTGTACAACCAGAGGCCGTGCTGGTGTACCTGCGCGGGCTCACCGACACGATCGCGACGCTGCCTGACGACTCGCCCCGCCGCGGCTGCCTCCTGCTGACCTGCACGGCAGGCACCGCCTCGCACGACACCGCGCTGCAGCAGGTCGTCGACGACTACCGGGCCGAGCTCACCGAGGCGTTCCGCACAGCACTCGTCGCCCGCTACCCCGCCGCCTCGGACGCCCGGCACACCCGGCGAGCGCGGCAGATCACGTCACTGACCGTCGCCGCGCTCGTGCTCGCGCGGATCAACCGGGCCGAGGCCGTGGCCACGCTGCGCACCGCCGTCGAACAGGTCCACGAGTGGGACCTCGACGCGTAGCCGCGCTCCGACCGGGCCGATCAGCCCGCTCAGAGCCACCCGTTGCGGCGGAACAGGCGGTGCAACCCGGTGCACGTCGCCGCGATGACCGCGAGCACCACGAAATAGCCGTACCGCCAGCGCAGCTCGGGCATGTGGTCGAAGTTCATGCCGTAGATCCCGGCGATCGCCGTGGGCACCAGCGCGATCGCCGCCCACGCCGAGATCTTGCGCATGTCCTCGTTCTGCCGGAGCGCCACCTTGCTCTGCCCCGTCGTCACGCGTGCGGTGTTGGCCTGCAGCACGTCGCTCAGCTGCCGGTCCACGAGCTCGACGCCCTCGGCCGCACGCATGACGTGGTCGTGCACGTCGCGGAAGTACTGGTCGGCGACGTCGGGCACGTGCGGCACTCCCCCGGCGGCCAGCCGCTCCAGCGGGCGGATCAACGGCAGGACGGCCCGGCGCAGCTCGGCGACCTCGCTCTTGAGCTTGTAGATGCGCTCGGCGTGGTCGTCGGCGCCGGGGCCGAAGACGAGCGCCTCGATCTCGTCGACGTCCTCGTTGATCAGCTCGAGCGCCTGCTCGTAGCCGTCCGCCACCAGGTCCGCGGCACGGTGCAGCACCGCCACCTGGCCGAACCCGGCGTACGGGTCCGACAGGCCCTCCTCCAGCTCGGCGCGGACCCGCAGGAGGGTGTCGCACTCGCCGTGGCGCACGGTCACCACGAACGTCGGGCCGAGGAAGAAGGCCAGCTCGGCGATGTCGACCACCTCGACGTGGTCCACGTACCGCGCCGGCTTGAGCACGACGAACACGACCTCGCCGTAGACCTCGAGCTTGGGCCGCTGGTGGGCGTGCACCGCGTCCTCGACCGCGAGCGCCGGGAGCCCGAACTCGGCCGCGACCTCCGCGATGTCGTCGTCGGTGGGGTGGCGCAGGCCCACCCAGACGAACCCGTCGCCCTGCCGCGCCGCCGCGGCCGCATCCGGCAGGGCGAGCCTCGGCCCGCGCCGTCGACCGTCGCGGTACCAGGCGCAGTCACCGACGACGGACTCGCTGCCGCGCCCCTCGGGCAGCACCGGGCCGCCGAAGGCGTCCTCGAGCGCATCGCTCTCGCTGGCGCGGGGATGTCGGGGACCGTGACCGACGGACATCGTCGATGCTCCTTCCGGGCGTGGTGCCGCGACCATATCCGAGAGGTCGTCGACCCAGGGTTCCCGGCCCCCGACGTGGCCCGAGAGGCCCGTGACCGGCGGGATACTTCACGCATGGCGACGCAGCCGACGACGGCCCTCTCCGACCAGGTGACCCCCGGCCCCCGGCGGGTGCACGGATGAGCCACCGGCCTGGTCCGGAAGGGCCGCACGACGGTCCGTCCGCGATCGTGGTCGGTGCCGACGGCTCGGACACCTCGATGCGGGCCGTCGCCTACGCGATCGGCTTCGCCCGCAGGCAGGGCACGCGGCTGGTGATCGTGTACGCCCGCACCCCCGGCGGTGGCATCGGCGCGATGATGGACACGACCGGCACCGGGCAGGCGGCCGCGATGGGTGAGCAGGACCGGATCGAGGTCATGCTGCGCGAGCTGCTCGAGCAGGCCCTGGCGATCGGGACGCGCACCGAGCTCGTCGTCCGGGTCGGCGACCCGTTCCAGGTGCTGTGCCAGGTGGCGCGCGAGGTGCGCGCGGACTGCCTCGTCGTGGGGTCCTCGACGAGCTTCGGGCACCGGATCGCCGGGTCGCTGGCCGTGCGGCTCGTGCGCAAGGCGCACTGGCCCGTCACGGTGGTCCCGTGACCGCGCAGGGCCAGCTCACGGCGCGGTGGTCCCCACCCGCCCGTACCGGTCGGCGAGCCGCACGACGTCCTCCCGCCAGCCGGGCGCACCCGTGGACACCTCGGCGAACAGCAGGTCCGCGAGCGCGGTGATGCGGTGCACGACCAAGGCCGGGACGTGCACGGTGTCGCCCGGGCGCAGCGTGCGGGCGGTCAGGCTGTCCGCCGACGGACCGTGCTCGAACGTCGCCGCACCCGAGACCACGGTGATCGTCTCGTCCTTCTCCCGGTGCAGCTGCAGGCTCAGCGACTGGCCTGCACCCACCGAGATCAGCTTGCCGACGTAGCCCTGCTCCCCCGTGGCGAAGAGCGTCTCGTGGCCCCAGGGCTTGTGCTGCGTGGCGGCGACGAAGAACTCCGCGCGCGGGACCGCGGTGGTCGGGCTCATGGCGCCACCGGCTCTCCGTCGTCCACCGAGGACGCCCCGAGCAGCTCGTCGAGGAGCGCGTCGAGGTCGACCAGGGCGATCCGGGTGCGGGTGTCGGCGCACCCGTAGGGCAGCACGAGCGTGCGCCCGTGCCGCATCGCGCCGCACGAGTAGACGACGTCGGGCACGTACCCCGCGCGGTCGTCGTCCTCCGGTGCGAGCAAGGGGCGGCGCAGCCGCCCGAGCACCCGGGTCGGCTCGTCGAGGTCGAGCAGCATCGCCCCGATGCTGTAGGTGCGCATGGGCCCCACGCCGTGGGTGAGGACGAGCCAGCCCTGCGCGGTCTCGATCGGCGCACCGCAGTTGCCGAGCTGCACGATCTCCCAGGGCTCGGCGGGAGCCTGCACGAGGACGGGTTCCTCCCAGTGCAGCAGGTCGTCCGAGGCGGACACGGCGTTGCTCTCCCGGTCGGCGCGTGAGAGCGCGAGCGCCCGGCCGCCGACGCGACGCGGGAACAGGGCCATGCCCTTGTTGCGGGCACCCGGTCCGCTCAGCCGGGTGCTGGTGAACGTGCGGAAGTCGCGGGTGCGCAGCAGCTGCATCGACACCTGGTGCCCGTCGTAGGCCGTGTAGGTGCCCAGGTACTCCGGCTCACCGCCCGCTCCCCCCGGCGCGGTCGGGTCGTCGAACCGCACGAGCCGCACGTCCTCCATGCCCTGGCTCTCCGAGGGGGCGCGTGGCATCAGGACGCGCTCCTGGAGGGTCGACTCGCGCGGGAAGCGCACCGCGTAGGTGCTGCCCGCCAGCTCGTCGAGGCGGCGGATCGTCTGCTCCGCACCGCCGCGGGTCAGCTGCTGCTCGTGCAGCCGGGCACAGGCCCGGGCGAGGTCCTCGCGGTCGAACTCGGGCTCGAGCGCGTCGAGCACGACGCCCGACGAGGCGTCGTCACCGTGCAGGTCGTGGATCTGGTGGGCGAACGTCGCCCGCGAGTAGCGCGCGGCGTGCGGCACGGCCAGCCGGGCGGTCCGTGGCGGCGCGTCGAACGTCAGCACGTCCGAGGCGCCGATCGTGCCGGTGCGGAACTCGACGCTCGACCGGTGCCCCTCGCCGATGGCACGCAGCGTGAGCACGAACCGGGTGCTGCCGGGCGCGGTGCCGCTCTGGTCGGGGTGCGCGACCATCGACGGGTTGCACAGGGCCGAGCCTTCCAGCGCGTACTGCTGCGTGAGGTAGGCGCCCGCGAGCTGCTGGCGGTCGGGCGACAGCGGCGGACCGTCGTCGGCGAGCCGGTGCTCCACGAGGCGGTAGCCGGCGCGCCAGGTGCGGTCCAGCGTGCGGTCCCGGTGCCCGAACCGGACCGCCAACCGGTGCAGCTGGTCGGCGACCTGCGCGTCGGACAGCTGCCGGACGCGTTCGAGCACGAGCGTCGAGCGGGACTCCCCCGACGCGGCCTGCTCCTGCCCCGGCAGGAACAGCAGGTCGACGACCCGCTCCGGGTCGGGCAGCAGGACGTGGTCGGTGCGGCGCACCCACGCCGGGCTGCCGGTCCGCGTCGAGGTCGCGCGACCCTGGTGACCCCGGTCGCCGGCGGGCACGCCGAGCCGGGCCGCCAGCTGGGCGGTGGACAACCAGGCCAGGGTCGACTCCGCCCCCTGGTTCTGGTTGACCGACGCGCGCTCGAGGCCGTCGTACCCGCCGCCGGTCGCGCGGTCGTGCATCGGCAGGGCGCTGTCGTTGTCGCCGTCGAACCACGCCAGGCAGCGCGCGGTCACCTCGACCCAGGTGCGCTCGTGGGTGCTGCCGTACGCGGTCCAGGCGGCCTCGGCGAGCGCGGCGACCTCGATCGGCTGCTGGTCGAACGCGGGCTGCGGGTCGCCGGGCGAGCGGCCACCGGCCGGAACGGTCGACAGGTGCCCGTCGACGGTCTGCTCGCGCACGAGCCAGCTCAGCAGGGCCAGCCCGTCGGCCCGCAGGCCGACGTCGTGCAGCGTGTCGCCGACGGCGATCATCGCCTCGGGGAGCACGGCGTTGGCGTAGGTCAGCCGCCCGTAGGGCCACGGCCAGGACGTCTGGCGTCGCCCGGGCAGCAGGAGGGGTCGTACGTCGCGCATCAGACGCCGGGCGGCCAGCTCCTCGACGTGGACGCCGAGCAGCTGGGCGGCACCGAGCGCCGCGTACGCCATGGCCCGGGGGTGCACCGAGCGGACGGCCAGCGCCCGTGCCGCACCCTCGCGGGCCCGCACGACGAGGTCAGGGTCGTCGCTGTGCGCGACCGCCGTGCCGAATGCCCACAGCGCCCGACCCCAGTGGTCGTCGGTGGACGGCTCGTCGAGCCAGCGCCCGTCAGGCGAGCGGCGGTTGTGCATCGACCCGTCGGCGGCCTGCGCGTCGAGCAGGAACGTCAGGTAGACGTCCGCCATCGCCCGGACCTGCGTCGAGGGCTCGGGCACCCGGGTGGTCACGACGAGCCCACGGGCCACGTCGTCGACGCACATGCCGTGCTCGATCCGCGGGGTCGTGCCGAGCGCGTGCTCGTACAGGCCCGTCGCGGTGGTCAGGGTGCGCAGGTGGTCGAACCGGAGCGCCTCGCCCGTCACGGCCTCATCACAGGCCCACGGGTGCGGCGGCGATGCGGACCGAGGAGGCGAGCGCGCTGTACCGCTCGGCCACGGCCGGCCACAGCAACGAGCCGGCGAGCCCGTTCGACACCGCGGCCATGCGCCCGGCCACGCCGTCACCGCCCAGCACGTGCTCGAGCGCATCCGCGATCGCCGACGCGTCCCGCTGCGGCACGAGCTCGCCGGCACCGCCGGACAACAGCTCGACCGCGTGCGGGAACCGGGTGGAGATCACCGGCTTGCCGGCGGCGACCGCCTCGGTCAGCACACCCGAGGTCACCTGCTCGAGCGAGTCGTAGGGCAGCAGGACGACGTCGGCCTCGCGCACCACGCGCCGCAGCTCGGGCCCGGCCAGGTACCGGGCGTCGAAGTGCACCGACCCGGTCAGCCCGAGGTCGCGGGTGAGGGCGAGCAGCCGGTCGCGGTAGGCCTCCCCCTCGCGCTCGAGGACGCGCGGGTGGGTCTGACCGACGACCCGGTACTCGGGCAGCGGCATCCGGTCGCGCAGCTCGGCGAGGGCCAGGAGCGCCCACTCGATCCCCTTGCCCTCCGACAGCAGCCCCCAGGTGAGGACCGTGGGCGTCCGGCGGGCTGCGACCAGCGGCCGCGCGACGGGCGCCACGTCGGGCGAACGGTTGTCGTCCGCGCCGTGCGGGATGACGTGCACCCGCTCGGGATCGACCCCCCAGCCGGCGATCAGCCGGTCCCGCGCGGTCTCGGTCATCGTGATGACGGCGACCGAGTAGCCGACGAGCCAGTCGACGACCCGGTGCTGCCCGGGTGTCGGCTGGGTGAGGACGGTGTGCAGCACCGTGATGACCGGCACGTGCAGGCGGGCGACCACCTCGAGCACGTCCTCGCCGTCGGCTCCGCCGAAGATGCCGTACTCGTGCTGCACGACGGCGACGTCGTACCCGTCGAGGACCCGGGCGACGTGCTCGGCGTCCTCCCGGCGGCTTGTCACCCACTCGGCCACGACCGGCCAGGGCTCCTGCTGGGGCTCGTCGACGAGACGGACGACACCGACCTGGTCGCCGCCGGCGGTCAGATGGGTCGTGAGCGCCGCAGTGAACGTGGCGATGCCGCACTGGGTGGGCGTGAAGGTGGAGAGCATGCCAAGACGGACGGCCATGTGGGCCCTGCTTCCGTGTGCCTGTGTGCAGCCGAGATGCTGCCGTACGCGGAAGGGAGGGAGGCCGTGCCAGACGGTCGCTCAACCAGGGAGAAGACCCACGGACGCTCGAGGCGTCCAGACTTTCGGGTGAGGTGCCACCCTAGCAGCGGGGCACCAGCCCCTCCCGGGACCGCATGCTCCGCTCGCACCCGCCGCCACGTCCCCACCGGAGGTCACCGTCAAGGTCGCCGTGCTCGCCTCGATCGCCCACCGCGTCCCCCCGCTCGACTACGGCCCGTGGGAACAGGTCGCCGCCACGCTCACCGAGGGCCTGGTGGCTCGCGGCCACGACGTCACGCTCTTCGCCACCGCCGACTCCACGACCTCGGCCCGCCTGCACGCGCAGGCACCGGCCGGGTACGAGGAGGACCCGACGGTCGACGCCAAGGTGTCCGAGGCGCTGCACATCGCGGCCGTCTTCGAGCGGGCGGCGCAGTTCGACGTGATCAGCAACCAGTTCGACTTCCTGCCGCTCGCGTTCAGCCGGCTGGTCGGCACACCCGTCGTGACGACCGTCCACGGGTTCTCCTCGGAGCGGATCGTGCCCGTCTACCGCGCGTACGACGACGTCGTGCACTACGTGTCGATCAGCGACGCGGACCGGCACCCGGACCTGCACTACGCGGCGACCATCCACCACGGCATCGAGGTCGACCGGTTCTCCGCCGGGGACGGGCAGGGCGGTCACCTGCTGTTCCTCGGTCGCATCCACCCCGACAAGGGCACCGCCACCGCGATCGAGGTGGCGCGCCGCGCGGGGCTGCCGCTGGTGATCGCCGGGCCGGTGCAGGACGAGGAGTACTTCCGCCGTGCCGTGGCCCCCGCGATCGACGGCTCGGCCGTGCGGTACGTCGGGCCCGTCGGGCCGCAGGAGCGCGACCGGCTGCTCGGCGGTGCGCTCGCCCTGCTGCACCCCATCGACTTCGACGAGCCCTTCGGCCTGTCGGTCGCCGAGTCGCTCGTCACGGGGACCCCGGTGATCGCGCACGCCCGCGGGTCGATGCCCGAGCTCGTGCGGCCCGGGGTGTCCGGGCACCTCGTCGACGGCATCGACGAGGCCGTCCGGGCGGTCGCGGCCGTGCACAGGATCGACCGCGCAGCCTGCCGGGCCGACGCGATCGCGCGCTTCTCCGCCGACACGATGGTCGACGCGTACGAGCACCTCTTCCGCGAGGTCGTGGCCGGGCGCGTCCCGGCGGCCGGTCGGTAGGTTCGAGGCATGAAGGTCGTGGTCGCAGGGGGGTCCGGCGCGCTCGGCCGCGCACTGTGCCGGTCGTTGACCGACGAGGGGCACGAGGTCGTCGTCCTGACCCGTCGGCCGCGGGAGGGCTCGTTCCGTCAGGTGCTCTGGGACGGCGCGACGCCCGGGCCCTGGGCGCGGGAGCTGGACGGCAGCGCTGTGGTGAACCTGGCCGGCGAGCTCGTCGACCGTCGGCCGACCCCGGCGAACGTCGCCCTGCTCACCCGCTCCCGCGTCGAGCCGACCCGCGCCCTGGCCGCCGCGGCCGTCGGGAGGTCGGTCGGCGTGTGGGTCCAGGCCAGCACGCTGGCCCTGCACGGCGACGCCGGCGAGGCGCTGGTCACCGAGACCACACCCCCCGGTGACGGCCCGCCGCAGATGGTCGGCGTGGCACGGGCGTGGGAGGCCGCCGCCGCGGACGCACCCGCCGACCGGCTGGTGGTGCTGCGCACGAGCATCGTGCTCGACCGCGGCACCCCGGCCCTCGACCGGCTCGCCGGGCTGACCCGGTGGGGCCTCGGCGGCCGGGTCGGCAGCGGGCGGCAGTGGTTCAGCTGGATCCACGTCGCCGACTGGCTGCGGATCGTGCACCTGTCGCTGGGTGTCCCGACGTCCGCCGATGGGCCGGTGCGCACGCTGCCTGCGGACGGTCTGCGCGGCGTGGTCGTCGCGACCGCCCCGCACCCGGTCCGCAACGACGAGCTGATGCGCACGCTGCGCGCGACCCTGCACCGGCCGCCCGCCCCGCCGACGCCGACCTGGCTGGTCCGTGCCGGCTCCGTGGTACTGCGCACCGACCCCGCGCTGGGGCTGACCGGTCGCCGCGCGGTCCCCGCCCGCCTGACCGACGCGGGCTTCGACTTCCGGTACCCGGACCTGGCCGGGGCGCTGGCCGACTTGCTCCGGCGCCCCTGACCCGGCTCAGCGGTCGACGCGTGCGTTCCCGCCGCCGGCGAGCTTGAGCACCTCGGCCTTGGTGACCATGGTCGTGTCGCCGGGCGTCGTCATGGCGAGCGCACCGTGCGCGGCGCCGTACTCGACGGCTGTGCTCAGGTCCTGACCGTCGAGCAGCCCGTAGATCAGGCCGGAGGCGAAGGAGTCGCCGCCACCGACACGGTCGAGGATCTCCAGGCGCTCGCGGTGGGTGGCCTGCACGACACCGGTCTCGCGGGACCAGGCGAGCGCGCCCCAGTCGTTGACGCTTGCGCTGTGCACGGTGCGCAGCGTCGTGCCGATGACCGCGAAGTTCGGGTAGGCGGCGGCGGCACGCTCGATCATGGCGGCGAACGTGCCGACCTCGAGGGCGGACAGGTGCTCGTCGACGCCCTCGACCTCGAAGCCGAGGCTCGCGGTGAAGTCCTCCTCGTTGCCGATCATCACGTCGATCGACCGCGCGATCTCGCGGTTCACCTCCTGCGCCTTGGCCTGGCCGCCGATGGAGCGCCACAGGCTGGGCCGGTAGTTGAGGTCGTAGGACACGACCGTGCCGTACCGCTTGGCCGCGGTCACGGCTTCGAGGACGGTCGCGGCCGTGGTCTCGCTGAGCGCGGCGAAGATGCCACCGGTGTGCAGCCAGCGCACGCCGAGCTCGCCGAACAGGTGGTCCCAGTCGACGTCGCCGGGCTTCATCTGCGAGGCCGCGGTGTTCCCACGGTCGGAGACGCCGACGGCCCCGCGCACGCCGAACCCGCGTTCGGTGAAGTTGAGCCCGTTGCGCACCTCGCGTCCGATGCCGTCGTACGGCACCCACCGGATGTGCTGGGTGTCCAGGCCACCGGCCAGCACGAAGTCCTCGACGAGGCGCCCGACCTCGTTGTCCGCGAGCGCGGTGACGACGGCCCCGCGCAGACCGAACGCACGCCGCAGACCCCGCGCGACGTTGTACTCCCCGCCGCCCTCCCACGCCCGGAACGAGCGGGCCGTGCGGATGCGCCCCTCGCCGGGGTCGAGCCGGAGCATCACCTCGCCGAGGGACACGACGTCGTAGCGGCACTCGGCGGCGGGGCGGATGGTCAGGGCGGTCATCGTGTGGTCCTCGGGGGTCGTGTCGGGGTGCTGGCGGGCGAGGGGCGTCAGGCGGCGGCGAGCGCCACGGCCTCGGCGGTGAGCCGGGTGACCGTGTCGAAGTCACCGGCACGCACGGCGTCGCGAGGCACCATCCACGAGCCGCCGACGGCCGCGACGGCCGGGATCGCGAGGTACTCGTGCAGGTTGCCCGGACCGATGCCGCCGGTGGGCACGAACGCCAGGTCGCCGAACGGTGCGGCCAGCGCGGCGATCGCCGGCGCCCCGCCGGAGGTGCCGGCCGGGAAGAACTTGACGGTGGTCAGCCCGAGCTCGAGCGCGGCCTGGATCTCGGTGGCGCTCACGGCGCCGGGCAGTGCGAGGACGCCGCGTTCGCGGCACCGTTCGACGACCTCGGCGCTCAGGCCCGGCGAGACGACGTAGGAGGCTCCGGCGTCGACCGCGCGGTCGACCTGCGCGGCGCTGAGCACGGTGCCCGCCCCGACGAGCATGTCGCCGCGGTCCGCCATGGCGCGGATGGAGTCCTCGGCGGCGGCGGTGCGGAAGGTGACCTCGGCGACGGGCAGTCCCCCGGCGACCAGGGCGGCGGCGAGCGGGTCGGCGGACCGCCAGTCGTCGAGCACCACGACGGGGACGAGGCGTGCGGTCCGGAGGGCGAGCAGTGTGTCCACGGTGAGGCCGTTCGTCGTCGTTCCGTTGGGCGGAACGGGCGTGTCGTTGTCCGGAACAGCATGGCAGACGGGTCGGCCGCGCTGGGCGGGTCCTAGGTCCCCGTCCCGCCACCGGGCTGTGGATGACGCCGGCGAGAGGCGCGGGCGTCCTGCCACCATGCCGGGCCGGCCACGCGAGGGAGACCATGGACGACCAGGAGAGCCCGTTCGGGGAACGGCCCGTCACCGCAGACGAGGCTCCGCCGCCCCACCGCATCGGACTCCCGGAGCGCACGGGCGGGCCTCGTCGGCACCCCACCGCTCACGCGGGCCGCTGGGTGCTGGTCGCCGTCGGTGCGCTCGTCCTCCTCGTCGGGTGGCGGTCGGGAATGAGCTGGGTCTACCTCGGGGGGCTCGCGTTCGTCGCTGTCGCCCTGCCGCAAGGACCACGTCTGCACCCGCGGGTGGCGGTCGGGATGCTGCCACCGCTGGCGTTGCTCCTCGGGATCGTGGGCCCCTGGGCCGCCGTCCAGCTCGCCTACGGGTACGCCGGCACGGACGCCGACGACGACCTGACCGGGGCCACGTCGCTGCCCTCGGACGACGACCTCCTGCGCGTGTCGCTGGGTTCCCGGGTCCGCGCGTTGACGCGAGAGGCCGAGACCGCCTGGTGGGCGCCGTCCGACATCGGTCGAGTCGTGCGGATCTGGCCCGTCGCCGGCGACCGCCTCGTGATCGACGCCGAGAACGGCTGGTTCGGGCTCGGACCGGCCGGGACGATCGACTGGCGGCTCCCCGACGACCCCGGCGCATGGGTGGTCGCCTCGAGCGGGCACACGGTCGTCATGCGCGAGTGCGCCGACGCAGCGTCGGGCCCGCAGCAGTGCACCTGGACCGGCATCGACACCCTGGACGGCCGCACGACGTGGACCGTCGACGCGACCGCCGGTGACGCGGTCCTACCGGACGACGCACGGGCCGACACCACCGTCGAGCCGGCGCTCCCGGCCGCCTTCGCCACGTCCGTCGCAGCTGGCAGCGGGTCCCAGATCCGCGACGCGGCCACGGGGGACGTCGTCCTCGAGGTCGCTGCCGGGGTGCGCCCGTGGCTGCTCGGCGACGCCCTGCTCGTGCTCACACCCGGCTCCGGCACCTGCCCTCTCGAGCTGTTCCGCGCCGGAGAGTCCCTCTGGCGGACGGAGGTGGACTGCGCGATGGACGACACGATCGACGACGCGATGCGGCTCGGCGGGTGGAGAGAGGGTGACGTGTTCTGGACCGACGCCACCGCGGACGGACCGACCCTCGTCGTCGACCTGCGCGACGGCACGACCGCCGTGGGTCCGGACGACTACGTCGTGTCCGGCACCCACCCGTCCGGCGACGGCGACGGCCTCACCGTGCTCGGCGCCGGGGTGCGGGTGGACGTGGACACCGAAGCGCTCACCGTCCGGGACCCGGCGACGGGCACCGAGATCTGGCACGCGCGCGTCCGCGCCTCCGACGTGCGCTCGGTCCACGCGTTCGGCGAGGTCGTCGTCGTCGAGACCTACAACCACCCGTTGCTCCTGCACGAGTGGTTCGCACCGCGCGACGCCCGCACGACCACCGTCGTGATGTACGAGGCCGGGACGGGCCGACGGCTCCGCACGGTGCGCAGCGAGGCCAGCAGCCTGATGGCACCGACACCCGTGGGCGACGACGGCGTGCTCGTCCTCGACCCGCACGGGAGCGGCGACGTCCGCCTCGTGCTGGCCCCGACGAGCTGAACGGCGCACGTCGGCCGCAGCCGACCTCGGGACCTAGATCGGACCGTCGAGCTCGAGCTCCACCTCGATGTCGTCGCCCGCGGCCAGCCCGGACGCGGCCCGACGCTCGGCGCTCAACGGGAGCAGGGCCAGACCCCCGCGGTGCCCCACGCTCGTCCGGTAGACGAAGGTGCCGATCGTGACGACGACCTTCGGCCGGCCGCCTGCGCCGAGCGCGGTCAGCACCTCCTCGGGCACGGGGATGCCGGTCGTCGTCCCGCCGGTGGCCAGGATCGTCGTGCTGTAGCGCATCGGGAACCCCCTGCGGTCAGGACGGGTCGGGCACCAGGGCGAGCCCGGCCGGCAGAAGGGCAGGCAGCACCCGCCGCATCTGGTCGTGCAGCCACGCTACGCGTTCGCCCGTCATGCGCTCGGCGGGTGCGGCGATGCTCACGGCGGCGACGGCCGACCCCGAGCGCAGCAGCGGCACCGCGACGCAGCTGATGCCGGCCTCGTTCTCCTGCTCCTCGGTCGCGTAGCCGCGGGCACGGGCCGCCTCGAGGGTCGACCACACGCGGTCGGCGTCGACGACCCTGTCCGCCGCGGCGGCGTCCACGTAGCCGGTCAGCATCGCCCGGTCGGTGCCGCGGAACGCGAGCATCGCGCGCCCGAGCGCCGTGGTGACCGCGGCGCTGCGGCGTCCGACGGCCGACCAGACGCGCACGGACCGCTCGGGCTCGACCTTGTCGAGGTAGAGCACGCGCGTCCCGTCGAGCACGCCCAGGTGCACGAGCTCGTCGACCGCGCCGCACAGCGCGACCAGGGCGGGGTGCATCAGGACCGGCAGGTTCTCCTCGCCGAAGTACCCGTCCGCGAGCCGGGTCGCCGCCGGTCCGAGCCGGTAGGCGCCCGAGCCCGCCTGCACGGCGAAGTCGCGGTGCCGCAGCGCGGCCAGGGTGCGGTGCACGGTCGTCTTGTTGAGCCCGAGCCCGGCACTGAGGTCGGCGAGCGCGACGCCGTTCGCACCGGCCTGCGCGAGGGCCTCGAGCACGAGCAGCGCCCGGTCGACGGCCTCGACCGGGGACGCGGACGGCTGCGGCTGGCTCGGGGCGGAGGGCATGGGCACCAGCGTAGGGACGGGCCGACGGGGTCCACCCGGCCCAACGGCCCTGCGGCGCGTCGGGCGGCCTCTCGGCCCGGGTGCCGGACTGCGGCAGCGCCTCCCGCTGCACACGTGTGCAGCAACCTAGGATGAGGACGCCGTCGGGGCGTCCTGCCCGGGCGCCTCGAGCGGGGAGACCAGGCGGTGCCAGCGACGATCCGGGACGTGGCGGCCAGGGCCGGGGTCTCGGCCGCGACCGTCTCACGGGCGTTCACGCGGCCCGAGAAGGTCGACGGTGCGACCCGGCAGCGTGTCCTGGCCCTCGCCGAGCAGCTGGGCTACGAGCCGAGCAGCGCCGCCCGCTCCCTCAAGACCGGGCGCACGGGCGCACTGGGGATCATGGTCCCCGACCTGTCGAACCCGTTCTTCCCCGACGTCGTGCGCGGCATGCAGCACCGTGCCCGCGACCACGGCTACCCGGTGCTGCTGGCCGACTCCGGCGAGGACCCGGCGGCCGAGCTCGCGCTCGTGCGCACGCTGGCCCGCAACGTCGACGCGCTCGTGCTCTGCTCACCGCGGATGCCCGACGCCGAGCTCGCGGAGGCGGCCCTGCTGCGCCCGCTGGTCCTGGTCAACCGCACGACCCCGGTCACCTCCCCGGACCTGCTGCCGTCGGTGACGATCGACAACGTCGGCGGCGTCCAGCAGGCGGTGCGGCACCTGCGCGCGCTGGGGCACCGGCGGGTCGGGTTCGTCTCGGGTACGGCGACGAGCCGCTCCGCGCAGGACCGGTTGCAGGCGTTCACCGGCTCGACCCTGACCGAGGGCATGGAGGGCGTCGTGATCGGCAGCTACCAGCCGACGGTCGAGGGCGGGGCCGCCGCAGCCGACGACGCGCTGCTGGCGGGGGTCAGCGCCGTGGTGGTCTACAACGACGTGATGGCCGCCGGGCTCATGGGTCGGCTCACGCGCCTGGGTGTGGTCGTGCCCGACCGGTTGAGCATCGTCGGGTTCGACGACATCGCGCTGGCGGCACTGCTCACGCCTGCCCTGACCACGGTGCACATCCCGCTCGAGCGCGCCGGGGCCGTCGCGGTCGACCGGGTGCACGCGTACCTGACGGGCAGCGGCGGCGAGGACGACGAGCCCGCACCGTTGCCGACGGAGCTCGTGGTCCGGGCGAGCACGGCGGCGGTCCGGGTCCCCCCGAACCGCTGAACCTGCTCGCACCGTCGCTCGTGCGGCACGGGCGAGCGACGACGCCTGGAGGAACACCCCGCACCGAAGGTCTCCCCTCGGTGCGGGGCGCCGTCGGGCCCGCAGGGGGTCGGCTACCGCAGCGCGCCCGACGTCTGTGCCCCGGCGAGCGCGGCGAGGAGGGTCGCCCGCGCGCCGGAGGTCCGGATGGTCGTCGCCCAGGCGGCGGCGTCCTGCACGAGCACCTCGGTCTGCTCCGGGTCAAGCCCGGAGGCCAGGTCGAGATGAGCGACCGCGCCGCGCACCCAGCCCTCGAGCGCCTCGGCGTCGAACGTGTCGGCCAGGTACTCCAGGGTGTCCGCGTCGTCCGCGGGCGCGAAGCCCTCGACCCCGCCCTGACCGGCCTGCAGCAGCAGGACCGCGGCGAGCGAGAGGGCGGTCAGCGGCGCCGGCTGCCCCGCACGGACGCGGTCGACGTAGACCGGCAGGTTCCGGGTCCGCCACTTCGCGACCGCGTTGAGGGCGATGTCGGCCAGCCGGTGGTGCAGGTACGGGTTCGTGAAGCGCTCGAGGATCCCCGCGGCGAACGCCTCGAGGCCGGCACGGTCGCCGGCGATCGTGCCGAGCACCTCCTCGCCGACGAGCCGCTCGACGTAGCCGCGCAGGTCCGGATCGCCGTAGGCCTCACGCACGGACGTGAACCCGCACTCCAGGCCGAGCGCGCTCAGGGCGGTGTGGGCGCCGTTGAGCACCCGGACCTTCTGCGCACGGAACGGGCGGATGTCGTCCATGAACCGCACGTCGAGCCCGGCCCGGTCGAGCGGCAGCAGCGCACGGATCCGCGCGTCGCCGCCGATCGCCCACACGTGGAAGTACTCGGCCTGCACGACGAGCCGGTCGGCGAACCCGAGCTCGGCCTGGATCCGGTCGATGTCGGCCCGCGGGAAGCCGGGCACGATCCGGTCGACGAGGGTGTCGTAGAAGCTGCACGCCTCCTGCACCCAGGCGACGAAGTCGGCACCCAGGCCGGCCGCCTCGGCGTGCCGCAGCACGTGCGCGCGCAGCGTCGACCCGTTGTCCTCGATGAGCTCGCACGCCACGATCGCGAGCCCCTTGTCGGCCGCACCGGCGTAGTGCCGGAACCGGTCGTGCAGGAGCGCGGTGACCTTGGCGGGGAACGAGACGGGCGGTGTCGCCATCAGGTCGTCGCCCTCGACGTAGACGATGCCGGCCTCGGTCGTGTTGGACACGACGACCTGCAGCTCGGGGGCGAGGTAGAGCTCGCGGTACCGCTCGAACTCGCCGTGCGCGGCGACGACGGCCTGCACGCAGTCGACGCGCGTGACCTCACGGACGGGCTGCCCGTCGCGGACACCCTCGAGGACGACGTGGTAGAGCCCGTCCTGCTCGCGCAGCAGGTCGAACGCCGGGTCGGGCTGGGCGGTGGCGTGCACGACGGCCACACCCGCGTCGGTGACGCCTGCGTCGTTGGCGACCTGGACCATCCAGTCGACGAAGCCGCGCAGGAAGTTGCCGCCGCCGAACTGCAGGACGGTGATCGGTCGGGGCGTGCGGGCCACGGTGGTGGCGTCGAGCTGCTGCATGGGGGACTCCGGGAGGTCGGTCACGGACGGGTCGGCGGGGCGCACGTCAGGGGTGGTGCTCACGTGACCGTCCCGAACTGCCACGGCACGAACTCGTCCTGCCCGAGCCCGAGCTCCTCGCTCGCGGTCCGCTCCCCCGAGGCGACGGCGATGATCCGCTCGAAGATCTCCTCGCCGACCTGCGCGACGCTCGCGGTGCCGTCGACGATGCGCCCGCAGTTGAGGTCCATGTCCTCGCTCATGCGCTGGTACATCTCGGTGTTCGTCGCGAGCTTGAGCGTCGGGGCCGGGCGGGTGCCGAGCACCGAGCCGCGCCCGGTGGTGAAGCACACGACCGTGGCACCGCCGGCGACCAGGCCGGTCACGGAGACGGGGTCGTAGCCGGGGGTGTCCATGAACCCCATGCCGCGCGTCGTCATCGGCTCGGCGTACTGGTAGACGGCCGACAGGTCCGCGTGCCCGGCCTTGGCGACCGCGCCGAGCGACTTCTCGAGGATGGTCGTCAGGCCGCCGGCCTTGTTGCCTGGCGAGGGATTGTTGTCGAGGCTGCCGCCACCCTCCTCGGCGTAGGTCTTCCACCAGTCGATGCGCTCGAGCAGCGCCCGGGCGACGTCCTCGCTGACCGCACGACGGGTCAGCAGGTGCTCGGCGCCGTAGACCTCCGGGGTCTCCCCCAGCACCGAGATCCCGCCCGCCGCGACCAGCAGGTCGGACGCGTGACCGAGGGCGGGGTTCGCGGTGATGCCCGAGTACCCGTCCGAACCGCCGCAGTTGAGCCCGAGCACGAGCTCGGAGACCGGTGCGGGCTCGCGGCGACGGGCGTCGAGCAGGGGCAGCATGCGGACGACGGCGGCGACACCGGCCTCGACGGTCGCCCGGATCCCGCCCTGCTCCTGGATGGCCAGGCTCTCGACGAGGGTGTCGGACAGCACCGGCAGGGTGTCGACGATCGACTGGACCTGGATCATCTCGCAGCCCAGGCCGAGCACCAGGAGCCCGCCGAAGTTCGGGTGCGCCGCGTACCCGTGCAGGGTGCGCTGCAGCACGCCGCCGCCGGTGGACGCCGGGATCATCCCGCACCCGCTCTGGTGGGTCAGCGCCATGACGCCGTCCACGTGCGGGTACTGCGCGAGCAGCGGCGTCACCCGGTCGGCGATCATCCGGGCGGTCGACGCCGAGCAGTTCACCGAGGTGAGGATGCCGACGTAGTTGCGCGTGCCGACCTTGCCGTCGGCCCGGCGGTAGCCCTGGAACGTGCGGACCGGGCCGGTGGGTGCCGGCAGCGTGGTGTGCACGGTGGCCAGCTCGTGCGCGTCGGCCCCGGAGTCCATGCCGAGGTTCTGCACGTGCACGTGCTCGCCCGCGGCGATGTCGGCCGTGGCCCGCCCGATCGACTGGCCGTACTTGTGCACCTGGCCGCCGGCGGGCACGTCGCGCACCGCGAGCTTGTGGCCGCGGGGCACGTCGGTCGCCACGGTCAGCACGCCCTCGGGGGTGCTCAGCCGGGTGCCGGCGGGCAGGTCGCGGATGGCCACCACGACCTCGTCGGCGGCGGCCAGCCGCAACGTGCAGCGGTCGAGGTCGAGCAGGTCGGCGGTCAGGGCACGTCCGGTCGTCATGAGGTCGCTCCGGGTTCGTCGGCGACGGCCAGGCCGGCCTCGCGCTCACGGGTCTCGACGACCAGCTCGGTGATGCGCTGGTCGGTGAGGGGGTAGAGGAAGAACAGGACCGCGCCGGCGACGGCGAGCGCGATGGCCGGGTAGAGGGTCTGCAGGCCCTTGATGCCGAGCAGGATGCCGTCGACCTGGTCGGCCATCCCGGGCTTGGACGTGAAGTCGGGCACGTAGCCGATGAGCGAGAGGCCGAACCCGGCGGCGCCGCCCGCGACCGCCTGGGCGATCTTGCGGGAGAAGTTGAACATCGAGTACGTGATGCCCTCGCGGCGCACGCCTGAGCGCCAGTGGCCGAAGTCGATCGCGTCGGAGACGAGCGCCCAGGTGATGCCGTTGGGCAGCGCGATCCCGACGAACGACAGGCTGTACAGGATCGTGAACGTCACGGTGTGCGTCGGCAGCACGAAGTTGAGCCCGTCGGCGACGGCGGCCAGGCCGAACCCGAAGATCGCGACGCTCTTCTTGCTGAACTTCTTGACGAGGAACGGGATCGCCAGGATCGCGATGATCGAGGAGCCGATGCCGAAGAAGTTGACGATGGCGAGCAGGTCCTGGTTGTGCAGGTTGTAGTCCGTGAAGTAGACGATCATCGCCGGCTTGATGTTGTAGGCCGAGATCGAGAACACGGTCATGAGGATGAGCACGAGCAGCGCACGGTTCTGGCCGACGGTCCGGGCGAAGGTGCGCAGCGTGACCTTCTCGGTGTTGCGGACGACGGGCACGGTCTCCTTGGTGCCGCGGAACGTCGCGTAGAAGCCGAGCACGCCGACGACGGCCATGGCGCCCGCGGCGGCGGCGAAGCCGACACGGTCGGAGCCGAACGCGGCGACGATCGGCATGAACGCCATGCCGGTGACCAGCAGCGCGGTGACCGATCCGGCCTGGCGGAACGAGGCGAGCTGGGCCCGCTGCTCGGAGTTCTGCGTCATCACCGACGAGAGCGAGCCGTAGGGCACGTTCGTGAAGGAGTACAGGACGCCCCAGGCCATGTAGGAGCCGTAGGCGTAGACGAGGTTGACCCCGTCGGTGCCGCCCGGCGTGAGGAAGCTGAACACCGTGAGCACGCCGAGGGCGATCGCGGAGTACATCATCACGGGCTTGAACCGGCCGTGCTTGCCGCCGCCCTTGCGGCGGTCGACCATGATGCCGGCCAGCGGGTCCATGAACGCGTCGAACAGCTTGGTGAAGACGAAGACGCCGGCGGCCGCGGCCGGCGGGATGCCGGCGACGTCCGTGTAGAACTTGAGCAGGTAGGCCTGCCCGAGGTCGAACATGAACCCGTTGCCCATGTCGCCCAGGCCGTAGGCGATCTTGGCGCGCAGGGGGAGCTTGTCCTGCAGTCCGGCCATCGTGGGGGCGCTGGGCGACGTTGCCTCAGTTGCGGTGGTCATCGTTGTCCTTGTGTCGGGGTGGGGTCGTGCGGGGACGGCGAGCCGGCTCAGCGGCGCGCGTAGGCGAGCTTGGGCAGGTGGTAGGCCAGGTCGACGGCGGTCTCGATCGCCTCGTCGAGGCGCAGCCGGTGCTCGAGCACGAGGCGCGCGAGGAACCCGGCGTCGACGCGGCGGGACAGGTCGTGCCGTGCCGGGATCGAGGCGTACGCACGGGTGTCGTCGACGAAGCCGGAGGTGTTGTAGAAGCCGGCGGTCTCGGTCGCGGTCTCGCGGAAGCGGCGCATGCCCTCGGGCGAGTCGAGGAACCACCAGGGCGCCCCGAGCCGCAGCGAGGGGTACGCGCCGGCGAGCGGGGCGAGCTCACGGCTGTAGACGGTCTCGTCGACGGTGAAGAGGATCGCGCGGAACCGCGGGTCGGTGCCGAACGCCTGCAGCAGCGGGCGCAGCGCCCGGGTGTACTCGGTGGCGACGGGGATGTCGAAGCCCTTGTCCTGCCCGTGCGCGGCGAAGACGCCGTCGTGGTGGTCGCGCAGCACCCCGGGGTGGATCTGCATGACGAGCCCGTCCTCGCAGGCCATCGCGGCCATCTGGAAGAGCATGTGCGCGGCGAACGCGTGCACCTGCGCCGCGGTGACCGAACCGGGCTCGCCGTGCAACGCCTGCGCGTAGAGCTCGGCGGCGGCGCTCGCGTCCATGGGCGTGGTGTCGGCGCTGAGGTGACCGTGGTCGCTGGCCAGCGCGCCGGCTGCGACGAAGGCGGCCCGGCGCTCGCGGAGCGCCGCGAGGTACCCGGCGTACGAGCCGGTGTCGATGCCGGAGACCGCGCCGAGCTCGGCGATGTCGGCGCGCCACGTCGGACGGTCCAGGTGCACGACCGCGTCGGGGCGGAACGTCGGGACGACCCGGGCGCCGAGGCCGTCGGCGGCCAGCAGCGCGTGGTGCTCGAGGCGGCTGGTGGCGGCGTCGGTCGTCGCGATGAGCTCGATCCGGAACTGGTCGAGCAGCTGGCGCGGCCGGAAGTCGGGGGCGGCGAGGCGTGCCGCGATCTGGTCGAACACCAGGTCGGCGGTGTCCGGGCCGGGCTCGACGTCGACGCCGAAGACGTTCACGAGCTCGTGCTCGAGCCAGTACCGCGAGGGCGTGCCGCGGTAGAGCTTCCAGGACGAGCAGAACCGTCGGAAGATCTCGCGGGAGTCGGTCTCGACCGGGCCGCCGTCGACGCGCGGGATGCCCAGGGACTCGGGCGTCGCGCCCTGCGACACGATCATCCGGGTCACGTAGTGGTCGGGAACGACGAGCAGCTGCGCCGGGTCGGCGAACGGGCGGTTCTGCGCGAACGCCTCGACCTCGACGTGGCCGTGCATGCAGATCAGCGGCAGCGTCGCGGTCTCGGCGTAGATCTCGCGGGCCACCTCGCGCTGCTGCGGGTCGAGCGGCAGCGCACGGTCGGGGTGGATCGTCAGGCGGGTGGGGGCGGTCGGTGCGGTCGAAGCCATGGGACGTCCTTTGTCCGAGGGGCCGAGAGTCGAGGCGTGTCGTGCACACGTTTGCAGTGCACACGTTTGCATCGTGGTGCCTCGCGACGGGCCGCCCTAGGGACGAACGTCCGGGTTGTGGTGATCGGACCTCACGTCGAGGCAGACTGCTGGCGCATGGACCCGATCGCGCTGACGCTGCCGTTCACCGGACGCTGGGTCACGCAGAACAGCCCGGCCCGTCGGGTGCCCAGCCACGGCGTCGACCTGCTGGGCCAGCGGTACGCCATCGACTTCGTCGGGGTGGACGACCGGGGCCGGACCGCACCCGTCCGCGACTGGCGGACGTTCCTGACCACCGAGCCGCCGGAACGGTTCCTCGCCTTCGGCCGGGCGATCCTGGCGCCCGCCTCCGGCGTCGTGGTGACGGCTCACGACGGCGAGACCGACCACGAGGCCCGCCGCTCACCGCTCGCGCTGGTGCCGTACGCGCTGGGGCAGGCGTCCCGGCTCCGGCGGGGGATCCCGGCCATCGCCGGCAACCACCTGATCGTCGAGGACCGCGACAGCGGCGCGTTCGTGGCGCTGGTCCACCTGCGGGCCGGCTCGCTGCGCGTCGCCGTCGGCGACCGGGTGGCCGCCGGTCAGCCGGTCGCCGCGTGCGGCAACTCGGGCAACTCGACCCAGCCGCACGTGCACGTGCAGGCGATGGACAGCCCGGACCTCACGGTCGCCCGAGGCATCCCCCTGCTGTTCCGCAGCTTCCGCGAGTGGCCGCGGCGAGGTCCCGCGCCCCACGACCGCGAGACCGGCATCCCGGCCGAGGGTTCGGTCGTCGAACCGCTCTCCGTCGGCTGACTCGCGCTCGGCACCGCGCGACGACGGCTGTCGCAGAGAAGCAGAGCGCGCCGGAGGTCAGCCGCGCAGCCGCGCCAGGTGCCGGCGCAGGGCAGCCGGGCCCGAGGCGTGCACGAGGATCGCCGCGATCGCGACCGGCACCGCGACGAGCAGCGGCCCGACCTCCGAGCCGTCGCCGACCGCGAACAGCAGGACGAGCCCCAGGAGCGCGGGCAGCTCCGCGACGGCGATGCCGACGAACGCGGCTGTGCGCACCGAACCGTGCACGTCGCGGTCCGCCACGTCCGTGCGGCACGCCCAGGCGAGCACGGCGCCCGTGGCCCAGGCGGACCCGAACCACGAGACCAGGGCGAGCGCGACGCCGATGACGAGCCCGGGTCCGCTGACCTGGGGGTCGACGGCGAGGAAGAGGACGCCGATGACCCCGACGACCAGCAGAGCGCCGCAGAAGCTCGCGGTGATGCCCGTGAACACGCGCACGAGCCCCTCGTCGGTGACCGGGGGCGTGACGGGCGGGCGGACGACCATGCGGCGACCCTAGCCGCGCCCCGCGTCCCGCGTCCGCGCTTTCGGGCAGCCCGAGGGGCCGGTCCGGCCGGGCTGTGGCAGCGTGTCCGGGACGACCCCGCCGCTCGACTCCCCGGGAGACCATGACGATGCCCCGCACCACCGACCCGAGCACCTCGGACTCCACCGCGCCTGCGCGAGCGACCGAGGGCCGAGGCCGCAGGCTGGTGCGCGCCGCCGTCGCGGCCGCCGCGGTCGGGCTCGTCGTGCTGCTGCTGGCGGTGCTGGTGCGCGAGCAGTGGCACCCGCTGGTCGCGTTCGACGAGCAGGTCGTGGCCGCGGCGACGGCCTTCGCGGCGACCTCCCCCGGGCTCGTGCGGGTGCTGCTCGGCTGGCAGTGGGCGTTCGCCGCCTCGCGGCTGTTCGTGCCGTTCGTCGTCGTGTGCGCGCTGTTCTGGTGGCGCACCCGTCGCACGACGCGGACCGTGTGGGCGCTGGGCACGGTGCTCGCGGCCTGGAGCCTGTCCAACCTGGCCAAGGAGCTGGTCCGGCGGGCACGCCCCGTGCTCGACGAGCCGGTCGCGCAGGCGCCGGGGTACTCGTTCCCGTCAGGCCACGCCGCCAACACCGCGGCGATGACGACGGCCCTGGTCGTGCTCGTGTGGCCGGTGCTGCGCAGCATGTGGCTGCGCGTGCTCGCCGTGGTCTCGGCGGTGGTCCTCATGCTGCTCACGTCGGCCGACCGGGTGCTGCTGGGCGTGCACTACCCGACCGACGTGATCGCGGGGACGGTGTTCGGCGTCGGGTTCGTGCTCGCGTCGTACCTGGGCTACCGCGGCTGGTCTCCGACGCACGAGAGCCCTGCGGGAGCGGCCCGATGAGCGCCGGCGTGCTGCGGCTCGGACCGCTGGCCCTCGACCTCGACCGCTACGCCGACGACCCGTCGCGCCCCTCCGGACGTGAGGTGTGGCGCGACCTGGGGGTCCGGGTCGCCGTGCCGGCCGTCGCGCTGTGGGCGGTGGTCGTCGGGCTCGGGTTCCTGCTCACCGGACCGTGGGCGAGCCTCGGCGAGCGGGAGGTGGCCGTCAACGACTGGCTGGTCGAGCGACGCACGGCCACCCTCGACACCCTCACGCTCTGGTGGAGCGACCTCGGGACGACCGAGTCGGTCATCGGGATCTGCGTGGTGGTGGTCGCGGTCGTCTGGTGGCGCACCCGGCAGTGGTGGTACGCGGTCGTGCCCGCGATCGCGATCGGCACGCAGGCGGCGGTGTTCATGCTGGCGGCGCTCGTCGTCGGCAGGGACCGCCCCGACGTGGAGCGGCTGGACGACGCCCCGCCGACGTCGAGCTTCCCGAGCGGGCACTCCGGCGCGTCGACCGCGCTGTACGTGACGCTCGCGCTGATGGCCCAGCGCGTCGAACGCACCTGGCTGCGGGTGACGCTGACCGTGGTGCTGCTCGTGGTGCCGGCGCTCGTCGTGTACTCGCGCCTGTACCGGGGCATGCACCACGTCAGCGATGTCGTGGTCGGTGTCCTCAACGGCCTGGTGTGCGTGGTGCTGGCCTGGAACTACCTGCGCCGCGCGCCTCGGTCCACGGACCGGCCCGCCGCCGACGGCTCGCACGCCGCCGCTGCCGGGGGTGCCCGATGAGCCGGGCCGCCGTCGTGGCGAACCCGTCCAAGCTCGACGACGCCGAGGCGACCCGCCGGGTCCTCGAGGAGGTGTCCGAGACCCACGGGTGGGACCGCCCCTTGTGGGTCGAGACGACCGAGGAGGACCCGGGCGGCGGGCAGACCCGGGAGGCGCTCGCTCAGGGCGCGGACCTGGTGTGCGCGCTCGGCGGGGACGGCACGGTGCGGGCGGTCGCCGAGGTGCTGGCCGGCGGTGACGTGCCGCTCGGCCTGCTGCCCGCGGGAACGGGCAACCTGCTGGCCCGTGCGCTCGACCTCACGCTGGACTCCCTCGAGGACGCCATGACGGTCGCACTGACCGGCCGCACCGCACGGATCGACGTCGGGACGCTGCGGGTCGACGGCTCCACCGACGAGCAGGTGTTCCTCGTGATGGCCGGGATGGGCCTGGACGCCGAGACGATGGACCGCGCGGACGAGCGGCTCAAGGGTGCGGTCGGCTGGCCGGCCTACCTGGTGTCGGGGATGCGCGCCGCGATCGGCGGCGGGTTCACCGCGCATGTGCGCACCGACGACGGTCCGACCGTCCGGCGGGCCGTGCGCTCCGTCGTGGTCGGCAACAGCGGGCGGCTGCAGGGTGGGATCGAGCTCATGCCGGACGCCCGCCTCGACGACGGCCTGCTCGACGTGGCGGTCATCGCCCCGCGCGGCCTGGCCGGCTGGGTCCGCACGATCGTCACGATCATCACGTCCGGCCGGGGTCACGCCGATCTGGCGCGCCTGCAGGGCACCACGGTCCGGGTGGCCGCCGGGGAGCCGACGGCGACGCAGCTCGACGGCGACCCGGTGGGTGAGCATCGCCAGATGGTGTGCCGCGTGCGCCCGGGCGCGCTGCTCGTACGGGTCGGCACGACGGAGGGCTGAGCGGGATCAGGTCCGGGCGTACCGTGCGCGGCCGAAGGAGTAGACCGCGTACGCGACGAACCCCGCCGCGACGACGGTCAGCAGCGCGGTCCCGAACGGCTGGTCGCCGAGGGTCCGCAGGGCCGCGTCCAGGCCACCGGCCTCGTCCGGGCGCGCGTGCCAGGCCGCGGCGACGAACAGGGCGCCGACGACCCCGAGGGCCACGCCCTTGGCGACGTACCCCAGGCGTCCTGGGGCGACGACGAACCGCCCCGGGTGCTCGCGCAGGTCGCGCAGGAACCCCCGGGTCCACCCTTTGTGCACGTGGTACGCGGCCACCCCGAGGACGACCGCACCGACGCCCGCCACGGCGAACCTGCCGCCCTGGTGGCTCATCAGCTCGGCCGTGAAGTCCCGGCTCTGCTCGCCGCTCGAGCGGGGCGCGCCCTGGGCGAACTGCACCGAGGTCCACGCCAGCGCGGCGTACAGCACCGCCTTGGACGCGGCCTTCACGCGCGCACCCGCGCCGCCACCGGTGCCGACGGCCTCACTGACCTGCCACACGGCGAGCCCGGCGAACCCGACGGCGACGACCCACAGCGCAGCCCGGCCGCCGGGGCTGGACGCGAGCGCGCCCAGGGCACCCGACTGGTCGGCACTGGTGACCGACCCGAACCAGGCGACCTGCACCACGACCAGGGCGAGCATGAGGTGCAGCACGCCGCTGGCGACGTAGCCCAGGCGGGCGAGCGCACCCGTGGTCGGGTGGTCGTTGACCCGCCGGGCGACCCGCGTCATGTCGGCGCTGTTCATCCCGCCACCGTGCCACGGGAGCTGCCGGGACGCGCCCGGGGGCCCGACGGGCGGAGGGCCGCACGCGCCGCCGCACCCTGCTCGTGCAGGCGCGGCGACGGGACAGCCCCCCGCGTCAGCGGACGGCGATGGTGATGACGTTCTTGCAGCACGGCGAGGCCACGGCCGGCTGGGCGGAGGACGCCGTGGTGCCGACGACACCGGTGAGCGCGGCGAGGGACAGGACGAGGGCGATGCTGAGCTTCTTCACGAGAGGTACCTTTCGATGGGCGTACCGGACTTTCCGGCACACATCGCATGGTCCCTACCCGATGTCGTGGATGCAATGACGCACACGACTGCGCCATAGACAGCCCGGGAACGTCACCTGTCCGGATGAATCTCCAGACCCGTTCGCCTCGGACGTGGCGGCATGTCCCCCCGGATTCCCGCCGCGGCCAGTGCCCGCCCGTAGGCCTCGGCGACCCGGGCGTCGTCGTCACCGGCCAGCCTCAACCGGTCGCCGATGCGGCGCCACAGCGTCGCCGCCGGACGTCCCGAGACGATCATGTCGAGCAGGTCGGCCGCGGACCGGTACTCCTTGACGGCCTCGGTGCTCAGGGTCTGGGCGAGCAGCGCGTCGCCGAGCACCTCGTGGGCGGAGGCGGCGTCACGACGCACCCCGTCGCGCAGCAGCTCGACCGCCTGCTCGGCGTACCGCACCGCGGCCTCCGGGTCGCCGTGCAGCAGCAGGGCCCGCGAGCGCACCGATGCGGCCCGGGCCAGCTCGACCTGCGACTCGCCGATCTCGAGCGCCGTCTGGGCGGCGTCCAGGTCCGCGAGCGCCTCGACGGGCCGTGGCGGGTCCACCGAGACGAGCAGGACCGCCCGGTCCAGACGCAGCCGCGGAAGGTCGCGGTCGACCTCGTCGACGCCCGCGAGCGCGATCGCCGACTCGATCTGCAGCAGCGCCGAGCCGGGCTCGCCGAGGGCGTCGTCGACGAACGCGAGGTTCCAGTGCACGGAGGAGACCGCCCGGGGGGTGCCGTGCGCGCGGGCCCGCGCGAGCAGCTGTCCGCCGCGGTAGCGCGCGTACGTCGTGTCACCGCGGGCCACGTACGCCCAGATGATCGTCGACTCCAGGCGCACGACCTCGTCACCGGCGGTCGCCTCGGCGGGCAGCCGGGAGAGCAGGTCCTCCCCACGGGCCACCGCACGGTGCAGGTCGGCGGCCTCGGTCAGCGCCATGACGATGCGCATCGCCGCGTAGGCGGCGCGGTCGTAGCGGTGGGCGTCGAGCAGCTGGGCGCACAGCCGTTCGAGCACGTCGATCGAGGCCTCGAGCTCGCCCGCCAGGTCGAGCGCCTCGGCGTGCGCGAGGCCGACCCGGGCCGCGGCGTCCACGTCGAGCCCGGAGACGTCGACGCCGGCGAGCACCTCGGCCGCGCCCCTCGGGTCACCCGTGCGGGTCAGCCGGCGGGCCTCGACGATCGCCGTGTCGGCGCTCTGGTAGCCGGGCGCCGCCTCACCGTCCCGCAGGAACGCGAACGGCAGGTCGAGCACCTGCGCGATCCGGGCGAGCGCGTCCTCGCCCAGCGAGCGCCGCCCGCTCTCGACGTGCGAGATGTACGTGGGGTGCACCCCGGCGCGCCGTGCCAGCTCACCCTGGCTGAGCCCGGCCCGCTCACGGGCTTCGCGGACGCGACGACTCAGTGGGCTCACGGGCCCACGATAGGGACGGCCGACCCGCATCGGAAGTCCGCCGGGCCCGGACGCGGTGCGCGCGCCGGCCCAGGAATCGCGGATGACCAGCAGGAATGCCGTTTCTCCGTCGTCGATCAATGGTCGGCCCGAGCGCGAACGACTGCGCCCGGACCTCCGCAGAGAACGGCCCAGGAATTCGCGCTCCTGCTGTTCCGGCGACGGAATTCCTTCGCGAGAGGGAGGGGCTGCTCGTGGAGCGTCGACTGCTCGTGCGCCGTGCCCTCACGGTCCTCCACCTGGTGGACGACACCGGGGGCGGCTCGTACTGCGGGCGCAGTACGAGCAGATCCGTGCGGCCGGACGACGACGTGCGGCCGGTCGCCGGGAAGGCTGGTCGTACGGCACCACGAGACGAAGGACGGCCATGATCGAGCTGCGGGAACTGACCAAGCGCTACGGCGACAAGACGGCCGTCGACGCCGTCAGCGCGATCGTGCGGCCGGGTGTGGTGACCGGGTTCCTCGGTCCCAACGGCGCCGGGAAGTCGACGACGATGCGCGCGATCGTCGGCCTGGACCGCCCTACGTCCGGTGTCGCGCTGGTCAACGGGCGCCCCTACGTCGACGCACCGGCACCCCTCGCGGAGGTGGGCGCGCTGCTGGACGCCAAGGGGGTCGACAAGGGTCGCTCGGCGCGCAACCACCTGCTCGCGCTCGGCGCGACGGTCGGCATCGGGGCGCGCCGGGTCGACGAGGTGCTGGGCACCGTCGGGCTGACCGAGGTCGCGGGCAAGGCGGCCGGCACGTTCTCCCTGGGCATGGGTCAGCGCCTGGGCCTGGCGGCTGCGCTGCTCGCCGACCCGGGCGTGCTGATCCTGGACGAGCCGGTCAACGGTCTGGACCTGGACGGCATCCAGTGGATCCGGGCGCTGCTGAGCGAGCTGGCTGCGGAGGGGCGCACCGTGCTGCTGTCCTCGCACCTGATGAGCGAGATGGAGCTCGTCGCCGAGCACCTGCTGGTCATCGGGCAGGGGCGCATCCTGGCCGACACCGCGATGGACACGTTCATCGCGACGTCCTCGCCCGGGGTGGTGGAGGTGATCTCGCCCGACGCGGGTGCGCTGGCACCGCTGATCATCGGGCCGGACGTGGTCGTGGCGTCCTCGCGGGCCGACCACCTGGAGGTCCGTGGGGCGAGCGCCGAGGTGATCGGCGACCTGGCTGCCGCGCACGGGCTGCGGATCCACGGGCTGCTCACGCAGACCACGTCGTTGGAGACGGCCTACCTGGAGCTCACGCGCGACAGCGTGGAGTACACGGGCACGGTCCAGCACCACGCCCGACCGACCGGCGCACCCGCTCCGACCTCCGCCCACTCCCCCTCTCCTTCCCCTGACGAGACCGCCCGGAGGGCCGCCTGATGACCGCCACCACGCTCGAGCGTCCCCTGCCCGCCCTCGATGCCGCGGCCACCCGGCCGAACGACGCGACACCTGTCCGCCCGCAGGGGCTGGGCACCGCGATCCGGTCGGAGTGGGTCAAGCTGCGCACGTTGCGCTCGACCTGGATCGGTCTGGCCTCCACGCTCGCCGTGCTCGTCGGCTTCGGCGCGATCGCCGCGGCGGTCTCGACGGGATCGGTCGCGACCCCCGAGGGCGGGGACGGCGGCGGCCCGTTCGGCGGCGCGGACCCGGTCTCGACCGTCCTCATGGGCGCGAACTTCGCGGTCCTGCTGATGGGGATCCTCGGTGCGCTCGCCGGCGCGCGCGAGTACGGCTCACGGATGATCGCCACGACGGTCGCCGCGGTACCGCGGCGCTGGCAGGTGGTGACCGCCAAGGCGACCGTGTTCGGTGCGGTGTCGGTCGTGGTCTCCGTGGTCGGCGTCCTGGGCGCCTTCGCGATCGGCATGGCCGTCCTGTCCGGCGGGGACGCCGCCACGCTCGCCCTGACCGACGACGGCGTGCTGCGCCAGGTGCTCGGCATGGCCGCCTACATCACGGCGGTCGGTCTGATCGGCATGGGTCTGGGGATCCTGCTGCGCAGCGTCGCCGGCTCGATCGGCGCGGTCGTCGCGGTGTTCATGGTGCTGCCCCCGCTGGCCGGCGCGCTGCTGCCCGACAGCTGGGACCCGGTCCTGGCGTACCTGCCCAGCTCGGCGGCCTCGGCGTTCACCTCGGTGCAGGGCGCCGGGAGCGACGTGCTCGGCGCGGGCGCGGGTGCCTGGGTGCTCGCCGCCTGGGTCGTCGCGGCGCTGGGTGCGGCCGTCGTGTCGATGACGCGCCGCGACGTGTGAGCAGCTCGCGGTCCGTAGGGTGGCGGCCATGATCCTCGGGCGGCCGGTCGTCGAGCGGTTGCGGCGACGTCCGTCCCTGGTGGACGCGGTGCTGGGCCTCGCGCTCGGCGCCGCGTTCCTGCTCGTCCCGCTGGCGGTGGCTGCGCGCCTGCGCCACAAGGGCGGCATGGACCTGGATCTCACCGCCGTCGACATCGCCCTGACGGTGGTGTGCGCGCTGGCGCTGACGCAGGTGCGGCGCCTCCCGCTGGTGGCGCTGGTCGTCACGTCCGTGGCGAACCTCGTGGCGATGATCGGTGGCTGGCAGGTCAACCTGGCCCAGTTCGGTGTCACCCTCGCGATGTTCGGCTACGCGCTGCACGAGCCTCGGACCCGGGCCGTGCGGGCCGCCGCGATCACGTCCGTGCTGCTCGGGATCACGTCTGTCCTCAGCGCGGGGCTGCGGACCGGCGAGTGGGGGCGGATCGACGTCGTCCTGTGGCTGTGGACGGCGACGGCCGTCGCGCTGGCGATCGCGAGCCGGCGCGCGACGATGGTGGCGCTCACCGACCGCGCGCTGCGCGCCGAGGAGACCCGTGAGGAGACGGCCCGCCGACGCGTGGCCGAGGACCGGGTGCGGATCGCCCGCGAGCTGCACGACGTCATCGCGCACCATGTCGCGGTGATCAGCGTGCAGTCCGGCGTGGCCGAGCACCTGATCGACCGCGACCCGGCAGGCGCCCGCGAGGCCCTGCACCACGTGCGCGGCTCGGCCCGGTCCGTGCTCGCCGAGCTGCAGTCCGTGCTCGGCGTGCTCCGCCAGGACGAGACCGCGCTGCCCACGGCCCCCGCCCCCGGGCTGGCCGACCTGGCCGGGCTCGTCGCCACGGCACGAGCTCTGGGCACCCCCGTCCGGGTCGAGGCATCCGGGCCGACGCCCACCCTGAGCCCGGCCGCCGGCAGCGCGGCGTACCGGCTCGTCCAGGAGGCGCTGACCAACGTGCAGAAGCATGCGACGGGCGCGCCCACCACGGTCCGCGTCGAGACCTCGGGCGACCACCTGCTCCTGACGGTGACCAACGTCGCCCCGCCCCGCACGTCGCCGGCCCGTGCCGCCGATCCCCCGCACGAGCCGATCGGCTCCGGCCTCGGACTGGTCGGCATGCGCGAGCGCGTCCTGGCTGCCGGCGGCACGCTCGAGGTGGGCCCCACCCCCGACAGCGGGTTCCGTGTCGCCGCACTGCTGCCCCTCACCGTGGAGGACCGATGACCGTCCGAGTGCTCATCGCCGACGACCAGGCCCTCATCCGCGCCGGGTTCCGCGTGCTGGTCGACAGCGCCGAGGACCTCGTCGTCGTCGGCGAGGCCGCCAACGGCGAGGAGGCCGTGGCCCTGGCCCGGTCGCAGCGCGCCGACGTCGTCCTCATGGACATCCGCATGCCCGGCCTCGACGGTTTGGAGGCCACCCGCCGGATCAGCGCCGACGAGGACCTCGCCGGCGTCAAGGTCCTCGTCCTGACCACCTTCGAGCTCGACGAGTACGTCTACCTGGCGCTGCGCGCCGGGGCCAGCGGGTTCCTCGGCAAGGGTGTCGACCCCGACGACCTGCTCGACGCCATCCGCCTGGTCGCCGCCGGCGAGGCCCTGCTCTCCCCTACCGCCACCCGCTCCCTCATCTCGAGCTTCCTCTCGCAGCCCAGCCGCGTCGCCTCGGCCGGCATCCCCACCCAGCTCGGCCAGCTCACCGACCGTGAGCGCGAGATCGTCGCCCTGGTCGCCGAGGGTCTGACCAACGACGAGATCGCCGAACGCCTCGTCATCTCCCCGCTCACGGTCAAGACCCACGTGAACCGCTCGATGACCAAGCTCGAGCTGCGCGACCGGGCCCAGCTGGTGGTCGCCGCCTACCAGTCGGGGCTGGTGCGCATCGGGACCGGGGGCGACTGATCCGATCGCACCGTCGGGCGCGCGGCCGAGCCCATGGCCCGCTCGCCCGGGAGCAGCTACGGGGCGCGATGTGCGGCCGCGGACGACCGGTGCGGCAGACCGATCAGGTCACGCAGGCGCGCGGCAGCCCGCTCCGCCGAGGCGGCGAAGCCGACGAGCCCGTAGGCCTTGACGACCCGGCCTGCGGTGGTGGTGACGGCGACGGTGCACAACCACGACGTCCGGGGACTGTCCCACACGAGGAAGCCGTCGTAGTTGAGCACCCCCACGTGCTCGACGTCGGCGAGCGAGACCCTGCGCGTGCTGAGGAAGTTCCGAACGATCACCTGTGATCCGGTGACGATCACGCCCGACCGGCTCGCCCTGACGGCCGCCACGACCGAGATGATCGCGACGACGAGCCCGATCGGGGACCACCCCGCCCGTGCCGGCGGCTCCGGGTCGACCATGCCGCCGACGCACGCCAGAGCGAGGGCAGCCCACCCGACGACGGCGAGGGTCTGCGACGCGCGTGTCCGGACGCGGCTCACCCCGGTCGACCGGAGCCCCGGCCGCGCGCCGCTCCGGGGAGGACGGATGCATCGGCGATCGATCGGCGACCGGCTCGCCCGGCGAAGGCGTCCATCGCGGTGAGCACCGTCGGCGCCTGCCACACCCGGTTGCGGTGGGCCGAAGTCGCGGCACGCAGGATGCCTGAGGTCTCGAGGACCTCGATCGCGTTGCGCGCACCGCGGTCCGAGAGGCCGAGCGTTGTCGCGACGTACTCGGCGTTCACGACCGGCTGAGCGAACAGCGCATCGGCAAGCCTCCACGCGGCCGAGTCGGCGCGGGCGGTGATCTGCTCTCGCCATGAGGCACGCAGGTTCGTCACCTCGTGTGCGAGCCGTCGTCCGTTCAGCGTCGCGGCCAGCGCGGCGTGCGCGACCTGCTCGACGATCGCGTCGATGTCGCCCTGCCGGTAGCTCGTCAACGCGCGGAAGTACCGCTCCGGGTCGCGGAGCAGTCCGGCCGAGACGGGGACGGTCGTGTGGCGGGTCAGGCCTCGTCGGCGGAGGACCTGGTGGAGGACCACCCGGCCGGTGCGGCCGTTGCCGTCGACGAACGGGTGGATCGTCTCGAACTGGGCGTGCACCAGCGCGGCGTGGACCAGCGCCGGGATGTCGTCCCGGCCTGCGAAGACGATCAGGTCCTCGAGCGTGGCCGGCACACGGTCGTGGTGCGGGGGGACGAAGTCCGCGTCGTGCGGGCTCAGGGCCGAGCTCCCCACCCACACCTGCTCCGCGCGCAGGTGACCGGCGACGTCGGGATCGGACGATGCGAGGAGCGCCCGATGGACGGCGAGGATCGTCGCGGAGGTGACGTCGTCCCCGACGGCGAGAGCCTCGTTCATCGCGCGCACGTTCGCGGCGACGAGCTCGGCGTTCTGCTTCCCACCCACGCCGAGGCTTGCCATGGCGAGGTTGCGCGCGTTGCTGGTCAGGTGCTCGATCTGGGAGCTGGACGCCGACTCGGTGCGCAGCAGCACGGCCGGCATCGGGACGGGCATGGCTGCGACCTCGCTGTCGAACCGCGCGACGTCGGAGGTCGCCTGGTCGACGACGGCTTGGACCGCGCCGCTGATGTGTGGCGTCAGGCCCGCGATCGAGGGCAGCACGGACGCCTGGTACGGACGCGCGAGACGCCTGCGGTCCCACACCGACACCCGGCCGTCGTCGAGGGTGGACGTCCAGTCGCGCGCCTCGGTCGTCAGTGCCGGCCAGGCGTTGTGGGCGGGGTCCCGCCCCTGCTCGCCCTCACCTGTCATGAGCCTTCAACACCTCCGCCCGTTGTTGAAGGCTCAGCGTAGAGCCTTCAACAACGGGCGGTCGAGATGAAGGATGACCTCGGCGAGAAGTCGTGGCCTGGAGGGGCGCCGCGGAGGGCTCACCCGGCGCGCCTGTCCCTCCCGACCTTCCGGATGGTGGAGAGCGCTGCCGCCGCACAGCACACCATCGTGAAGACGAAGAGCCACTCCTGCATCCGGGCTCCGACCACTGCCAAGACGATCTCGACGACGGAGACCGGCCACAGCACCCGTTCGCGCATCGACATCCGGATCTGCTCCCCCCGGTTCGTGTGGCGGCACCGTCGCCGCCACGTCGTTGACGCGTCGCGACCTCTGACGCGACGCTCAGCCAGGTGTACCGCACCTGCGGCTTCGCCCGGGGCGCTTCGGTACCCGCCCGGCCCCGGGGGTGTTCATGGACGCACCGCGACCGGCGCACCGCACACCCGGATGCCGCCTACCTCGAGCCGCGGCCGTCGTGGGCCCGTGTGACGATCGAGGGGCGGCCGCGGAAGGTCGGTCGGCAGGTTCGTACCCGACAGGAAGGACGCAGCGATGGATCAGCACGTCATCGAGGCCGAGCTGGCCAGCGCCGGCGACCTGCTCGACTCGACCCCCATCGCCCACCTGGCGTACACCGGGACGGACGGCACACCCCGGGTGGTCCCGGTCGGCTTCTGGTGGACCGGCCATCAGTTCGTGGTCTCCACCGCTGACACGGCACCCAAGGTCGCTGCCCTGTCGACCAACCCGGACGTCGCGCTGACGATCGACACCGGCGGCCGACCGGACGACGCCCGGGCGCTGTCCGTCCGGGGACGCGCGGACGTCCGGATCGTCGACGGCGTGGTCGAGGAGTTCCTCGCCGCGGCCCGCAAGACCATGGACACCGAGGCCGCCGCGCAGTTCGAGCGCAGCTGTCGGCAGATGTACGACCGGATGGCCCGCATCGCGATCACGCCGCGTTGGGCCCGCTACTACGACTTCGGCGCCGGCCGGATGCCCGTGTTCCTGCAGGAGCTCGCGGAGCGCAGCGGACGCTGAGGCACGTGGCGGCGATCCGCGAGGCCCGCCGACCGTGACCCGCGACGAGCTCATCCACCCGCGTCGGTCAGCCCGCCGCCCGGGGCGGGCACGTGCGCACTACTCGAGGTAGCCGGTCTCGGCGTCGACCTGCCGGAGGAACCCCCTGGCCTCCTCCTCGAGGCGCCCGCGGCTCAGAGGGTTGCGGTCGCTGGTCGCGATCGTGAAGCCGTAGCCCGGGTTCGGCCCTGTCTCCCAGGTCAGGTCGTACGTGCCTGGGGCACGCTCGACGACCGAGAATCGGTCCGCATCGACATCCAGCCGCCACATCTCACCGCTCACACTGCCTCCACCGTCCGGAAACCTCCCCCCTCCGCCGCGAGATAGGCGGTGGCCCTACGCCGCGGCGGCGCCGTCGACGAAGGGCTTGCGACGGCCGATCGCGTCGGAGAGCCGTCCGGCGCCGGTCGGATGCCGACGTTCCCGCAGGAGCTCGCCGAGCGCAGCGGACGCTGACGCAGGTCGCTGGACCGCGCGAACCCGCCTGATGCCCGGCGCCCCGTCAGGCGGTGACGGCCAGGTGCGCGAGCTCGGGCGCCGTGGTGGTGGGGATGAACTCGGTGACCGTGTAGGCGACCGCGCCCGCCGCCGTGAACGGGTCCTGCGCGACGATGTCCTCGAGTGCGGTCCGCTCGCCCTGGGCCAGGATCACCCCGCCGGTGCGCGGCTCCTTGCGGCCGGAGGCGAGGAACACACCCGAGGCGTAGTGCACCGCCAGGAAGTCACGGTGCGCGGCCATCAGCGCATCGATCTCGGCAAGATCCGCGGTGTAGGTCAGGTCGAGGACGAAGAGGTGCGCCATCCCTCGACCGTAGCCTCCCGTCAGCCGAGCCCATCGGCGGCCAGCGCGTCGGTCAGCAGCGCGACCAGCGCGTCGAGCTGCACGTCGGTCGACGAGGAGCCCTCGTCCTCCCCCGCACCGTCCAGCGCCCGTGCGGCCAGGCCGGACTTGCTGTCGATCAGCTCGGCGATCTTGGAGTCGATGGTCTGCGCGGCGATGATCCGCCACGCGGTCACCGGCTCGGCCTGGCCGATCCGGTGGACGCGGTCGATGGCCTGGGTCTGCTCGGCGTAGGTCCAGGACAGCTCGGCGAGCACCAGGTTGGAGGCGACCTGCAGATTGATGCCCACACCCGCGGCCGTCAGGGAGCACACGACGATCGACACGTCGGGGTCGTTGACGAACGCGGCGATGTTCTTGTCGCGCACCCGGGTCGTCTGGTCGCCCCGGATCGAGGCGTACCGGATGCCGCGGTCGGCGAACGTCTGCTCGGCCTGGTCCATCACATCGACGTGCTTGGCGAAGAACACGACCTTGCCGACGTTGCGGGCCAGCTGGGCGGCGTAGTCGGCGGCCAGCCCGGCCTTGGCCTGGCCGATGCGGCGGACCATCGTGAACACGTTGTCGCCGGTGGACCGCTCGTTGGAGTCCTTGAGCTCGGCGGCGGCCACCCGGCGGGCGAGCTCGTGGTCGATGCCGTCGACGACGACGCCTCCGGTGCGCACCTCCAGGCCGGCCCGGTAGCGGCTGACCAGTCGGCTGGCCAGCGCGGCCTCGGCGGCACGGATCGACCGACCGACCGCACCGTCGAGCTCGACCGGCAGGTCCGCCACCCGACGGGCAGGGATGTCGGCGACCACGTCCACCTTGCGGCGGCGCACGATGCCCCGGTCGATCACAGCCGCCCTGGCCGCAGCGGAGAACTCCCGGTCGGCCGGGGTCAGCCCGGTCTCCTCCAGTGCCGTCATCAGCGGGCCGAGCGGCATCGTGTCGTCGATCCAGCCGAGGAACTGCCAGATCGCCCGGAAGTCCTCGATGTCGTTGATCAGCGGCGTGCCGGTGAGCGCCATGAGCAGCGGCCGGGACGTGCGCTCACGGATCCGCTCGGACAGCGCCAGCACGTGCTGGGACCGCTGGGAGCCCTTGTTCTTGATGAAGTGCGCCTCGTCGACGACCATGCCGCGGAACCCGAGGTTCCCGAGCCAGCCGACGTGCCGGTCCAGCAGCTCGTAGTTGACGATGACGACGTCCGCGAACGCATCGACCTGTTCGCCGTCACCGTGCACCACCGTGGCCGCACGCAGCGGCGTCCACAGCCCGACCTCGTGCGCCCAGTTCGTCTTGACGACGTTGGGGACGACGACCAGCAGCGGGTACGCGTCGGCGGCCTGTGCGGCCAGCAGCGCCTGGGCGGTCTTGCCGAGCCCGGGCTCGTCCGCGAGCAGGAACGTGCGGTGACCACGCGCCGTGGCCGCGACCACCTGCGCCTGGTGCGGCATCAGCTCACGCCCGGGCAGGACGACCTTGGAGCGGGCCTCGGGCAGCGTCATGCAGGCGGGCGCACCCGGGCCGGCGACCTCGAACGAGCGGAACAGCGGTTCGAGCAGCTCCCAGCCTGCCAGCCGTCGTGGCCGCGCGGCGAGCCGCTCGGCAACCGCCTCGAAGTCGGGGGCCAGAAACGGGTTCGCCAGCTGCCGCGAGATCACCGAGCGGGGCACCACCCGGTTCTCGGCCACCGGCGCCGGCGCGGTCGGTGCGACGGGCTCGGGCTCCTCGGGAGGCTCCAGGCCGCCGGCACGCATCACGGTGGCCTTGTAGGCGCGCGCCGCATCCGAGACACGGGCGTCCTCCGCAAGCAGGGCCAGCAGCGAGGTGTCGCGCGCCGCGGTCTTGGCCAGCTGCGTCGCCACACCGTCGAGCCGCTTCAGCTCCTGGGTGCGCTTCGACTCGGTCAGCGTGCGGTCGGCGATCACACGGGCCCGCTCCTCGCGCACCAGCAACGCCACGACCTGGAACTTCGTGCGCACCGCCGGACGCGTCGGGGGCCGCTGCACGGCGTTGTCGACCTCGCGGGCCACCCCGGCGAGCACCGGGATGATGCCCTCCTCGTCGGGGCGGCGCGTGGTCCGGCGACGCGGGGTGCCGGACTCGCTGCGCGCGCGACCGGACCTGCTCTGGCCTGGTCGTGCCACATCTCCTCCTTCGCCGCAGGCGACACATGCGCCCACGAAGCCTCCGCGTCCACGCCAGCGGCCACGCGCCCTCACGGGCCGCCCCGACGGGCACGCCGCCGACCACAGGCCGACCGGGCGAGCCGCCTACGACCCACGTCAGCGGCGGTGGTCGCGCTGACAACGCGCTGACCTGCTGACACACGCTGTGCGCCTGGGCAGACTCGAACTGCCGACACCCACTGAGGGCGTGGCACGGACAAGGTTGTCACGACCCCGCACCGCGCCAGCCGATCAGGCGCTGCACCAGAACCCCTCGCACCCGAGCGCCGGCTGATCCCGGTGACGCCACTGGTGCGCTCGGTGCGAGCACATCCTACGCGGGCGGCGCCCACGTCCACGGCCGCGACAGGCGTGATGGCCGGGTCGGGCGCTCACCGCCGACGACCCGCAGGCCCAGCAGTCGCCCGCGGCTCGGCCTGCTGGTGCCGGGAGGAGCGCCACACGCCCGAGGCACTCGCTTCGCGGACAGGTGGAGAGGTCCCTTCAGTCCTCCAGGCCAAGGGCGAGACGAAGCGTAGAAACACCCGTTGCAGCGCCCTCAACGGAGGCCACCGCACGCCCGTCGCGCACGAGCGCACCGAGCATCGACTCCAGGTAGGTCCGGTCGCGGGCGCTCGCATCCTCCAATCGGTCCTGTGGCTCGATCATCGTGGTGAGCACGAGGAAGTCGGTCAGATGCCGACGCCGGGCCTTGTCGAGCACGACGGTGTGCGCGGCGTCCTTGGCGACCAGGGCTCCGAGCAGACTGGGGCGACGAACGATCCCGAGCCGCCCCCCGACATCGACGGCGATCTCCTCGGTGCGGTCGAGTGCCTGCTGGGCTCCTGGCGTCTCCAGAGTGGTGCGTCCACCGGCGCCCTTGCCGTTGGCGGCACGCGCCCCGAGCCAGCGCGGGATCAGGACATCGATCTGCGCCTCATCGCGGACCCAGCGATGCTGGTGCCCGTTCCAGGTCTCACCGTCCGGCGCGAAGCCCATACCCGTCAGGGCGGTCGTGAACTCCATCAGCGCCGCAGGATTCGCCCGCACGTCAAGCACGGCGTCGAGGTCGTCGGTGGGGCGGGCGGGCGCCACTCCACGCTCGGCGCACCACAGATGCACCATCTGGCCCCCGACGAGGGTCCAGCCCGTCGACATGACGTCGTGCAGGTCGAGCAGCGCGCACCAGCCGTCACGCTGGCCTCGGCTCATCGCGGGAAGGACGACGACGGCGCTCACCGGAGCTCGTCGCGGATCAGTTCGCGGGCGCGGGCGATCTCACGCGGCTCGTCGTGCTCGACCAGGTCGGCCGCGAGCAGCAGCAGCGGCACGGGGCTCGGCGGCAGATCGTCGGCGACGTGCAGCACGACGTTGCCGCCAGACACGTGGGGAACGAGCAGATGGGCGCGGCGCACCCGGGACAGTTCTGCCTCCTTCACGTAACCCTCGATGAGTGCTCCGGACGCAATCTTGGCGCGCGGGTCGGACAGGCCCGACGGGACGAAAGCCGGGTCTTCGAGGAGCGGCTCAGGCTTGCGCGAGGAGTAGGTCATCCGCCGAGCACGCGAGGCAACCCAGGACGCCAGCAGCCGCTCGGGTTCACGGTCGTGAGCCAGACGGTCCAGGGCCTGCCGCCGTAGGTAGGCCTGCTTGGCCGAGGAGACACGGCTCTCGTCCACGAGGCGCCATGCGTTGGCCGCCGACATCGGACGGCTGCGTCGCGGCGCACTGGGCAGCGACGCCTCGTCCACGAGCCAGCGACCTGCGACCTGACGCGCGGCCACCCGGTGGTCGGCGATCAGATCACGGACGTGACGGGCCGAGACGCCAAGCACCTCGGCTGCCTGCGCGACGCCGATCTCCATAGCCACAAGGGTACCGGCTCCGGAACCGATGTCGGCATCCTTGTGACCGGCGTCCGCCCACTTAGCGCCAGACTCACGCTCTACCACCTGGTCGAGCACGAGCAGATCCCGTACCGGCGCCTCGGCACGGTGATCCTCCTCCCGGCGGCGTGGGTCGAGCGCGAGCCGACGATGCCGGTCAAGCGGCGCTGATGTCCGTCACCAGGCGGGCGCACCCGACGGGCAACGTGACCTGGCGCGCGGGGGTGTTCTTCGAGGGCCGGGTCATCGCGCTGCGGTCGTTCGGGCGCCGGGGGTCGACGCCAAGCGCTGGGAGGCCGACCAACTCGCGAAGCTGGACGCGGACTCGTGGATCGACCCGGCGCGCGGACGGATGACGTTCGCGGCGCTGGCTGAGGAGGGGCAGGCCTCGCGTGGTCACCTGGCGGTGCGCAGCCAGGAGACCACGCGGTTCCTGCTGGACAAGTACGTGATCCCGAGACCGGGGCGCACCCGATCTCCGGGATCTCGGCGGCCGAGGTCGAGCGGGTGATGTCCGCGCTGACGGCGCGGGGGTTGGCGACGGCGACGCGACACCGGGCGCTGTCGATGATCCGGCTGGTGTTCGACTACGCGATCCGCGACCGGCGGCTCTCGGTGAACGTCGCGCGGATGGTGGCGCTGCCCCGCGGGGGAACCAAGCGAGAGCCGCACTGGCTGCGGCCCGAGCAGCTTGGCCGGCTCGTGATGGCGGTGCCGCCGCTGTGCCAGCCGGTCGTGCTGTTCCTAGGCACGACCGGGTGCCGATTCTCGGAGATGGCCGCGCTGCGGGTTGACGACTCGTGCAGACCCCGCACGGGCTCGGCGTGCGCGTACACCGGGCGGCGACACAGTCCAAGAAGACGAGCGGGGCGGTGTTCGGGCCGACGAAGACCCACCAGACGCGGACCGTGCCCGTGCCAGCGGCCCTGGACGAGTACGTGCGCACGCGGGTCGCTGGCGCCGACCCGGGTGCGTACCTGTTCCCGAGCCCGACAGGGGCGTGTGGACGAACACCAACTTCCGGGCGCGGTCGGGATGGATGGAGGCCACGCGGCGGGCGGGCGTGGAGGGGACGACGATCCACGACCTGCGGCACACCGCGGCGTCGCTGCTGATCGCGGCCGGGGCGGACGTGAAGGCCGTGCAGGTCATCCTTGGGCACTCCACCGCGACCATGACGATGGACCTGTACGGGCACCTGTTCAGCGAGGCGACGTGGCAGGCGATGGAGCGGCTGCCGGTGATCCCGCTGATGCAGGCACCGCGGTCGATCGGGGCTCTGCCGCATGAGCCGCTCGGATGAGACGCCCGACCCGCTCGGCCATGCCAAATGTCCTTCGGACGCTACTGCAACCGCGTCCACTTGGTCTGTACGTGGGCCAAAGTGCCTTCGGTGGCGAGCACACACGTCGTCTGGCGGTGCCCGAGCACGTTCGCCGGATGGCCCGCCGCCGATCAGACGCGAGCCACGTCCTGATCAGCAGACGCGAGGAGTTGCACCGAGCGTCTTCAGCCCGATGTTCGCGGAAGGCACACGCCCGCTCACGGCGGCTCAAGTTGTGCGACCCTCCCAGTGCCTGCCACCTTGACCGGACGGGACCGTATGAGCGATTTCGAGTTGACCAGGGCACATCCTCTCAGCCGACTCCTCTCCATAGCGATCGACTACCAGACCGGCACCGCGACGTTCGTGCGCGACGACTTGATGGTTGCCACGGCCACCGTCGCGCTACCTACAAACCGGGGAGCCGCCGTAACGAGCTCCACGTTCTTTCCGAAACAATCTCGGATCGTGTTCAAGGCGTCCGGCCGCACCTTGACGATGAACCTCGGGACTTTGTCCACTAAGTGCGATGCGCCCACGGTGTACCTCGACCAACGGGACTGGATCCATTTCGCTCGGTGGGAGAAGGAGCCCAACCGCGTGACCCCTGCCCAACGTCAGTTCTTTGGAACGTTGGCGACGGCAGTCGAAAGCGAACAGGTCATAGTTCCGATCTCTGCAGCACACCTCGTAGAAACGTCGAAACGAGGGGGGGCCTCAAGACTCGACCTCGCAGCAACCATGCTCCGATACTCACGTGGCTGGCAGGTGCGCTCCGTGCTCGCACTGCGAAGGGCTGAGCTGCGCGCACTGTTTGGCGGAGAACCGCTCGTCGTCAGCGACGTGGTCACGCTTGCGCCACAGGCCGCCCTCGATATGGAGCGACCCGCGCCATTCGCTCCGGAACTCGGCTCTGAGATGTCTGGGCTGATCGAGCGCCAGGTATGGGCGGCAGTCCTTGTAGAACTGCTACTCGACCCGGTTCCGACCCCGAACGGCGGTCAGGACCTGGCGCATCAGTGGTCTCAATCCTTCCTTCCCCTTGCGACCGCCATCCCCGGTAACGCGAAGGCGAGAGCGCGCATACGTGACCTGACGCGCGTTAGGTTCATCTCAGACCTCGGTCACGACCTCCCCGCGGCCGCGAAGGAAGCTGGGCTAACCCCCGGCGATTTCAGCAGATGGCTCACCGAGAGTGCGGAACGCGACATCGCGGCCACCCCTGGCTTAAGTCGGTTGCGAGAGACGCTTCACTTGCGCATTGCCAACGCGACCGAGAAGTGGGAGGCGAATGATCTCAACGACTGGTTTTATCTTAGCTACTCCGGGGCCTATCTCGATCTTGTCCTTGGCGAGCGGAAGACAATCAACTACTTGCGGCGCGTTGACCCGCTAGTCCCGAGCGGGGCGAAACTGCACTACCGCGCCGAGGACGCTTTGGCCGACCTTCAACACCTTCTCGCGTGAATCCCTCGCGGATCCCTGCACGAACCACCGCCATCTCCGCTTCCGATCCGCACGCTCCGCCGAAAGCAGCACTACTCTGGTCCCGACCACAATGCCCGCTCGAGGGAGGACAGCGATGCCGCCGCCCACGTTCGCTCGCTCTGATGACAAACTGAGGCGCCTCGCAGAGGCTGGACCTCTTCCGACGCTAGTAATCCTCCCGTCATTGACGCGGGAAGAGGGAGCGTTCTACTCAGACCTCGACATCGAGGCGAAGAAGCTGCTTCGGGCAGCCGGTATCGAAGCCGATTACCTTGATCCGCCGGGGCAGCGGAGGCTGCTCGGGGAGCACAGTTCCGGCTTCCTGCTCGCTCTTGCGGTCTCGACGCTCGCTGAACTCGGCGCGGAGGGCGCTATTGCGGTGGCGAAGTATGCACTGTTGATGCTGCGTAGGGCTGTGCAGCGCGGACTCGTACAGGAGCCCGCGGCAGCAAGTCTCACCATCGACATCCGCCGACTTCGGCGCCATGACGGCGCGCTTGAGATCGAAGGGCTTCACGTCGAGGCACGCGGCGATCGAGTCGTCGAGCAAATCATCGCCGTACTCGCGCCCTCCCTAGACCCGGCGACAACGGCGGCTGAACTGAGGCAAGAAATCGAGCGCGGCGAGGAAGGCTGAACCGTTGCGGATCCAAGCGCTCATTATCCGTACCGGCGTCGCGCTACCACCTCCGTCCGGCCCCGCACGAGCGCACCACTGCCTCACCGAGGGCGAGGCGTCGCTCAGGCGAGCGAGGGTCTCTCGAAGCCGAGGGCTGCGGATACTGGCTGCCGCCGCACCGGAGCTCCTCGCAGGGGCTCCAACTCTCATCGGCCTAGAGAGACCGCTTCCGGCCTGGCTATTGGCGGGTGCAGATCGCAGGAGGATCATTCAATGGCTTGAAATCTCGGCAGCGCTACACGCCGCGCGTGCGCAATGGGCGGCACAGCCTCTTGATCGTGCACTCACCGAGGCCGAGGCAGAGCTCCGCAGCGCTCTTAAGTCGGCGTCGGGCGCTCTACATTGGTTCTCGGACCTGGTGATTGACATCGACGAGTACGCGACATCAGAGCACGCCGCTCGTCAGGTCCGAGAACTCCGTGACGATGCTCACAGCCTCTTGCACGAGATAGGCGCCCTTACAGGGGGCCTGTTTGGATGCTGGCTCGAACACGAGGACGGCATTTGGTTCGAAAAATGCGAGACATCGCTGGCTCATGTCCCGCTCGGCAACTCCGCGGGCTTCACGGCAGTTGCGCGATGCAGCATCTGCCACGAAGACGCTTCCGAGTGTGAGCACCTGAACGGCGAGAGCTATTGGATCGAAGTCCTTCGGGGAAATGACGGCAAGTGCTCGGTCTGCGGAGACGGCTGCGACCACGAGCACGGCCGGACGTATCGCTTTGAGGCGTCCGCCTACGTCAGTGAGGGAACCTTGCGAGAAGTGAGCTTCGTTTCACGTCCACGAGACCCACTGGCGAGGATCACGGCCCGTGAAATCCCCGTTGAGGAGTTGGTCCAAGCGCTTGGCCGCACCCCTAGCCCCGATGAGAAGGTGCGCCACCATGCATGCATGACTTACTGCGAGGGCATGCGAAGTCGTCCAACCGACCCTTGACTCTGCGCAGTGACGGAGGAGACGGCGAGGGCGGCGGCGCCTGCGCACGTGCTCGACTCACCCTTGTCCGCCGGCGTCCGTCCACGTCCTTGACAGGCCGTCCACGTCCTGAGACAAGTCACTGACCACACACTGACCAATGCCTGGCAGATCGGACACCGCCGCACCGCGGCAGGGGCGCCCATACCGCCCCTGACCTGCAACAACACCCTGTGCGCCTGGGCAGATTCGAACTGCCGACACCCGCTTTAGGAGAGCGGTGCTCTATCCCCTGAGCTACAGGCGCGCGGGTCCGGCTGGAGTCCCAGTCGGCAGCCCGCTGCCGAACGGCGGCGGGCTGGTCATGGGCTCGTGCGGATCCGTGCGGCGTCGGCGACAGCCTTGTGGCGGTCGTCGGCGCGCGTCCAGGGTACCGGGCCGCAGCATGGGTGGACGTCGGACGCCCCGCGCGTCCACGCGCCCCACGCGCGACGCGAGGTCAGTGCGGCAGGATCGCGGCGATCTGGCCCCGGACGTCCCGGAGGATCTCCTCGATCGTGGCCCCGACGTTGAGGCTGGCCGCCATGGTCAGGAACTGCACCGCGGAGACGACCCGAGCCAGCGTCACGGCGTCGTCGCCGCCGATGCGGGTGTCCCGGCGCAGCACGGCGGCGACGGCCTCCTCGGTCTGGGCGACGATCTCGAGGGCTTCGCGGTGGCGGGGCTCCTCGGGGTCGCCGAAGACCATCTCGCGCAGGTAGGTGCGGCCGTTGTCGATCTGGGTGCGGTTGCACTCCACGACGGGGCGGACGATCGCCATGACGGCGTCGAGGACGTCGGGGGTGGCGTCGGCGGCGGCGGTGCCGCGGGCGAGGGCGTCGGCGTAGGCGGCGTTCTGGACGAGCAGGAGCAGCTCGCCCTTGGTCTTGGCGTACAGGAACAGGGTGCCGGTGCCGATGTCGGCACGTTCGGCGATCTGCTGGGTCGTGACGTCGTCGACGCCGTGGGCGGCGAACAGCTCGCTGGCGGCGGCGATGATCCGCTCGAGCTTGGCCTGCTTGTTGCGCTCGCGCCGCCCGACCGGCGGGGAGTCGAGGGACATCGGATCCTCCGGGAATAGACTCTGACTGCGCTCACTTTTGAGTGTAGTCACTGTCGCGTGGGCTCGGGATGTGCCTCGGCGCATCCTCCCACGGGCACCGGGGCACGCCTCGGTCCGGACCGTGACCCCTGTTGGTCCGACGTGAGGAATCGCACGCATGTCCCTCTCTCCTTCACTGTGGCAGCCGTTCACCCTCGGACGGCTCGAGCTGAACCATCGCCTGGCCCTGGCGCCCATGACCCGCAGCCGGGCCAACCCGGACGGCACCCCCGGTGAGCTGATCGCGACGCACTACGCGCAGCGGGCCTCGCTCGGGCTGATCATCACGGAGGGCACCCAACCCTCCGAGGACGGGCAGGGGTACCTGGGCACGCCCGGCATCTACACGCCCGAGCACGTCGCGGGCTGGCGTGAGGTCGCCGACGCCGTGCACGCCCAGGGCGGACACCTGTTCATCCAGCTCATGCACGTGGGCCGGATCTCGCACCCGGACAACACCCCGCACCACCGACGGCCGGTGGCGCCCTCGGCGATCTCCGCCGAGCAGGACATGGTCACGGCGCAGGGGATGCAGAAGACCCCGGTGCCGCGCGAGCTCAGCGTGCAGGACATCCAGACCGTCATCGGGGAGTTCCGGCACGCCGCCGCCTCGGCGATCGCCGCCGGCGCCGACGGCGTGGAGATCCACGGCGCGAACGGGTACCTGCTGCACCAGTTCCTGGCGCCGAACGCCAACCAGCGCACCGACTCCTACGGCGGCTCGGTCGAGAACCGCGCGCGGTTCGTGGTCGAGGTGGCCGCGGCCGTCGCGGACGAGATCGGCGCCGACCGCACCGGCATCCGCCTCTCCCCCGCCTTCCCGCTCGGCGGGCTCGACGAGGGCGACACCGAGGCCGTCCGCGCGCAGTACCGGCACCTGGTCGGTGAGCTCGCGCCGCTGGGGCTGGCCTACCTGCACGTGCACCACCTCGGCGACGACGAGCTGCTGCGCTCGTTGCGCGAGGCGTGGCCGACCGCCGTGCTCGTGGTCCGGTACGGCCGCGAGCGCGAGCAGATCGCCGACGACATCGACGCCGGCCTGGCCGACATCGCGCCGCTGGGGCGGTTCGCGCTGGCCAACCCCGACGTCGTGGAGCGGCTGCGCACGGGCGCCCCGCTCAACGACCTCGACCCCGCGACCCTCTACACCGGCGGTGCCGCGGGCTACACCGACTACCCCACCCTTGCTCGCCTCTGAGCATCCCCAGCCGCCCGCTCGTCCGGGACCCCTGCCCCGGGCGAGCGGGCCCACGCCGACCCGTCCCCCTGGCCGGCGCGACACTCCACCACCTCGACGAAGGAGCCATGAGCATGCCCACTCTTGACGGAGCAGTTGTCCTGGTCACCGGCGCGAACGGCGGCATCGGCACGCAGTTCGTGCACGAGGCCCTGGCCCGCGGCGCGGCCAAGGTCTACGCCAGCGCGCGCACCCCGCGCACCTGGGACGACGAGCGCGTCGTCCCCCTGACGCTCGACGTCACCGACGCCGCGTCCATCCAGGCCGCGGTCGAGGCGGCTCCCGACGTGACCGTCCTGATCAACAACGCCGGGGCGTCGGTGTCCAGCACCGGGATCCTGACCCACACCGAGGAGGAGATCCGCCGCAACGTGGAGACCAACTTCCTCGGCCCGCTGTTCCTGGCCCGAGCGTTCGCGCCGGTGCTGTCGGCCAAGGACGAGTCGGTCCTCATCGACATGCACTCGCTGCTGAGCTGGTACGCCGTGGCCGGGATCTACTCGGCGACGAAGGCCGCCCTGTGGTCGGCGACCAACTCGCTGCGCCTGGAGCTCGCTCCGGCCGGGGTGCACGTCGTGGGTGTGCACGTCGGGTACGTCGACACCCCGATGGCCGCCTACGCCCCCGAGCCCAAGGTCGACCCCGCCGTGCTCGTGCGCGACGTGTTCGACGCCGTGCAGGCCGGGCAGTACGAGGTGCTCGCCGACGAGGGGTCGGTCCAGGCCAAGGCCGGTCTCAGCGCACCGATCGAGGCCGTCTACCCCCAGCTGAAGGCCGCGCGCGCCTGAGCGACCTCACGCAGGTGGCCCCGCCGGTTCGCACCCGGCGGGGCCACCTGCGCATGTCGGTGAGGCGACTCCTGACTACTCGGAGAGGAACGTCGCGGCGACGGGGGCGAACTCCTCCCAGTACTGGAAGATCCCGCCGTGCCCGGAGCTCGGGTAGATGATCAGCTCGGACCCGACGATGCGCCGATGCAGGTCCTCGGAGAGCACCGACGGAACCATGCGGTCGTTGTCGCCGTTGGCGATCAGGGTCGGACCGGTGATGACCGACAGGTCGGACGGGGCGGACCGCCCGTAGCGCTGGATCGCCTTGAGCTGGGTGCGGAACGCGGGCAGCGTGACGTCCTTGTCACGGTCCACGGTGCGCTCCTTCAGGCGGGCCACGAACGCCTTGGCAGCCTTCTTGCCCGCGGCGTCGCGGTTGAAGAACAAGAACTCCTTGGGGTCCGAACGGGTCAGGGTCGCGCGCAGGACGTCCCCGTAGGTGGTGCCCACGACCTTGTCGATGTCCGTGCCGCCGCGCGGGCCCGTGCCGGTCAGGACGAGCCTGCGAACCAGGTCGGGGTGCTTGACCACGAGGTCCTGGGCGATCATCGCGCCCATGGAGAAGCCGAAGACGTCGATCGTGTCGTGACCGAGTGCGGCGACGAACCGGTAGGCGTCGTCGGCGGCCTCCTCGAGGGTGTCGCGGACCTTTCCGCTGGACGCGCCGACACCGAGCTGGTCGAAGGCGACGACGTGCCGCGTGGCCGCGATCGCGTCGACGATGCGGGGGTCCCAGTTGTCGAGGGTCGCGGCCAGGTGCACGAAGAAGACGACCGGGATGCCACCCCTCGGGCCGAGCTCGCGGTAGGCGAACGTGTCCCCACCCGCGGTGATGGTCCTGGTCGGCGCCTTCGCGTACGAGGTGATGACGGGGTCGTTGGCGGTCGTGCTCACGATGGTGCTCCTCGTGCTGGTCGGAAGCCGGTGGGGTCGGGGCGGGCTCAGGAGCGGGTGATGACAGCCTTGCCGCGGATGCGTCCGGCGGCGAGCGCGGCGAGGGCGTCGGGGGTCTGGTCGAACGCGAAGGTCTCGACCGACAGGGGGCGGATCGTGCCGTCCTCGATCAGGGCGCTGATCTGACGCAGCTGGGCGCCGTCGGCGTGCATGAACAGGAACTCGTAGGACACGCCCTGCTTCTTGGCCTCGCGGCGGACCTTGCTGCTCAGCGCACGGACGGCCAGGCGCACGAGCGGGTTCAGACCGGCCTCACGGGCGTAGGTCGGCTCGGGCGGTCCGGCGATGCCGATGGCCTTGCCGCCCGGGGCGAGGATGCGCAGCGAGCGGATGAGGTTGTCCCCGCCGAGGCTGTCCAGGACCAGGTCGTAGCCGGTCAGCTCGGCCGCGAAGTCCTCGGTGCGGTAGTCGATGGCGACATCGGCGCCGAGCTCGCGCACCAGGTCCAGGCCCGGGCCACTCGCCGTGGTTGCCACGTGCGCGCCCAGGTGCTTGGCGAGCTGGATCGCGATCGAGCCGACCGCACCGGCACCGGCGTGGATCAGGACCTTCTGACCTGCACGCAGATGGCCGCGCTCGACCATCGCCTGCCAGGCGGTCAGCGCCACCAGGGGCAGACCGGCCGCCTGCTCCGTGCTCAGCGAGGCGGGCATGGGTGCCACGTCGGCCTCCGCGACCGCGACCCGCTCGGCGAACGTGCCGATCTGGTGCGTGCCCGGGCGCGCGTAGACGCGGTCGCCGGGCTCGAACTCGCGCACCTGAGCACCCACGCGGATCACGGTGCCGGCCACGTCGTGCCCCAGGACGAGCGGGGTCTTGTACGGCAGGATCGCCTTGAACTCCCCGGTGCGGAGCTTCTCGTCCAGGTGGTTGAGCCCGGCGGCCTCGACGTTCACCAGGACGTCGTGGGCACCGACGGTCGGCTCGGGGACGTCGAGGGCGGTCAGGGGCTGCTTGTACCCGGTGATGCCGAACGCGCGCACGGTGGGGCTCCTTCGTGAGGTGGGTGAGTACGGGGTCGCCCTCATCGGACGAACCGAGTATACTCATTTATGAGTGCCCTCACTAGATGCATCGACGACAACCGCGGCGGCTCATCGATCGGATGCCGCCGCAGCCGCGCCGCCCGTCCTCACCCGGCGGAGAACTCCGCCGCACGCTCAGCCGCACGCTCGGGCGGCAGGGTGAACGCGAGCAGGTGCTCCCCTGGCGCGAGCTCGACGGGCTCGGAGCCGTCGGGAAGCACCACCTGCGCCGTCGTCGACGGTGGGACCAGCACGGTGAGCACGACGTCGTCCCCGGTGCGTTCCCACCGCACGGCGGCGGTCCCGTAAGGGGTCTCGTGCGTCGCGGCGGCCCAGTCGAGCGAGCGGGTGGGCAGCGGTGCGATGCGCAGCCGGCGGTATCCCGGTGCCGCAGGGGCCAGGCCGGCCACGCGCCGGTGCAGGAAGTCCGCCACGGCGCCGAACGCGTAGTGGTTGAACGAGGTCATGCCGCCGGGGTTGATCGACCCGTCGGGCAGCATCGAGTTCCAGCGCTCCCAGACGGTCGTGGCACCCATCGTCACGGCGTACAGCCACGACGGGCACTCGCGCTGCAGCAGCAGCTGCCAGGCGGTCGCGCCGTGCCCGGTGTCCGCGAGCGCGTCGCACACCAGGGGCGTGCCCAGGAACCCGGTGCCGATGCGGAACTCGTCCGCGGCGACCTGCTCGGCGAGCAGCTGCCCGGCGTGCGCGCGCTGCTCGGGCAGCAGCAGGTCGAAGGCGACGGCCAGCGCGTACGCGGTCTGCGCGGGGTAGGCGGCGCGGCCGCTGGGGGTCAGGTACTCGGCACGGAATCGGGCCGCGGCGCTGTCCGCGAGCGCGCCGTAGCGCACGGCCGCGTCCGACTCCCCCACGACCTCGGCGGCCTGGGAGAGCACGCGGGCCGAGCGGGCCAGGTACGCGGTGGCGACGAGCTGCCACGGCACGCGGGCCTTCCACGGCTGGTCGTCGGGGGCCGAGGCGTCGAGCCAGTCCCCGAACGAGAACCCGCCGGACGAGAAGTCCAGGTCGTCGCCGGCGCGGGCCGCGAACGCGTCCACCCAGGCGACCATCGACGACCACTGCGTGCGCAGCACCCCGGCGTCGCCGGTGCGCTCGTAGAGCGTCCAGGGCACGAGGGTCGCGGCGTCGCCCCAGCCGGCCTCGGCGCCGAGCGGCGGCATGTGCGGGTCCATGGCGGCCATCGGCACGTAGGGCGGCACGACGCCGTCGGCGTGCTGGTCGGCGGCCAGGTCGGCGAGCCAGCCGGTGAGCATGCCGGTGGTGTCGAACAGGAACGCGGCCGTGGGGGCGAAGACCTGCAGGTCACCGGTCCAGCCGAGGCGTTCGTCGCGCTGCGGGCAGTCGGTGGGCACGTCGAGGAAGTTGCCGCGCATGCCCCACACGACGTTCTCGTGCAGGCGGTCCAGCAGCGGGTCGGAGCAGGCGAACGTGCCGGTGCGACGCAGGTCGGTGTGCAGCACCACGGCCTCGAGGTCGGCCGTGCTGAGCGCGCCCGGCCAGCCGGTGACCTCGACGTAGCGGAAGCCGTGCGTCGTGAACGACGGCTCCCAGGTGCGCGGCCCGCGGCCGTCGAGCACGATCTCGTCGGTCTGGCGTGCGGCACGCAGCGGGCGGGTGCCGAGCTCGCCGTGCTCGAGCACCTCGGCGTGGCGCAGCCGCACGACCGTCCCGGCGGGTGCGTCGGGCAGGTGCAGGCGCATGCGGCCGACGAGGTTCTGACCGAGGTCCACGACCGTGGCCCCGGCGGGGGTGGTGAGGATCTCGACGGGGGCGACCACCTGGGTGCGGCGCACCCCGGGGCCGGTGGGCTCCACCAGGCGTGACAGGTCGCAGGGCAGCACGTCGGCGGCCTGCCAGCCCGTGTCGTCGAACCCGGGCTCGTCCCAGCCGGGCAGCTCGCGACGCGTGTCGTGCGTCTCGCCCAGGTACAGGTCGGCGCGGGTGACCGGGCCGAGGGTCCAGCGCCACGAGGAGTCCGTGCCGAGCACGGTGCGGGTGCCGTCGGCGTGGTCCACCTCGAGCTGCAGCAGCACGCCCGTGCGGTCGCCGTAGACGTCGCGCATCCCGGCGAAGCCGAGGAACCCGCGGTACCAGCCGTCGGCCAGGTGGGCGCCGAGCACGTTCGACCCCTCGCGCAGCAGATCGGTGACGTCGTGCGTGGCGTAGCGCAGGCGGTGCTCGTACGTGGTCCAGCCGGGGGTGAGCACGTCCTGGCCGACCACCTGGCCGTTGAGGTGCACCGTGACGACGCCGTGCGCGGTGACCCGCAGGCGGGCCCGCACGACGTCGCCCGGCACGTGCGCCGCCCCGCGCAGCAGCGCCGCCGGCTCCCCCTCGGCGCCGGTGGCCGGCAGGCGCGGGCCGACCATGACGGCCTGCCACCCGGCCGGCTCGAGCAGACCCGTCTCGAGCACCGTCGGCTCGCTCCAGGCCGACGGCGCGTCGTCGCCCGGACCCCACACGCGCACCCGGACCGCGCGCCGCTCGCACGGGCCCAGAGGTGCGGCCGGCCACGCCACGAGCACCTGCTCGTCGGAGGTCACGTGACCGGTGCGCACCGCGGCAACCGTGCCGTCGGGGTCGGTGACCTCGAGCTCGTAGCCGCTCTGGTGCCACCCGGGCGTCGCGGTGCGGGCGGCCCACGACAGGCGCGGGCGGCGCTCCCCGATGCCGAGGGGCGTGCGGTGGTGCTCGACCACGACGGGGTCGAGGTGCAGGTCGGCGGTCATGGGTGCTCTCCGGGGGCGCAGGGGTGGGGCGGGGCGGCGACGTCAGGCCGGGTGGGCCGCGGCGTGCCGTCGGAACAGGGCGACCATGTCGCCGAACAGCAACGAGGTGTCCAGGTCCGTGCAGAAGAGGCGGTCGGCGGGTCCGTCCGACGCCCGCTCGAACGTGCTCGACTCCTGCGACAGCGCCGTGCCGATGAGCGGGGCGCTGTCACCGAGGGGCCACACCGCGTCGACGGCGAACCCGGGCGGCAGCGGCAGCTCGACGAACCGCCGCCACAACCAGGCCCCCAGGGGTCCGGCGCCGCTGAGCAGGTCCTCGACCTGCGCAAGGCTCCACGCGCAGCGCCGGTACGTCTCGAGCGGGAACTGCCGCACGGCCAGGCCGGGCAGGCCGAGCACGAACGCGGCGGCCGCCGGATCGGTGTCGCGGTTGTACTCCTCGACGGCGGACCGCGCTCCGCCGACCCAGGCCAGGGTGATCCGGTCCACGAGGTCCGGTGCCGCCCGCAGGGCCTCGGCGACGGTCGTCAGCGGTCCCCCGCAGACCAGGACCAGCGGGAGCGGGTCGTCCCGGCGGCCCTGCTCGACGATGAGAGCGGCAGCGGCGGACAGCCCCTGGGTCTCCTCGAACGGCACGTCCCCGCCGGCGGCGACGACCGGGCGGGCCGCCCCACCGACGAGGTCGACCAGCTCGGCCGCGTACGCCGCCCCGGCCGCGGCGCCGCCGGCGGGCGGACCGAACACCGGCGACAGCCGCGAGCTGGTCACGGCGTCCACGCGGTGCCCCGGCGAGAGCAGGTGGTGCGCGAGCGCCACGAGCCCGTCGGGGTCACCGGCGAAGTCGTTGTCGACGACGACCCGGCAGCGCGTCGCGACCCTCAGCGCCATGACGGCCCGCCCCCGCTCAGCCGACCACGGCGGGCCGGTACCCCGCCACAGCCCGCGCGTACGCGTACGCGGAAGGCTTGGGGGTGCGGGCGAAGGTCGTTCGGTCGACCTCGACCAGCCCGAGCTTGGGCCCGTAGCCGAAGATCCACTCGAAGTTGTCCAGCAGCGTCCAGTGCAGGTACCCGAGCACGGGGGTGCCCGCGGCGGCCTCGGCGGCCAGGAGATCGAGCGCCTGCGGCACGAACGCGGCACGCTGCGCGTCGTCCTCGGTCTGCATGCCGTGCTCGGTGACCAGCACCGGGACGCCGGAGACCTCGTGCGCGTACCGCACCGACCGGGCCAGCGACGCCGGCTCAACCAGGGTGCCCATGCCGTTGCGGGGGCCGTCGGGGACGACCTCGCCGTCGGGTCCGTGGAAGGCCGACTCGTAGTTCTGCACGCCGACGAAGTCGTCCTCGCGCGCCACGGTGAGCCAGTGGTCGTAGACCGCGGCGCGCTTGGCGTCGCGACGCTCCTCACCGCCGGGCAGGGCCACCTCGTCGAGGATCGCGATCGACACCCCTGTCGGCAGGTCGGCCCTGCGGGCCTTGATCGCCGCGACCGCGGCACGGTGGGCCTGGGTGAAGGCGCCCTGGAAGGCCTCCTGCTGCTCGGCCGGGATGACGTTGGAGGCGAAGTACCGCTCGACACCTGCGTTGCGGGCGGCGGCGGCGAGCATCTCCTTCTTGATCTGCTCGGCGATCGGCGGCAGCTTGCCGCCTGCCTGCAGCACCTGCTCGAGGTTCGGCTCGTTGAGGGTCACGGCCGTCGCGATGCGGTCCCCGAACCGGGCCATGACCCGGTCGCACTGGTCCGCGAACAGCGCGGGTGCGTCGGGGGCGAGCCACGACCCCGAGGCGGCGAACCAGTGCGGGGACGCGAAGTGGTTGAACGTGACGACCGGGGCCAGCCCCCGGGCCAGGCACCCGTCCACGACCTGCTCGTAGTGGTCGAGGGCTGCGGCGTCGACGACCCCGCGCTCGGGCTCGATGCGCGCCCACTCCACCGAGAACCGGAAGGCGTTCAGGCCGAGGTCGGCGACGAGGTCGAGGTCGTCCTCCCACAGGTCGTAGTGCCGGCAGGCGGGTCCGCTCGGCTCGACGAACAGCGACGGCGTGGTGTGCTCCAACGTCCACATGTCGCTGCGGTCGTTGCCGCCCTCGCCCTGGTGGCCTGCGGTGGCCACACCCCAGAGGAAGCCGTCGGGGAACGTGCTGGTCATGTCGTACACCTCGTCGTTCGTGCGTTCTGCGGCCCGCGTGCGTGCGCCGGCGGCCCGGGCGCGGGTTGCCCGGGCCGCCGTGGGTTCATCCGTGGAGCAGGTGCTCAGCGCACCCCCTTGATGAGCGGCATGAGCGCTGCCCCGGTGATGCACAGCACGGCCGCGCCGATCCACAGCACGGTGTAGTTCTGCCCGCCGCCCAGGGCCAGGATCGTCGGACCGAGGGCCGGGACCAGGATGTTCGGGATGTTCAGCGCGAGGCCGAAGACGGCCATGTCCTTGCCGGCGTCGCGGGAGTCGGGCAGGACCGAGGCGCACAGCGCGAGGTCCACCGTGAGGTAGGCGGCCTGGCCGACGGCGAACACGACCCAGGCGACGGCGAACCCGTTGAAGCTCGACGCGGTGGCACCCAGGACGAGCCCCGCGGCCATGAAGAGCGCGGCGGCCGCGACGATCGGCTTGCGGCGCCCGATCTTGTCCGAGAGCCACCCCGAGCCGGTGAAGCAGATGATCGACACGGGCGCCGAGATGAGCGTGAGCAGACCGGCCTTGGCGCCGACCTCGGGCAGCGGCACCGCGAGCACGTCGATCATGAAGTAGATGAAGTAGGTGAACAGCGCGGCCATGGCCATGCCGGCCAGGAACCGCGCCAGCCACGTCCAGCCGAAGTTCGGGTGCTTGCGCGGGTTGACGATCATCCCGCCGACCATCGAGCGCACGTCGAGCGCGGGGACCTCGGCGCGGACCTTGACCGGGTCGCGGTACAGCGCGAGCAGCGGCAGGGAGGCGACCAGGGCGAGCAGGACGGGCACGGTCATGAGCAGCAGGGGCTGATCGACGAGCGCCCCGGTGAGGTAGGAGCCGCCGGAGAACGCCAGGGCGCCGAACAGGCCCATGACGCCCATGACCCGGGCACGCATCGCGTCGGGCACGGCCTCGACCGGGATCACGGCGTAGGCGTTGAAGCCGGCCTGCATGGCCGCCACCGCCACGATGTAGGCCGCGCCGATCACCAGCGGGTTCGACGACGCGCCGACCACGAGGGCGCCGAGCAGGGTGACGAGCAGCCCGGCGACGATCCACGGCCGGCGGCGGCCGAACCGGCTGGTGGTCCGGTCGGAGAGCGCCCCGGCGAGCGGGACGACCACGAGCATCGCCAGCGCGCCGATCGAGACGATGCGGCTGTAGAGGACGTCCTTGGTGTCCGGTGCGACAGAGGCGATCCGCAGCGAGAGTGCGGTCGACAGGCTCATCGCCATGACGTACATGCCGACGGCGGCGATGAGGACGAGGGCGATGGTCCTGGCGGTCGACCCGGACGTGGTGGGCGCGAACCCGGCCGGGTCGTGCAGTCCGCCGTCGGCGGGGTCCAGCGATTGAGTCGATTCAGCGTGGATGGTCATCAGACTTCCCTGGAGGAAGGGGCCGCGACGCTGCGGCCGGTGTCGACGTTGACGCCCCGTCTCCGGGGATGGGGGAACCGTAACCGCGAAAATATGCCAACGTCAATATTTTCGCTGACGCCACTAGCCTGCAGCCATGGCCGGGCCCCGGGGTGAGTACCGCAAGAGCGCAGAACGACGGGCACAGATCCTCGAGGCGGCCCACGTCGTCTTCGCCCGCTCCGGGTACACCGGCAGCTCGGTCAACGAGATCGCCCGCCAGGTCGGCATGACCCAGACCGGCGTGCTGCACCACTTCGCCGGCGGCAAGGTCGCCCTGCTGCGCGCCGTCCTCGAGAGCCGCGACCACGGCGCCGAGGACGTCCTGGCCGGACGCACCGGGCGCGACTTCCTCGCCGGGCTCGTCGAGATCTCCCGCCGCCAGGGCGAGCAGCGCGGCATGGTGCAGCTCTACAAGGTCCTCGCCGCCGAGGGCACCGACCCCGACCACCCCGCGCACGACTACTTCGTCGAACGCTTCTCGCGGATCACGCAGGCCGTCACCGCCGCGTACCAAGCCATCGCGGCCGACGGCGGGCTCGTCGACGGCGTCGACCCCGGCCGCGCCGCCATCGACACCCTCGCCGCCACCGAAGGCCTCGAGGTCCTATGGCTCAACGGCCTCGACGTCGACATGGCCGCCGACATCGAACGCCTCATCTCCGGCTTCCTCACCGCACCGCTGGGGCAGCACGCCGCGACGTCCGGACCGGCCACGGACCCGTCACAGGTCGCAGACCAGGCACCCGTCACCAGAAGTCGACAGCCACCGGACCACGTGTCGGGTCGGGTCGACGGCAACAGTGACAGTGGCGTCCCGCAGAGTGGTGCGCGAGCCGGCCCGTGAGGGCGTCGTCGTAGGCGCTTAGGCGGCGACCGCGTGATTCCTCGAGAGACCTACCAAGTCGACTCGAGAGAAGAGCATGCGATGACCGCTGGACCCAGTATCGAGCCTGCCCGCTACCTGCACGAGTAGCTTCAGAACGCGTCCCCGGACCTGCCGCGTGACCCGCTGCCCACGCTCATCGACACGCTGATGAGCGCCGAGGCGGACGCGATCTGCGGCGCCAGTACGTCGTGCGGTCTGCAGAGCGGACCAACACCCGCAACGGGTACCGGCGCCGGGACTTCGACACCCGGGTCGGCACGATGGACGTGGCGATCCCCAAGCTGCGCGCCGGGACCTACTTCCCGGATTGGCTTCTGGAGCGACGCCGCCGCGCCGAGGCGGCCCTGACCTCCATGGTCGCGACCTCCGGGAGATCCGCCGCCGCACCGACGTCGTGGGGGTCGTCCCCGACCGCACCGCGATCATCCGCCTGGCCGGTGCGGTGCTCGCCGAACAGCACGACGGGGCCGAAGGCCGCCGCCACCTCGCCCTGGACGTCCTGGGCCGCTCACGCCCGACCGCCCTCCCCGACGAGCGACAGGAGGTGAACCCGCCCCAGCTCCCGGCGCTCAGCGCCTAAGACCCGAAGAACACGGGAGAGCCGTTACACACCACGCCCGGGGACTTGACCATCGGCGTGTCCAGGCTCAGGCGGCGGGCGCCGGGGCCCTCGTCACGCCGGGATGGGTCGCCGACGACAAACTCCGCCTCTCCAAGTCCACCCCCAAGCACCCGCTCGGCCGTTATGGTCGGCATTGCCCAGGTCAGATCCACTGTGACAGGATAGGAGATGTAGGTGCGACGACTCGGTACAACCATCGCTGCCGCCGTTGCTCTCGCAACAGCGGCGACACTGTTCGTGACACCGGCCAGCGCTACTCCCTCGGCGGGGGGACCGATTACCCTTCCCAGCGCCCCGAGCGATGAAGGTGCAATCACGGTCGCGGATCCGAACGCGACTGACCCACTCATCGCGAAGTGGGACCCGTACGTCAGGCTCTCGGGCGGGCAGTACGTGATCAACGCACCGGAGTCCGTAGTGCTTGCGGACTCTGACGGATACGCGCAGGCCGCCCGCATAGTCGCGAAGACGAACTCCACACTGACCGCCGACGGGTTCGGCAGCCCGTCGATCTCGAAGCCGCTCCTGGGTGGCTCGTCCGGCTCCAAGATCGCGAGCGCAGGCTCACACGGCTCGGCCACCTCCTACTGGTGGGGCTGGTCAATCTGGCTGGACCACTGGGCAACCGGCAGGCTGACGGCAGTCTTCAACACGGCCGCGGCCGCCTCCGGCCTGACCGCAGCGATCATGGCTTGGACTGGCGTGGGCGGTGGGCTAGCTGCCGTGATCGCCGGCGTACTGTGGGCTGGCGGCGCAGTCTTCTCCCTCTGCGACTGGAACGATCGAGGCATTAACTACAAGTACGTGAACGGCGTGGGATCCGTATGCTGGGCAAGGTGAGACACGCACTCCAGATCACCGCGATCACTCTCTGTGCGGCGTGGATCGTGGTGAGCATCCTCACCTTCACGAGCGCGCTTGACGCCAAGTGGATGAACCTGGTTGCCGGGGCGGCGCTGCTGTCGCTTCTCGCAGTCCTCCTGCCCAGGTCGGCTAGCAAGCACCAGCGGTGACACACGACCCGAACGGCTCTCCCTTCGCTAGAGGAGGGCCGTTCGGGTCCACTGTGCCGGTCTGCTCACGGCGCACGCGGGCGCGCGTCATCCCCTCTCGCTCGACGGCACCGACGCCGCGTCCATCCAGGCCGCGGTCGATGCGGCTCCCGATGGCGGCGCCGCGGAGCGGGCACCGATCAGCTGAAGCCGACGACCCGCTGCGCCACCCGGTACGTCGCCACGGACACCCCGCGCCCGACCCGTCCCGGCAGGTTGCTCAGCTGCACGGCCCCGCCCCGGCGCACCTTGCGGTCCAGCCACGGGTCCTGCTCGCGCAGCGCGGCATGGTGCGGCTCTACAAGGCCCTCGCCGCCGAGGGCACCGACCCCGACCACCCCGCACGCGGCTACTTCGCCGAACGCTTCACCCGCATCGCCGAGGCCGTGACCGCCGCCTACGCCCACATCCAGGCCGAGGGCGGGCTCGCCGACGGCGGCGACCCCGGACGCGCCGCCATCGACAACGTCGCCGCGACCGAGGGCCTGGAGCTGCTGTGGCTCAACGGCCTCGACGTGGGCATGGCCGCCGACATCCATCGCCTCATCTCCGGGTTCCTCACGACGCCCCTGGAACCGTACGGCCCCGCCACCGGGCCGACCGGCTCGACCGACCCGGAAGGCTGACACCGAGCGCCCGCGCGACCCGCACCCCGCGAGCCGCGGGAAGCGCCCTACAGCGGGTCGAGGATGCGGCGCAGGAACTGCCGGGTCCGCTGGTGGGCCGGCCGTCCGAGCACGTCGGCCGGCGCACCCTCCTCGACGACGACCCCGCCGTCGATGAACACCACGTGGTCGGCCACCTGCTGGGCGAACCGGATCTCGTGGGTGACGACGATCATGGTCCAGCCCTCGGCCGCGAGGTCCCGCATGACGGCGAGGACCTCTCCGACGGTCTCGGGGTCGAGCGCCGAGGTCGGCTCGTCGAACAGGATCAGCTGGGGACGCAGGGCCAGCGCCCTGGCGATGCCGACCCGCTGCTGCTGCCCGCCCGAGAGCTCGTGGGGGTACGCGTCGGCCTTCGCCGCCAGGCCCACCTTCTCCAGCAGGGCACGGGCCGCGGCGGTCGCCTCGGCGACCGGTCGACGCTGCGCGTGCACCGGCCCCTCGATGAGGTTCTCCAGCGCCGTGCGGTGCGGGAACAGCTGGTGGGACTGGAAGACCATGCCCGACTGCGCCCGCAGACGACGCAGCTCGGGCTGCGTGCGGCGACCGGCGAAGTCCAGGGCCACGCCCGCCACCTCGACCGTGCCGGCGTCCGGGACATCCAGCGCGTTGAGGCAGCGCAGCAGCGTCGTCTTGCCGGAGCCGGACGGCCCGATGATCACCGTGACGCTGCCGGGGGCGACGTCGAGGTCGATGCCGCGCAGCACGTGGTTGTCCCCGAAGGACTTCGCCAGCGCACGCACCCGGACCAGCGGTGCGGTGCGCCCCGCGGCGCGAGGGTCGGTCACGTCGGTCACGTCGGTCTCCGTCACGTCGCCACGTACCGGTCGAGGCGCCGCTCGAGCCGTCCCTGGACGGACGAGAGTACCAGGCAGATCAGCCAGTAGATCACCGCGGCCAACGAGTACAGGGTCATGAACTCGTACGTCGGCGCCGCGATCTCCTGGGCCTTGCGCAGCAGCTCGGTCACCATGATCGTCGAGGCGAGCGAGGTGTCCTTCACCAGCGAGATGAAGGTGTTCGACAGGGGCGGCACGGACACCCGCAGGGCCTGCGGCAGGATCACCCGCTGCAACGTCAGCGTCGGTCCGAACCCGATCGTCGACGCCGCCTCCCACTGCGCCCGCGGGACCGACAGGATCGCCGCCCGGATGGTCTCGGCCGCGTACCCGCCGACGTTCAGCGAGAACGCGATGATCGCCGACGGGAACGGGTCGAGCACGATCCCGACGGACGGCAGCGCGTAGAAGATCAGGAAGAGCTGGACCAGCAGCGGCGTCCCGCGGATCACCGAGACGTACGCACGCGCCAGCCACGAGAGCGCACGGATCGGCGACAGCCGGGCGAGCGCCACGAGCAGGGCGATGACCAGGCCCAGGGCGAACGAGATGATCGTCAGCGGGATGGTCCCCCGGATCGCCCCTTCGAGCAGCGGGCCGATCGACGTGCGCACCAGCTCCCAGGTCGAGTCGTTCACGGGCGCCGCCCGCGGCCGGTCGGCGCCGTCACTCGGAGACGTCCTCGCCGAACCACGTCGTGGAGATCTCGGCGAGCGTGCCGTCGGTGCGCAGCTCCGCGAGCGCGTCGTCGATGGCCGCGGCGAGGTCCGAGCCCTTGAGCACGGGGAAGCCCTGCTCGACCACGTCGTCGGTCTCGAACGCGACCTTCACGTCGGTGTCGCCGGAGGTCTTCAGGTAGTCCAGCACGGCGAGGTTGTCGTTGAACGTCAGGTCGATCCGCCCCTGCTTGAGCAGCGCGATCGCCTGCGTGAAGCCCTCGACCGACTCCACGTTCGCGCCCGCGTCGGTCGCGATCTGCGACCAGTTGGAGGTCGCGGACTGCGCGGTGGTCTTCCCCGCCACGTCGGCCAGCGAGGTGATGTCGGTGTTCCCCGACGGCACGACCACCACGCCGGTGGAGACCGTGTACGGCTGGCTGAAGTCGTACTTCGCGAGGCGCTCGTCGGTGATGCTCACCTGGTTCGCGATCACGTCGTACCGCTTCGACTCCAGGCCCGCGAAGATCGAGTCCCAGGTGGTCTCGGAGAACTCGGGCTCCACGCCGAGCTTCTCGGCCACGGCGGTGATCACGTCGATGTCGTAGCCGGTCAGCTCGTCGGTGGACGGGTCGTGGAAGCTGAACGGCGCGTACGTGCCCTCCGTGCCGACCCGCAGCACGCCCGCCTCCTGCACGGCCGCGAGAGCCGAGCCGGCCTCCGTGCTCGCGGCGCCGGCCCCGTCGTCCGAGGCCGATCCCGATGCCGCGCCGCAGGCGGTCAGGACGAGGGCGGCGGCCGCTGCTGCAGCAGCGGCGAGGGCACGGGTGCGGGCGGTGCGGCCCTGGACGAGGGTGCGAGCAGACATGGGTGGTCCTCCGGACGACGAGGCGGGCTGTGCTGCCGTGCAAGGGGTGACGGGTCGCAGCGGCACGCAGGGTGGTGCGGCGGCGGGTGCGGAGGGAGTCCTGCCGGGCACGGTGGCCAGGCGACTCCGGGGCGGCGCCTCAGGCGCCGGGCGACGCGGTCAGCGTCGGGGCCGACAACAGCAGGCCGCGGGCGCGACGGAGAGCCGTCGGTCCGGGGTCGTCGCTGCTGTCACGCGGGTCAGGTTAGCAGCGGGCATCGGGACCGGGTGACGGTTCGACGCTGCGCCCGGCGTAGCCGGCGGGTGGGTGCGTACCGCCGATGCGGTAGTCGAGGAGGTCCGTCTGCCTGATTCGCCGGCGGCGCGGCGTCGCGAGGATCGGTGGTGTTCACGGCGCCTCTGCAAACGGGAGTACTCACCCATGTCAACGTTCCTCGCAAAGCTCGGGCGGTTCAGCGCCCGTCACCGTGCGGTGGTGGTGATCGCGTGGCTCGCCGTCTTCGCCGGCCTGGCGGGCGTCATCGGCGTCAACGGGATGGGCGAGTCCGCCCCGGACACCATCCCCGGCTCTCGGTCCACGCAGGCCCTGGAGCTCATGGCCCAGGAGTTCCCCAGCGCCCAGACGGCCACGGACGCCCAGACCCTGCAGCTGGTGTTCGCCCCGGACGGTGGCACGGTCAGCGACCCGGCCGTCGCCGAGCAGATCCAGGCCGTGCTGGCCCAGGCCGCGGCGCTGCCCGGGCTGGAGTCCGTGAGCAACCCGCTCGATCCTGCGAGCCCGTACATCTCCGCCGATCAGAGCGTCGCGGTGTCGACCCTGACGTTCGTCGGCCTCGACGAGGACGGGCAGCAGGCCTCCTACGACGCAGCCCTCGCACTGCAGGAGCAGGCCCCGACCGACCTCGGCGTCCAGCTCGGAGGGAACCTTGTCGCGATCGGTGCCCCTGAGCAGGGCGCCGGCGAGATGATCGGCGTCCTGGCCGCGTTCCTCGTGCTGATCCTCACCTTCGGCTCGCTGCGCGCCGCCGGGGCCAACCTCCTGGTCGCCGCGTTCGGTGTCGGCGTGGGCATCCTCGGCGTCTTCGCCTACGGGTCGATCACCCCGATCGGTGAGAACTCGATCATCCTGGCCTCGATGCTCGGCCTGGCCGTCGGGATCGACTACGGCCTGTTCATCGTCTCCCGCTTCCAGCAGGAGGTGCGCAGCGGCAAGACGATCACCGACGCCATCGCCCGGGCCACCGGGACCGCCGGCACGGCGGTCGTGTTCGCCGGTGCCACGGTCATCGTCGCCCTCGTGGCCCTCATGGTCGCCAACATCGGCTTCATCACCGAGATGGGTGTCGCTGCGGCGTTCGGCGTCCTCGTCGCCGTGCTGCTGTCCCTCACGCTGCTGCCGGTGTTCCTGCAGACCATGGGCCTCAAGGCGCTGTCCACGAAGCACCGCCGGGACCTGGCCGCCGGGCGCCTGTGGACCGAGGACGTCGCGGGCAAGCGCGGCTTCCTGCGCTCGTGGGGCACGCTGGTCGTCAAGCGCCCCCTGCTGTCCCTGCTGGCCGGCGCAGCGATCCTCATCACGGTCGCCCTGCCGGTCCTGTCCATGAAGACCGCGTTCACCATCCCCGGCGGCGCCGACCCGGAGTCCACCGAGCGCACCGCCTACAACCTCATCGTCGACAAGTTCGGCGGCGTGCAGAGCCCGCTCATCGTCCTGGCCGAGGGCGCCGACGTCACCGGCAGCACAGACCAGCTCGAGGAGGCCCTCGCGGCCCTGCCCGGGGTCGCCATGGTCACCCCGGCCGAGATCGGCGCCAGCGGCGACATCGCCCGCGTCACGATCATCCCCACCGGCGGTCCGATCGAGGAGTCCACCACGGACCTCGTCCACACGATCCGCGCGAACGAGGACACGATGGTGCCCGGCGTGAGCCTGGAGGTCACCGGCGAGACGGCCATCGGCATCGACCAGACCGCGGCCCTGAACACGGCCCTGATCAAGTACGTCATCGTCATCGTGCTCATCTCGATGGCCCTGCTCGTCCTGATGTTCCGCTCGATCCTCATCCCCGTGATCGCGACGGCCGGCTACCTGCTCTCCGTCCTGGCCTCGTTCGGTGCCAGCACGGCCGTCTTCCAGTGGGGCTGGAACTTCCCGCTGGTCCGCGCCGCGCAGGGCGACCCGATGATGAGCCTGCTGCCGATCCTGCTCGTCGGGGTCCTGTTCGGCCTGGCCATGGACTACCAGGTCTTCCTCGTCTCACGGATCAAGGAGATGCACGACCGCGGCATGGCACCCAAGGACGCCATCGTCGAGGGCTTCTCCCGCGCCGCCCCGGTGCTCGCCGCCGCCGCCACGATCATGACCGTCGTGTTCGCCGGGTTCGCCTCCTCGACGTTCGCCATCGCCGCCGGGATCGCGTTCGGGCTGTTCATCGGGGTCATGGCCGACGCCTTCATCGTCCGGCTGATCCTCATGCCGGCCGCGATGTCCCTGCTCGGCAGGTCGGCCTGGTGGATCCCGCGGTGGCTCGACAAGGTCCTGCCCCGCATCGACACCGAGGGGCACGCGCTGCAGGAGAGCACCCCGGAGCGCGAGCCCGAGCTCGTCAACGCCTGAACCCACGACCCCTGCGGGGCCGACGCCACCACGGCGCCGGCCCCGCAGCCGTGAGCCGTGAGCCGTGAGCAGGTGCCTCGTGCGCGGCGCCTCGCGAGGTCGGCCCACCGCGCGGACCGGGTCACCGAGAGCGCCGGCGCCCGATCCGCAGGAGCTGTACCGCGACCAGGGCGAACCAGACCGGCAGCAGCAGCCCGTACACGGCGTAGGCCGACCCGATGATCGGGCGCAGGGCCTCGGCGGGGATGCCGAACGCTCCGGTGACCACCCCGAGCACCACGAGCACCACGAGCACCCGCCCGAAGGATCCTCCCCGCATCGCGAGAGAGAGGACGAGGATCCCGGAGGCGGTCAGGATCCCCGCCCAGGAGACCGCATTGGTGGCGGCGATGAGCGCGTCCGCGGCGCTCACCAGGCTCGCTCTCTCGGCGTCCGTGCCGGCGGCCTGGTAGGCGTTCGCGAGCACGACGACCCCGCCGTGCAGGGACTGCGGGCTGCTGCCGAGCGCGAGCGCGACGGTTTCCGAGACGATGCCGAAGAGCCCGCCGAGAGCCGCCGTGGTCCTGTCCAGGTCCTTCAGCGCCACGGCGAGAGCGGCGAACACGACGAGCGCGGGGACGGCCAGACCGACGAAGCAGATCAGCTCGGTCAGGTAGACAGCCTTGTGAGCGGTGACATAGGTGAGCAGCGCCTCGCCGTCGGTCGGCACGACGGGCGCAGCGAAGACCAGCACCACGGGTACCACGACGAGCAGAACGACCACCGCCCCGGACACGCCTCCGACGCGGTAGAGGGGCGCCCAGGAGGCGTCCGGGATCCACGGATCCGTGCGGTCCGTGGCGGTGCCGCTGGTGCTCTCCGCCATCTGCTGACCGCCTTCGGCGACGCCCTGCCCCTGCCCTGGGCGGCGTCGTCCGACCGTCGTGGACTCGGGCCGCCCTCCCGACGGTAGCCCCTGGTCGCTCGGCCGTCGCGGCGTGCGGCCAACGCGCCGACGATCCGGACCGGGTCGCCCGGCCGACGGGCGGCGATCTGCGGGGCGAGCTCGATGGCCGTCACGGCTGGGCTGGTGTCGACGGCCTCGTCGGTGCCCGAGCCGACCACGGAGAAGCAGCGCAGCGGGGTGTGCCCCTACCGCAGGTCGTCCAGCAGCCGCGCGTACAGCGCGTCGACGTCGTGCCGGACAGCGCCGCCCGTGGGGATGACGACCTCGTTCCCGAAGCCCACGTAGGTGAGCACCAGCCGGGCGTTGCCGGACAGCCCCGCGCCGTCCTGCGGGTAGGCGCGGGCCGGCGCCGTCGCGTACAGCAGGGACAGCGCGGACAGCGCCGCGCGCGCCGCGACCTCGATCGTGAACACCCCGAGCGCCTCGTCGTCGTCCTCGGGCAACGGACCCCGCGCCGGCATCCTGGTGAAGTTGACGTAGGCGACCAGGTCCTCGGTGTAGACGACCAGGTGACCGTTGGCCCGGGCCGGCGAGCCGCCGTCGAGCTCGGCGGTCAGCGCGGCGAACACCGGGGCCGCACCGCGCAGCGCCGTCCGCACCTGGGCGAGTGCCGCGTCCGGCAGGCAGTATCCGGTCGACGACGCCCTCTCGACGGCGTCGACGTACAGCGCGAGCGGTACGACGTCCATGGTCTGCTCCCTGTGGTGGCTCGGTGCGGGGCCTGCTGACAGCGAGTCCATCCCACCAGCGACCCCCCGGCAACCGGTGGCACGACATCCCGGCGGCGGCAGTCATCACCCGGCCCGTGCCGCCGCGGGCAGGGCGTGCGCGGCTCCGGCACCGGTCCTCCACCGACCCCCCACCTGCACGGCCCTGCCCCGGCCGGCCGCTCACGTAGCGTGCCGGGCATGGGCTGGTGGCGGGGGCGAAGGGTGCTGCGGGGACTGCTCGCGCTGTGGGCGGTGGCCGTCGTGCGCCTGACGCTGTGGCCCGCGCCGGCACCGGACGACACGTTCGACGTCGTCCGTGCGGTGATCGGCTGGTTCGTCGAGCACGGCGTGCCGGTCACCTACGCCGGGGTCGAGGCCGTCGCGAACGTCCTGATGTTCGTGCCGTTCGGCGTGCTCGCCGGCCTGCTGCTCACCCGGCGCTGGCCCGTCGTGGCGATCGCCGCCGGCCTGTCGACCGCCATCGAGCTGAGCCAGCGCCTCTTCCTGCCCACGCGCGTGCCGACCGTCCAGGACGTCGTGCTCAACACCCTCGGGGCAGGACTCGGGCTGCTGGGGCTGCTCTGGTGGTCGCGGCGCACCGCCGTGATGCCCGGACGCGGAGGTGACGCCGTGGCAGTATCGCCGGATGACTGAGCTGCAGAACGCGCAGGGCGCCCGGCTGTGGGTCGAGCGCACCGGGGAGCGCAGGTACGTCGGCCACAACTCCCGTGGCGCCCGCGTCGAGATCGGTGACATCAGGTACGAGGAGGCGTTCACGCCCGGCGAGCTGGCGAAGATCGCCCTGGCCGGCTGCAGCGGCCTGAGCGCGGACGCGGCCCTCTCGCGACGCCTCGGGGACGATGTCGCGGTGACGATCGAGGTCGGCGGCCTGTCCGACCCGGAGGAGAACCTCTACCCCGAGCTGGTCGAGAACCTGGTCGTCGACCTCAGCAGCCTGGACGCCGAGGCGCGGGCCCGCCTGGTCGCGGTGGTGCAGCGCGCGATCGACGCGAGCTGCACGGTCGGGCGCACGTTCAAGGCCGGGGCCACCGTCGAGCTGACGGTCACCGGGGAGCGCTGACCCGTGCCGCGGATCGTGCAGGCCGCGCTCAGGCGGGCCGTGACCGTCCCGTCCGGCGTGATCCACGCACATGTCGCCTCCGTCCGCAGGCGCAACCCGGAGGCGAACCCCGCCCAGGTCGTGGCGCTGCTGGAGCGCGAGTACCTGCGCGTCGTGGCCGGGACGGGCGGCGCGGTCGGTGCGGCCGCCGCGGCACCCGCGGTCGGCACGGGTGTGGCCACCGCGCTGACCATCAGCGACGTGGCCACGTTCTTCGCCGCGTCGGCGTCCTTCTCGCTCGCGGTCGCCAGCGTGCACGGCATCCAGGTGGACGACGTGCCGCGACGCACGACGCTGCTGCTCGCGACGATCCTGGGCGAGTCCGGCGTGCGGATGGTCGGTGACTCCGCGCAGATCTCGGCCGTGCACGTCGGGCGGGCGATGCTCACCCGGATGCCGACCGGCACGATCCGCGCGGTCAACACGACGCTCACGCGGCGCCTGGTGCGCACGCAGGCCACCCGGCACGGCGGGCTGGCACTGGGCCGCCTGGCCCCGTTCGGCATCGGCGCGGTCATCGGCCTCACCGGCGGTCGGGCACTGGGCCGCACGGTGGTCGCCGGGGCACGGGCGGCGTTCGGCCCGGCCCCGGCGTCCTTCCCGGCGGAGCTCGAGGTCGTCGGCCCCGGTGGCGTCGCGCGGCTGGAGCGTGCGCCCGGGCCCGAGAGCGCCGGCACGACCGCGATCCGCGAGATCACCGAGGGGCCGCACCGACGCTAGCGGCGCCGCGGCTCACCACCGGTCGTGCACGTGCTCCCGGATGCGGGTGTCGTACACGTCGCGCAGCGCGTCGAGCGTCGCGGCGCCCAGCGGCGCCAGGTCGGCCGCCGCCGCGTTGCCGCGGGCCTGCTGCGCGTTGCGCGCGCCGGGGATCACGGTCGTGACCCCGGGCTGGTCGATGATCCACCGCAGCGCCAGCTGCGCGGTCGTCGCACCCTCGGGCGTGTGCTCGCCCACCTCGCGCGCGGCGGCCACACCGACCTCGTACGGCACGCCGGAGAACGTCTCGCCGACGTCGAACGCCTCGCCGTGCCGGTTGTAGCTGCGGTGGTCGTCCGCGGCGAACGTGGTCGACTCGTCGTACCGCCCGGTCAGCAGCCCGCTGGCCAGCGGCACCCGGGCGATGATGCCCACGCCGGCCTCGGCCGCGGCGGGCAGCACGCGCTCGAGCGGCTTGCGCCGGAACACGTTGAGGATGATCTGCACCGAGGCGACGTGCGGGCGGGCGATCGCGGCGAGCGCCTCGTCGACCGTCTCCACGGAGACGCCGTACGCCGCGACCCGGCCCTCCTCGACGAGCACGTCGAGCTCGTCGTAGGTGCTCTCCCGCGTCAGCACCTCGGTGGGCGGGCAGTGCAGCTGGACGAGGTCGAGCGTGTCCACGCCGAGGTTCGTGCGTGACCGGTCGGTCCAGGCCCGGTAGGCGTCGAGCGTGTAGGCGCCGGCCACGTGCGGGTCGGCGCGGCGCCCCATCTTGGTGGCCACGGTGAGGCCGGCCGCGGCGTCGTGCGAGGCGAGGAACTCGCCGACCAGTCGCTCGCTGCGTCCGTCGCCGTAGACGTCCGCGGTGTCGAGGAAGGTCACGCCGGCGTCGGTGGCGGCCCGCAGGACGGCGAGCGCGGCGTCCTCGCCGACCTCGCCCCAGTCCGCGCCGAGCTGCCAGCAGCCGAGACCGACGACGCCGACGGCGCGGCCGGTCCTGCCCAGGATCCGTGTCTGCATACCCCGACGCTACCGGTGGCCCACCGCGTCCACCGCTCCGTGCCGGGACAGGGCCGGGGCTGGGCCGGGGCTGGGCCGGCGCTGGGCCCGGGCTGTCAGCCCGCGCAACGGATCGCCGGACAGACCGGACATCGCACAACGGATCGCCGGTCGGCGCGCAACACCGCGTCACCTGCGCACGAGCACCCGCCGCGTACCCTCGAACGAACCCACAGCCGCGTCCCCTCGAGGAGATCGATGTCTGCCAGCGCGCCCGGACGTACCGCCCGCCACTACCTCATGTGCGAGCCGACCCACTACACGGTCTCGTACGAGATCAACCCGTGGATGGACAAGACGCGGTACACGGACGTCGACCTGGCCGTGCAGCAGTGGCGCCGCCTGCGCGACACGTACCTCGACCTGGGCAACACCATCGAGACGATCGACCCGCTCGAAGGCCTGCCCGACATGGTCTACGCGGCCAACGGCGCCACCGTCATCGACGGCATCGTCTACTCCGCCAAGTTCCGCTACCCCGAGCGCCAGCCCGAGGGACCGGCCTACCAGAAGTGGTTCGCCGACCGCGGGTACCTGACGCACACGGCCGAGCAGATCAACGAGGGCGAGGGCGACATGCTGTTCGTCGGCCGCACCCTCCTGGCCGGCACCGGCTTCCGCACCGACCGGGCCGCGCACCGCGAGGCGGCCGCCCTCTTCGGCATCGAGGTCGTCTCCCTCGAGCTCATCGACCCGCGGTTCTACCACCTGGACACCGCGCTGGCCGTGCTCTCGTCCGACGTCGACGACCCGCAGGTCGCCTACTACCCGCCGGCGTTCTCCCCCGCGTCGCAGGAGGTGCTCGCCGAGCGCTACCCGGACGCCGTGCACGCGGTCGAGGCCGACGCTGTCGCCCTCGGGCTCAACGCGGTCTCCGACGGGGAGAACGTCGTGGTGGCCCCCGCGGCCACGCACCTGGCCGGCGCGCTGCGCGAGCGCGGGTACACGCCGATCCCCGTCGAGACCACCGAGCTGCTCAAGGGTGGCGGCGGCGCCAAGTGCTGCACGCTGGAGATCCGTCCCACGCTCGTCTGAGCACGGACGACCCGCACCGACCACCAAGGAGCCGAGCATGACCGCGAGCCCGCTCGTGACCGGTGCGGGTCTCCTCGCGCCCAACTACCACCCGCTGCCCGTCACCGTCGCGACGGGTGAGGGCTCGTGGGTCACCGACGTCGACGGCCGCCGGTACCTCGACCTGCTCTCGGCCTACTCGGCCCTGAACTTCGGTCACCGGCACCCGGCGCTCGTCGCCGCCGCGCACCACCAGCTCGACCGGCTCACCCTGACCTCCCGGGCGTTCGACCACGACCTGCTCGACCCGTTCGCCCGGGCGGTCACCGGGCTGATCGGCCCGTACGTCGCCGGGCCGCCGATGGTCCTGCCGATGAACACCGGCGCGGAGGCCGTCGAGACCGCGGTCAAGGCCGCCCGCAAGTGGGGGTACGAGGTCAAGGGGGTCGCCGCCGACCGGGCGACGATCGTCGTCGCGGGCGGGAACTTCCACGGGCGCACCACGACGATCGTGTCGTTCTCCGACGACGAGGACGCCCGCCGCGGCTTCGGCCCGTTCACCCCCGGCTTCCGCGTCGTGCCGTACGGCGACGCCGAGGCCGTGCGTGCCGCGATCGACGAGACGACGGTGGCCGTGCTGCTCGAACCCGTCCAGGGCGAGCAGGGCGTGGTGATCCCTCCTGCGGGCTACCTGCCGGCCGTCCGGGCGATCTGCACCGAGGCCGACGTGCTGCTCGTCGCCGACGAGGTGCAGTCCGGGCTCGGCCGCACGGGCACGACGCTGGCATGCGAGCTCGTCGGCGTGCGGCCCGACCTGGTGACGCTCGGCAAGGCCCTCGGCGGCGGCATCGTGCCGGTCTCGGCGGTCGTCGGCCGGGCGGACGTGCTCGGCGTGCTCACCGCGGGGACGCACGGCTCGACGTTCGGCGGCAACCCGTTGGCGTGCGCGGTGGCCATCGCGGTCGTCGACCTGCTGACGCCCGGCACCCTGCAGGCCCGGGCCGCCGAGCTCGGAGAGCACCTGGCGACCCGGCTGCACGCCCTCGCCGAGGAGGGGCTGCTCGCCGAGGTCCGCACGGTCGGCCTGTGGGCCGGCGTCGACCTGGGTCCGACGCACGCGGGCGGTCCGGTCGACGGCCGGGACCTGTGCGAGCGGCTGCTCGCGCGCGGGGTGCTGGCCAAGGACACGCACGGCGCGACCGTGCGGTTCGCCCCGCCGCTGACCATCGCGCTCGACGACCTCGACCTCGCGCTCGACCGGCTGGCGGACGCGCTGCGCTGAGCCGTCCGGCTCGGACGGCCCTTCCCCTCCCGGACTTCCCTTCCCGGAACGACGAGGCCCCCGGACAGGTGATGTGTCCGCGGGCCTCGTCGTGCTCGGGCAGGTGCTACTTGAAGAGCACCGCGCCGAACAGGAAGCCGTTGAGCGAGGCCCCGCCCACGTACATCGTCGAGACGTCCGTCCGGAGCATCTGGGCGTTGTGCGGGGCCGAGTTCTTCCACCCGGACATCAGCGAGCCCAGGCCGCCGTTCGAGCAGCCGACGATGTTGTCGCCGCCCGAGTGCCAGATGCCACCGGTGTTCGCCATCGTGACCGCGTGCTGCACGAGCGAGCCGGACCGCACGACCGACAGCGTCGGCAGCCCTGCCGAGGCACGGTAGGCGTTGATCGCCTCGCCGATCGCCCCGACGCTGGACTCGCCTGCGCCCGAACCGCCGGCGCCCTGGCACACGAGCCCCCCGGCGGGGACACCGGACACGGCCGGCGCCGCTGCGGCACCGGCGCTCGACGTGCCGGACGACGTCGTCGCCCTCGTGGAGGTCGACCTGGTCCCCGTCGAGCGACGTGCCGCCGCAGCGGCTGCCTGCTCGGCCGCGGCCTTCTCAGCTGCCGCCTTCTCGGCTGCGATCCGCGCGTCCTCGGCCGCCTGCCACGCCACCTGCGCGTCGGTCGCGGCCTTCTCGGGTGCGGCCAGGCCTGCCACGAGCGTCCGGACGCCTGCCGGGTTCAGCTCACCGGCGGCGACGGCCGCCGCGATCGCGTCCATCGACTGCTGGACGGCGGCCCGTGGTGCGTCGCCGGCCTGCGGGGTCGCGGCGAGGGTCGCCGTCGCGTGCTCGGTCGCGGCCACGGCCTGGGCGTACGCCGTGTCGTGCACGGCCGTGCCCGCGGCCACCTGCAGCCGCTGGTCGGTGGCGGACTGGAAGGCCACGTCCTGCGCGTGCGCCGCGACGACCGCGGCCACGCGCGCCTGGGCCCGGGCCAGCTCGGCGGCGCGGGCATCGGCCTGCGCCTTGAGGACCAGCCCGCCGACCAGCGCGCCGAGCAGCACGACGATCGAGGCACTGACGAGCACCGTGCGCAGCACCGGCCGGCGGCTCGGCGCCTCGGGAGCGCGCAGGTCCGAGCGGGTCGGCCGCGGGGCCTCCTGGACCTCGGTCGCGGCAGCCGGTGCACCCTGACGCTGGGTCGGCAGCTCGACGGGCAGCGGCTGCGCGACGGGCTCCGCGGGGGCTGCCGGGGTGGGCAGCTCGACACGCTGGGTGGGGATGGTCGGCGAGCCCGTCGCCGTCGGCGTCGCGTCCGTCCGCGTGTGCGGCTGCGGCAGGCGATCCGTGTCGAGCATGTCCGTCATGTCGGCTCCTCGTCGGTGGGCTGCCCCTGGGAGACACCTCGCGGTGCTCCCCGATCCGCCGTCGACGCCCGGGGCAGTGCGTTCCGAGGGTGCCGCGGGGACGTCCTCACCCACCACATCGGCACCCTGTGTGGGTTCTTTAGGGCGCATATGTCTGCTTCGGTGAACGCCTGACCAGGGCAGTTGCACGAACGTGCGCGATTCACCCGTTCGGCGCAGGGGTCCGCAGGGCTCCCCGAGAGGTGCACAGGGCCCGTGAGGGGTACGCAAGGATGAGTCCGTGTCCGCCGACGCCGACCTGGCAGCAGCACCCGACCCGCTCGACCCCCTCGACGCGGCGATCGTGCGCGAGCTCGCCCTCGACGCCCGCGCCACCTACGCCGAGATCGGCAAGGTCGTGGCCCTCTCCGCCCCGGCCGTCAAGCGACGTGTCGACAGGCTCCTCGACCGCGGGGTGATCCGCGGGTTCACCGTCCGGCTGGACCCGGCAGCCCTCGGCTGGCAGACCGAGGCGTTCGTCGAGCTGTTCTGCCACGGCTCGACGAGCCCGGCGACCATGCGGGCGGCGATCGCCCGGTACCCCGAGGTCGTGACCGCGAGCACCGTCACGGGCGACGTCGACCTGGTCGTGCAGGTGCGCACCTCCGACATGCGGCACCTCGAGCGCGTCGTCGAGCGGCTCGCCGCCGAACCCTTCGTGGCCCGTACCCGCTCGACCGTCGTGCTGTCCGCGCTGGTCCGCCGACCCGACGTCCCGCCCGCACCGGCCTCGTCACCCGGCTGACCTGCGACCGGCTGCACGCCTCGGCGCCCGACCGCACCGCCGCTCGGCGGCAGGTCGGGCCGCCGTCACTCGACCCGGGGTCAGCGAGCCTCGGCCAGGGCCTGCGCCCGGTGCGTCACGACCATCACGGCGCACTCCGCGTGGTGCAGCACGGCCTGGCTCGTCGAACCGAGCAGCAGACCCGTGAACCCTCCACGCCCGCGCGAGCCGACCACGATCAGGTCGGTCGCCTGCGAGAACTCGGTGAGCAGCTGGGCACCCGTGCCGTCCAGCGCGTGACGCTTGACCACGACGTCCGTGCGCCCCGCCAGCTCGCGGTCCACGACGACGTTCAGGCCCTCGGCGATGTCGGCGAGGATCTGCTCGTGGTCCACGGACGCGGGCAGCCACGCCAGGATTCCCGTGCCCGCGCCGATCGGGACCCCGGCGACCGCGGTGAGCTCGGCACCCCACGTCGCCGCCTCCTGGATCGCGACCCGCAGAGCGGCCTCGGCCTGCGGCGACCCGTCGATCCCCACGACGATCCGGCGCACCGGCTGCACGTCGGGGACCTGCTCCTCGTCCGGCAACGCGCGACCGTGCCCGCGCAGCGGGACCACGACGGTCGGGCAGTACGCGTGCGCGGGCAGCGCGGAGGACACCGTGCCGAGCAGCCGGTCGGCGAACCCGCCCCGACCGCGCGTGCCGACGACGGCCAGACCCGCCTCGCGGGAGAGGTCGACGAGGACCCCGGCCGCATCGCCCGTGACGACGTTCGCGGTGACCTCGAGGCCCCGACCGGCGACCCGCGCGGCGGCATCGGCCAGCACGGCCTTCGCGCCCTCCAGGATCGCCGTGTCGTCCAGGGCGGCGTACCCGCCGTCCAGCGACGCCGCCGTGAACGACGGCAGCGAGTAGCAGCACACGAGCCGCAGGGCCCACCCGCGAGCCGCGGCCTCGGCAGCAGCCCAGTCCAGCGCATGCAGACCGGCGGTCGATCCGTCGATCCCCACGAGGATCACAGGGCGCGGCATGAGTACCTCCAGATGATGACCGTCCGACGTCCGTCTGATCCGATCATGCCTGCTCCGCAGAGGATCTGTGCCATCGGCAGCCCCCACCTTGGCACGAACTTGGGGATCCGGGAGCCGCGGGTGCGAGCGCTCAGGCCACCAGGTACCGCGACCACGACGGCTCGGCGCGCGTGGCCGCCGCACCGAACGCCACCGACCAGCGGGGCGCACGCGGGGTGAACTCCAGCTCCCAGCCGAGCTCGTGCAGGAACCGGTCCGCCTTGCGGTGGTTGCACCGGACGCAGGCCGCCACGACGTTCGTCCACTCGTGCCGACCCCCACGCGAGCGCGGGTGCACGTGGTCGACCGTGTCGGCGCCCCCGCCGCAGTACGCGCAGCGGTGGCCGTCGCGCTGCAGCACCGTGCGCCTCGTAGGCGGCACCGGCCGGCGCACCGGGACGTGGACGTAGCGGTTGAGGCACAGCACGACGGGCAGCGGCATCGCGAGCCGCTCGGAGTGCAGGCTCCCGTCGGCCTCCAGGACCACCGCCTTGCCCGTCATGACGAGCAGCACCGCGCGGTGCACGCTCACGATGCACAGCGGCTCGTGGCTGGCGTTGAGCAGCAGCGTCCTGGTCGGGGCGTCCCCGACGGCAGCGGTCGACAGCACGGCGTACTCCTGACCTCGTGCGGTCGGACCGGCTGGCTGCCGGCCCGCGAAGCGACGTGACCTGAGTGATGCGCGACCAGCGTACGCGACGGGCCTGCGCAGGCTGGACGGGTCCACCAACGACCGAGGGCCCCGGCGACCGGATGGTCGTCGAGGCCCTCGTCAGGTGCGGGGTGTCAGCCGATGCGGATGAACACCGGGCTGCTCTGCCAGATCGCGCGGAACTGGACCGTCTTGCCCGGCCGGGGCGCGTCGATCTGCTGGTTGCCACCGGCGTAGATCGCGACGTGGCCCGGGCTCCAGATGATGTCGCCGGGCAGCGCGTCGGCCGCCGAGACGATCGTGCCGACCGACAGGTACGCGCTCGAGGAGTGCGGCAGCGAGATGCCCAGCTGGCCGTACACGTAGGAGACGAAGCCCGAGCAGTCGAAGCCGTCGGGGGTCGTCCCGCCCGAGACGTACGGGGTGCCCACGTAGCGGGCGGCGATCTCGAGGACCGCGTTGCCTGCGACCGACTGCGGGATCGGGCTGTTGGCGACGGCCGTCCGGGTCTCGCTGCGCGAGGCCGCCGTGGTCGTCGTGCGGGTGGTCGCCGCCTTGACGACAGGCTTCACCGCGGTGACGGTCGGGGTGTCGAAGCTCCACGAGACCTCGGCGGGCGCCGTCACGACGGGCGCGGTCTCGAGGACGGCACGCGCGGAGGCGGTCAGCGAGGTGGTGTCGACGGCGGGAAGCGATCCGGCCGCCTCACCCTGGTTCGCCGCGGAGGCGGGGGCGCCGAGCATCGTCACGGCCAGACCCGAGGCGGCGGCGACGACCGCCGTCCGGCGACCCACCGTGCCCATCTGCTCCGATGCGGCGTTGGCGATCTCGGTCAGTGGCGTCGAAGGACGCCGCGCCGCACGATGACGGGCGCGAATGGTACTCACGGTCACGCGTTGCCTCTCCTGATCGCCTACGAGGTGAGCTGTCGGGTTCGGGTGGGAGAACACCCGGTCGTCCGTCCGGCCGAGGCCGTCGTGCGACTTCACCCCAAGGACACCGTGAACTTCCCGGTGCCCGCGATTGGGTCCCCCGCCCCTGCCGGCGGTTCGTGCGGACCTCGGACGGCGGCAGGGTTCGGCGTTCCGCTCGAGGGCTTCTCGGAGGAGGGTTCCTGGAAGCAGGACGAACGTACAGGACCCCCTGCGCGATTGTCACGCTCCGGTCACGGACAAGTCGGCACACCACGGGACGATTCCCTGCGCGTCGCCGACGACACGCCGTGAGGAGTCCGTCAGGCGCGACCGACGAAGATGTGCCGGGCCACCTCGTCGGGCAGGTCCAGCACCGTGGACGAGCCCGGCGCACCGACCGTCACGACACCGTCGCCGCGCTCGATCGCGATCGTCCCGCCGGGCCGCACACCGGCCTCCTCGAGCCGACCGAGCAGCTCGACGTCGACCTGGAGCGGCTCGGCGATGCGCGCGACCACCGCGCGCGACAAGGAGCGGTCCACGCCGTCGGTGTCGGCGCTGTCGTAGGCGACCAGCGAGGTCACGCCGTCGAGGAACGACTGGTCGACGGCCTCCTCGCCGATCTCCGCCAGCCCCGGGATCGGGTTGCCGTACGGGTCGAAGTGCGGGTGGTCGAGCAGGGCAGCCAGGCGCCGCTCGACCCGCTCGCTCATGACGTGCTCCCAGCGGCACGCCTCCTCGTGCACGTAGGGCCAGTCCAGACCGATGACGTCCGTCAGCAGCCGCTCGGCGAGGCGGTGCTTGCGCATCACGCGCACCGCCTTGGCGAGGCCGTCCGGCGTCAGCTCGAGGTGACGGTCGCCCGTGACCACGACCAGCCCGTCCCGCTCCATGCGGGCGACCGTCTGCGAGACGGTCGGCCCCGAGTGGCCCAGACGCTCCGCGATCCGGGCCCGCAGGGGCGTGCGCCCCTCCTCGGTGAGCTCGTAGATCGTCTTGAGGTACATCTCGGTCGTGTCGATCAGGTCGCTCACCGCACTGCCTCCCACGTCGTCGCACGTCGCGTCCACATGCCCGCGCCCAGGGTAGTTGGTCCCGCCCGCGCAGCACGGCCGACGAGGCCTATCCTCGCGTCGTGCCCGAGAACGCGCCCACGCCCGTGACCATTCCCGCCGACCTGCTGCCGCGCGACGGCCGGTTCGGCTCGGGCCCGTCGAAGATCCGGCGGGCCCAGGTGGACGCCCTGGCGTCCGTCGGGACGACCCTGCTGGGCACGTCCCACCGTCAGGCGCCGGTGCGCGCGCTGGTGGGCCGCGTGCGGGCCGGCCTGGCCGAGCTGTTCGGGCTGCCGGACGGCTACGAGGTCGTGCTCGGCAACGGCGGTTCGACGGCGTTCTGGGACGTGGCCACCCTGTGCCTCGTCGAGCACCGCTCGCAGCACGCCGTGTTCGGTGAGTTCGGCGCGAAGTTCGCCGCGGCCGCGGCCCGCGCCCCGTTCCTCGGCGCACCGACCGTGCACGAGGCGCCGGCTGGCAGCGTCGCCCTGCCCGCGCACGAGCTGGACGTGGACGTCTACGCCTGGCCGCACAACGAGACCTCGACGGGCGTCGTCGCCCCGGTCCGCCGGGTCGCAGGGTCCGCCGACCAGGGCGCTCTGGTGCTCGTGGACGGCACCTCGGCAGCCGGCGGCCTGGACGTCGACGCGGCGCAGACCGACGTGTACTACTTCGCCCCGCAGAAGTCGTTCGCCTCCGACGGCGGCCTGTGGCTCGCGGTCGCCTCCCCCGCAGCGATCGAGCGTGCCGCCCGCATCGAGGCGAGCGGGCGCTGGGTGCCGGAGTTCCTCTCCTTCAGCACCGCCGTCGCCAGCTCGCGGCTCGACCAGACCCTCAACACCCCCGCGCTCGCCACGCTCGTGCTGCTCGCCGAGCAGCTCGACTGGATGCTCGGCCAGGGCGGGCTCCCCTGGGCCGCCGGGCGCACGGCGACGTCCGCGGGTCACCTGTACGGCTGGGCCGAGGCCCGGGACTGGGCGACGCCGTTCGTCACGGACCCGCAGGCCCGCTCCTCGGTGGTCGGCACGATCGACCTCGCGCCGGAGATCGAGGCGCCGACCGTCGCGAAGATCCTGCGAGCGCACGGCGTGGTCGACGTCGAGCCGTACCGCAAGCTGGGGCGCAACCAGCTGCGCATCGCCATGTTCCCCGCCGTCGACCCCGAGGACGTGCTCGCGCTGACCGCGTGCATCGACCACGTCGTCGAGCACCTCTGACCGCTCCGGACCGTTCCAGACCGGCTCCAGCCCGATCCGGGCGCGACGACGAGGGAAGGCCCCGAGGACGTGGTCCCCGGGGCCTTCCCTCGTCCGACGCTCGGCGTGCGTCGGGTGGAGCCGCGCGTCAGCGGTGCGCGCTCCGGGACCGCGTCCGGGCCACCAGGATCACGGCGGTCCCGCCGGCGACCAGCAGGGCCACGGCGACGATCGCGAACGGCAGCACGTCAGCGCCCGTCGCAGCGAGCACGGCCGTCACCACGGACGACTTGGCCGCCGGGCTCTCGGCGAGCACGACCGTGGTCGGCGGACCGGTGAGGCAGGTCGGGGTCGACGGCGGGTAGGCCACGGTGACCGACGCCTCCGGGTTGACCTGGAGCTTCACGGTGACGTTCGGTCGCACCCACGCGTAGCCGTCGTCAGCCTCGATCCAGGTCCCGTCGGCGAGCTGCTTCCAGCCCGGCCAGTCGATGCCCTTGCCGTCCGCGCCGACCACGGCGCCGGGCCAACGGACCTGACCGCTGAGCGGCAGGTCGGGGTAGACCACGCTCTGCCCGTCGGGGTTCACGAACGTGAGCGTCACCGTCGTGTTGGGCGTGCCGATGGCCTGCACCGCGTAGTTGAGCAGCGGCACGTCGGCGACGCACACAGGGGTGAGTTCGGAGACGACGAGCTCGCAGGGCAGCGGAGCCCCGTAGCCGTCCTTCTGGTCCAGGCACCCGTAGGAGGGCGCAGGCGACGGCGTGACCTCCGCGCCGGCGGGTGCCGCCGCCGCGGTCGCGGCGCCTACCGCGACGAGCACAGCGATGCACGCACGCACGATCGCTCTCATGACACCCTCCAAACTTCTCATCTCCGACATGTCACCCCATCATGGCGCCTCGAGGGGGTCCCGAACCGGTCTCTATCGGGTGATTTCGGACAGGGCAAGGTCCCTAGGGCACCTCCGTGTCGGATCGCGACGCCGAGGCGAGATCGCCTCGCAGGTCTGCCAGCGGGCGCCGGCGGGTCCCCGCAGGTGTCGGCCGGCGTGTCAGGGGGCGCAGGACGCGACGACCGAGCCCGGCGACCCCACCGTCGGGGTCGTGCGGACCACGACCTGGCCGTCGCGCACCGGCACGGCGAACGTGTAGGACTCGCTCTGCCCAGGGTCGAGGGACGACCGCACGACCTGCACGGCTCGGCCGTCGAGGGTCGCCGACGTGCCCGACACCCAGCCGCCGTCCTTCTCGAGGGCGCCCAGGGGTGCGCCGACCGGGGCGTAGACGTTGAGGTTCGTGTCGACCCACCCGTCGGGCCGACCCTCGCGGTGCGCGCCGATGACGTAGTCCGGGTAGGTCGCGATGTCGGCGGGCGGGTCGTAGCTGAGCGAGACGCGGACCTGGGCGGTCGGGTCGGGCCCGTCGCACTGCAGGTCCTCGACGCTCACCTGGACCTGAAGGAAGTAGTCGAGCTTGCCCGGCGTGCCGTCGTTGAGGAACACGCCGACCTCGTCGGCGCTCTGCTCGGACAGGAACGCGCCGGCGAAGTCCGTGCCCAGGATCCGGTCCTGCTCGTCGGGGTGCGCCGACCACATGCGCAGCCGTCCCTCCTCGCCGGCGCGCACGAGGGCCTGGCCCAGCGCACCCACGTCACCCTTGCCCGCGGTGACCGCACCGAAGATCGCGCTCGCCACGCCTGCGTAGTACCGGTCGGCATCGCCCGCGTCCGGGTAGGTGAGGTAGCTGTCGTGCAGCAGGGCGGCCACGACACCGCCCGCGTCGAGCGTGCTGCCGTCGGGCGCACCGATCGGCCCCGTGGCACCCAGCAGGTAGGACACCGCGACCGGGTCCGCGGCGATCACGCCGTCGACCGTGCCACCCGTCTGCTGCTCCCACCGGGCCGCGACGAGCTCGGCGGTGCGCGGGAAGTCCGGGGTCATCGTGGCGTCCTGCACCCAGCGGCCGAGCCGCGCGGTGTCGACCGTGAGCTCGGCGTCGGACAGCGGCAGCACGGGCTCGTCCAGCCCGGGGAGGTCGGCCGTGCTCAGCTGGCCCCTGAGCTCGAGCCGCCCGCCCTGGGCCTGCAGGACGACGACCGCACCGACGATCCCGCCGCCGGAGCGCAGCTCGGCGGAGTTGAGCGAGAGCAGCAGGTACGTGCGCGGCTCGTCGGAGCCGAGCATCGCCGGCAGCAGGGACGCGACACCGGCTCCTCCCTCGAGCGCGGTGGCAGCCTCCTCGAGCGCGTCGCGCGCCCTGGTCACCGGGTCGACGAGCGGACCGAGCAGGCCGTCGGTGTCGATGGCCGCGACGTCGTCGGCGGCGCTGCGCGCGGTCACCGAGGCGTCGACGAGCCCGGGGGCGACCTCGACGAGCTGGGCCAGCACGAGGCGCCCGCGCTCCTCGTCCGCCTCGCGGCCGTCGAGCGCGGTGCCGAGCGAGGCGACCGCCGGGAGGACCCCGACGGCCACGTCGTCGAGCGAGGAGGACACCGTGCGCACCGCGCGCAGCTGGGTGCCGAGGACGGGCAGGACCTCCGCGGCGCGCCAGACCGGGTCGCCCGAGGACTCGCGGGCGGTCCTGGTCAGCGCCTGGATCTGCGGCACCGCGTCGGCGAGCGACTGCACGTCGCCGGCGCGGACCTCGTCCTGGACCGTGTCGACGAGCGCCTGGGCGTCCTTGAGCGCGTGCGCCGTCTGCCATGCGCGGTAGCCGACCCAGCCGAGGGCGACGACGACGACACCGAGCACCACGGTCACGGTGAGCAGTGCCGTGCGCAGCCGGTGGCGCCGCCGGGCGGGCGGGGCGGGCTGCGTGGGCTCCGGCGAACCGGCGGTCGCGGGCGAGCGGGGCGGTGGCGCCTGCTCGGCGGCGTCGTCGTGCTCGACCGGGACGTCCATGGGTCGATCGTCACATGTCCGACTTGTCCTGCGGCAGCTCCGCGCGGTGTTTCACCCGGACGCCGCGGGCGAGGACCGGCGGCCGGCGGTCGGCCCTCGAGGCGTGCCGACGCACCGCGCCCGAGGCGTCAGGCGGCGGACTGCCGGTCGGCCGCGTCCTGCGCGCCGAGCCTGCTCGCGGCGACGAGCCGGGCCCCGCCGCCCCTCTGGACGGGAACTCCGGGACCTCCGGGCCCGCCAGGGCCGTCGGTTCCGTCCGTGCCGTCGCTGCCGTCGGTGCCGTCCGAGCCCCCAGGGCCCGGGCCACCGCCCGCAAGGACGGCGTCCAGGTGGACGACCTCGACGTGCGGGCGGCTGAGCACGTGGTAGCGCACCTGCACGTGCCAGGCACGGGCGGCCCAGACCGCCGCGGCGGTCGAGACGAGCAGCGCGGAGATCGAGCCGATGCCGATGGCCCACCGGGGGCCGAACGTCTCGCCGACCCAGCCGACGACGGGTGAGCCGACCGGCGTCGCGCCGAGGAACACGATCATGTAGAGCGCCATGACGCGTCCACGCATCGCCGGGTCGGTGGACAGCTGGATGGTCGAGTTGGCCGCGGTCATCATCGTCAGCGACGCGAGCCCGACCGGGATGCACGCGACAGCGAACGACGGGTACGTGGGCATGAGCGCCATGACACCGCTGGCGATGCCGAAGGCGAAGGCCGCACCGATCACGAGCCGCACCCGTGGCCGCTCGCGCCGGGCGGCCAGCAGCGCGCCGGTGAGCGAGCCGATGGCGAGGACCGAGCCGAGGATGCCGTACTCCCCCGCGCCCCGGCCGAACTCGGTGCGGGCCATCATCGCGGAGGTCAGCTGGAAGTTGAGGCCGAACGTCGACACGACGCCGACCACCACCATGATCACGAGGATGTCGGTGCGGTTGCGGACGTAGCGCACGCCCTCGCGGATCTGCCCCTTGGCGCGCGACGCCGTCGGCATCCGGTGCATCTCGCCCGTGCGCATGAGCGTGAGCGACAGGATCGTCGCGCCGAACGTGACGGCGTTGATGAGGAAGACCCAGCCGGTGCCGACAGCGGCGATGAGCAGCCCGGCCAGGCCGGGACCGATGAGGCGGGCGGCGTTGAACGAGGCGCTGTTGAGGCCGACCGCGTTGGACAGCCGGTTGGCCGGTACGAGCTCGGCGACGAACGTCTGGCGCACGGGGGCGTCGATCGCCGAGACGCAGCCGAGCGCGCCGGCGAACAGGTACACGTGCCACAGCTGCGCGTGCCCGCTGAGCACGAGGGCGCCCAGGCCCGCGGCGAGCACGCCCTGGCCGATCTGCGTCGCGACCAGCAGCTTGCGGCGGTCGACGCGGTCGGCGAGCAGCCCGGCCCAGGCGGACAGGAACAGCACGGGCGCGAACTGCAGCGCGGTGGTGAACCCGACCGCGACCCCGGACTCGTGGGAGAGCTGGGTGAGCACGAGCCAGTCCTGCGCGACGCGCTGCATCCAGGTGCCGACGTTCGCGACGAGGGCACCGGCGAACCACAGGCGGTAGTTCCGGTACTGCAACGACGTGAACGTCGGACTCATGAGGTGGCGATCCTCCGGAGGAGCTCGATGGCGTCGGCGAGGCGGTCGCGCTCGTCGGGGGTCATGGCGGTCAGGCGTGAGGTGAGCCAGGCGTCGCGGCGACGCCGCGTCTCGAGCACCTCGGCACGGCCGGCGTCGGTGAGGCTCACCACGACCAGCCGCCCGTCGGTGGGGTGCTCGTCCTTGCGGACGAACCCGAGCTCGACGAGGCAGTTGACGGTGCGCGTCATGGACGGCGGCTGGACGTGCTCCGCCTCGGCGAGCTGGCCGGGGGTCATCGGGCCGTCGCGGTGCAGGAACGCGAGCACGTTGAACTGCGGGTCCGGCAGGTCCGCGTCGCCGCGCTCGGCCTTGAGCCTGCGGCTCGCCCTGCTGAGCGAGACGCGCAGCTCGGCGGCCAGCGTGGGCACGGTGATTCTCACAGGTCCTTACCTTAACTCATTACCTTAGGTAAGGAAAACGCCAGCAGTCGGGCGATCCGGGCGTGCGGTGGGGCCGACGCTCAGTCGCGCCCGTAGATGTCCCGCGTGTAGACCTTCTCGGCCACGTCGTCGAGGACCTCGGTGCGACGGTTCGCCACGATCACGTCGGCCCGGCGCTTGAACTCCTCGAGGTCACGCACCACCTCGGAGCGGAAGAACTCGTCCTCGACGAACGTCGGCTCGTAGACGATCACCTCGACGCCCTTGGCCTTCAGGCGCTTCATGATCCCCTGGATCGAGGACGCCCTGAAGTTGTCCGAACCGGACTTCATGATCAGCCGGTACACACCGACGACCCGCGGCTGCCGGCGCAGGATGTCGACGGCGATGAAGTCCTTGCGCGTCGTGTTCGCCTCCACCACCGCGGCGATGAGGTTCTGCGGCACGTCCTGGTAGTTGGCCAGCAGCTGCTTGGTGTCCTTGGGCAGGCAGTAGCCGCCGTAGCCGAACGACGGGTTGTTGTAGTGCGAGCCGATCCGCGGGTCGAGCCCGACCCCCTCGATGACCTGCGCCGAGTCGAGCCCACGCGTGGCGGCGTAGGTGTCCAGCTCGTTGAAGTACGCCACCCGCAGGGCCAGGTAGGTGTTGGCGAACAGCTTGATCGCCTCGGCCTCCGTCGGGTCGGTCAGCAGCACCGGGATGTCGGTCGCGAGCGCCCCCTCGACCAGTAGCCCGGCGAACTCCTTGCCGACCGACGAGCGGTCGCCCACCACGATCCGCGACGGGTAGAGGTTGTCGTGCAGCGCACGACCCTCGCGCAGGAACTCCGGCGAGAAGACGATGCGCGCACCGGGGTGCTCCTCGCGCAGCCGTGCGGTGAAGCCGACCGGGACGGTCGACTTGACCACGACCGCGGCCCCGGGCTCGACGGCCAGCACGGCAGCGATCACCTGCTCGACGGACGAGGTGTCGAAGTAGTTGCTCACCGGGTCGTAGTCCGTCGGCGTGGCGACCACCACGAACGCGGCACCGCGGTAGGCGGCCGGCGCGTCCGTGGTCGCCACGAGCGAGAGCGGGACACGACGCAGGTAGTCCTCGAGCTCGGGGTCGACGATCGGGGACTCGCGCCGGTTGATGGCGTCCACCTTCGCCGGGTCGATGTCGACCGCGACGACCTCATGGTGCTGCGCCAGGATCACCGCGTTCGACAGCCCGACGTACCCCGTGCCCACGATCGCGATCTTCACCGGCGTGCCCTCTCCTCGACGGGGTGCCGGTGGAGCCCGGCATCGCGCACGGCGCCGCGGGGCGGCGTGGCACGCACGCCATGCTAGCCACGCGCGTCCAGCACGCACGCGGGGCCGGCCCCGCCGTGCGGCAGGACCGACCCCGTGCTGGTGCCCCTCGGGGCAGGCGCGCAGCGCGCAGAGAACGACGCGTCAGATCCCGATGGCGTCCTTGATCGGGCCGAGCGCGAAGTAGAGCACGAAGAGCGTGGCGGCCACCCACATGAGCGGGTGCACGGCCTTGGCCTTGCCGACGGCGACCTTGATGACGACGTAGACGATGAAGCCGGCGCCGATACCCGCGGTGATCGAGTAGGTGAACGGCATGAGGATCATCGTGAGGAACGCCGGGATCGCGATCTCGTAGTTCTTCCAGTCGATGCCCGAGACCTGCATGACCATGAGGAAGCCGACGACCACGAGGGCCGGGGCGGCCGCCTCGGAGGGGACCATGTCGACCAGCGGGGACAGGAAGGTCGCGACGAGGAACGCCAGACCCGTGACGACCGAGGCCAGACCGGTGCGCGCACCGTCACCGACACCCGAGGCGGACTCGATGTAGGCGGTGTTCGACGAGACCGAGCCGACACCACCGGCCACGGCGGCCAGGGAGTCCACGACCAGGATCCGCTCCATGTTCGGCGGGTTGCCCTCGTCGTCGAGCAGCTCGGCCTCGGCACCGACGGCGACCATCGTGCCCATGGTGTCGAAGAAGTCGGCCAGCAGCAGCGAGAAGACCAGCAGCACGACGGCGACGAAGCCGATCTTGCCGAAGGCGCCGAACAGCGAGAACTGGCCCAGCAGCGAGAAGTCCGGCACCTCGACCAGCGAGCTGGGCAACGCCGGCGTGTTCAGCTTCCAGCCGGTGGCGTTCTCGGCGCCGAACAGACCGACGTTCGCGACGAGCTCGACGACGACCGCGAGCACCGTCGTGCCGACGATCGCGATGAGCAGGCCGCCGCGGACCTTCTTGACCATGAGGATGATCGCGGTGAGCAGGCCGATCGAGAAGACGAGCAGCGGCCAACCGGCCAGGGAGTTGTCGATGCCCAGCTGCAGCACCGGGTTGCCCGGGCGGACGAACCCGGCGTCGACGAAGCCGATGAGCGAGATGAACAGGCCGATGCCGACCGAGATCGCGACCTTGATCTCGCGCGGGACGGCCTTGAACACCGCGGTCCGGAACCCGGTGAGCACCAGCACGAGGATCACGAGGCCCTCGAGCACCACGATGCCCATCGCGTCCGCCCAGGTCATGCCCGGCAGCGACGCGATCGAGTAGGCCACGACGGCGTTGAGACCCAGACCCGCGGCGAGCGCGATCGGGAAGTTCGCGACGGCACCCATCAGGATGGAGAGCACGCCGGCCACGAGCGCGGTGGCTGCGGCGACCAGGGCGAGGTTCGGCTCCGTGCCGCCGCCCAGGTAGTGCCCGGTGCTGTCGGGCACCGTGCCGATGATGAGCGGGTTGAGCACGATGATGTAGCTCATCGTGAAGAACGTGGTCAGACCGCCGCGGATCTCCGTGCCGATCGTCGAGCGACGCTCGGTGATCTTGAAGAAGCGGTCCAGGGGGTGGAGGGGGGCTGCGGGGGGAGCCTCGGTGGGCGCGGCTCCGGAGGGGGACGATGCCATGGGCGCAGTGTGGCAGAGCCGGTGCAGGACCTGTGTGCGTGTCCCGAAGGAGTTGACACAGCCGTAACGTACGGGCCCCCGCGAGCGTTCCCCGGCGGGCAGTCGGGTGGTCCTGCTAGGCCGATCGGGTCACCGCGGACCCGACGAGCACCTCGGGTGTCGCACGGGCCGGGCATCATGGCGAGAGTGACCCCCTCCGACGTCCCTGCACCGTTCCGCGTGCTCGCGGTGTGCACGGGCAACGTCTGCCGTTCCCCGGCCGTCGAACGGCTGCTCGCCGCCCGGCTCGGCGCCCCCTACCGGCGGCCGGCGGGTCCGGGCGGGGCCCGGCGCGGGCTGCTGCCCGCCGTCGAGGTCGCCTCGGCCGGCACGGGTGCGGTCTCGGGTGCGCCGATGACCGACCGGATGGCCTCGCTTCTGCTCGAGCACGGGTGCGACCCGACGGGGTTCGTCGCACGCCAGGTGACGCCCGGCATGCTGCGCGGGACCGACCTCGTGCTCGCGCTCACGGCGCAGCACCGGTCCGCCGTCATCCGGCTCGAACCCGGGGCCGCGGTCCGCACGTTCACCGTGCGCGAGCTGGCCCGGCTGCTGCTCGACCTGGACCCGGCCGACCTGCCGGGGGCCGGCGCGACGACGGCCGACCGGCTGCGCGCCGTCGTGCCGCTCGCCGCGGCGCGGCGCCGGGCGGTTCCCCCGCGACCGGAGGACGACGACGTGATCGACCCCTACCTGGGCACCGACGCGCAGTACCGCACCGCGTTCGCCCAGCTGGCGCCCGCGGTCCTGGAGATCGCCGGCGCCGCACGCCGGTGACGGCGTCAGATGACCAGGAGCGAGAACTTGCCGCTGCCGTAGCCCTCGACCTTCATGTCCAGGTCCGTGCGGCGCACGTAGGCGAGCACCCACTGCGCGATGTCGGCGGGCAGCGGGTCGCGCGGCTGGTACGTCGCGTCGAGCCGGACGTGCGGGGCACCCTCCGCGTTGAACAGCGAGGCCATCACGTTGAGGATCTCGCCGGCGTTCTCCGCGAGGTTGTCCGTCAGGGTCTCCTCGTAGGCGGCGTCCTTCGCGGCAGCAGCAGGGACGAGCCCGAGCGCGGCACCGACGTACGCGGCGAGCGGCACGTCCATGATGACCAGCGCCGTGAGCGCCAGGCGGTTGTCCGTGTAGACGCCGACGAGCGCACCGGACGGGCTGGTCGGGTCGACCATCCCGCCGCCGGTGAGCACCTCCACGTCGCGGCCGACGAGACCCATGATGAGCTCGCGGACGTCCTTCGCGTTCGGGAGAGGCGTGTCCTGGCTCATGCGAGCACCGGCTCGATGACGTCCCGGAACGCCTCCGGGGTGAAGGGCTTCGCGATGAGGAACAGGGCACCGGCCGCCTCGGCGGTCGCCCGCATCTCGGGCGACCCCTCCGAGGTGACGAAGCCGAAGGGCGTGGCGAATCCCTCACGACGCAGCGCACGGAGGAACTCGATACCGGTCATCTCCGGCATGTTCCAGTCCGACAGGACGACGTCGGGCTCGTCGGCCCGCACCGCTGCCAGACCCGCGGCGCCGTTCTCGGCCTCCCGCACGTCCCAGTCGTACCCCGCCTGGCGCAGGGTACGGATCACGATCTGCCGCATGACGCGGCTGTCATCCGCGACGAGCACACGGATCATGAGTCTTCCTTTCAGATGAGCTGTCCGGTCAGGTGCGCGGGCCGCGCCGTCGTCAGGCGAAGACCCATGTGGACACGAACATGGGCTGTCCGCGCCAAGCGAGGCGCAGCTCGTGCACGAGGACCGCACCTGAGACATCGGGCACTGCGTCGGCAACCTGAGGAAGACCGAGCGTCCCCTGCGTCGGGAGCAACGACTTGATGTTGCCACCGACGACGTTGGCGACCTCGCCGAAGGCGTCCTCGAGGTCGACCCGGGAGATCTCCTCGTCGGCGCCCATGCCGAGCAGCGCCCGGGCGAGGTCGTGCGCGACGGGCATCTCGGTGGTCAGGACCGCGCGACCCGCCCAGTCCCCGTGCAGGTCGACCCACGCCACGACCGGGTCGCGGAACGCGGGCGCGTCGCCCTCGTACGGGACGAGCAGACCGACGTCGCCGTCGATCATGGCCGCGAACACCTCCTGGGCGATCGCGAAGACCTGGTCCTGCTCGACGATGGTGCTCATACTGTCTCCTCGACGGGGACGAGCCCGAGCAGGTCGAGCTTGTCGCGGATGGCGTCCGGCGTGAACGGCTTGATGAGGTACTCGTGCGCTCCGGCGGCGAGCGCCTTCACGATCTGGGAGGTCTCGGCCTCCGTCGTCACCATCATGAGCGTGATGCCCCGACGGCTGGGGTCGTTGCGGACCTCGGTGACGAACTGCAGCCCGTCCATCACGGGCATGTTCCAGTCGACGCAGGCGAGGTCGACCTCGAGACCCGCGTCGAGCAGGTCCAGGGCCTCCCGACCGTGCTCGGCCTGGGCGGTCTCGAAGCCCAGCTGTTCCAGGGTTCCGGCGACGATACGGCGCATCGTGCGCGAGTCGTCGATCACGAGGGCTCTCATCGCTGTGCTCCTACGGATGTGACGGGCGTGGACGGGGTGGTGCGGCTGGCGAACGTGCCGGGCGCTCCTGCGGGGGTGATCCCGACGGAGGCACCAGGTGCGGGGGCCCCGACGGTCGGCCGCTGGTTCGGCACGGGTGTCGTGGCTGCGGGGCTGGCGCCCGCCGGTCGGTACACCGAGCCGGTGCCGACCGGGACCCGGGACCAGTCGTCGTCGACGCCGATCGTGGTCTCGGCGGCGCCGAGGACGAGGATGCCGTCGGGCTTGAGCACCTGTCGCAGGCGCCCGAGGATCGAGCGCTTGGTCGGCAGGTCGAAGTAGATGAGCACGTTGCGCAGGAAGATCACGTCGAACGGGCCACCGATCGGGGCCGGGTCCAGCAGGTTGTGCTGCTTGAACGTGATCGCGCGGCGCAGCTCGTCGCTGATCTGCCAGTCGGTGCCCTGCCGCACCATGTGGCGCACGAGCATCGGGGCCGGCAGGCCGCGGTTGACCTCGAGCTGCGAGTACGTCCCGCTGCGGGCCCGCTCGAGCACCTCGGTCGACAGGTCGGTGGCGAGGATCTCGAAGGACATCGACGGCGGCAGCGCGTCGGTCAGGGTCATCGCGATCGAGTACGGCTCCTGGCCGGTCGAGCACGCGCCGGACCAGATGCGCAGCCGCGCCGACTGACCCCGGGCCGCGACGAGCGGCGGCAGGATGTGCTGGCGCAGCGCGACGAACGGGGCCGAGTCGCGGAACCACGACGTCTCGTTCGTGGTGAGCGCCTCGACGATCCGCACGAGCGAGACCTCGGTCGGCTTGGCGCGGACCGACGTCACGTAGGCGTCGACGTCGGCTGCACCGGCCTCGCGGGCGAGCGGCATCAGCCGGCTCTCCACGAGGTACTCCTTGCCCGGTGTCAGCTGGATCGCGCTGCGACGACGGACCAGGTCGGCGACGTACGTGAACGTGTCACGGGTCAGGGTCATGACGGTCCCCCTCCTGCGCTGACGGCGGCGCCGTGCAGCACACGTTCGACTGTGGGTGCGACATCTGGGAGCGGCAGGATGCGGTGGGCCAGGCCGGCGGTGGCGACCGCGCCCGGCATCCCCCACACGACGCTGGTCGGCTCGTCCTGGACGAGCACGAGACCGCCTGCGGTGACGACGTCCTCGCAGCCGGTGCGACCGTCCGCCCCCATGCCGGTGAGCACGACCGCGAGCAGGTCACCGCCGCACGCGCGGACCGCTGAGCGGAACAGCACGTCGACGGACGGTCGGCAGTAGTTGACGGGCGGGCCGTCGGTCAGCTGCGTCTGCAGCGCCGCGCCGGCGCGACGCACCTCGAGGTGCCGGTCGCCGGGGGCGATGTAGACGTGGCCGTTCTGCAGCGGCACGCCGTCTCCGGCCTCGTGCACCCGGGCGGGCCCCAGGCGGTCGAGCCGGGCGGCGAGCTGACGCGTGAACACGGGCGGCATGTGCTGCGTGACGAGCAGCGGCACGGGAAGCGGCTGGTTGAGCGCCGTGAAGAACTTGGACAAGGCCTCGGGCCCGCCGGTGGACGAGCCGAGGACGGCGAGCCGCAGCGGGTGGACGGGCGGCTCCTGGCGCGTGGTGACGACGCGGGCGGCACGCACGGGCGGCGGCGCGAGCGCACCGGCGGGCCGTCCGGCGGGGGTCTGCTGCCCGGGGATCCCCGGACCGCTGCCGAGCGAGCCCCGCACGCGACCGCCCTGGGACGGGGCCGAGACGAGCGCCTTGATCTTCGGGAGCAGGTTGTCGGCGACCTGGGCCATCGACTCCTGCACGCTGCCGACGTTGGCCGGCTTGGTGACGTAGTCGGTCGCGCCGGCGACGAGGGCGTCGAGGGTGGCCTCGGCACCGCGCTCGGTCAGCGTGGAGAACATGATGATCGGCATCGTGTGGCCGGCGCGGCGCAGGGCCCGCACGGCTTCGATGCCGTTCATCTCCGGCATCTCGACGTCCATCGTGATGAGGTCCGGGGCGAGCTGCTCGACCTTCGACTGCGCGAGCTTCCCGTTGGCGGCGACGCCGACGACCTCGATCTGCGGGTCGCGGGCGAGCGAGTCCGTCACGAGCCGACGGACGACGACGGAGTCGTCGACCACCAGGACGCGGATCCGAGTCACGTGCTCCTCCAAGGGGTGCCGGGCGGGTGCGCGGCGTCGAGATCCTCATCGGCGTGGTCGGGGTGCGGATGAGCGGTCCGTGCGGTCCGGGGGCGGGTGATGTCGGGCGCGCGGCCCGGTCAGGACGGGCGCGAGGACGGGCGCGCGCACAGGCTCGAGGACCGGCGTGAGGACGGGCCCCGGGAACGCGTCAGGGCCCGCGCGCAGGTCACGCGCGGGCCCTGACGGTTCGGGGTGCAGATCAGAGCGTGAACGCCGCCAGGGAGTCCCGCAGACGCTCCGCCTGGGCGGCCAGGCCGGAGACCGAGCCGCCCATCTCGCCGAGCACCTGGGAGGAGGTGTGCGCGGCGGAGGCCACACCGGTGATGTTCACCGCGATCTCCCCCGACCCCGTGGCCGCCTCGGCCACACCGCGCGACATCTCGTTGGTCGTGGCCGTCTGCTCCTCGACCGCGGAGGCGATCGTCAGCTGGTAGTCGTTGATGCTCGCGATGATGTGCGAGATCTCGCCGATCGCGGCGACGGCTCCCATCGTGTCGGCCTGGATGGCCTCGACCCGGCGGGCGATGTCCTCGGTGGCCTTCGCGGTCTCCGAGGCCAGGTCCTTGACCTCACCGGCGACCACGGCGAAGCCCTTGCCGGCCTCACCGGCACGTGCAGCCTCGATCGTGGCGTTCAGCGCGAGCAGGTTCGTCTGCTCCGCGATGCTCGTGATGACCTTGACCACGTTGCCGATCTCCTGCGACGAGGCGCCCAGCCGGGCCACCTGGTCGTTGGCCGAGGCGGCCACGGTCGTGGCGGCACCGGCGACCTTGGCGGCCTCCGTCGCGTTCTGCGCGATCTCGCGGATGCTGGCGCCCATCTCCTCGGCACCCGCGGCCACGGCCTGCACGTTGCGCGACACCTGCTCCGCAGCCGCGGCGACCACACCCGCCTGCGCGGAGGTCTCGTCGGCACCGGTGGCCACCTGGGCGGAGGACGTGGACAGCGACTCGGCCGAGGCGGCCACCGAACGGGACGTCTCGAGCACGTCGGTCAGGGTGGCGCGCAGCTGGGACTGGGCGGCCCGCAGCGCGACCGCGGTACGACCGACCTCGTCGCCGCTGAACACCTCGGCCTCGACCGTCAGGTCACCTCGGGCCAGCCCGTCGACGGCCACCTGCAGCGCCACCACCGACCGGCGCAGCGCGGCGGCGAACCACAGGCCAAGGGCGAGCAGCAGGGCGACACCGACGACCATGACCGCGCCCAGCACCAGGATCGTGCGGGAGGCGGACGCCTCGGCAGCCGTGGCGACCTCCTCGAGGTCGGTGGACACCTGGGCCTCGACCTCGTCGAGGCTCGCCACCATCTCGCCACCCACGGAACCCAGGGTGTCGCGGGCGGCCTGGAAGCCGGCACGGTCACCGGCACGCGCCGGGACGACGAGGTCCTGCTCGACGCCCGTGCGGTAGCCGTCGAGCGCGGTGAGGAACGCGTCGAAGCTGCTCGGCAGCGTGTCACCCGTGGCGTCGTAGGCGTCGGTGAACGCCGCGACCGCGGCGTCGAGGCCGTCGCTCGCCGTCTGGTAGGCGGTGATCTTCTCCTCGACGTCCCCGCCGACGAAGATGCCGATGACGGAGACCGAGTTGCGCGTCGTCCACAACGCGTCCTTGAGGTCGCTGAGCGAACCCGCGACGCTCGTCTGCGTGGCCGCCATCGAGGCGGTCGTGGCGCGCAGCCGGCTCGTGCTGGCCATCGCGACGACACCCAAGGTCAGGGCGACGACCGCTGCGGCAGCGACGATGCCGAGCACCTTGGCACGGACGGACAACCTGGACATGGACCCGGACGACGACATGGGAGGCTCCTCGACGATGGGCGCGGCTGCACTGCCCGCTCGCCCCACCGATCGACCGCCCAGGGGCCGCAGTGACCGGGCGCCGAGTGTGACCTGGATCACTCTCGGCGCGTCGGTGTGCGGCCGCAGCCGCCCGTGGCTCAGGCCGGGCCCGCGCAGCGCGACGCCCGGAGCCCTCAGAACGTGAAGGCGGACACCCGTTCGCGCAGGTCACGGGACAGATCCGCGAGCTCGGCGACCTGGTCGGAGACGGCACTGACGGCAGTCGTGGAGGACTGTGCCGCCGTGGCCACTCCCGTGATGTTCACCGCGATCTCACCCGATCCCGTGGCCGCCTCGGCGACCCCGCGGCTCATCTCGTTGGTCGTCGCCGTCTGCTCCTCGACCGCCGAGGCGATCGTCAGCTGGTAGTCGTTGATGCTCGCGATGATCGCCGAGATCTCCCCGATCGCCGCGACCGCGCCGCTCGTGTCCGCCTGGATGGCCTCCACCCGGCGGGCGATGTCCTCGGTCGCCTTGGCGGTCTCCGAAGCGAGGTCCTTGACCTCACCGGCCACGACCGCGAAGCCCTTGCCCGCCTCACCCGCCCTGGCCGCCTCGATCGTGGCGTTGAGCGCGAGCAGGTTCGTCTGCTCCGCGATGGACGTGATGGCCTTCACGACCGCACCGATCTCCTGGCTGGACGCGCCCAGACGCGCTACCTGGTCGTTGGCCGAGGCGGCCACGGTCGTGGCAGCGCCGGCGACCTTCGCGGCCTCGGTCGCGTTCTGCGCGATCTCGCGGATGCTGGCACCCATCTGCTCAGCACCCGCAGCGACGGCCTGCACGTTGCGGCTGACCTGCTCGGCCGCAGCAGCGACCACACCGGCCTGCGCCGAGGTCTCCTCCGACCCGGCCGACACCTGCGAGGAGGCCGCCGACAGCTCGTCGGCCGAGGCCGCCACCGCACCGGCCGTCCGCACCACGCCCGCCAGGAGCTCGCGCAGGTTCGTCTGCGCGCGGACCAGTGCCGCGACCGCCGCACCGATCTCGTCGCTCGAACGCACCACGAGCGGCACCGTCAGGTCACCGTCCGCCAACGCCTCCACCGCACCCTGGATCTCGCCGACGTCCCGGCGGATCCGACCCGCGACGAGCGAACCGACCAGCAGGGCGAGCGCGGCACCGGCGACGACCGCGCTGATCACCACGACCCGCAGAGTCGCCGCCTGCTTCTCCGCGTCCGAGACCACGGCGGCCGTGCGCTCGCCGAGGTCGTCGACCAGCGCCTTGGTCGCGTCGCTGATCGCGAAGTACACGGTGTACCCGTCACCGAGCAGCAGGGCGTCGGCCGCGGCCATCGACTCCGGCGTGCCCTCGGCGTACATCTCCTGCATCCGGGCGTCGATCGCGTCGAACTGTCCCCACAGGTCGTGCACCTGAGCGAAGGTCTCGGCCTCCTGGTCCGTCAGGAGGCTCGTGTCGATCGAGGCGAGCGCGTCGTCGAGCGTCGCGCGCGAGTCCCGCATGCCCTGCAGGTTCGCGCTGTCGTCCGCCAACGCCTCCTGCGGGCTCAGCCGGTACGCGTCCCAGATGTACGACAGCTGCCAGCTCGCGATGTCGCCGTTGAGGAACCGCACCTCGCCCACGCGCGTCGAGAGCTGCTGCAGCTCGGCCAGGTCGTGCGTGCGCGCGGCGAGGGTCGCGTACCCGGCGAGGGCGACCCCGCCGACGACCGTCGCCACGAGGGCCCCCAGGGCGGCGACGGCACGGATCTTGGTCCGCACCGACCGGTCCGCCCACACGTGGCGGCCGGGTCCTGCGGTGTCGTGGACGGTGGTCGGCTCGATGCGCACGGGTCCCTCTTCTCCAGCGGGTGCGGGGCCAGGATCGGCCCCGCACGCTTCCTCCCTCCCATCGGGAGGAGGACGTTGGTCCTGAGCGCTCAGAAGGTGAACGCGGAGACCTGCTGGCGCAGGTTGCGGGAGAGGTCGGCGAGCTCGGCGACCTGGTTCGAGACGGCACCGACCGCGACCGTGGAGGACTGCGCGGCCGAGGCGACACCCGTGATGTTCACCGCGATCTCACCCGATCCCGTGGCCGCCTCGGCCACCCCCCGGCTCATCTCGTTGGTCGTGGCCGTCTGCTCCTCGACCGCGCTGGCGATCGTCAGCTGGTAGTCGTTGATGCTCGCGATGATCGCCGAGATCTCCCCGATCGCCGCCACCGCACCGGCGGTGTCGGCCTGGATGGCCTCCACCCGGCGCGCGATGTCCTCGGTCGCCTTCGCCGTCTCCGAGGCCAGCTCCTTGACCTCACCGGCCACGACCGCGAAGCCCTTACCGGCCTCGCCCGCCCTGGCCGCCTCGATCGTGGCGTTGAGCGCCAGCAGGTTCGTCTGCTCCGCGATGGACGTGATGACCTTGACGACGTTGCCGATCTCCTGCGACGAGGCACCCAGCCGGGCCACCTGCTCGTTCGTCGCCTCGGCCACACCCGTGGCCGCACCGGCGACCTTCGCGGCCTCCGTCGCGTTCTGCGCGATCTCCCGGATGCTGGCACCCATCTCCTCGGCACCCGCGGCCACCGCCTGCACGTTGCGCGACACCTGCTCGGCCGCCGCGGCGACCACACCGGCCTGCGCCGAGGTCTCCTCCGAACCGGCCGAGACCTGCGAGGAAGCCGCGGACAGCTCGTCGGCCGCAGCCGCCACCGACGCCGCCGTCTGCACGACGCCCGCCATCAGGGCGCGCAGGTTGGCCTGCGCGTCGTTGAGCGAGCCGGCCATGCGACCGAGCTCGTCCTGCGAGTCGAGGTCGACGGCCACCGTGAGGTTCCCGCGGCCCATGTGCTCGACCGTCTGCTGCACCCGCGCCAGGTCGCGCACGATGCGACGGACCACGATGACGACCAGGCCGACCGCGAGCAGCACGCCGACGACCCCCACCGACACGATGATCACCGTCGCCTCGCGGGCGGCCGCATGGCTGGACTCGACGTCCGCGGCGGCACCGGCGGCCACCGAGTCGGTCAGCCCCTGGAGGGCGTCGCCGATCTCGCTGGTGATCGGCCGGACCTGCTCGACGTACGCATCGTGGTAGACGACGGCCCCGTCCTCGGCCAGAGGCATGATCGCGTCCGCGGCGGCCTGGTAGCGCGCGTACGCGTCCTGGAGCGCGGCGTAGGACGCGTCGTCGACGACGGACGGGCCGTAGCCCTCGATGTTCGTCAACGCGTCGGCGTCGAAGCCCGCGCGCTCGTCCTCGATCCCCTGCCGGTCGGCCGCGGCGACCATGCCGTACTCGAGCACCCGCGCCCGGCTCGCCTGGAACCAGCGCTGGGTGTTGACCAGGTAGGCCTGCGGCTCGATCGCCGTCGTGCTCAGGTTCGCGACCGACCGGTCGAGCGCACCCAGCCGCGTCAGCCCGACGGTGGTCACCGTGAGCACGACGAGGACGGCGATCGCGAGCGCCGAGCCGATGCGGATGCCGACGGGCAGGTCGGAGAGCCGGCGGGAACGGGTGTCAGCGGGCGCGTGGGGCATCGTGGGTCCGATCGTGTGGGGGTTCGCCGTGCGGGCTGCGCCGTGCGGAGACGGCGGCGGGGCGCCGGAGCGCACACCGCCCCCATCGGGCGTCCTTCGACGACGATGAGGGCGGTGCGGGGGTGAAGCAGGTTCGGCGCGGAGCCGTCAGAGCCGGAACGAGGCGACCTGCTGGCGCAGGTTGCGGGACAGGTCGGCGAGCTCGGCGACCTGGTTCGAGACGGCACCGACCGCGACCGTGGAGGACTGCGCGGCCGAGGCGACGCCCGTGATGTTCACCGCGATCTCGCCCGATCCCGTGGCCGCCTCGGCCACCCCGCGGCTCATCTCGTTGGTCGTGGCCGTCTGCTCCTCGACCGCCGAGGCGATCGTCAGCTGGTAGTCGTTGATGCTCGCGATGATCGCGGAGATCTCCCCGATCGCCGCGACCGCACCACTGGTATCAGCCTGGATGGCCTCCACCCGGCGCGCGATGTCCTCGGTCGCCTTCGCCGTCTCGGAGGCCAGCTCCTTGACCTCACCGGCCACGACCGCGAAGCCCTTGCCCGCCTCACCGGCACGCGCGGCCTCGATCGTGGCGTTCAGCGCCAGCAGGTTCGTCTGCTCCGCGATCGACGTGATGACCTTGACCACGTTGCCGATCTCCTGCGACGAGGCACCCAGGCGGGCCACCTGCTCGTTCGTCGCCTCGGCCACCCCCGTGGCCGCACCGGCGACCCGGGCCGCCTCGGTCGCGTTCTGCGCGATCTCGCGGATGCTGGCGCCCATCTCCTCCGCACCGGCAGCGACGGCCTGCACGTTGCGGCTGACCTGCTCCGCCGCTGCGGCGACCACACCCGCCTGCGCGGACGTCTCGTCGGCACCGGCCGCGACCTGCGAGCTCGCCGACGACAGCTCCTCAGCGGCCGCCGCCACCGAGCGGGAGGTGTCGACCACGCCCGAGACGAGCTCGCGCAGGCTCGACTGCGTGGACTGCAGCGCGATGACGAGCCGCCCGATCTCGTCCTGACCGTCGACCGACGTCGCGACCGTCAGGTCGCCCTCGCCGATCGCCGTCAGCGCACCGGCAGCCACGTCGAGCCGACGCCGGATGGACCGTGCGACGACGAACGCCAGGGGGAAGGCCACCAGCACGCCGAACCCGAACGCACCGCCGACCTGCACCATCGCGGTGTGCGCGAGCTCCTCGGTGTGCGTGGACAGGGCGGAGGCCTGCTCCTCCTGCGCGGCCGTCTCGACCTGGATCGCGTCCATCACCGCGGTCGTCAACGGGCGGATCGACTCCTGGAAGTACGCCCCGAACGCGGCGGTGTCCCCGGAGTCGGCGAGCGGGAACAGGTCGTCCTGCGCGGCCGCGTAGTACGCGTCGAAGGCGGACACCATCGTGTCGACGGCGGCGGGGTCGACCGCGACAGCCCGGTAGTCCTCGACGAGCGCGTCGAGGTCGGTCCGCCGCTCGGCCAGCTCGGTCACCAGGTCGGCGCGCGTGGCCTCGTCGGCCACGCCGTACTGGATCACGCGCGCACGGTCGCCCTGGTAGGCGCGCTGGATCTCCGTGAGCTGCGTGAGCGGCACGACGCGCGAGGCGTACATCTCGGCGGCGTCCGAGCGCAGCAGACCCACGAGGCGCAGCGACACGACCGTGACGAGCAGCGCGGCGGCGGCCATGACGGCGACCACGGTGACGATCTTGGTCAGCACGGACCGGTCGGCCCAGGCACGCCGCCCGGCGGTGGGGGTGGCAGACGCACTCATGGCTGGCTCCTCGAAGAAAGGTGGGATGACATCCCCCTTCCCATCGACGACGCAGGGCGCGCCGTGAGCGGTCCTCGCGGACCACCCCCGGCACGCCCTGGCGTGCGCTCGCTCGTGAGGATCAGAAGGTGAACGCGTCCACCCGGCCCCGCAGGTCCGCGGCCATCTGCGCGAGCTCGGAGACCGAGCCGCCGATCTGGCCGAGCACGTGCGAGGAGGTCGAGGCCGCGGTGGCGACGCCGGTGATGTTCACCGCGATCTCCCCCGAACCCGTGGCCGCCTCGGCCACACCGCGCGACATCTCGTTCGTGGTGGCCGTCTGCTCCTCGACCGCCGAGGCGATCGTCAGCTGGTAGTCGTTGATCGAGGCGATGATCGTGGAGATCTCCCCGATCGCCGCGACCGCACCGGCGGTGTCGGCCTGGATGGCCTCGACCCGGCGGGCGATGTCCTCGGTGGCCTTCGCGGTCTCCGAGGCCAGGTCCTTGACCTCACCGGCGACCACGGCGAAGCCCTTGCCCGCCTCACCGGCACGCGCAGCCTCGATCGTGGCGTTGAGGGCCAGCAGGTTCGTCTGCTCCGCGATGCTCGTGATGACCTTGACCACGTTGCCGATCTCCTGCGACGAGGCACCCAGCCGGGCCACCTGATCGTTGGCGGACGCCGCCACGGTCGTGGCAGCACCGGCGACCTTCGCAGCCTCCGTCGCGTTCTGCGCGATCTCGCGGATGCTGGCACCCATCTCCTCGGCACCGGCCGCGACCGCCTGCACGTTGCGCGAGACCTCCTCGGCCGCCGACGCGACGACCCCCGCCTGCGCGGACGTCTCGTCGGCACCGGCCGCGACCTGCGAGGACGACGCCGACAGCTCCTCCGCGGCAGCCGCCACGGACGCCGCCGTCTCGACGACACCGGAGAGAGTCGCACGCAGCGACTGCTGGGCACGCCCCAGGGAGGCCGACATCCGGCCCGTCTCGTCACCCGACTCGACGGGGGCGGCGACCGTCAGGTCACCCTCGGCGAGCGCGTCGAGGGCCACACCCACGCTGCGCACCGCACGCGAGACCCGGCGCACGACGACCAGGGCCAGCAGCCCCGACACCGAGGCACCGATCACGAACGACCCCGCAAGGACCAGGATCGTGCGGTCCACCTCGGACTGCCCGGCCGCGAGGATCTCGTCGACCGAGGCCCCCACCTGCCCCTCGGCGAGAGCCAGCGCACGCCCGGCCCAGTCCGGGTCCGCCGCCACGCTCGAGTCGATCGCCGCCGACAACCCCGTGGCGTCACCGGCCTTCACGAACGGCAGCAGCGTGCCGTCGCGGTAGGCCGTCCAGGCGTCCCACCGCACGACGAAGTCCGACCACTGCGCGGTGTCCGACTGCGGGAAGTCCTCGATGACCGCGATCTGCCGCGCGACGTCGGCGTCGACCCACGCCGAGGACTCCAGCAGCTGGGTCCGCGTCGACTCGTCCGTGGCCGCCGCAGCCCGCCGCACCAGCACGTGGCTGCGCGCCTGGTCGGCACGCAGCTCCGACATCGCCGACTGCAGCTGACCGGTCAGCACCGACATCTCGTGCAGGTGCTCACCCGCCCGCCACAGCGCGACCGCGCCGAGCGCACCCACCATCGCGAACACCGTGCCGAGCACGAGCATCGCGGTGGCGATCTTCACGCCGACCGGACGGTCCCAGAACCATGCCGCGCGGCTGCTGCGCACCCTCGCGGTGCCGTCGAAGGCCACCGCGGGCCCGTTCGTCCCTGCCATCGTCCTCGCCCCGTCCGTCCTCGACGTCGTCGTCCTCGACCCTGCCGGCGCGGCGCTCACAGGTCGCCCGCCTCGTAGTAGCCGCTCTCGATGAGGACGGGCTCGTAGTTCTCGACCGTGACCAGCTGGGGGGCCAGCAGGTACGAGGGGACGACCTTCTGGCCGTTGTCGTACGTGGTGGTGTCGTTGACCTCGGGCTCCGTGCCGTCGAGCAGCGCGCGGACCATGGAGACCGCGACCTCCGCGAGCTGACGGGTGTCCTTGTAGACCGTCGAGTACTGCTCGCCGGCCACGATCGACTTCACCGAGTCGAGCTCGGCGTCCTGGCCGGACACGACCGGCAGCGTGCCGCCCAGGCCCGAGACCGTCGCGATGATGCTGCGCGAGATGCCGTCGTACGGCGAGAGCACACCGTCCAGGTGCACGCCCGTGCCCTGGTAGAGGGGCAGCAGGGTCGTCATCCGCTCCGCGGCGACGTCCCCGGACCAGCCCTGCGTGGCGATCGCGGTGAACTCCGTCTGACCCGAGGGCACGACCAGCACGCCCGAGTCGATCAGCGGGGTCAGCACCGACATCGCGCCGTTGTAGAACACGGTCGCGTTGTTGTCGTCGGGCGAGCCGGCGAACAGCTCGACGCTGAACGGACCCGGCGCGGACGTGCGCGCGCCGGTCTCGTCGACGACGCCCAGGCCCTGCAGCAGCGACGTCGCCTGCAGGACGCCCACGCGCCAGTTGTCGAAGGACGCGTAGTAGTCCACGTCCGGCGAGTCCCGGATCAGCCGGTCGTACGACACGATCGGGATGTCCGCTGCGGCGGCCTTCGCGAGCACACCCTTGAGAGCGGTCCCGTCGATCGCCCCGACGACGAGCGCGTCGGCCCCGTCGGTGATCATCTGCTCGAGCTGGGCGACCTGCGTCGGCACGTCGTCCTCGGCGTACTCCAGGTCGACCGTGTACCCGAGCGCGTCGAGCTGCCGCTGCAGGTTCTCGCCGTCGGCGATCCACCGGGCGGACGTCGTGGTGGGCATGGCGACACCGACCAGGGGGGCGTCGCCGGTGGCGTCACCCGACGCGCCGGCGCACCCCGCCAGACCCGCGGTGGCGGCCAGTCCCAGGACGAGGGCGGCTGCCCTGCGTCGCATCCTGTTGCCTGTCATCGCTGCTTCCTCTCACCCTTCGTCGGGTGTCAGTAGGTGAACTGCCCGACAGCGCTGCGCACGTCGGCGGCGAGTCGGGCCAGCTCGGCGGTGGATGCGGTCATCTGGGTGGTGACCGCACTGGTGGTGCCGGCGGCTGTGGCGACGCCGACGATGTTCTCCGCGATCTCGCGGGCGCCCGAGGCGGCCTCGGTCACGCTCCGGCTCATCTCGTTCGTGGTGGCCGTCTGCTCCTCGACGGCCGACGCGATGGTCAGCTGGTAGTCGTTGATCGACGTGATGATCTGGGAGATCTCGCCGATGGCGGCGACCGCCGTGGCGGTCTGCGCCTGGTTCTTGGCGATGCGCGCCGCGATGTCCTCGGCCGCACGGGCGGACTCCTGCGCCAGCTCCTTGACCTCGCCCGCGACGACGGCGAAGCCCTTGCCCGCCTCGCCCGCGCGCGCCGCCTCGATGGTCGCGTTCAGGGCCAGGAGGTTCGTCTGCTCCGCGATGCTCGTGATGACCTTGACGACCGCGCCGATCTCCTGCGCGGACGCGCCCAGCTCGTTCACGGTGCCCGCCGTCGACTCCGAGTAGCTGACGGCCTGCGCCGCGACCCGGGCGGCCTCGGTGGCGTTCTGCGCGATCTCGCGGATCGAGGCCCCCATCTGCTCCGCACCGGCGGAGACAGCCTCGACGTTCCGGGAGACCTGCTCGGCGGCCGCGGCGACGACGCCGGCCTGCGCCGAGGTCTCCTCCGACCCGGCGGCGACCTGCGTCGAGCCGGCCGACAGCTCCTCGGACGCGGAGGCGACGGTCTCGGCGGTGGCACCGACCGAGGTCATGGTCTGCCGCAGCCAGTCCAGCGCGCGGGAGAGCGAGGCGGCCATGCGACCGAGCTCGTCGTGGGTGTCCACGGCCGGCGGGCGGGTGAGGTCCCCGGCGGCGAGCGCCTCCAGGCTCTCCCCGACCACGGCGACCGTCCGCACCACCGAGCGCACGACGCGCACCGCGAGCAGGACACCGAGCGCCAGGCCGACCAGCAGGGCGATGACCAGGAGCCGCTGCAGGCTCGCGGCCTGCCGGGTGCCTGCGTCGTTGAGCTCAGAGGCGTGCGCGGCACGCGCGTCGCCCTCGGCGGTGAGGATGTCGAGCGCCGCGTCGGAGTGCACGTACAGCGTGCTCTCGTACAGCGCGTGCAGGTCGACGTCCTGGCCGCTGTCGGAGGCCAGGATCGCGGTCATCCACTCGTTGTCGATCGCGTCGTGGAACGCCGTGAGCTCGTCGACGAACGGCCCCTGCATGTCGGTCGTCAAGGCCTGCGCCTCGTACTCCTGGGCCTGCTCGATCAGGTGCGCACCGCGCTCGTCGAGCTCGGCGACCAGGTCGGCCCGGTCCTGCGGGTTCGCGAACGCCAGGACGTTCGCGCGCACCCGGCTGCCCTGCAGGTCGCGCTGCATGTCCGCGAGCGCGACCAGCGGGTCGACGGACTCGTCGTACATCTGCTGCTGGCCGTCGCTCAGCGAGCGGGAGACGACGATGCCGAGGACCCCCATCACGGAGGCGACCAGCGCGAGCAGGCCGACGGCCGCCCCGATCCGGACCCCGATCGGGCGGTCGGCGAAGCGGCGACGAGCGGTGGGCGGTGCGGCAGCAGACACAGGCGGGCTCCGAGACGTGTGGGGGCGTGCGCCCTTCTCATCGGTCGTCGGGCCCGCTCGCTGACCGGAATCGCGCCGTCGCGTGCACAGCGGGCACCCAGCCGGGTGGAGCCGCAGGTCGCAGCGTTGCGGTTGACTGTGACGTGCACGCACCCGTGGCCGTCGCACCGTCGCGACCGCCCGTCACGCCCGAGGGAGAGCATGAGCACGCAGCCCGTCATCGCCGGATTCCACCCCGATCCCTCGCTCTGCCGGGTCGGGCAGGACTACTGGCTCGCGACGTCCTCGTTCGAGTACGTGCCCGGCGTCCCGGTCTTCCACAGCCGCGACCTCGTGCACTGGGAGCAGGTCGGCAACGCGCTCGAGCGGCCCGCCCAGCTGTCGACCGCCGGGCTGGTGAGCAACCGCGGCGTCTACGCCCCGACGCTGCGGCACCACGACGGTCGGTTCTGGCTCATCACCACGGACGTCTCGGCGGGCGACGGTCTCGGGCACCTGATCGTCACGACGAGCGACCCGCGCACCGGGTGGTCCGACCCGGTGCGCACCCCGGACGCGCTGGGCATCGACCCGGATCTCACGTGGGACGAGGACGGCCGGTGCTACCTCACCTGGGCGGGGTTCGCCGAGGGCTCCAGCCAGATCCTGCAGGTCGAGCTCGACCCGCTCACGGGCCGTGCTCTGACCGAGCCGCGCGGGCTGTGGAGCGGGACCGGGCTGGCCAGCCCCGAGGCACCGCACCTGTACCGGGTGGGCGACTGGTGGTACCTGCTGATCGCCGAGGGCGGCACGGAGCGCGGCCACTGCGCGTCGGTGGCCCGCTCGCGGCAGGTCACCGGTCCGTTCGAGGGGGCACCGACCAACCCGGTGCTCACGCACCGCAGCACCGGGTGGCCGGTGCAGAGCACGGGTCACGCCGACCTGGTCGAGCTGGCCGACGGCACGTGGGCGGCGGTGCACCTCGGGGTGCGCACCGCGGGCTGGACGCCGCAGTTCCACGTGAACGGCCGGGAGACGTTCCTCACCGGCATCGACTGGGTCGACGGGTGGCCGGTGTTCGTCGAGGACCGGTTCGAGGTCGAGCCGCAGGACCACTCGTTCGTCGACACGTTCGGGGCCGACGCCCCGCTGCACCCGCGCTGGGTGTGCCCTGGCGCGCACCCGGGCACCTTCACCTCGCACGACGAGGACGGCACCCTGCGGCTGCACGCCGCGCCGGCACCGGAGCCCGAGCCACGGGTGCTGGCCGTCCGCGCCCAGGACCCGCGGTGGCACGTGCAGGCCCGGGTCGATGTCGCGCACGGGACGGCCCGGCTCCTGGTGCGCCTCGACGCGCGCCACTGGTACGCGGTCGAGGCCGACAGCGACGGCGTGCGTGTCCGGGTGCAGGTCGGCCCGTTCGCGCAGGTCGTGCACGAGGTGCCGGGCGTCGGCTCGACGGTGGTGCTGCACGCGCGCTGCACCGACCCGGCCGTGGGACCGCAGGGTTTCGCCGACGCGCCGGACGACGTCGAGCTGGGGTTCGACGGCCCCGACGGGTACGTCCGACTCGCCGCTCTCGACGGGCGCTACCTGTCGACGGAGGTGGCCGGCGGGTTCACCGGCCGGGTGGTCGGTGTGCAGGCGGTGACCGGCACGGTCGCCCTGCACGAGATGCGGTACTCGACCGTCCGCTGAGCACGGGCCCCGGCGCGGGACGCCGACGGGGCCGGCCTCCGGTCTCCCGGCTGCCGGCCCCGTCGGGACCGTCCTGGCGCGTGCTGCGCGAGGTCTGGGTCAGAAGGTGAAGGCGTCCACCCGGTTGCGCAGGTCCGAGGCCATCTGCGCGAGCTCGGAGACCGAGCCGCCCATCTGGCCGAGCACCTGGGACGAGGTGTGCGCGGCGGAGGCGACGCCGGTGATGTTCACCGCGATCTCCCCCGACCCCGTGGCCGCCTCGGCCACGCCGCGCGACATCTCGTTCGTGGTGGCCGTCTGCTCCTCGACCGCCGAGGCGATCGTCAGCTGGTAGTCGTTGATCGAGGCGATGATCGTGGAGATCTCCTCGATCGCGGCGACGGCACCCGTGGTGTCGGCCTGGATGGCCTCGACCCGGCGGGCGATGTCCTCGGTGGCCTTGGCGGTCTCCGAGGCCAGGTCCTTGACCTCACCGGCGACGACCGCGAAGCCCTTGCCGGCCTCACCGGCCCTGGCGGCCTCGATCGTGGCGTTCAGCGCGAGCAGGTTCGTCTGCTCCGCGATGGACGTGATGACCTTGACCACGTTGCCGATCTCCTGGCTGGACGTGCCCAGACGAGCGACCTGGTCGTTGGCCGAGGCGGCCACGGTCGTGGCGGCACCGGCCACCTTGGCGGCCTCGGTCGCGTTCTGCGCGATCTCGCGGATGGAAGCACCCATCTCCTCGGCGCCGGCCGCGACGGCCTGCACGTTGCGGCTGACCTGCTCGGCCGCAGCAGCGACCACACCGGCCTGCGCCGAGGTCTCCTCGGACCCGGCCGACACCTGCGAGGAGGCCGCCGACAGCTCCTCAGCGGCGGCTGCCACCGAGGAGGCGGTCTCGACGACGCCCGACAGCGTGGCCCGCAGCGAGTGCTGCGCGCTGCTCAGCGAGGCGGCCATCTGGCCGAGCTCGTCGTTCGAGTAGACCGCGGCGTCCACCGTCAGGTCGCCGCCCGCCATGGCGGTCAGCGCCTTCTGCACCTGGTCGGTGGCCCGGCGGATCTGCCGGGCGATGGCCCAGCCGACCAGCGCGAGCAGCACCCCGGAGGCCACCAGGACCGACACGACGACCGTGATCGCGCGGCGCGCGTCGGCCTGGGCGGAGGCGCCGACGCCGTCCACGTAGTTGTCGATGTCCGCGGCCGTCGCGTCGAGCGCGTCGACGTACGTGTCCTTGAGCGGCTCGGTGACCTCGGAGAGGACCCGCTCGTACTCCTCGGTGTCGTTCGCCAGGCCGGCCGGGACCAGCTGGGCGTCACGCGCCTCGCGCCAGGCCTGGTAGGCGGGGACGAAGTCGGCCCAGGGCGCGACGATCGTGCCGCCGGCCTCCTCGAAGGCCGCGATCGCGGCGTCGACCTCGGCGTCGTTCTCCGCCTGCGCGGCGACCCACTCGTCCGTGGCCTCCTGCGAGCGGACCGCGGCGATCTGGGCCACGATCATCCGACCCTTGAGCTGGCCCTGGTGCACGGTCTGCAGGGGGGCCTGCATGTTCGTCACGATGTCCGCGATCTGCGCCGTGTCCGCGGCGACCCCGCGCAGCTGCACGAGCGTGAAGGTGCCGACCCCTGCGGACAGCACCACGGCGAGCGCCATGAGGGACAGGATCTTGGTACGCACACCGCGGTCGCTGAACCAGGCCATACCCGATCGGCGTGGACCCCGCAGCGACGGCGCCGCGGCGCCGACCGTCGTGGACGACATGGTTTCTCCTCCCAGCGAGGCCCCGATGACCCCGACACACGTCCGATCGGCCGTCCGGGTGACCTCGTGAGCGTGACCCACCGGTAACACCCGGGTGAAAGGTCGCCATCTGGGCCCAACTACCCGGGTGAGAAGGGCGGACGCCACGAGGCCCGCACCCCCGGGGGAAGGGGTACGGGCCTCGTGGTCGAGCACGTCCGTCCGCCACCGTCGTGGCGGGCCGGTCGTCGATGGGTCAGGCCGCGGCGGCCTGGTCCACGTCGAGGATCAGCAGCAGACCCTCCTGGCGCTTGTGCGCACCGAGGACCAGCGAGCGCATGCCCGACGCGAGCGTCTCGGGCGGCGCCTCGAAGGTCTCCGGACCGACGTCGACGACGTCGCCGATCTCGTCGACGAGCAGGCTCACCGGCTCACCGGCGACCTGGACGACGACCATCATCGGCTCGGCGTCGGCGCGCTTGGCCAGACCCAGCCGCGTGCGCAGGTCGACGGTGAGGACGACCTGCCCGCGCAGGTTGACCAGGCCGGCCACCGTCTCGGGCGACAGCGGGACCCGGGTCCGGGTGTGCGAGCGCAGGGCCTCCTGCACGCGCAGCACGTCGATCCCGTAGAGGCTGCCGTCCAGCGTGAACGTCACGTACTGGCTCATCGGTTCGCTCCCACCAGGTCGGAGTGGGCGACCAGACCGTCGTCGACGGCCGGGTCGTCGTAGAACGCGGCGTCCGCCGCGAGGATCGCGGTGCGCACGTCGAGCAGCTCGGTGACCCGGTCACCGAGGACCGTCGAGCCGACCAGGCCCGAGTCCTCGATGTCGGAGTGCCGCCCTGCGTCGTCGTCGACGATGTCGACGATCTCGTGCACGACCATGCCGACGCTGCGCCCGCCGCGGCTGTAGACCACGACCAGCAGCTCGTCGGACTGCTCGGAGCCGTACGCGCCGAGGATCCGGTCGAGGCGGGCCAGCGGCAGGATCGTGCCGCGGTACTGCACGACCTCCCGACCACCGACGAGCTCGACCTGCGTGGCCTCGACGTGCTCGAGGCGGGCCACCGACGCCAGCGGCATCGCGACCCGACGGCCACCGCCGATCCCGACGACCAGCACCTGCTCGACCTCGCTCGCGCGGGCCTGCTCCTGCACCCGCGACTGGTCACGGGCCAGCCCGTCGATCTCGCCGACCATCGCCCGGCGGGCCAGGGCCTGCACGTCGAGGATCAGCGCGACCCGGCCGTCACCGAGCACCGTGGCACCGGCGTACGCCCCGATGGACTTCAACCGGGCAGACAGCGGCTTGACGACGATCTCCTCGGTGTTCAGGACCCGGTCGACCAGCAGGCCGAAGCGCTGGTGGTCGGCCTGCACGACCGCGATCACGGCCGCCTGGTCGGGCACGGTGCCGTCGGCGGCCCCGTCGACCTGCAGCACGGACGCGAGCGAGACCAGCGGGAGCAGCTCGCCGCGCAGCCGGTAGACCGGTGCGGCGTGCACGTACTCGATGCCCGAACCGGCGCGCTGCCCCTGCCCGTCGAGCGCGACGAGCTCGAGCAGGTTGACCTGCGGCACGGCGTACATGTCGCCCGAGCACTCCACCGTGAGCGCCGGCATGATCGCCAACGTCAGGGGGATGCGCAGCCGCCAGACCGTGCCGACCCCGACGACCGACTCGACGTCGACGTTGCCGCCGATGCCCTCGATCTTCGTGCGGACGACGTCCATGCCGACACCGCGGCCGGACACGTTCGTGACCGCCTCCGCCGTGGAGAAGCCCGGCAGGAAGAGCAGCTGGAGCAGCTCGGCCTGGCTGGCCACGGCGAGCTGCTCGGCGGTCCGCAGACCACGCTGCAGCGCCTTGGCCGCGACCTTCTCGGTGTCGATGCCCCGACCGTCGTCGGCGACCTCCACGACGACCTGACCACCGGCGTGGTAGGCGCGCAGGCTGAGCAGACCCTTGCCGGGCTTGCCGGCAGCGATGCGCTCGGACGCCGGCTCGATGCCGTGGTCGACCGCGTTGCGCACCAGGTGCGTCAGCGGGTCCTTCACGGCCTCGAGCAGCCCACGGTCGAGCTCGGTGTCACCACCGGTCATCTCCAGCTGCACCTCGCGGTGGCAGGCGGCGGCGAGGTCGCGCACGATGCGCGGCATCTTCGACCAGACGTGCTCGATGGGCTGCATGCGCGTCTTCATGACGCCCTCCTGCAGCTCACCGGCGATGAGGTTGAGGCGCTGGGCCGAACGGGCCAGGTCCACGTCCTCGGTGCCCGTGGCCAGTCGGCTGATCTGGTTGCGGGCCAGGACCAGCTCGCCGACCTGACGCATGAGCGCGTCGAGCAGGTCGACGTCGACCCGGATCGAGGTGTCGGTGGCACCGCGCAGGGTGCCGACCTCGTCGACCGGAGCCTGCTCGACGACCGGCGGACGGCCCTGGGCCGGCACGACCGGCGCCGCAGCGGCGGGCGGGGCGACGGGCACGGCAGGTGCGACAGGCACAGCGGATGCGACGGGAGCAGGCGCCACCTCGGCGACCGGCTCGGCGACGGGCGCCTCCACCACGGGGGCCGCCTCGGCGACCACGGGCGCTGCAGTCTCAGCGGGCGCTGCAGGCTCGGCGGCAGCGGCGGGTGCGGGCTCCTCGGCGGCGGGCTTGTCGCCCGGCACCTCGGCCCGCACGGCCTCGAGCGCCGCCATGCACGCGTCGACCGACACGGTGCCCTCCGTGCCGTCGACCTCGATGGCACGCAGGATCTCGCGGACGGTGTCCGTCAGGAGCAGCAGCACGTCCGTCGTGCGCTGGTCCATCTGGCGTCGCCCGTCACGCAGCTCGACGAGCAGGTTCTCCCCGATGTGGGTGACCTTCTCGAGCTTGCCGAACGCGAGGAACCCGGAGGTTCCCTTGATGGTGTGGATCGTCCGGAAGATGCTGCTCAGCAGCGGGCGCGATCCCGGCGACTCCTCGAGTGCGACCAGGTCGCGGTCCAGCTGGTCGAGGTTCTCATAGCTCTCGACCAGGAACTCACGGACGATCTCGTCGACGTCCTCCACGGCTTCCTCCCGACCGCCGTGGACCCTGCGTCCCGGCGAACGACCTCATCGGCCGTCTGGAGGTGTTGCTGAGGGGTCGTCGGGGGTGAGGCCCTTCGCGGGCGGGACCAGCCGGCGCAGCGCGTCGGCGGTCGCAGCCGCCTCGGCCTCGTCGTTCGCGGCCGACTCGGCGTTGGCCGCCTGCACGGCCTCGAGGACCTCGGCCCGGTGCACGCGCACGTCACGGGGGGCGTCGATGCCCAGGCGGACGCCGTCGCCCCGGACCTCGATCACCGTGAGGACGATCCCGTCGCCGATGACGAGCCGTTCCCCGACACGACGGCTGAGCACGAGCATGCCGTGACCTTACCGCCCGGACGCTCGGGAACGGCGCGCGCGCCCGGCGGCGCGGCGCCCCGCGCCCTCGCACGCGGGGATCCCGAGAGGGCGCTCAGCGGGTGCTCAGGCCGCGCTGGGCGGGTCGGGGCGCGGTCGGGGCGGGTCGGGGCGCGGCCGGGCTCAGTCCCAGCCGGCGTCCAGCCCCGTGCCCTCACCCAGCCCGGCGGACAGCACGGAGGCCCAGGCGACACCGGTCGCCGGCACGCCGTCCATCCAGGCGACGGGCACGCCGAGGTCGAGCACCGTGCCGGGTTCCGTGGTGTCGAACAGGCCGCGGACCGCGACGGCGTCGACCGTGCCGGAGGCGCGCTGCGCGGCGACCTCGTCGATCCAGTGCCGCACGTCTGCCGCCTTGGTGCGCGCGTCGACGACCGCCCAGACCGTGTCGCCGCGCAGGCCGCGCAGCAGCGGGGCGGCGGCCCTGCGGTCGGCCGTGGTCGGGCCGACCGCGAGCGCGACGACCCACGGGTGCAGCGCCTCGGCGGCGGTGCGCCGCCACCGGGCGACGGCCTGCGCCGAGGCGAGGGGGACGCCCGGTCGACCCGCGGAGCCGCGCGGACGGGCGTCCGCGGGGACGTCGTCGGGCCGGGTGCCGATGGCTCCGGCCCGGACGACCGCGTCGGGCGTGCAGCGCAGGCGGTCGGCGAGCACGGGGGCCACGGCGTCGACGTCCGCACCGGAGCCGACGACGACGATCACGGTGCCGGGAGCGCGGGAGGGCGCGGGTACGACGGGGACACGTCCGACGACGGCCGCGAGCGTCACGGGGGCCTCGCCGAGCAGGCGCGCGGGGACACCGAGGCCGAGCAGGCCCGTGCGCAGCGCGGCGTCGTCGACCGGCGCGGCGGGCGGCTCAGGGGTCGGATCGTCCTGCGGGTCGGTGACGGGCTCGGCGGCCTCGGAGCCGGCGGTCGGTGCGTCGGCGTGCTCGGGCACCCCGACCAGCCGTGTCGGGCGGGCGGCGGGCGGCACGAGGGGCTCGAACGGCGCGGGCACCTCGATGTCGGCCGGGGCGGGCGTGCCCGCCATCGACCGGACCAGGTCGAGCACCGAGGCGAACTCCGCTCCCCCGGTCGACACGCGCGGTCCGGTGCCGTCGAGCTCGGCGGCACCCGCCTGCGCGGGGACCTCCGTGAGGTCGGCCACGGGGTGCGTGCCGTCCGGCAGCGCGTCGGCAGCGTCGGCGGCCGCGAGGAGCCCGTCGATGCCGGCCGGTGCCCGTCGCCGGGAGGCGTACGGCAGTGCCGGCGGCGTCTCGGGCACGTCGACCGTGAGCTCGTAGCGCTCCTTGGCGAAGAACCCGGCGAACCCTCCGGAGCGGATCCGCTCGGCGCGGACCACCTTGGTGCCCGGGCCGTACTCGTCGCGCACGTGCGCGAGCAGCTCGGTCAGGTCGGAACCCTCAAGCAGCAATCGCGTGGCCACCGTTCACCACCCCCGCGGTCTCCACGGTGACGCCCGTGCCGGTGACCTCACCGTACGCGAGCACCGGCAGCCGCGGCAGGCCGAGGGCGACGAGTCGGCGCAGCGCCGGGCGGATGGCCGGGGCGCAGGCCAGCACGACGGGGCGACCGTCGCTCTCGGCGGCCGCGACGACCTGGCGCAGCTGGCCGAGCACGGAGTCGAGCACGCCAGGGTCCACGAGCAGGTGCGAGCCGCCGTCGCCGGGACGCAGCTGCTCGAGCAGCTGGTGCTCCAGCATCGGCTCGAGCGTGACGACCCGCAGCGCGCCGCCCTGCACGTACGGCTGGGCGAGGGCCGGGCCGAGGGCCGCGCGGGCCGCCTCGACGAGACCCTCGGGATCGGTCGACGTGCGGGCGCGCAGCGACAGCGCCTCGTAGATGCGGGCGAGGTCGCGCACCGGGACCTCCTCGGCGAGCAGTCCCTGCAGCACGCGCTGCACCTCGCCGAGCGTGAGCAGGCTCGGCACGAGCTCCTCGACGACCGAGGGGTTGACCCGCTTGAGCGCCTCGGTGAGCACGCGCACGTCCTCGCGGCCGAGCAGCCGGCCGGCGTTCTGCGTGATGAGCGAGCCGAGGTGCGTGATGAGCACGGACACGCGGTCGACGACCGTGGCCCCGGTCAGCTCGGCGGCGTGCCGCAGCTCGGCGGGCACCCACTTGCCGGGCAGGCCGAACACGGGCTCGGTGACGAGCGTGCCGGGCAGCGAGCCGAGGTCGTCGCCGAGCGCGAGAACACGCCCGCCGGGGGCCTCGCCCCGGCCGACCTCGACGCCGGCGATCCGCACCACGTACGTGGACCGCGGCAGGTCGACGCTGTCGCGCGTGCGCACGGGCGGCACGACGATGCCCAGCTCGAGCGCGATCTTGCGGCGCAGCCCACGCACACGGGCCAGCAGGTCGGCCTCCGGGCCCTGGCCGACCAGGTCGACCAGGTCGGGGGCGAGCAGCACCTCGAGGGTGTGCACGCGCATCTGCTCGATGAGCTGCTCGGGGGTGTCCGCCGGGGTGCCGCCGCTCGCGGTGGGCGAGGTGATCGCGGCAACCTGCGCGGCGGCCTCCTCCTTCGCCTGGGAGGCGCGCACCCGCTGGGCGAGCAGCAGCAACCCGCAGCCGACCAGCAGGAACGGCAGCTTGGGCATGCCGGGCAGCAGCGCGAGCGCGATGGCACCGCCGCCGGCGATGAACAGCGCCTGCTTCGACTGCAGCAGCTGGTTGGCCGCGGCCGACCCCATGTCGCCCTCGGCGGTCGCACGGGTGACGACGATGCCCGTGGACACCGACAGCAGCAGCGCGGGGATCTGCGTGACCAGACCGTCACCGATCGTCATGAGGCTGAACCGCTCGAGCGACTCCTGCGCGGTCAGGCCCATCTGCAGCATGCCGATGACGAAGCCGCCGACGAGGTTGATGACCGTGATGATGATGCCGGCCATCGCGTCGCCCTTGACGAACTTCGACCCACCGTCCATCGCGCCGTAGAAGTCGGCCTCGGCGGCCACGTCGGCGCGGCGCCTGCGGGCGGTGTCCTCGTCGATGAGGCCCGAGTTGAGGTCGGCGTCGATGGCCATCTGCTTGCCGGGCATCGCGTCGAGGGTGAACCGGGCACCGACCTCGGCGACCCGGCCGGCACCGTTGGTGATGACGACGAACTGGATGACGACCAGGATCAGGAAGATCACCAGGCCGATGACGAGCGAGCCGCCCACGACGAAGTGCCCGAACGCGTCGATGACCGCACCGGCGTACCCGTCGCGCAGGACGAGCCGTGTGCTGGCCACGTTCAGGCCCAGCCGGAACAGGGTGAACACCAGGATCAGCGACGGGAAGATCGAGAAGTCGAGCGGTCGCTTGACGTACATGCTGGTCAGCAGGATGACGAGCGAGACCGTGATGTTGACCGCGAGCAGCACGTCGAGCATCTGCGAGGGCAGCGGGACGACGAGCAGCAGCACGATGCCGACGACACCGGCGGGCACAGCCATCTGGGCGATCGGCCGGTTCTTCACGGGCGGTCCTCCGTCGGGGTCAGGTCGGTGGGCACGGCGGTCGTGCGGACGGCCGGCGCACGGCGGGCGGCACGTGCGGCACGGGTGCGCCGCTTGGCCTCGCGTGCGGCGGCACGGTGGTCGGTGGGGGCGCCGGTCGGCAGCGCCGACCCGCCCGGGACGCGGTGCTGGCCGGTGCTCGCCCCGCGCCGGCGCAGGGCCATGACGAAGGCGAGCACGCGGGCGACCGCGGTGAACAGGTACTCGGGGATCTCCTGGCCGACCTCGCACGCGGCGTGCAGGGCGCGGGCCAGCGGGATGTCCTCGACGAGCGGCACGCGGTGCTCGGAGGCCTCGGCGCGGATCCGTGCGGCGAGCGCACCGGCGCCCTTGGCGACGACCTTCGGGGCCCCCGAGCCGGGCTCGTAGCGCAGCGCGACGGCGACGTGCGTGGGGTTGACGAGCACGACGTCGGCCTGCGCGACGGCGGCCATCATGCGATTGCGGCTCATGGCCATCTGCTTGGCCCGGATCGCACCCTTGACCTGCGGGTCGCCCTCGGTCTTCTTGTGCTCCTCCTTGACCTCGAGCAGCGTCATGCGCGTCTGCTTGCGGTTGCGGCGCATGACGACGACGAGGTCGGCGACGGCCAGCAGGACGCCCGCGACGATGCCGAAGCGCAGCAGGCTCGTGGTGCCGCCCGCCGCGGTGTCGACCAGCTGCTGCAGGGGAAGCCGACCGGACACGGTGAGCACCGGGACGAGCCCCTGCACGACCGTGAGCAGCACGAGCGCGACGACACCGGTCTTCAGCAGCGTCTTGGCGCCCTGCCACCAGGACTGCGGGCCGAGCAGGCGCTTGGCGGCCGACGTCGGGTTGAGGTGCTCGACGTGCAGCTTGAGCTTGCGCACGTGGATGCCGCCCTGCGCGGCGGCCACGACGATCGCCGCCACCACCACGGCCACGAACATCGGTGCCAGGGTCGGCACGACCGAGCGCAGCGCGTCGCCGAGCACCGTGGTCACGGACAGCGAGGCCGGGTCGAGCGCGACGTCGCGCACGTGCGCGAGCTGGTCGGTCGCGGCGGCCTTCCCGCGTGAGATGACGCCCGGGATCATGAGCACGGCCACGCCCAGCCCGACCCACGCGGACATGTCCTGCGAGGTCGACAGCCCTCCCTTGCGCCGCAGCTCCTTCATGCGCTGCGGCGTGGCCTTCTGGGTCCTCTCCTGCCCGTCGCTCACGGCAGCACCCCCAGCATCGCGCCGACCGAGCGTCCGGTCATCGTCTCCACGACGTGCGGCAGCGCGAGGTAGGCGAACGAGCCGAACGTGAGGGTCAGCAAGATCTTCAGCGGGAAGCCCATCGCGAACGCGTTGAGCGCGGGGGCCACGCGGGTGAGCAGGCCCAGGCCGACGTCGGCGAGGAACAGCACGACGAGCAGCGGACCGGCGATCTGCAGCGCTGCGACGAACATCGAGGTGGTGCCCTCGACGAGCGTGGAGGCGAGGGCCGACATGTCCATCCCGACACCCAGCGGCAGGGCGTCGAACGTGCGGACCAGCCCGGCCAGCACCAGCTGGTAGGCGTTCGAGGCGAACAGCAGCACCAGCGCGGTCATCTGGTAGAGCCGGGCGAACTGCGCGCCGTTCGTCATGCTCATCGGGTCGAAGGCCTGCCCCATCTGGAACCCGCCGAACATGTCGATGAGCGCACCGGCGGACTGGATCGCGTCGAACACCAGGGCGACGAGGAACCCGAGCCCGGCGCCGATGGCCGCCTGCAGCACGAGCGCGCCGAGGAACACCGGGGTGGTGTCCGAGGGCAGCGGGTCGAGCCGCGGGCCGACCGCGAGCGCCAGGCCGATCGCGAGGACCACCTTGACGGCGCCCGGGATCGCCCGGTGCGCGAACGGGGGGGCGATGACCAGGAACGCCGCCATGCGCACGCCGGCGAGCATGGTCGTCTCCAGCTCCGCCAGGGGCAGCGTGACCGCGACGGGGTCCATCTCAGCCGCCGACCAGCGCCGGGATCCGGGCGAACAGGTCGTTGGTGAACGTCACCAGCTCGGCGATCATCCAGTGCCCGGCGACCATGAGGGCGACCGCGGCCGCGATGGCCTTGGGCACGAACGAGAGCGTGACCTCCTGGATCTGCGTCACGGACTGCACGAGCGAGACGATGAAGCCCACGACCAGTGCGGTGACCAGCACGGGCGCGGCGAGCTTGGCGGCGAGGATCAGCGCGTCCATGCCGATGTCGAGGACGGCGGTGGTGTCCATGCGGTGATCAGCCCCCGCCCGTGTAGGAGCCGACCAGGGACGTGAGCACCAGGCCCCACCCGTCGACGAGGACGAACAGCAGCAGCTTGAACGGCAGCGAGACCATGGTCGGCGGCAGCATCATCATGCCCATCGACATCAGGGACGCCGAGACGACCAGGTCGATCACGAGGAACGGCACGAACACGACGAAGCCCATGATGAACGCGGCCCGCAGCTCGGAGAGCATGAACGCCGGGACCAGCGTCGTGAACGGCACGTCCTGCGCGGTCTCCGGGTTCTCCTGGTCGGCGGCCCGGGTGATGAGCGCCAGGTCCGACTCGCGCGTGTGCTCGAGCATGAAGTCCTGCAACGGGGCCTTGCCGACGTCGACGGCCTGGGAGAACGTCAGGTCACCGGCCAGGTAGGGCTGCACCCCGCTGTCGTTCACGTCCGAGAGCACCGGGCCCATGATGAACAGCGACAGGAAGAGAGCCAGGCCGGCGAGCACCTGGTTGGGCGGCACGCCCTGCAGGCCGAGCGCGTTCCGGGTGATCGTCAGGACGACGAAGATCTTGGTGAAGCTCGTCATCATGATGAGCAACGACGGCGCGACCGACAGCACCGTGATGGCCAGCAGCACGACGATCGAGCTGGACGGCGTGCCGTTGACGCCGTTGAGGCCCACGGTCACCGACTCACCCATCGCGGGGGTCGTCGGCGAGGTCGGGACGGCCGGGTCGGTCGGTGCGAACGGCAGCGCGTGCAGCAGCAGCGTGCCGTGCACGACGGCCGTGGTCAGCAGGCTCACCGGCGCACCGTGCGTTCCTGCATCACGTGCCAGGCCTGGCGCCACGTGGACGGCGCGAGCAGCGAGCCCTGCAGCGGCGACGGGGCGACGACCGCACCCACGGGGACGGTGACCAGGGCACGGGCGTCGTCGGGCACCGAGACCGGCAGCCCGTCGACGGCGTCCTCCGGCGAGGGGTGCGGGGCGGGCACGAGGGTCGCCTGTGCCGCGGGTGCCTCCTCCTCGACCGGGTCGAGCTCGGTGAGCATCGTCACCTGGGTGTCGCCGTAGCCGACCAGGATCCGGCGGGTGCCGACCGCGAGCACGGCGACCCCGTTGTGCCGGCCGATGGTCTGCCGACCGACGAGCCGCACGCTCGGCTCGTGCGACGCGCGACGGGCCTGCGCCTGACCACCCAGACGCCGACCGGCGTACCAGATGATCCCGACGACGCAGACGAGCGCGAGCAGCACGCGCAGCACGAGCAGCGGCCCCTCCATCAGCCGGCCGCCTCCGTGCCGGCGACGATCTCGGTGATCCGCACGCCGTAGTCCTCGTCGACGACGACGACCTCGCCGCGGGCGATCAGCCGACCGTTGACCATGATGTCCGCGGGGCTGCCGGCGGTCCGGTCGAGCTCGAGGATCGCGCCGGGCGTCAGGTCGAGGACCTGACGGACGGGCAGCCGGGTGCGGCCGATCTCGGCGGTGAGCGTCATCTCGACGTCGTAGAGCACCCGCATGCTCGCGCGCTGCGCGGGCACCTGGTTGGTGGTGGGCCGGGTCACCTGCGGGCCGCGCAGCCGCAGCGCGAACCAGGCGAGCGTGACGCCCTCGTGCTGCAGCGCGAACAGCTCGGTGTCCGGGCCGATCACGTCGGCCGTGGTCTCGGTGCGCGCGGTGTCCAGCACGCCCGCGCCGAGCTCGTGCGTGGCGGCCTCGAGGGCCGGGCGCAGGGCCTCCGCCGGGCCGAGCGCCGCACCGGCCGCCTGACCGGCGGCGATCGCGTCGGCCACCGCGTCACCGGCGATGATCGCGACCTCGGCGCTGGGCGAGCCGACGAACGAGGCGACGATCGCGACCGCGTCCGCGGCGGGGCGCTGACCCGCGGCGGGCACCGCGGTCAGCGGCACGGTCGACGGCACGAGGACGGCGGCGGCCTGCGCGGCGCGGCCGGCGAGCTCGGCCGTGGCGACGGTGGTGTTCATCAGTGGATCTCCTCGACGGTGACGACCTGGCAGGCGAGCCGCGACCCGTGGCTGCCGGCGGCGGCGCGGGCGAGCACGACCCCGTCGACCACCACCTCCAGCGGACGGCTCGACGGGTGGGACAGGGGCAGCACGTCGCCGACCTGCAGGTCGACGACGTCGCGGGGGTGGACGGTGATCGGGGTGAACCGGACCGCGACCGGGACGGGGACCTCCTGGACGGCCTTCTCCAGGTCGATCTGCGCGGCGAGCGCGGCGCGGCGGTCCTCCTCGGAGCGACCGTCGCCCCCCTCGGAGGCACGCACCGCGGTCAGCAGCATGTCGGCCGGCAGCATGAACGTCGCGGTGTCCTCGCGCTCGGCGGTGCGCACCGTGAACTGGGCGACGAGCACCGCGTCACCGGCGGGCACGGCCTGCACGAACTGCGGGTTGTACTGCACGGACTTCACCGACACGTCGATCGGGGTGACCGTGGCGAACGCGTAGCCCAGGTCGCCCAGGGTGTGCTGCAGCAGGTCCTTGACCAGGGTGAACTCGATCTCGGTGAGCTCGCGGCCCTCACGGTCGTCGCCGCGGCCGGCACCACCGAACAGGTAGTCGATCCACACCATCGCGGCACCGACCGGCAGCTGCAGGACGGCGGTCTGGCGGGTCTGCTCGACCGTGCACAGCACCATCGCGGTGGGGGTCGGCAGCGTGGAGACGTACTCGTCGTACGGCAGGAGGATCAGCTGGTCGAGCGTGACGTTCGACAGCACCCGCAGCCGGGCGGTCATCTGCGTGCCCCACTGGCGGGCGAAGCGCTCGAAGGCCATCTCGAGCAGGCGCGCGTGCTCGCGGGCGAGCGTCAGCGGTCGCCGGAAGTCGTAGAGCTCGGGCTCGGCGCCCGAACGCTTGCTGCTCGTCGAGCCCCGGCGGGGTCGGGCTGTCTCCTGGACCGTCACAGGCAGCCCATCGGCGGGCGCGCCGAGGTTGTGAGCAACGCGGTGCGAGAACTTCTCTCCGCGGCGTCCCCTCGTGGGACGCCCCAGCGTGCGGAGCGGTGCGGCGCCCTCCATGGCGCCCCGACTCGCCGGTGGGCGACCGGCCTTCGTGCCCTGAGCCCGAGGAGCTTCCTCGACGGGCTACTGCGTGACGTAGTTGGTCAGGTAGACGTCCATCACCTTCCCCTCGTAGGCCTCGGAGAGCTCGGTGGCCAGCTCGGCCTTGAGGGCGTCACGCTGCGCGGGGTCGGAGACCTCCGCGACGGTGCGCCCGGAGAACAGCGAGATCGCCAGGTCCAGCGCGACCGACGGGTCGGGCGTCTCCTCGCCCGCGTCGGCGGTGAGCTGCAGGCCCAGGCCGATGCGCAGGTAGTGGCCGTCGGCCAGGTTGATGCTCACCGGTTCGACCGCGAGCACCACACCGGGGACAGGCGCCGGCTCCGCGGCCGGCGTGTCCGTCGCGGACGAGGCCTTGCCGGGACCCATCAGGAAGAACCACGCAGCCCCGACCGCGAGCAGCACGACCACGCCGCCGATGATCAGCAGGAGCTTCTTCTTCGACTTCTCGGCCGGCGGCTCGGGCGTCGGCTCGGGCTTGGACGACCCGCCGCCCCCGCCGATCTTGCCGCCGATCTTCGGGCTGGAGATCACCCGTTGCTCGATGGGTGCCATGGCTACCCCTCCGTCCCGTTCTCGATGCTGGGGATGAGCGCGCGCACCGTGTCGGGCGCGTCGCTGAGGATGACGAGGTCGACGCGGCGGTTCTGGGTCATCGCGGCCTCGTCCGTGCCGGGCACGAGGGGCCGCGCGTCGCCGAAGCCGACCGCCATGATCCGGGTGGCCGGCACGCCGTCGGCCTCGACCAGGTGCCGCAGCACCTGCGTGGCCCGGTCGGACGACAGCTCCCAGTTGGTCGCGTACCGCCCCTGCACCGGCAGGGTGTTCGCGTGGCCCTCGACCGAGATCTGCTCGGTGACCGCCACGAACGTCGGCGCGGCGACGTCGAGCACGCGGCGGGCCGTCTCGGTCAGCTCGGCGCTCTCGGCCGCGAAGAACACGTCGTCGGCGACCAGGCCCATGACCAGGCCGCGGTCGTCGATGCGGAACCGCACCGCGCCGTCGAGCCCGTTCTGGGCCAGCATCGCCGTGATCTGGTCGCGCAACGCCTCCAGGTGGCCGGCCTCGGCCTGCGCGGCGGCGTACGTCTCGGCGTCGACGACCGTCTGGTCCTGCGCCGCCTGCGGGTTCGTGCCCTGCTCACCGAGCCCGAGGTCGCCGTCGACCATGCCGGCCGTGCCCGTCGCCGGATCGGTCTGCGGCTTGATGGACTCCCCGTCGAGCGTGCCGGCGGTGCCGTCGAGGACCGACGGCGACCCCATGTCGGCGAAGCCCGCGGACAGCGACTCGCGCAGCGCGATGTACTTCTCCTGGTCGACCTGGCTGATCGCGAACAGCACGATGAACAGGGCCATGAGCACGGTGATCATGTCGGAGTAGCTGACCAGCCACCGCTCGTGGTTGACGTGCTCCTCCTCGTGGCCGCCGCCCCGGCGCCGACCGCGTCCGCCCCCTGCGTGCCCGCTCATGCGGCCTTCGCCTCCTTGGCCTTCCCGTCGTCGGGCAGCAGGCTGCGCAGCCGCTCACCGACCAGACGCGGGTTCGCTCCGGCCTGCACGGCCAGCAGACCCTCGAGGGTGACCTCCATCTGCGTGCACTCCAGGTCGGAGATGCGCCGGATCCGGGTGCCCAGGGGCAGCCAGACGACGTTCGCCGAGAGGATGCCCCACAGGGTCGCGACGAACGCCGCGGCGATCGAGTGACCCAGCGCCGACGGGTCGGCGAGGTTCTCCAGCACGTGCACGAGCGAGATGACGGTGCCGATGATGCCGATCGTCGGGGCGTAGCCGCCCATGTCGGCGAAGTACTTGGCGTGCACGCGGTCACGCGTGCGCTTGGTCGCGATGCGGTCCTCGAGGATGATCCGCAGGTCCTCGGGGTCGGTCCCGTCGATCGCGGCCTGCAGACCGCTGCGCAGGAACGGGTCGTCGATCGTGCGGGCGGCGTCCTCGAGCGAGAGCAGACCCTCGCGCCGGGCACGGTCGGCCAGCTGCACGACCGTCTCCACGGTCGCGGACGGGTCCGGGGCCTTGCTGCGCAGCGCGCGCGGGACCGCCGCGAACGACTCGAGGATGTCCTTGATCGTGTGCCCGGCGATGCCGACACCGATCGTGCCCACCCACACCAGCAGCAGCGGTGCGGGCAGGAAGATCGACATCGGGTCGGCGCCCTCGAGCAGCAGCGCGCCGAAGATCGCGCCGAAGGCGAGGACGAGGCCGATCAGACCGGCGGGGTCCATCAGCGGCTCCTCGGACGCAGCGGGACGGCCGGTGCCAGCGGCTGGTCGGCGTCGGCCGAGTCGTCCTCACCCTGGAGGAGCTCCAGCCGCGGCTCGGACGTGAGCTCACGGGCCCGGGCGAGGAGCAACGAGCGGTGCTCGTTGATCCGGTCGATCACCTCCTCCATCGACTCCTCGACGATGAACTTGGCCCCGTCGATGAGCGTGAGGATGGTGTCGGGCGCACTGTCGATGCGCTGGACCAGGTCCGGGTTCACCCCGAACTGGCCCCCGTTGAGGCGCGTCACGACGATCACGGCTTGGTCCCGTCCCTGGTCACTGTCCTGCGGCGGCTCGCGCCACCCGGGCCCGTCCGTGGGCCCTTGCACCTTCTCGATCGGCGGCCCGCCCACCGATGTGAGCGGTCGGGCGGTCGAAGGTGCCGGTCAGCCGTGGTACCCCCAGTGCCACGGCTCACGAGGGGTGTCCTCGACGAACCCGTACTCGTCACCGTGCTCCCGCATCCACACCTGGGCCTTGTCGTCGAGCGAGAGGTCGACGGCCATGCCCCAGCCGTGGTCGGACGTGCCCGGCACCGCGGCCAGGCCGCCGTTCTTGTACAGCCCCTTGCGCTCGGCCAGGTCGACCTGCGCGTCGTAGGAGCGGTAGGAGTCGGTGATGCCGACGGTCACGCCGTCGGCAGCCGCGTCGGAGATCAGCTGTGTGAGCTTCTCGGCGGCCGGCGCCCACAGGCGGTGCCCGGTCGTGCCGACCTGCGCGAGCGCCGACGCGGGGATCTGACCGTTGCCGTACGCGGCGAGCTCGACGGGCACGCCGTCGCCGTTGAGACGGGTCGCGGACCCGCCGGTCACGGCCTGCGCCAGCGCGCTCGCGAACGACGCCGAGCTCGAGGAGGACGTCCCCGACGAGGTCAGTGCCGTACCGGCCGTCGCGCTCGCCGCCGAGGTGGTCGTCGACGCAAGCGTCGACGACCCCTCGACCATCGAACGGATCTCGTACATGCGCTGCGAGATCGCAGCGATCGCATCCATGCCCATCAGTCAGCTGTCACGTCAACGCTTGAGGTTGACGAGCTCCTGCAGCACCTCGTCCGAGGTGGTGATGACCCGGGAGTTCGCCTGGAAACCACGCTGGGCGACGATCAGGTTGGTGAACTCGCTCGACAGGTCGACGTTCGACATCTCGAGCGCACCACCCGCGAGCGTGCCGCGGCCACCCGTGCCCGCCGTGCCGATCTGGGCCTCGCCGGAGTTCACCGACGTGCGGAAGAGCGACCCGCCGGCTTTCTCCAGACCCGCCGGGTTGGTGAACGAACCCATCGCGATGCGCCCGATCGTCTGCTTGAGCCCGTTGGAGAACGAGCCGGTGATCGTGCCGTCCGCACCGAGCGAGAACGACTGCAGCGTGCCCGCGGCCTGGCCGTCCTGCTTGGTGGCCTTGACCGTGTCCAGCCCCGCGAAGCCGGTCAGCTTCGACAGGTCGACGTTCACGCCGCCCAGGGCGAAGGTCGTCGGGCTGGTCAGCAGGCCGTTCGCGGCGAACGTCAGCGCACCCGGGGTGGCGGTGGCCGTGCCGTCGGTGGCGCCCAGGCTCCAGCCGGTCGCGGTCATCGTGAACGTCAGGTCCAGCTCGCGTGCGGTGCCGGTCGCGTCGTACAGGTCGATCGTGCGCTCGATCACGGTGCCGACGGCGGCGTCCGAGGCGAGGTTGCCCTCGTAGTTCGCCGACGTCGTGGCGACGGCCGGCATCACGGTGCCCGCCGGGACCCGCAGGTCGGTGACCGGCCCGTTGGTGTCGACGACACCGTTGACGGCCGCCCAGCCCTGCACGAGCGCGCCGTCGCCCGGCAGCACCATCTGACCGGTGGCGTCGAAGTCGAACGACCCGGCGCGCGTGTAGTACGACTCGGCGCCCTTGCGGACCACGAAGAAGCCGTCGCCCTGGATCATCATGTCGGTGCTGCGGCCGGTCAGCTGCGAGGCACCCTGCGTGAAGCTGGTCGTGATGCCCGCGACGCGCACGCCGAGGCCGACCTGCGCGGGGTTCGTGCCACCCGTGCCGGCCTGCGCGCCGCCGGCGTTCTGCAGCACCTGGCTGAGGGTGTCCTGGAACTGGATCTGCGAGGACTTGAAGCCCGTCGTGTTGACGTTGGCGATGTTGTTGCCGGTCACGTCGAGCATGGTCTGGTGGCTGCGCAGACCGCTGATGCCGGAGAAGAGTGAGCGGAGCATGGTCGTGTCCCTTCGAGGGTGGGTCTGTCAGGCGGAGGTGGTCGAGGAGGCGGGGGTGGTCGTGCCGACCGAGGCCACGGAGTCGAGTGCGATCTCCGTGGTGCCGACCTTGACGGTGGGCACCGCACCCGCGTAGGAGACGGAGCCGACGACCCCGGTCTGGGTAACGCCGTCGGCGTCCGCCCAGGTCACGGTCTGCCCGACGAGGTTGGCCGCGGCCATCCGCATCGAGACCGCGAACTGCTCGCGCGAGGTAGCGGTGAGCTCGACGAGGCTCTGCATCGTCGACATCTGCGTGGTCTGCTGCATGAGCGCCGAGGAGTCCATCGGCTCGCTCGGGTCCTGGTTGCGCAGCTGGGCGATCATCAGCTGGAGGAAGTCGTCCGAGCTGAGGTCGTTGCTGGCGGCCTCGGTGGTCGTGGCGGTCCGCGTGCCGGTCAGGTACGACACGTCGATCTCGGTGCTCACAGGGGTCCTCCTGGTCAGATGACGACGTCGAGCGCGCCGGTCGGCACGGTCACGGGGGCGGTCGGGGACTGCTCGGGACGCGCGGTGCCCGCGGTACGTGCCGCGGACGTGCCGGACCGGTCGGCGCCGGTCCCGCCGCCCGTGCCGGCCTCGCCCTGCGCACCGGTCTGCGTCCCCGTGCGGGCGTCGGTCGACCCGGAGGCCGCGTCACCGCTGCCGAGGTCGACCTGCAGGCCGTGCGCCGCCAGGTCGCGACGCAGGTCGGCGAGCGACTGGCGCAGCGCCTCGCGGGAGGCGTCGGTCGCACCGACGAGCTCGACCCGCACGTGGTCCGCGGTGATGTGCGCGACGACACGGACGGGCCCGAGGTGCTCGGGGTCGATCGGCACGCTCAGCACGTGCTTGCCCTGGCCGAGCGCACCGACGGCGGCCAGCCGCGCACCGAGCTGGTCGGCGAGCGGCACCGGCGTGCTCGGCGTGGGGGTCGGGGTGGTCGAGGCGGTCGGTGCGACCGCGACGGACGGCCGGACGGTGTCGGTCGGTGCCGGCAGCGGGGTGGGTCCGACCGGGAGCGCGGCCGGGCGGTCACCCGCGAGGCCGTCGGTGGCGGGCGTGTCGGAGCCCTTCGCTCCGCTCGCGCCCGTCCCGGCGGTGGCCGGGGTCTCGGCCGTGGCGGAGCCCTGCGTCCCGGTCGTGCCGGTCGTCCCGGCGAGGTCCGTCGAGATCGGGCGGGCCGGGACGGAGGTCGCCTGGGCGTCACCGGCGGCCGGTCCGGCCTGCGCCGGGGTCCCGGTGCCGGCCTGCGGCGCCGCCGTCGGCGTCGTCGGCGAGGTCGCGACGGTCGTCGGGGCGTCCGTCGGCGCGGCCGCAGCGGCCGGCGCGGCAGCGGGGGTCGCGGCGGGCGCGGAGGCCGCACCCACACCCTCGACCGTCGTTCCGTCGGCCGGTGCGGAGGCCGCGGGCGGCTGGGTCGACGCCTGCGTCGCCTGCTGCGTCGAAGCGAGCGCCACGACGAACGAGGCGGGCACGAGCGGGGTCGTCACGGCCACCGTCGGCGCGGGCGCCGTACCGTTCGCACCGGCGGTGGCGTCGGCGGAGGTATCGGCGGCGGCATCCGTTCCGGTGGTCGTGTCGTCCGTCTTGCCGGCGGCGTCGCCGGCGGAGGTGCCGGAGGAGGCTGCGTCCGTCTGCGCACCACGGGACTCGGTACGACGGGACTCCGTACGGCGGGGCTCAGCGCGGCGGTCGTCGGCGCGGTCGTCCCGGACGGCACGGTCCGCCGCACGGTCGGCCAGGTCGGGGCCCATCTCGGTGGCGAGCGTCTGGGCGAAGTCGTCGCCTGTGGACGCCGGGCGCACCGACGACCGGGTCGGGCTCGTGCCGGCGGGGGCCACGGTGAGGGCGGTCATGCGTCCACCTCCGTGCCGGGCCGCTGCGTGGCGTGCCTGCGTGTCATCGTCTCCCCCGGGTCCGTGCCTGGTTCGTGCGGGCTGCGTGCGTGCGTGCTGCGTGCGTGCGGGCTGCGTGCGCTCATGTCGTGTCCTCCCGCTCACCGGGCTTCAGGGCGTCGGCGCCCGTCGAACGGCTGGCGACCTCGTCGAGCACGATCTGCTCGGCGCGGTTCTCCTCGATGCGCACGGTCTCCTCGTGCCGTTCGGCCAGGCGCTCGAGCGCGCGGGTCTCCTTGCGCGCGTGCGACCAGGCCTGCGTGCGCACGTCGACGTCGCCGAGCGCGCGCGTCACGTCGTCCTCGCGCTCCACGAGCAGCGCGCCGAGCGCGATGCGGCTGGCCGTGACGGCCCGCCAGGAGGGCAGGTCGACGCCGTCGGGCATCGCGGCACCGCGCAGCATCGCCTCGGTCTCCAGCGCGCGGGTCTGCGCGTGGTCGTGCCGGCTGTGCGCACCGGCGAGCTCGGCGGCGGCACGGTCCTCGACCATGCCGCGCAGCCGCAGCAGACCCGCGAGCGGGAAGACGCGGCTCATGTCAGGTCTCCCAGCTCGGCGACCAGGGAGCCGAGCCGGCCCCACGCGTCGTCCGCCGTGGAGCGCTCGTCCATGCCCTGCTGCAGGAAGGCGTCGATCGCGCGGCCGTGCGTGACGGCCGCGTCGACGAGCGGGTTCGAGCCGGCGACGTACGCGCCGACGTCGAGCAGGTCCTGCGCCTGACGGCGCGCAGCCATCACCGAGCGCAGCCGACGGGCCGCGTCGCGCTGCTGCGGCGTCGTCACGCGGGACGCCACGCGGCTGATCGAGCCGAGCGCGTCGACGGACGGGAAGTGCCCGGCCACCGCCAGGCGCCGGTCGAGCACGACGTGCCCGTCGAGGATCGAGCGCGCGGCGTCGGCGATCGGCTCGTTGTGGTCGTCGCCGTCGACGAGCACCGTGTACAGGCCGGTGACGGAGCCCGTCGGACCGGTGCCCGCGCGCTCCAGCAGCTGGGCGAGCAGGGCGAACGTGCTCGGCGGGTAGCCGCGCGTGGCCGGCGGCTCGCCGACCGACAGGCCGATCTCACGCTGGGCCATCGCCACACGCGTGAGGGAGTCCATCATCAGCACCGCGTGCGTGCCCTGGTCGCGCAGGTGCTCGGCGATGCGGGTCGCCACGAACGCCGAGCGCAGGCGCACGAGCGGGGGCTGGTCGGACGTCGCGACGACCACGACCGAGCGGGCCAGGCCCTCGGGTCCCAGGTCGTCCTCGAGGAACTCGCGCACCTCACGACCGCGCTCGCCGACGAGCGCGATGACGGACACCTCGGCGTCCGTGCCGCGGGCGATCATCGACAGCAGGCTCGACTTGCCGACGCCGGACCCGGCGAACAGGCCCAGGCGCTGGCCGCGGCCCGCGGTGACCAACGTGTCCAGGACGCGCACGCCCAGGTCGAGCGGCTGGTCGACGCGGGCACGGTCGAGCGGGTGCGGCGCATGCCCGTCGACGGGCACCCACGCCTGCGCGCGCAGCGGGCCCTTGCCGTCGATCGGACGGCCGAGGCCGTCGAGCACCCGACCGAGCAGGCCGGGGCCGACGGGTACGTGCAGCGAGCGGCCGGACGGCTTGACCGCGAGGCCGGCACGCAGCCCACGGGTCGGTCCGAGCGGCATGCAGCGGGCGGCGCCCGCGGTGGTCGCGACGACCTCGGCGAGCACCTGGTCGGGGTGCTCCCCCACGCTCACGAGCTCGCCGACCGCGGCACCGGTGCCGACGACCTCGATGCCGAGGCCGACGACCGCGCGCACCTGCCCGATCACCTCGGGGCGTGCGGCGTCGAGCGCCGCGGCCCACGGGTGGTCCGGCGCCTTGTTCGCCAGCGGTGCCGTCATGGCCAGCGCGCTCATCATCATGACTGCTCCAGCAGCGCGTCGAGCGCGCGCGTGAGCGCCTCGCCGAGGCGTGCGTCGAGCAGGCCGTCGGGGTGCTCGGCCACCGCGTCGCCGTACGCGAGGGACGGGTCGCCCGCCAGCACGACGCCGTCGGCGAGCGTCACCTCGACGTCGGCGGCACGCAGCGCCTCCAGGTCACGGGGGTGCAGCCGCACGGTGACGGCCTCGGGCAGGCGCGGGTTGCCGAGCACGCGGGCGAGCGCGGCACGGCCGGAGCGCTCCGCGTCGGACAGCTCGACCCCGAGCAGCGCCTGGGCGAGCTCGACCGCGGCCAGGTGCAGGCGACGCTCCACCTGGTCGAGCACGGGCTGGGTGCGGGTCTGGGCCGCGGTCGCGGCACGGGCCAGGACCTCGAGCGCCTGCTGGTGCTCGAGGGCCCGTCGGGCCCGGTCCTGCTCGGCGCGGGCCGTGACCTGCTCGGCCTCGGTCGCCGCGACCTTGGCCGCCGCACGCGAGCCGGCGGCGTACCCGGCGGCGAAGCCCTGGGCGCGCGCCCGCTCGTCGACCTGCACGTCGACGGGCGACTGCACGGCGGCGGGACGGAACGGGAGCACACGAGCGAGCGGACGGTCGTCGTCCTGCGCGGTCTCGCGGGCCGTCGCGTCGTCCGTCTCGTGGGCCGTCTCGTGGGCACGGGAGGTGTCCGGGGCCAGCACGCTCACGCCACCGGTGCGCTGCGAGGGCACGCCGCCGAAGCCCGCGTTCCATCCACCGGACCGGTTGCCGGCGGTCCCGCTGCTGCCGGTCCGGCTCGTCGCCCCGACCGTGGCCGGGTTCGCGGGCACGAATCCCTGGTCCTCACGCAACGAACTCGTCCTCGCCCTCGCGCCTGATGACGATCTGGCCGGACTCCTCGAGGCGACGGATCACCTGGACGATGCCGGCGCGCGCGTCCTCGACCTGCGACAGGCGCACCGGGCCGAGCAGGTCGATCTCCTCGATGAGGTTCTCGCGGGCACGCTCGGACAGGTTGCGCAGGATCTTGTCGCGCACCTCCTCGGCGACGCCCTTGAGGGCCACGGACAGCTCGGAGGTCTCGACCTGGCGCAGCACGAGCTGCATCGCGCGGTCCTCGAGCAGCACGATGTCGCCGAAGACGAACATCCGGCTGCGGACCTCCTCGGCCAGGGCCTCGTCGCGGGCGATGAGGCCCTCGAGGATGAGCTTCTCGGTGGTCGGGTCGGCGCGGTTGATGATCTCGACGAGCGGCTGCACACCGCCGACGGCAGCGAGCTCGCGCGGGGCGAGCACGGTGGAGGCCTTGCGCTGCAGGGCCTCGGCGACGACGGTCACGACGTCCGGCGAGGCACGCTCCATGAGCGCGATGCGGTGCGCGACGTCACCCTGCATCTCACCGGGCAGACCCGCGAGGATCGCCGAGGCGTGGTCGGGCCGCAGGTGCGCGAGCACGAGCGCGACGGCCTGCGGGTGCTCACCGTTGAGCAGCGACACGACCTGACGCGCGTCGGCCTGCTGCAGGAACTCGAACGGCTGGCCGGCCATCGAGGTCTGCAGGCGCTCCATGACGCCGGCCGCCTGGTCGACACCGAGGGAGGCCTCGAGCAGGTGCTGGGCCATGCCCGCGCCACCGCCGACGCCCGGACCGAGGACCGAGACGTCGTAGAACTCCTCGAGCACCGCGTCGGCCAGACCCTGGTCCACGCGGTCGAGCCGCATGATCTCGGCCGACAGCTCCTCGATCTCGACGACGTCGAGCTGGGACATCACGCGGGCGGCGTTCTCCTTGCCGAGCTGAAGGAGGAGCATCGCGGCCTTCTGCGAACCGCTCAGCGCGACCATCAGCGACGCCCCTGCCCGGATCCGGCGAGCCAGCCGCGCAGCAGGTCGGCGACCTCACCGGGCTGCTCGGAGGCCAGCGCGCTGATCTCGGCGCGCTTGAGCAGCAGCGGGTCGGACTGGTTCGTCGGCGCGGGCGGCAGCACGGGCAGCTCGTCGCCGTCCTCGAAGCCGAGCAGGTCGGCGACCGGGTCGACCCGCAGCTCGCCGAGGTCGAGCGCCTCGCGGCGGGCCCGGCGCGAGCGGCGGGCGGCGGCGATCGCGACGATGATCACCAGGAGCAGCACGCCACCGGCGATCGCCCCCTGCTTGATGAGGTCCTGCTGCGCGGCCTTCGCGGCTGCGGCGTCGGCGGCGTCGAGCGCCTCCTGCGCGGCGGTGGCGGTGGTCGTGTCGAACGCCATGCGCTGCACGGCGATCGTGTCGCCTCGTGCGGTGTCGATGCCGGCCGCGGCGGCCAGCGTCGTGGTCAGCTCGGCCATGTCGAGCGCTGCTGCGGCGTCCGCGTCCACGACGACCGCGACCGACTGGCGTGCGACACCGCCGGCGGGCTGCGAGATGACCTCGGTCGTCTTGTTGACCGCGTTCTGCAGGTCCTCGGACGTCGAGGTGTAGGTGCCGCTGCCGTCGCCGGTGGACGGCACGGCGATGTTGTCCGGGCCGAGCACGCCCGTGGCGCTGGCGCCCGAGCCGGTGTACTCCTCGGTCGTCTTCGACGACGCCAGCGGGGGCGTGTCGGGCGTCGCGGCGAACTCCTCGACGGTCTTCTGGCTGTCGGCGGTGCTCAGCTGCGCGGTCACGGTCACCGCGGAGCGGCCCACGCCGACGACCGAGTCGAGCAGGCTCTGCACGGCGGCGGTGGTCCGCTGCTCGTAGTCGGAGGCGGTCGAGCCGGACAGGCCCGCGGTGCCCGTGCCCACGGCGGACAGCACCTTGCCGGTCGAGTCGATGACGGCCACGTCGGTCGTCTTCATGCCCTCGATACCCGCCGAGACGAGGTGGACGATCGCCTGCACCTGGTCGGTGGTGAGCTCGACACCGGTCCGCGTGCGGACGAACACCGAGGCCGTCGGGTCGGCCTTCTCGGAGACGAACACGGAGTCCTGGGGCAGCGCGAGCTGCACGGTGGCCGTCTCGACGCCCTCGAGTGCGGAGACCGTCTTGGCGAGCTCGCCCTCCAGCGCGCGCTGGTAGGTGGTCTGCTGCTGGAACTCCGAGGAGGTCATCGGCATGTCGTCGAGCAGCGAGTAGCCGCCGCCGTCGGCGTTGGCGGGCAGACCGGCGGCCGCGAGCTTGATGCGCTCGGAGTACAGCTGGTCGGCGGAGACGAGGACCGTGGAGCCGCCGTCGGCGAGCTCGTAGGCGACACCGTCGGCCTCGAGCTGGTCGACGACCGCGCTGGCGTCCGTGCCGGACAGGCCGCTGAACAGCGGGCTGAGCGTCGGGCGGGACATCCAGCTGCTCAGGGCCACCGCACCCAGGACGAGCACCGCGATGCCGATGAGCGCGAGCGTGCGCTGCGCGAGGGAGAACTGCTTGACGGCGCCCGTGACACGGTCGAGGGCTGCCTGCACCTGGGCGGGCATCAGGCCTGCATCCGCATGATCTCGGTGAACGCGTCGACGGCCTTGTTGCGGACGGCGGCGGTCAGCTCGAGCGCGAGCGAGGCCTCGGACGCGGCGACGGTGTAGTCGTGCACGTCGTCGAGGTCACCGGTGACGGCCTTGACCGCGAGGTCCTGCGCGTTCGACTGCGTGGCCTGCAGCGAGTCCACCGAGGACAGGACGGAGGCGAAGTCCGCGCCGCTGGTCGAACCGGCGGCCGACCCTGCTCCCACGGAGCCCGCGCCGGTCAGCGCCTGCAGGTAGGCGGTCGGGTCGACGCCGCTGACGGAGGACAGGGCGGGGATGGCGATGCTCATCAGGAGCGTCCGATCTGCAGGGCTGCCTGGTAGGTCTCCTTGGCCCGGTCGACCACCGCGGCGTTCGCCTGGTAGCCGCGCTGGGCCATGATCAGCTGGGTCATCTGGCTCGACATGTCGATGTCGGGGTACTTCACGTACCCGTCCTCGTCGGCCAGCGGGTTGCTCGGCTCGTAGACGAGCCGGCCCTCCGCGGAGCCGAGCAGGACCTCCTTGACCTGCACGCCGCCGGTGTCGCCGCTCATCTCCTGGGCGACGACGTAGCGCTGCTGGAAGGCGTCCTCCGAGGTGGAGGTCGCGGTGTTGGCGTTGGCCAGGTTGTCGGAGACCGCGTCGAGCCACTTGCGGTGGACGGTCAGACCGGTGCTCGCGATGCCGATGGCGCCGAAGATCGTCATGTCAGCTGGTCCTCATCGCCGTGCGGATGGACGAGTACGTGCCCGAGACGGCCTGCGTCGCGAGCTGGTACCGGAGGTTGGTGTCGACGTTGAGGAGCGTCTCGGTGTCGAGGTTGACGTTGTTGCCGTCCTCGCGGGTGGGCTCCAGGGAGCGGGCGACCGTGGCGGTCACCGATCCCGAGCCCTGGCCGACCGCCTGGGCCAGCTCGTCCTCGAACGACACCCGTTGCGCCTGGTAGTTCGGCGTCTGGATGTTGGCGATGTTGTCCGCGATGACGCGCTGGCGCAGCGCGAGGCCGTCGAGCGCGCTGTTGAGCGCGGCGTAGCCCACGGAGTCGAACAAGCCCATGACGAGGCCCCTCACCCAAGGTGCAGTGCGGTGCGGCCCATCCGTGGCCTGGTTGGTGAGCGATCCGTGCTCAGCCCACCCATCGACCGCGGCGCTGCGGTCGTGAGACGTCCTGAGGTGATTTCCGGCTACGGGCGGCAGATCACCCGATCGGCCGACCCGAACCGGGACAACCCGCTGACCTGCGGGCCGGTCGGGCCGTCACCGGTCGCGCGTCGCCCGTCTCAGGCGTCGGTGTCGAGGTACACGGGCACCTCGACCTGGCGGGGGCGCATGGCCTGGCTGACCTGCGCGTGCCGCCGGCTGGCGACCAGCGCCTCGGCGGTGCGTCGGGCGGCGTCGAGCTGGCGGTCGAGCACGGCCTGCGCGCGTTCGCGCAGGCTGACGGGCAGCGGGCCGAGGTCGGCGGGCGGCTGCCAGGGCGCCGGGGCGGTGAGCGCGTCGGCCTCGACCAGGTGCGCGTGCACGAGGTCACGCTCGACCTGCTCGACGTCGAGCTCGAGCGCATCCAGCGCGCGGGCCCAGGCCTGGTCCCAGCCGGTGGAGCGGCCACGGTCGTCCGGGTCGGTGCGTCCGGGGGCGTGCGCGGTGCGGTCGAGCACGAGCCCCTCGACGGGCGTGGCGGGGGCGACGGGGGCGAGTCGGGTTCCGGCGGCGGTGCCGGGGCCGGTGCGCACGGCCGTCAGCCCACGCCGAGCAGGCCGGCGCCGTTGGCGTCGTCGGTGCCCTCGGCCGCGGCGAACCGGGGTACGGCCCGCCCGCGCGCCTGGGCGGCGGGCTGAGCGGCGGCCTGCTCGGCCGCCTCGTGCCAGGCGGACGCGAGCGGGGCGACGAGCTCGCGGCACGCGTGCACCTTGCCGGCGTCCGCGTGCACGTTCGCCTCGACGAGCTCGGTGAGCACGAACCCGTACAGCGACATCAGCTGCTCGGCGCCGTCCCAGGCATCGGTGTCGAGGCTCGACATGAGCTCACCGACGATGTCCTGCGCGTGCATGAGGCACTGGGAGGCCGCGCCGCGGTCACCGAGCTGGAGCGAGGACTCGGCACGGTCGAGGTCGACGAGCAACCGGTCGTACAGCATCGTGAGCAGCCGGGTCGGCCCGGCGGTCTCGACGGCATCGGTGAGGTAGCGCTGGCGGACGTCGTACATGGTGTTCCCCTCTGCGTCCGGTCCGGTCGGCGGGTCAGCTCGAGGACGTCGAGGACGTCAGCGAGGCGAGCTGGCTGGTCAACCAGCTCGACTGGGCCTGCAGGTTCGACAGCGAGACCTCGAGGTTCGCGTAGATCTTGGTGAGCGACTCCTTGCGCAGCGCGAGGCGGTCGTCCCAGTCGGCGATGCGGTCGTCGAGGTCCTTGACGACACCCTGCTGCGCCTGGATGTTGAGCGTGAGCGTGCCGTTGGTCGCGTTCGACGCCACGGTGGCCGTGGAGGCCAGCCGCTCGGCGACACCGCTGACGACGGCCTGGACCTTGGCGGGGTCGGAGGCGAGCGCGGCGCTGAACAGCGTGTCGTCGAACGTGAAGCTGCCGTCCTTGTTGATGACGAGCCCGATCGTCGACGGCGAGACGCCGTTGACCGGCAGCGACGCCTTCTCGAGCAGGTCCTGCTGCAGCGTGCGGATCGAGGAGTCGCCTGCGAACAGGCCGCCCTTGAGGATCTCGGTGCCGTCGTCGGCGGTGCCGGTCGTCGAGGCGGAGCGCGAGCCGATCTCGGTGAGCACCACGTTGAGGTTGCTCACGAGCGCGGAGGCCATCGTCTTGGCGTTCGAGGTGTCGCGCGCCACGGTGATCGTCACCGGTGTGGTCGTCGCGGCGGTGACGGTCACGTCGACGCCGGTCGCCAGACCCGTGAAGACGTTGGTGGACGACTTCACCGTCGTCTCGGCACCGACCACCCCGGGGAACAGCGTGATCGCCGCGTCGGCGGCGGCCTTCGTCGTGGTGAGCCCGAGCGCGGCCTGCACGGGCGTGCCGGCGTCGTCCTTGGTGTAGGCGACCGAGAACGCGTTGGCCTCGCCCGAGGCGGTTCCGGTCAGCTGGAGCTTGTAGACGGGGACGGCCGACGTCCCGACGTTGATCGCGGAGGCCTTCACCCCGGTCCCGTCGGCGTTGAACGCGGCGACGACGTCCTCGATGTGGGTGCTCGTCGCGGTGATCGTCTTCGTCGTGGCGCCGGCACCGGAGCCGTGCGTGATCGTGAAGGTGGGCGAGCCCGAGTAGTCGGTCGGCAGCGAGGCGAGCGAGGACTGCGCGGCAGCGACCGCGGTGACCTGGAAGCTCAGCGAGGCGGGCTGCGCGGACGTCGAGGCGGTGGCGGTCACGGTCGTGTCGGAGCTCGTGGCCTTCGCCTTGCTCCAGGACGCCGCGGTGGACGCGGTGGTCGCCGAGGTGGCCAGCGACGCGACCTTCGTGTTGAGGGTCTGCAACGCGGTGACCAGCGACGAGGCGGTCGACTGCTTGGTCTTGAGCAGCGTCTGCTGGTTCGCCTCGACGGCCATGAGCTGGTTGATCAGGCTCGTGGTGTCGAGTCCGGACACGAGTCCGTCGATTCCCAGGGTCGCCATGCCTCGTCCTTCGTCGTGCGCCGGCGGCGCGGGCGGTGGTGCTGTGTGTGATCCAGCGGGGTGATGCGTGTGGTGCGGGTACAGCAGACCGGCGGTGGGCGGACGGTCGTCCACCCACCGCCGGTCGGTCAGCTCATCGGGGGTCGAGGGTCACCCGGTGGGGTGACCCGCGGCTCACTGGAGCAGCTGCAGCACGCTCTGCGGGAGCGACTTGGCCTGCGCGAGCATCGCCGTGCCGGCCTGCGAGAGGATCTGCGAGCGGGTGAAGGACACCATCTCCGAGGCCATGTCCGTGTCACGGATCCGGCTCTCCGACGCGGACAGGTTCTCCACCGCGACGTTGAGGTTGTTGATGGTGTGGTCGAAGCGGTTCTGCACGGCACCCAGGCCCGAACGGACCTTGGAGACCTCGGTGATGGCCGAGTCGATCAGGTCGATCGCCTCGGTCGCGCCGGAGGCCTGCGTGAACTTCGGCTCCACGGCGGCGGACTCCGCAGCGGTGGCCGTGGCACCCGGGTCGGTGCCGGTGATCACGATGCCGGCGGTGCCGGTCGTCCCGTCCGCCACGAGGGCGTTCGTGCCGAACGTGGAGTCGAGGGCCGCCTGCAGCTTGGCCTCGGCGGCGGCCGACGTGGTGACGCCGGAGTAGTCGATCGACGACAGGTCGAGGGACTTGGAGCCGACCGACACGGTGCCGTTGAGCGCCGTCCACTTGGTCACGTCGTCGTCGGAGTAGTCCACGGCGCTGTCGACCGTGAGGACTGCCGAGACACCGGCCGACGCAGCGGTCGTGAGCGTCGCCGCGGTGGCGTTGCTCGCGACGGCCGTGACGTCCAGACCGTCGACGCCCAGGCCCACGGCACCGAGGCCCTGGCCGCTGGCCGTCTTGACGTCGACCGTGATCTTGTCCTGCGCCGAGTTGTTGGCGCCGACCTGGAACACGCCCGAGTACTTGCCGTCCAGCAGCTTGGTGCCGTTGAACTGCGTGGTCTCGGAGATACGGGTCAGCTCGGTCTTGAGCTGGTCCATCTCGTCCTTGATGTTGCCCTTGGCGGTGTCGGACAGACCACCGTCGTTGGACGCCTGCACCGACAGGGTGCGCATGCGCTGCAGGATCGAGTGCGTCTCGGTGAGTGCACCTTCAGCGGTCTGGACGACGGAGATGCCGTCCTGCGCGTTGCGGACGGCCTGCTTGGTGCCGCCGATCTGGGCACGCAGGTCCTCGGAGATCGCGAGGCCGGCAGCGTCGTCAGCAGCGCGGTTGATGCGCAGGCCGCTGGAGAGCTTCTCGAGCGACTTGCTCAGGTCGTTCTGCGTGTTGGTCAGGTTGCGGTACGAGTTCAGCGCCGCGATGTTGGTGTTGATCGAGAGACCCATGATGAACGTCCTCCTTGAATCGGGTCAGAGCAGCCCTTCCGTGGGCACACCCCCTCCATCGGCGCCGCCGGGAGGCTGTTGAGAAATTCCTGCAGGACTTTCTCAGACGGACGAGCCGGAGCCGACCAGGCCCGGGGCGACGACCTCGAGGTCCGCCAGGAGCGCCGCGGCGTGCTCCTCGGGCACGAGCGCGAGCGCCTGCTCGAGCCCGACGAGGGCCCTGGTGTCGTGGTACGCGCTGAAGGCGAGCGCACCGGCCAGCGCGCGCTGCCGCGGGTCCTGGCGTTCGTCGAGCGAGGTCGCCACGAGCGGGCACTCCTCGGCCGCCCCGGCGGCACGGAACGCGACCGCCCACTGCGCGGCCTCCTCGAGCGTGAGGGCGGGCGTGAGGAGCGCCACCGAGCCGAGCACGGTCGCGTCCCCGGGGCGTGCCTGCGCCATGCACTCGAGGAACGTGCGCGAGTCGCGCGAGGCGTCCATGACGCACCACGTGGCGTACTCGCGCCACAGCCGGTCGTCGAGCGCACCGATCACCGTGAGCACCCGGTCGCGACCGAGGACGGAGACGAGCCCTCCGGGCGCTCCGGGCGCCACACCGCGCTCCGCGGCGTCACGGGCGACCCGGGCGGCCTGGCGTGCCCGGCCGAGCGTGGCGAGCGCCCAGACCTCCACGGTGACCGAGTCGAGGCGCGAGAAGCGCTCACCGAGGCTGTTGACGGCGGTCGTCGGTGTCGGCGCCAGGGCGTCGAGCGCGGCCTCGGCATCGCCTCGGCGGGCGGCGTGACGGGCGCGAGCGGCACGCGCGGCCCACTCGGTCTCGTCGTGCGTCTGCCAGACGCCGAGCCAGTGGTCGAGCGCGGACTCGTCGCCGACCAGCTCGGCGGGCAGCAGCATGGCCTGCGCGAGCATGACCGCGTGCCGAGGGTTGAGGAACGTCCCGTCGGCGACCGCCGCGCCCAGGTCGAGCGCGTCCTGGTGGCGACCGGTGAACACCGTGGAGCGGGCCACGTGCATCCGCCGCTCCTCCTGCGCCACGGCAGGCAGACCCTGCCGGCGGGCCTCGTCGAGCTCATGGAGCGCGAGTCGCAGGTTCCGTTCGGCCTTGCCCTTGCCCTCGACGACGCCCACCAGGTACCCGGTGTGGTGCAGCCTGACGTCCGGGAGCGCCGCGGTCCGCTCGGGGGCGCCGTCGCGTCGTGCGGGCTGCTCGTGCAGGGCCCCGTGCCACCGGTACTCCTCGCGCCGGAACACCCGGGCGACCGCGTGGGCGTCCGCGGCGGGTGCGAGCGCGAGCGGCAGCGAGCCGTTCACCGGCACGCTCTGCACGAGCACGGTGCACAGCGTCGCGGTGCCGCGCTCGAGCCGGTTCCGCAGGGCCCGGGGGTCGCCCTCGAGCACCTCGTCGGCGTCGATGGACAGGACCCAGTCGGACGTGGCGTGCGTGAGCGCGCGGTTGCGGGCGGCCGCGAAGTCCTCGTCCCAGTAGCCCTCGACGACGATGTCGGTGAACTGCCGGGCGATCTCACGCGTGCGGTCGGTGGAGCCGGTGTCGTAGACGACGATCTCGTCGGCCCAGGCGACGGACGCCAGGCAGGCGGCCAGCACGGCCTCCTCGTCCTTGACGATGAGCACCGCGGACACGGTCACAGCCTGCTGACGCACGACGGACTCCCTCTCCCGGGGCGGTCCGGTGCGCACCCCGTTCACCTGATCGGCCGAGCGGGCCCGGTTGTGAGCCGGACTGCGCCCCAGGTGCGGGGTCGGAGGTCAGGCGGTGAGCTCGGCGGTCCGTCCCAGCGTGCGGTCGGCCGCGTAGCCGGCGGTGCGCTGCGTCGGCAGGACGCCCGCGGGAGCGGTCATCGTGGCGGCGGGGGCGAGCGCGGCACGAGCGGCCACGGCGGCGAAGTAGGTCTGGCGGCGACGCTCGGCGACACCGTCGGGCCGCGAGGCGGCGGGCACGAGCTCGGGGTCGAGGCCGGCGTTCATGCCGTCGCGCAGGAGGGTCAGCGCCTCGGTGCGCAGCTGGCTGATCCGCGACTGCGTGACACCGAGCTCGTCGGCGAGCTCGGCGACGGGCCGGTCCTGCAGGAACAGGCCCTCGACGACGAACCGCAGCCGCTCGGGCAGCGTGTGCACGGCCGCGCCGAGCCAGCGCAGGCGCTCGTCGACGAGCAGCGCCTCCTCGGGGTTCGGCGACTCGTCGCGCACGAGGTCGGCGACGGGGTGCTCGGTGGCGTCGATGGACAGCACGCGACGCTCGGCGTCCTGGCGGGCGCGGTCGACCGTCTCGACGTCGGAGCCGAGCGCCTCGGCGAGCTCCTCACGCGAGGGGGTGCGCCCGAAGGTGGCGGTGAGCCGCTCGGAGGTCGCGGCGAGCTCGCGGACCCGGTGGCGGGCACCACGGGAGGCCCAGTCCATGGAGCGCAGCTCGTCGACGAGCGCGCCGCGGATGCGCAGCGCGGCGTACCGGGCGAACGGCACCCCGGTCGACGGGTCGTACGCACGGGCCGCCAGCACCAGCGCGAGGCTGCCGGCGGACGCCAGCTCGTCGCGCGACACCGTCGGGGGGACACGGTGCAGGAGCTCGCTGACGTGGTAGCCGACGAGCGCGAGGTTGGCGAGGACGAGCGCGTCGGTGTCGACGCTGTCGCCCTGGCTCTGCTTCACGTTGCTCACAGATCGGTGGTCGGTTCCCATGGCCGCAGTCTTGAGCACGAGGGGCGTTCCCGTGAACGGGCGGTTTTACCGGGTCGCAGAGTTGCACCATTGGCAATCCGGACGTTCCAGGACGGCGAATCGCCCAGCAGTGCCCATAGGCGCAGGGACCGGGCCGGTTGCGTGTGATGCAGATCACATTCGGAATCCTTCAACGCCCTGGGTGCCTCCACCCGGTTCTGGACGAACGTCCATCTCACGGCCCCTCCCCTGGTCGCGCAGCCGGTCGGCACAGCACCCCCGGCACACCCCGTCCACGACACGGCACGAACTACCCCGCCCGAACTCGTCAGCAACCGGACGCACGGCCCGATGGGCAGGGGACGACCGGTCGGCATCCCGACAGGTATGCACGCGTCAGAAGGGACGACGATGGCTCTGAACCGGCTGTCCGAGGTGCTGTGGCAGGAGCGCCACCTCCTCGAGCTGCTGCTGTTCAAGCTCGAGGAGGAGCAGCTGCTCCTCACGAGCGGACGCACCCGCTGGCTCGCGCACGCCACACGCGAGGTGGAACAGGTGCTCGCCGAGATCCGCGACGCCGAGCTCGGCCGCGCGGTCGAGGCCGAGGCCGTCGCCCAACAGCTGGGCATCGACCCCGGGTGCAGCCTCGGCGTCCTCGCCGACCACGCCCCCGCGCCGTGGGACGAGCTGCTGCGCGCCCACCGCGACGCGTTCGCCACCCTCACGAGCGAGATCGCCCAGCTCGCCGACGGCAACCGCGAGCTCCTGGCCATGTCGCACCGCGCCACCCAGGAAACCCTCATGACCCTGCACGAGACCGTGCACACCTACGACGGCACGGGCCAGCGCCACGACGGCGAAGCCCTCGCCCAGCTGCTCGACCGCTCGATCTAGGAGGCCTTACCCCGTGAGCACCTTCTCCGGACTCGGCACCGCGCTGAGCTCGCTGATCGCCCAGCGCCAGGCCCTCGAGGTCTCCGGCCAGAACGTCGCCAACGCCAACACCGTCGGCTACACGCGCCAGCGCGCCACCATGGTGTCGCAGCCGACCGCGGTCGTCGCATCGATGTTCTCCACGTCCAGCGGCGTCGGCAACGGCACCCGCGTCACGGGCGTGGCCCGGCTCGGCGACACCTTCCTCGACGCGCAGGTGCGCGTCACCACCTCGTCCTCCGGCTACCTCAGCGCGCGCGCCTCCGCGTACGACACGCTCGAGAACTCGGTCGGTGAACCCGCCAAGACCGGCCTCGCGACGCAGCTCAGCACCATGTGGTCCTCGTGGCAGGACCTCGCCAACACCCCGGACAAGGACTCGGCGCGCTCGGTCGTGCTGGAGAGCTCGACCGCGGTCGTCGACCGCCTCGCCTCGCTGTACACCTCCGCCCAGACCCAGTGGGAGCAGGGACGCACGAGCACCGTCGAGACGGTCGCGCAGGCCAACACCGTCGCCGCCAACGTCGCCGACCTCAACAAGGAGATCCTCAACATCCAGAACGCGGGCGGCAACGCCAACGAGCTGATGGACCAGCGGGACCTCCTCGTCACCCAGCTGTCCGAGATGGTCGGCGGCGTGGCAAGCACCCGCGACAACGGCCAGATCGACGTCCTCCTGGGCGGCAACTCCCTCGTCTCCGGCACGACCGTGCACACCCTGCAGGTCTCGGGCGCGACGACGTTCCTCCAGGCGAACGCCGGGACCTCGGTCTCCGTCGTGTGGGCCGACCGGCCCACCGTGCCCGTCGGCCTGAGCGGCGGCACCGTCGCCGGGCAGCTGTCCGTGCTGGCACCGCCCGACGCGACCGGCACCGGCGGCATCCTCACCGAAGCCGCAGCCCGGTACGACACGCTCGCCACGACCATCGCGAACCAGGTCAACGCCCTGCACACCACCGGGCAGACCATCGCCGGCGCCGCGGGCACCGCCTTCTTCACGTTCGCCGCGGGCCAGCCCGCCGCGCTCGGCCTCACGCTCGCCGTGACCGACAAGGCCGACATCGCGGTGGCCACCCCGACCGGCGGGGCGCTCGACGGCTCGATCGGCAAGGCGATCGGCGCGCTCGGCTCGTCGACCTCCGGGCCCGACGCCGTGTGGAGCGCCTCCGTCGTCGAGCTCGGCAGCCGGGCCGCCAGCGCCACCGCGCGGTACACGGTCGCCGAGGCCGCGCGGACGAACGCCTCGACCCAACAGCTGTCGCAGGCCTCGGTCGACACCGACGAGGAGACCGTCAACATGCTGGCCTACCAGCGCGCGTACGAAGGAGCCGCCCGCGTGATGACCGCGATCGACGAGATGCTCGACACCCTCATCAACCGGACCGGCGTGGTCGGGAGGTAATGCTGTGATTCCCCGCGTGACGCACCTGACGGTGCAGAGATCCACCCTCGGCAACCTGCAGTCGAACCTGCGGACCATGGCCGACCTGCAGACCAAGATGTCGAGCGGCAAGAACGTCAACGCGCCGTCCGACGACCCGGCCGCCGCCTCCGACATGCTCCGGCTGCGGGCCGACCAGCGCACCTCCAACCAGTACTCGCGCAACGCCACCGACGCGGAGGCCTGGCTCACCACGGTCGACACCGCGCTGACCTCGTCGCTGTCGGCCCTGCGCCGCGCCCGCGACCTCACCGTCCAGGGCGGCGACGCGGCCCTCGGCGCGCAGTCCCGCGAGGCGCTCGCCGCCGAGATCGACGGCGTCAAGGCCCAGCTGCTCAGCCAGTCCAACACGACGTACCTCGGCCGGACCGTCTTCGCCGGCACGTCGAACGCCGGCGTCGCCTTCGACTCCACCACCTACGCCTTCACCGGGACCGTGGCCGGGGTCACCCCGCCCGTCGAGCGCAAGGTCGGCGACGCCGTCGACGTGCGGGTCGACGCCGACGGCGCGGCGGTCTTCGGCGAGGGCACCACCTCGGTGTTCGCCCTCCTGGACGACATCGCCACGCAGCTGCGGGCCGGCGGCGACCCCACCGCCTCGCTCGACGACATCGACACGCACATGGACGCGATGCTCACCCAGGTCGCCTCGGTCGGTGCCCGGCACAACCAGGTGCTGACCGCCCAGTCCACGCTCGCGGACCGCCAGCTCGCGCTCACCACGCAGCTGTCGTCCATCGAGGACATCGACCTCGCAGCGGTCATCCTGGACCTGCAGGCGCAGGAGGTCGCGTACAAGGGCGCCCTCGGCGCCACCTCGAAGGTGCTGCAGCCCACGCTCCTGGACTACCTGCGATGAGCGCCACCCTGATGAAGGAGGCGCCGACCGTGCGCACCTCGACCACCGTCCTCGTCCGGACCGCCCACGGCCCCTCGGCCGTGCCCGCCACCCTCCGGCTCCTCGACCCGCTGCCCGGCCTGCCGGCGCACGACGAGCTGCTCCTCGACCCCCTCGACGACCAGGGCGCGCTGTTCGCGCTGCGCAGCACCGACGACGTCGGTGTCCCGCTGCGGCTGTTCGTCGTCGCGCCCGACGCGTTCTTCTCCGGCTACACCCCGGACGTGGCCGCCACGGCCGCCCGCCTGCGCCAGGACGGGACCGACCCGGCCGACGAGGGCCACACGCTGCTCGTCGTCGTGCACCCCGCGGGGCCCGCGCACGCCCAGCCGACCGCCAACCTGCTCGCCCCGCTCGTCGTGGACAGGGCCACCGGCCGCGCCGTGCAGGTCGTCCTCGAGGGCGACTGGCCGCTGCGCGCACCGCTCGGCTGACGCCGCACGTCGCGTCCGACCGACATGACCACCCGCCTGCTCTGGCGCGAGTTCCTCAGAGCCGACGCCGTCCGACCGATGGGTCAGGGGACGCCTGATGATCCGCATGGAGGGACGATGAGCGTGCTGCACGACTTCAGCTATGGACGTCAGGTGGGGTCCGTCACGATCCAGCGCCAGCCGATCGTCCACCCCGACCGCAGCGTCTTCGGGTACGCCGTGCGCGCCCAGGTCCTCGACTCCTCCGGTGTGCCCGAGCCCGACGACCGCGTCGAGAACCTCGTCGACGCCGAGCTCGGTCAGCTCGACCTGGAGACGCTCGCCGGCGACCGTCCGCTCGTGCTGCGCGCCACCGCCGGCATCTTCACGGGCGCGATCCCGCTCACCCGCACAGGCAGCGGACTGCTGCTGGAGATCCCGCTCACCCTCGCGGTGCGCGACGACGCCGTCGTGCGGGCCTCGACGCTGCGCGGCGCCGGCCAGCACCTGGTGCTGGGCGACTACAGCGGCACCGCGTCGCAGGACGCCCTGCTGCCCTACGTGGACCACGTGAAGATCGACACGGCCCGCGGTGCGGATCGCATCGCGACCCTCGTCGAGCGTGCCCACAACGTCGGCGTCGGGGTCATCGGCGAGCGCGCCGACACCCGCGAGCGCATCCGCCTCGCCCGCGAGATCGGCATGGACCTGCTCCAGGGGCCCATGTTCGAGCGCAACCACGAGACCACCGGCCGCAGCTTCAACGCCGGCGAGCTGCAGTGCCTCGAGCTCATGCAGCTGCTCTCCGCCGACGCCATCGACCAGGCCGCTGTCGTCCGCATGGTCGGCTCGGACCCCGAGCTGGCGATCCGCGTGCTGCACCTGGTCAACTCGAGCACGTACGGCATGCGCCGCCGCGTCGACTCGGTGCACCAGGCCGTCGTGCTCGTCGGCCCGCAGCAGCTCGCCGCGCTCGCGATGGCCTCGCTCATCGACGCCCGCCCGACGACCGTCGGCGCACTGTGGGCCGTGCTCACCCGCGCGCAGACCGTGCGGGCGCTCGCCGGCTCCGACGCCGGGTACACCGTCGGCCTGCTGTCGGCCGTCGCCGCCCAGCAGCACTACTCGGCGGACGACCTGGTCAGCCGCACCGGGGTCTCCGACGACATCGCCCAGGCCCTCCGCACCGGCACCGGCCCCTACGGACCTGCGCTGTCGGCCGTGCTCGCGCACGAGGAGAACGACGTGGAGGCCGTCCTCGCGACCGGCTTCGAGCCGTTCGACGTCGCGCACACGTACCTGGCCGCCGTGCCCGAGGCGCTCGCGACGGCCTCCGCGCTGGCGATCAGCTCGCGCGGCTGACGGCCCGGCGCCCGCGGACCGGACCCGTCCGCCCCGCGGGCGCGCAGTAGGCTCGGCCCGTGGGCACCCTGCGCGAGGACCTGCTGCGCCCGAGCAGCCAGACACCGGCACCCGTCAGCGTCGACCTGCGGCACGTCGTGGTCGTGGGCATGGCCCTGTGGGCGCTCGGGCTCGTCGTGACCGGTGTGCTCACCCTCACCGGTCGGGCCGAGTGGTCGGCCGTGGCGGTCTGCGGCACCGGGCTCGCCCTCGGCGTGCTCGCGCTCGCCTGGACACGGCGCCACCCCGACGCCTGAGGCTCGCGACCTGACGACCCCGGTCCGCGAACCCGCGCGCGGTCACCGCCCGCCGTCGTCCTCCGTGGGCCCCGCAGGGTCGAGCACCGCGTCGAGCACGGCGTCGAGCGCCGTGTCGAGCGCCGTGTCGAGCACGGCGTCGAGCAGCACCTCGCCCGCCCGGTCCGGGTCGCCGAGCACCCGCTCGACCGCGTGCCGGGCCGACCACCGCCCCGCCGCCCACGCCAGACCCGAGGCGAGCCCGGCGACGGTCATCGCGTGCACCTCGGTCTGCGCACCCGCACCCCGCACCCACCAGTCCACGGGTGCCCCGTCGACCGTCAGGTCCTCGTGCTCGAACCACACCGTCGGCGCACCCGGCACGAGCGGCCGGACCTGCGACGGGACGTCGACCCGTGCAGCAGCCTCTCCCGCGTCCCCGTGGACCAGGCCTGCGAGGAGGCCGTCGGCCAGGTCGGAGGCGAGCGGCACGTCGAGCAGCGACGCCAGCCGTTCCGCCTGCCGGCGCCCGGCAGCCGGCACCATCGCCGCCACGTCCGTGCGCTGCCACCAGCACGGTGCGTCGGCCACCGCGGCGTCCTCGGCACGGACCACGGCCACCCGTGCCGGCCCGACCAGGGCAGGCACCGTGGCCGGCGGCCCCGACGCGTCGTCCAGGTCCGGGTCCCCGGGCGACCCGGCCAGCGCGGCCAGGCCGCGCCACAACGCGGTGGCGGTGCGCAGGTCGACGGCCGTTCCGACCGGGCCGAGACCGGCGATCAGCGCCGACCAGGCCGGGCCGTCGAGCTCGGCCAGGGCACCGGCCCCGCCGAGCGCCCGCTGCACCTGACCGTCGAGGCCGGCGAGCAGCTCCGGGACGGCGGGCAGCGTCGCAGCGAGGACCGGCTCGGCCTCGTCCGTCGCGAACGTCCCTGCGGGCACGACACCCGAACGCTCCCGCAGCCACCACAACGTGTAGGACGGCGCGACCCCTCCCCGCTCGCCCCGGACCGGCGTGAGCAGCGCCTCGCGCAGCACCGGCGTGCGGGCGAGCCTGCGCAGCACCTCGGCCCAGGCGTCCTCGTCGACCGCGTCGAGATCCGCCACCGCGACGAGGTCGCCCACGTACTCCCCCGGCCCCAGCCGGGCACCGAGCTCGTCGAGGTAGTCGGGCCAGCCGTCGAGCTGTTGCGCGGCGAGCGCGGCGGCGTCGGTCGCATCCGGGTCGACGGCGTCACCGTCGGCCACCTGGTCGGCCAGGTCCACCAGGACCAGGTCCTGGCGCACACCGACGGTCACCAGCACCCGAGCCCCCCACCGGTCCACGGCGTCGAGCGCGATCGGTGCGAGCACACGGTCGTCGAGCAGCCGGGCCGCCGGGGAGCCGGGCAGGACGAGGCCGTGCGCGGGGGTCGGCTCACCGTCCGCGGCAGGCAGGGTGAGCAGGCCGAGCCATGCGGAGACACCCGGGGCGAGCACCCGCGCAGCCACCGGACCCGGGTCGTCCAGAGGTCCGCCGAGCTCTCCCCCGCCGTCACGTCCGTCGCCGTCCGACCGGTCGGCCCCCGCACCCAGGGCGGCGCGGACGACCGCGAGGACCGCGCCCGTGACCTCCTCGGCCAGCTCGAGGTCGTCGTCGTCCGCCTGCGCGAGCACCGCCGCACGCACCGCATCGTGCGCGAGCAGGCCGCCGGGCCCGGGTTCGAACGCGCCGAGCCGGGCCAGCAACGGGTGCGCGACCGCCGGGTCGACCACGCGCAGTCCCCACCGACCGAGCACCTCGAGCGCCGCGACCCCCACCCGCTCGACCACGTCGGCGTCGAGCAGCACCGTGCCCCGCACGCCGCGCACGACCCGCCCGTCGACGAGCGGGACCGGCAGGCCAGCAAGGGCCTCGCGCACCTGCGGCTCGGAGTCCGACGCCGCCAGCGCCGCGTACAGCGTCGACCAGGGCACCGACGGGTCGGCAGGGAGCTGGTCGACCACGTCGGCGACCGGACGCACCTCGACGCCGAGCACCCGCGCCTGCGCCTCGCGGCCCGCCGGCACGAGCACCAGGTCCGCGAGGGCGTGCGCGAGGGCACCGACCGCCACAGGGTCCCGACCGACGGCGCCCGCCACCGCGACGGCCCGGTCGGGCGCCACCAGCGCGCCGGCGCGGGCCTCGAGGCCCGCCGCTGCGTCACCGTCGTGGGACCGCAGCATCGGTGTCCGGGCCAGCCGGTCGACGACCCGGGTCCGCAGGTCCGCGTCCAGCGTGCCCGCGGCCAGGCCCGTCGGTACGAGCGCGAGCGGGTCGCCGCCGGCCAGCGCCAGGTCGTGCGCGAGCCGGGCCAGCACCTGCGCGGCGTGCTCGAGCACGGCCTGCGTGGCCGGACCGGCGGCCACGTGCCTGCGGGACGGGTCGAGCGGCAGCGTGGCGACCAGCAGCGCGGGCACCGTGCAGCCCTCGTCCGTCGGCGTCGGCGCGTGCACCACGGGGTCCCACCCCACCTGCACCCCCGCGCGCGGCACCGCCCAGGTGACCCGCCAGGTGCGGCTGCCTCGCTCCTCGACCGGCCGGTCGGCCAGCAGGTGCGCGTCGAGCACGCCCTCGCCGCTCCCGACGTGCCAGCGCGAGGCCACGTCGGCGACCCGTCGCACGGGGGTCGACGACGTGAGGTCCTCGACCACGATCTCCACGAGCCCGGGCAGGGCCAGCAGCAGCGGGTCGCCCACCGCGTCGAGCAGCGCGCGCACCTCGTCGGCCGCGACCTCGTCACGCAGGTGCAGGACCACAGCCGTGTCGTAGCCGGTCGGCGGCCGCCCGTCGGCAGGCAGCGGCAGGCGCAGCGCCGGCAACGAGCCGTCGCGCCGGCGCACCTCCTCGGCCAGCGCGGGGACGTCCGCCCCGGCGCGTTCCAGCAGTGCCCGGGAGTCCGCGAGGGAGAAGCGCACGCCCCCCGTCGTGGAGAGCACCGCGACCTCGTCGGCGACCGCCCGGACCGCAGCGAAACCGACGCCGAACCGGCCGACGACCGCGCCGGTCCCGTCGCCGTGCCCGCCCACCGGCGGCTCGCCACCGGGCCCAGGACGCTTGGCCGACGCCCGCAGCGAGGCCAACGACGCCACGCCTGCGGCGTCGAGCGGCGTCCCGGTGTTCGCGGCGACGAGCACGGGCGCGCCGGGTGCGGCACCGTCGGTCGGCGCCGCACCGTCGAGCAGCTCGTCGTCGGTCGCGTGCGTCAGCCTGAGCAGCAGCCGTCCCGGCACCCCTGCGCGCACCGCGGCGTCCGAGGCGTTCTGCGCGAGCTCGACGAGCACACGGTCCCGGTAGTAGCCGCGGGCGTGGTCCTCCTCGAGGTTCGCGTCCTCCCGCAGGCGCGCCGGTGAGACGCGCCACGCCTCCAGGACGGCGGCGCGCAGGTCCGCGGTGCCGAAGGCGTCGGGGGTCACGGCCCGGGGTCGGGCTCGTCGTCCGCCGTGACGGCCGCGTCAGCAACCGCTTCGTCGGCCATCGGCTCGTCGGCCATCGGCTCGTCGGCCACCGGCGCGTCGGCCACCGGCTCGTCGGCCACGAGGGCCTCGGCGATCGCCTCCTCGGTCTCGATCGCAGGCGCCTCGTCGGCACCCTCGACGCCGGGCTCAGCGACCGCCTCGGCAGCCGGTGCCCCGGCGGAGGGCTCGTTCGGCACGACCTCGAGCAGCAGCTCGTCGATCAGCGGGTCCGGTGCCGGCCAGTCGCTCGGCACGGCCTCGACCTCGGTCTCGGAGTGCGCACCGCACCCGTGGTCGACGCTGACGACCTTGCCGTCGTCCGGCGACCACTCGTTCGCGCACACGCCGAAGACCGTGCCGAGCGAGCCGCGCAGGGCGACGAGGAACCCGCACGAGCCGCACGCGGCGCTCGCTGCGAGCGACCCGGCGGACGTCGGCCCGCGCGAGCCGCGGTACCAGCGCTCGGCGGCCTCGTCACGACCCTCCGGCGACAGCACCCGGGCACGGGCGAGGGCGAGCTCGTCGATGGCAACCGCGTCGAGCTCGGGGTCGCCGGACGGCGTCCACCCCGGCTCCAGGCGCGGGTCGTCGGCCCGGAACGGCAGCGTGTCGCCCGGACCGATGTCCCCCGGGCGCAGGCGGTCGGCCCACGGGACCCATGTCGGGGCCAGCACGGCGTCCGGACCGGGCAGCAGCTCGGCCTCGCAGACCGTCGCGGTGCGGGCGCGTGGCACCCGGGCCACGGTGACGGTCCACTCCCAGCCCCGGTACCCGCGTGCGGTGCACGCGAACCGGTGCGAGACGAGCCGCTCCCCCTCGACGACCAGCCCGAGGTGCTCGCCGACGTCCGTGGGCTGCTCGGCGAGGCCGAGGGCGACCTCGCGGGCGAGCTCCACGGCCGAGCCGAGCACGGCGTCCTTCGTCGCGGCGGCCATCTCAGGCCTCGATGTCGTCGGCGACGGCGCGCAGCAGCGTGGCGTACTGGGTGGCGCGGGCCTTCTCCGGGTAGCGGCCGCGGCGCAGGTCGTTGCCGACCTTGTCGAGCACCTTGATGAGGTCCTCGACGATGATCGCCATGTCGTCGACGGGCTTGCGCTGCACCTTCGCGACCGTGGGCACCGGGTCCAGCAGCGTGACCGACAGGGCCTGAGGGCCCCGACGTCCGTCCGCCACGCCGAAGTCGACCTTCGCGCCGGGCTTGGGCGCGGTCACCCCCGCAGGCAGGGCGGAGGCGTGCAGGAACACCTCACCGCCGTCGTCGCTGGCGATGAAGCCGAAGCCGCGCTCGGTGTCGAACCACTTGACCTTGCCGGTGGGCACCGCAACCTCTGGGATCCTCGGAGAACATGGACGCACCCAGGCTACCGGCAAGC